>NZ_CP189852.1:3171590-3805909 GCF_050235535.1 Aliinostoc sp. HNIBRCY26
TTCGTCTCTGATATCTGCAATGCCATCAATCCGCTTATCATTCACCAACTCGGCAATTTTTTCAATTAATCCCGCTTTGTTGGTTTGATAGGGTAATTCGGTGATGATGATGGCTTCTCTGTCGGGACGGCCTCGCTGTTCAATGGTTTCGATGTTGGCGACACCACGCATGGTAATTGAACCCCGGCCTGTGGTGAAGGCTTCTTTAATCGCCGATGTACCGAGAATTTGTCCTCCCGTGGGGAAGTCTGGCCCAGGAATATGGTGCATTAACTGCAAATCGGTGATTTCGGGGTTGTGAATCAACGCCACCAAACCATCAATCAGTTCACCTAAGTTGTGGGGGGGAATGTTCGTCGCCATCCCTACCGCAATTCCCGAAGAACCATTTAGCAGTAGTTGGGGAATACGGGAAGGTAAGACTGTCGGTTCTTGCTGCGAACCATCGAAGTTATCAATAAAATCGACGGTGTCTGATTCGATGTCTTGCAGTAGGGCAGCACTAGTTAACGCTTGCAGACGGCACTCTGTATAACGCATCGCCGCCGGTGGGTCATTGTCCACCGAACCAAAGTTACCATGACCGTTAATTAAGGGCGATCGCATGGAAAAATCCTGCGCCATCCGCACCAAGGCATCGTATACTGCTGTATCGCCGTGGGGGTGGTATTTACCCAACACTTCCCCGACGACACGGGCGCATTTCCGAAAGGGGCGATCGTGGGTTAGCCCTAACTCGTGCATGGCATAGAGGATGCGACGATGCACAGGTTTTAGACCATCCCTGGCATCTGGTAACGCCCTGCCCACAATGACACTCATGGCGTATTCCAGATAAGACCGGGACATTTCATTCCGCAGATCCGTCGGGATAATCCTCTCCTGTGAGGTTGTCATAAACTAAAAAACTCCAAAGAACTTAGATTTTAGCCTTCGTACTTGACAAAGCGCAAAATTATGCCAAATTTCTCTTGAATAATTGCCATATTTTGATACAATTCTAACACATTCTCGTCTCAGTCTGCCGAGGAGCGAAACCATCTATTCAGCCAAAAATCAGGTGCAGATGTCATTAATTAGCCGAGTTTAATTGTAATTTTGAATTGAAATAGATTTTTGGTAGAAAAATTTTAATTTTGTATTTCCTCAAAGGTTTGTTGTGTCTTGAGTTGAGCAGATATTAAAGGGACTTTTGGAGCCAGAAAGAAACCAATTAAACTAGCAAAAAGAATTGGCGTAAAAGGGCTAAAATTCGTCAATTTTGATAACAACAAAGTTGTACTGATTGGTGTGCGTGTTACGGCCGCATTAATCGCTGCCATTGTACAAATCATTGCTAGTGCGGGATTCAGTCCAGGAATGAAGATAGCGATCGCTTTTCCAATACAAGCACCCGTGAAAAATAAGGGAATAATAAATCCACCACGCCAGCCACCAGTGACTGTCATACTAATCGCGGCCATTTTACCCAAGGCTAAGGTCAAGAGAAAAACAGCAGTAAAGTTAGCATCGAGGACAGATGCTAATTCTTCATGCCCAAAATAACGAGTTAAAGGTAATAATACGGCTAAACTGCCTAAACCCAATCCCGCTAAAGTGGTACGTACATAAACTGGCCCAGGTATTTTGGCAAAAATTTGGTCGCAACCCCGAAAAATCGCGATAAACATCCAGCCTGCAACTGCACCGATGATCCCAAACAGAATAGCTAAAGCAAAATCATCGATATTTTCTAAGCGGTACTGGGGAAAATGCCAAGTGGGTGCAACTCCCAAACGAGTAATAAAAGCAAACACCAGATAACTAGCACAACTGGAGACGATCGCGGGCATCAAAGCTTCGTAGTATTCCACAATATGTTGATGGTGGAGAATCTCTAAGGCAAACATCGCCCCGCCCAGAGGTGCGCCAAACAAAGCCGTAAAGCCAGCCGCCATTGCTGCTAAACTCATGGATCTCAAGTCTTCACCCTGGAGTCGTAAGCGATCGCCTACCCAAGTCCCAAAAGAACCTGTAACTTGTACTAGTGGGGCTTCTGGCCCCGCACTACCACCGGCGGCGATACTCACCAAAGAAGCGAGAATCATCGAGGGATTTTTCCCCATATCTAAACGTCCGCCACGAAAGTGAATATTATCGACAATTACGGCAATTTCGCCCGGATTCCCTAAAAAATGAATCACCAAGCCAATAATTAACCCCGCTAAAGGCATCACAATCAGGAGACTCAAACCCTCAAACCTTTGTAGCTGGTGAATTATCAGTTCCAGAACATTCCAATACAACCCCGCAAATAAACCACAAACAGTCCCTACTACCACCCAACGTAAAACCCAGCGTGAAATGACTAGCGGATGACGCTGAACTAGTCCAAATAGTTGCAGAAACTTCCAGCGTTGGTTTTGATCATGGCGATGGACTTTGTCCCGTTGTAGGCGATCGCGGTGATTTGGGAACACGACTAATTTCCTAATTAATAACGCAAATGTTACAGATTCTTGACATTTCTTATAGTAAACCGCTTTGGCTCTGATGTTGCATATTCCGTTTCACCAACGGCGGCAGAATTTCCACTTGAGCTTGCTTCTAGATGCAAGCTGTGCGATATTAGATAAACAACTTAAACTCTATCGACTTACCGTATTTAATATTTAGCAATGATTCTCGCACAGCATAGCAAAACATCCCAGACAACAAAACTAAACAATTTCTCTGGCTGGAAACTGGTACAAATTCTGCAAAAATTCTGGTGGCATACCCATGCTTACGGAACAGTATTGAGTATTCTGCTACTAACATTAATCAGCTTAGTGTTCACGGCGACTCATTGGTCTTATCATCAGTTGTTTTCTGCGCTACAAATTTTCGGTAATTCCAAAAAAAGTATAGAAACAACAGAAGTCTCCCAGTAACACAAAAAGAGCAAAATTCATCTTGAGAAATGTCATGTGATTTGAGAAAAAAATTATCACATTTCTAGTCTTATCCTGGTATTTTCCTTGTGTATTCTTTCCTCTCATCTCAGTAATCTATACCTTTTGTAAAGGAAATATTGCCAGGCAAAATAGGTTATTATGATATGTGAGGAATTTTAAATTATGCCAAGAAACATCAATATTTAAAACTGAATACCCTTGATGATGACTGGTTTTGCGGAGATTTGCAGCGTTAAAAACATAGCCAAAAAATAGCAATAATTGCTACATCTTGAATTTTGGCAAATATCGTTTTTATTACAACTTAAAAAGACAGTTAGCGGCACAATGGGGGCAGAGAAACAATACTGTTTATTTGCACTCGGAGACGAATAAAATAATGGTAGCGATGTCTACGACCGGCAACGCCAACACAGAAAATGTTCAGCATCGGCTAACTGTACAAACTGTAGAAATTGCCCCCAATACTACGGCGATTCGCTGTCTAGACTGGGATCGCGATCGCTTCGATATCGAATTCGGACTGCAAAACGGTACGACTTATAATTCATATCTCATTAGGGGCGAACAAACAGTTTTAATCGATACTTCGCACCAGAAGTTTCGTCAATTGTATTTAGATACTCTCAAAAGTCTCATCAACCCCAAGGCTATTGATTACATTATTGTCAGTCATACAGAACCAGACCATAGCGGCTTGGTGGAGGATGTGCTGCAATTAGCACCAAGGGCGACTGTTTTAGCTTCTAAAATTGCCTTGCAATTTTTAGAAGGTTTAGTACATGATCCATTTTCTAAGCGCATCGTTAAAAGTGGCGATCGCATCGATATCGGTAAAGGTCACGAAATCGAATTCGTCAGTGCGCCGAATTTGCATTGGCCAGATACAATCTTTAGTTATGACCGTAAAACCCAAGTAATCTATACTTGTGATGCTTTTGGGATGCACTTCTGCGACGATCGCACCTTCGATGAAGATTTAGAAGCGATTGAAGCCGATTTTAGATTTTATTATGATTGTCTAATGGGGCCAAACGCTCGTTCCCTATTAAACGCGATGAAGCGGATGGGTGAACTGGGCAAGATTAATATTATCGCCAACGGTCATGGGCCGTTGTTGTATCATCACCTCGATGTTTTAACCGAGTGTTACCAGAGTTGGAGTCAAAGACAAGCCAAAGCCGAAACCACCGTTGGGTTGTTCTATGCTTCCGATTATGGGTATAGCGATCGCCTTGGTCAAGCAATTTCTGAAGGTATCCAAAAAACTGGGGTAGGAGTAGAATTCATCGACCTCAGCACCGCCGAAATCCAAGAAATTCAAGAATTAGCAGGGAGAGCAGCTGGTTTAATTATTGGTATGCCGCCTACAACTTCCGTAGCCGCGCAAGCAGCCATCAGTTCTCTATTATCTGTTATTAAAGATAAGCAGGTAGTCGGCTTATTTGAGTGCTTCGGTGGTGATGACGAACCCGTTGATACACTGCGACGGAAATTTATCGACTTGGGTGTCAAAGAAGCCTTCCCAGCCATTCGCATTAAAGATGTTCCTAGTCCTTCCACCTACCAAATGTGTACCGAAGCTGGTACAGATTTAGGACAATTTGTCACACGGGAGAGGAACATCAAGCAAATCAAAGCCCTCGATGTCAACATGGAAAAGGCATTGGGGCGGATTAGCAACGGCTTATATATTGTCACAACCAAAAAAGATGATGTCAGCAGTGCCATGTTAGCCTCCTGGGTAGCACAAGCCAGCCTGCAACCTTTAGGATTTACCATTGCTGTAGCCAAAGACCGCGCCATTGATGCTTTGATGCAAGTAGGCGATCGCTTCGTCCTCAACGTCTTAGAAGAAGGCAACTATCAAGAACTCAAAAAACAATTCCTCAAGCGTTTACTGCCTGGTGCTGACCGCTTCGCCGGCGTGAGAACCCAAACCGCCAAAAACGGCTCACCCATCCTGACAGACGCTTTAGCATACATGGAGTGCGAAGTCCAAAGCAGCATAGAATGCAGCGACCATTGGATATTATACTGCACCGTCCAAGATGGTCGAGTTTCCAAACCCGATGGACTAACCGCCGTACGTCACCGGAAGGTGGGTAATTATTACTAAAAGGGGTGTAGGGGTGTAGGGGCAAATCAATTCAAAATTCAAAATTCAAAATTCAAAATTAAATGCCCCAATCCCCAGTCCCCAATCCCCAGTCCCCAGTCCCCAATCCCCAATAATATGGATTTCCAACGCTTCATCGAATCCACTAAAAACTGGGCTAAATCCACCCGGTTTTTCCAATTTTTTGATAAAACTGAAAACACAACATCTATGAACGATTCCAAACCCCGTGACGTACAAATTCTGCCAATTGCGACAAATACCAAAGTGCTGAGAGCGCGTAGTCAGTCACGTTTGCGGTTTGAAATTGAATACGCCTTAGAAAGAGGTACTACCTCTAACTGCTACATCATCGAAGCTGATAAAACTGCTCTTTTTGACCCCCCAGGTGAAACCTTTGCAACAATTTATCTGGAAGCATTGCAGCAGACTGTCAATTTGAAAAAAATAGATTACGTGATTTTGGGTCACTTTAGCCCCAATCGTGTATCTACTTTAAAGGCACTGCTAGAAGTAGCACCGCAAATTACCTTTGTTTGTTCTCTTCCTGGCGCGGCGAATTTACGGGCAGCTTTCCCAGATAACAGCTTAAATATTTTGGTGATGCGGGGGAAAGAAACCTTAGATTTGGGTCAAGGTCATGTATTGAAGTTCTTACCAATTCCTAGCCCTCGTTGGCCAGAAGGTCTTTGTACCTATGACCAAAAAACCCAGATTCTCTACACAGATAAGCTATTTGGGGTACATATCTGCGGTGATGAAGTATTTGATGACAATTGGGAGTCCTTTAAGGAAGACCAGCGTTACTACTACAACTGTTTGATGGCTCCCCATGCTGTTCATGTGGAAGCAGCATTGGAAAAAATCTCTGATTTACAAGTAAGAATGTACGCTGTCGGTCATGGGCCTTTGGTACGTAGTAGTTTAATGGCATTGACCCAAGCCTATGCTGATTGGAGTTTGGCGCAAAAAGACCGAGAGGTGACTGTAGCTTTACTCTATGCTTCAGCTTACGGTAACACTGCGACTTTAGCACAGGCGATCGCTCTGGGAGTAACTAAAGGTGGTGCGGCGGTCAAATCGGTTAACTGTGAATTCGCTACACCGGAAGAAATTCAATCCGCTTTAGAACAAGCCGATGGTTTTCTCATCGGTTCTCCCACCATCGGTGGTCATGCACCTACACCCATTAACACTGCTTTAGGGATTGTCCTCAAGGTGGGTGATAACAACAAACTAGCTGGGGTCTTCGGTTCTTATGGCTGGAGTGGTGAAGCCTTAGACATGATTGAATGCAAGCTTCGGGATGCGGGATACCGTTTCGGTGTGGAAACACTCAAGGTGAAATTTAAGCCTGATGATGTCACTTTAAAGTATTGTGAAGAAGTTGGTACAGATTTTGCACAAACATTAAAGAAAGCTAAAAAAGTGCGACTACCCCAACAAGCAGCTACACCTGTAGAACAAGCCGTAGGTAGAATTGTGGGTTCTGTATGTGTTGTTACAGCAAAACACGGTGAAGTTGCTACAGCAATGTTAGGTTCTTGGGTATCACAAGCTACTTTTAATCCTCCTGGTTTGACGGTAGCGATCGCCAAAGAAAGAGCTATAGAATCTCTCATGTATCCTGGTGGTAAATTTGCCCTGAATATCCTACCAGAAGGCAATCATCTGGAGTATATGAAGCATTTTCGTAAGAATTTCAAACCTGGAGAAGACCGCTTCCAAAACTTTACAACTACGGAAGCAGAAAACGGTTGTATTGTCATAACTGATGCTCTTGCTTATGTGGAATGCTCGGTTGAGCAACGCATGGAATGTGGTGATCATTGGGTAGTATATGCAACCGTAGATAACGGTAAATTACTGAAGCCGGATGCAGTCACCGCTATCAATCACCGGAAAACAGGGAATCACTACTAAAAAAGTGAAATAGTCAAAACATCAGAATTTGTAGAAACCTTACAACAAAAGGTTTCTACAAATTTTTTTTGTGACTAAAAAATCCTATCCACAATCAATTTAATAAGTTAAGAAGCGTTAAGTATCAAGTTAATTGCGGTTAAACCCTGTGTTAAGATGCGGCTGAATTTACTGAGACCCTCGTAGTTGGGAATACCAAACAACATCAATGGGTAACATCAGGAATTCTGATGAGAGAAAGTTAAACACAAGTATCTCAAACTACACGCTGTAAAAGTTAGGAGATTTCATGACCGCACAAACACTATCCCCAAAAACTAGCAAAGGTTATAACAACCTCTATCAAGTTAAAAACCAGTGGGGTGGTTCTTCTGCGCCTTGGAATGATGGTGGAATCTGGGTTATAGGTTGTCGCTCAGGTCAAAACGTAGTTGCTATTGATGTCACCTCCAATGACAATGGCAACACCCTGACAGGAACTATGACCTATAAAGGTGAAGGGCCTATTGGTTTTAAAGCCACTCGTACTCAAAGCAATACCTATGCAGTACAAAACCAGTGGGGTGGCTCTTCTGCACCTTGGAATGATGGTGGAGTGTGGGTAATCGGTTGTCGCACCAATCAGAATGTTGTAGCCATTAAGGTTCAATCCAACGATGGCGGCCAAACCCTAACCGGAACTATGACCTACGCCGGTGAAGGCCCTATTGGCTTTACCAGCAATCAGATTGATGGTGGTGCTTACAATGTAGGCAATCAATGGGGTGGTTCATCTGCTCCCTGGAACGACGGTGGAAAATGGGTAATAGGTTGTCGTGCTAATCAGGGTGTAGTAGCGATTAACGCTCAATCTAACGATGGCGGTAAAACCCTGAATGGAACTATGACCTATGCAGGCGAAGGCCCCATCGGTTTCAAAGCTACTCTCACTCAAAACAACACCTACGCAGTCCAAAACCAATGGGGTGGCTCATCTGCTCCCTGGAATCCCGGTGGTACTTGGTTACTGGGTTGTCGTGCTGACCAAAGAGTTGTTGCTATTGATGTTAAATCCTCAGATAACGGTAACACCCTCAATGGAACTATGACTTATGCAGGTGAAGGCCCCATTGGCTTCAAAGGCACTCTAGTTTAATTCAGAGGAACTAGGAGAAGTAAAAAGGCAAAAGGCAAAAGTAAGAGATTTTTCTTTTTTACACCAATTTGAAAAAAGAATGCGACAGATGTACAGCCCCAAATGCTTGCTCTGTCTTGATTCTTAATTTTGAATTTTGAATTTTGAATTTTGAATTGGTATTACCTTTTGCCTTCCCTTACCTCTGTACTAATTCACAAACCTCTCTTTTCCACGGGTATAAAAATAAGCAAAAGCGATATTTTTATGCCTGTGGAATTTTGGCTTGAGATTGACTGTTTATAAGTAATTTTTATCACCATCGACTCAACCTATTCCTGAAGATGAGAATAAAGAGGTTAAGATAGATTCGACACAGCTATACCAAACTCTTAGCCACCAATTGACATCATAAAGAGGGTGTGGAATTTGGTTTATAGCCATTACAATCAACTGTGAATCAGAATTTTTGAGTCAAAATTATGGAGCCAAATCAGCCACACGATCGCCTCGAAGCTGCTCAAGACTTTGAACAAGCCTTAGAACAGTTGGAGGATATCTTACACGACAGTTCCACAGATGATGAGGAGATACCAGATAATGCTGCTGGTAATGTCAATGCTGTGGTACAGAGTGAAGATGTAAATGATGCTGATTTAGCAGCTTGGGAAGATGCTGTTGCTGATATTGAACAATATTTAGAAGGAAGAGCAGGAAGTAAGGGGGGAACTGTTGACTGTTGACTGTTGACTGTTGACTAACTCTGGTTTTGTCTTTGCGCTTCGTATAACATTAAAGCGGCGGCGATCGCTACATTTAATGATTCTACTCCTGGACTCAGGGGGATTGTGACTTGTTGATCTGTCATTGCGACTAAATCAGGGGATAAACCTGCACCTTCGTTTCCCAATAAAATCAAACTGGGTTTTCGCCAGTCTACTTCCCAATAAGTTAATTTCGCAGTTGGTAAGGTGGCTATTATCTGCATTCCTGCTTGCTGACAATTCTGGACTGTGGTTTTTAAGTCTGCACTTACTGCCGTCGCCAGACGAAACCATTGTCCCGCCGAAGCACGCAAAACTTTGGGATTATCTAAATCTACACTATCTTGACTCAACCATAAACCCGACGCACCGGCAGCCGCCGCCGTGCGAATCATTGTCCCTAAGTTACCAGGGTCTTGGATAGTTTCCAACGCTAAAACAATACCCGTGTAGGGAACTGGATTTTGCTGTTGCTGACGTTTGGCTGTAGCTATGACCCCATCTGGTTGTACAGTAGTAGCGATCGCACTTAAGACTTCTGGACTGACAACTTCACTGCGATCGCACAAACTACAAGCTAACTCCCATAGTTGGCTGTGATTTGCTTGCCATTCCGGTGTACAACATACCACCTCTAACGGATAATTCACCGCACAAGCTTCTGCCAACAAATGCGTACCTTCCAGCAAAAACAACTGCTGCTTATGCCGTTCTTTCGTAGATTGCAGCTTGCGGATTTGCTTAACTAAAGGATTTTGTAAACTCGTTAACATTTTAAGTGCTGAGTGATCAGTGCTGAGTTGTGAGTAATGAATACTCAGCACTCATTACTCACAACTCAGCACTTAGTTTCATGCGGAACCCGGGACTTGAACCCGGAAGCCTTGCGGCACTAGAACCTGAATCTAGCGCGTCTGCCAATTCCGCCAGTTCCGCTTGCGGTTTGCATACTCACGATTTATCATTATCGCTTAATTATTGATTTGTGTCAACCAGTCCGTAAAGGGGTGTAAGAGTATAAAAGTGTAGGGGTGGAGTGAAAATGAAAAAATCACTCAAAGCCTCCTGCCTCCTGCCTCTTTCCTCCTGTCTCCTGGTTGCGACTTGAGACAAAATGTATACAAATCAAATCTTTACTGTAGAATCAAAACCAACTTCTAACTTTAAAATTATGTATTTATTTTGGAGGCAGGCTTATTAATTCTTCTAGCAGCTTACCAGAAGCTAAACCTGCTGTAGCAGTAGACTCCTCAGTCTTGCAAATATGGGGTGGGCATCCTTTAAAGGGACACGTCAAAATCAGTGGAGCTAAAAATTCTGCCTTGGTCATCATGGCTGGAGCTTTGCTTTGTTCTGGTGATTGTCGAATTCGTAACGTTCCACTGTTGGCGGACGTAGAACGGATGGCTGAGGTCATTTCAGCGTTGGGTGTACGCCTAACCAGACAAGGGGATATTTTAGACATCAACGCCAGTGAAATTGCTACATCAAAAGCTCCCTACGAACTAGTTACCCAACTGCGGGCTAGTTTCTTTGCTATTGGGCCAATTTTAGCCCGCTTGGGAGTGGCACAAATGCCATTACCAGGGGGTTGTGCCATTGGCGCAAGACCCGTTGATCTGCACGTCCGAGGACTGCAAGCAATGGGAGCCGAAGTACAGATTGAACATGGTATTTGTAACGCCTATGTTCCTGGAACTAATGGCAGATTAAAAGGTGCGAAAATTTACTTAGATACTCCTAGCGTCGGGGCGACAGAAACCCTGATGATGGCAGCCACCTTAGCTGATGGTGAAACCATTATTGAAAATGCCGCCAGAGAGCCGGAAGTAGTGGATTTAGCCAACTTCTGTAATGCAATGGGCGCGAAAATTCAGGGTGCTGGTAGCAGCACTATTACTGTAGTTGGCGTGCCAAAATTGCATTCTGTTGACTATTCTATTATTCCCGATCGCATCGAAGCCGGGACATTTTTAGTAGCTGGTGCTATCACTCGCTCAGAACTGACCTTATCCCCAGTCATTTCCGATCACTTAATTCCGGTGATTGCCAAATTACGGGATATTGGTGTCACCATCATTGAAGAAGCACCAAATTGCTTACGCATTCTTCCCGCCGAAACCCTGAAAGCAACGGACATCGAAACCTTGCCCCATCCTGGTTTTCCCACAGATATGCAAGCACCATTCATGGCTTTACTCACCTTGGCAGAAGGCGACAGCATCATTAACGAAGCCGTCTTTGAAAATCGCCTGCGCCATGCTTCCGAGTTAAACCGCTTAGGTGCGGATATCCGTGTCAAGGGCAATACCGCCTTTGTGCGAGGAGTGCCGATATTATCCGGCGCGCCAGTCATCGGTACTGACTTAAGAGCGTCAGCCGCTCTAGTTATAGCCGGACTAGCAGCCGAAGGACAAACCACCATTCAGGGATTACATCACCTTGATCGGGGTTACGATCAAATAGATGTGAAATTGCAACAAATAGGCGCAAGAATCCTGCGAGTTGGTGAAGTTCCAGCCGACGGAGAGAAAGCAGCGAATTAATAGGGACTGGGGACTGGGGACTGGGGACTGGGGACTGGGGACAAGGTGGACAAGGTGGACAAGCTAGACAAGGTAGATTTTTACTCCCATACCCCATACCTCATGCCCCATGCCCTATGCCCCATTCCCCATGCCCCAAATCGCTATACTAACTGTGGGAGGCTGTTGATATTTTGTTTTTCCAGCCGGCTAAATCATGTCTGTGTTTAAATCCTCACTCATCGGTTTAAAAGCTGACTCATTTCGTCATCCATTAGATTTGGAAGCTACCAACTCTCTTAAGCAAATACCTGGTTTGGATATGCTTGTCAGAAACTTGCTCGGCCCAATGGCAGAGCAGGTTTTTTATGTAGAAAATATTGCTTCTAGTGTGTTGGTAGGGGAAAATCAACTACCTGAGTTACATCACTTGTTAATAGAAGCTTGCAAAGTTTTAGACATTGAGCCACCGCAATTATATGTAAGGCAACACCCTGCACCTAATGCCTACACTTTTGCCATGCGGGGTAAGCAGCCTTTTGTCGTGCTGCACACTTCCTTAATTGATATCCTGACACCAGAAGAGATACAGGCAGTAATTGCCCATGAGTTAGGACATCTCAAGTGTGACCATAGTGTTTATTTAACGCCTGTCAATTTATTAATATTAGCGGCAGGTGTAGTACCTAATATTGGGGCTGTCGTTGCTCAAGCTATCCAAGCACAACTTTTAGAATGGGTACGCTGTGCTGAGTTTACCTGCGATCGCGCCGCTTTACTAGCCACCCAAAACCCCAAAGTGGTGATGTCTGTGTTAATGAAATTAGCCGGCGGTTCACCAACTCTTGCACCCAAACTCAATCTTGATGCTTTCATTGCTCAAGCCCGTGCTTACGATGATATTAGTAAAACCGAACTTGGGGAAATGCTCAAAACAGCCCGTACAGCCGAATTAACTCACCCTGTACCAGTCTTAAGAGCCAGAGAAATTGACCGGTGGGCAAGTAGTCAAGAATATCAAAACTTATTACAAACCCACGGACAAAAATACATTAGTGAAGCTGCCCCCAAGGGTGGTTGGCGTAACTGGTAGATAATTTAGGGGTTTAGGGGAAGCAGGGGAAGCAGGGGAAAAACTAATGACTAATGACTAATGATTAATGACTAGATTTGCTTATGACCAGTTTGCCAAAGACTATCTAAAAGAATTATTACAACCTTTGGGAACAGTAGAAACCAGTCGGAAAGTATCAGCAGAAATCCGAGAAATTGACATTTATTTTGCTCCTGCCTCTCCATCCAGCAGCGATACAATAGAATTAGGCTTGTTAAGTAGGATTGCGGCTGCACCTGCTTTAATCGAACCGTTTAGAAATGCGGCTACAATTGCAGAAATCCGCAGTTGTATGAACAAGCTATTTGATATCTTTGCTGAGTTAAAACGTCAAATCTAAAGGTGATGAAAACCGAATTAAGGAATCAGAATTACCCCGACTTTGGATTTTGTCACCAACGGCTTCTGAATCTATATTTGAGTGGGTTCAGAGCCAGTTTAGATTTAGAAAACTGGGAAGTAGGAGTTCATTTTTTAGCAGATTATCTACGGACAGCAATTATCGCAATTCACCAATTACCACGCACAGAGGAAACATTATGGTTGAGAATTTTAGGTAAGGGTAGAGTCCAGCAACAAGCAATAGATGAACTAGAAGCACTTCCCCAAGATCATCCTTTCCGAGCAAAAGCAATTGATTTATTGTTAAGTCTCAAGACTACTTTAGAAGTGAATCAAAATGTAGACGAGGAGGATAGAAATTTAATTATGCGCTTATCACCAATTTACGAACAGAAGTTAGCAGAAGCAAAGCAAGCCGGAATTGACGAAGCACGTCAACTCTATGAGCAAAGATTAGCAGAAGTTAAACAAGAAGGGATGAATGAATCACGTCAACTCTATGAGCAAAGATTAGCAGAAGGCATTCAAGAAGGAGTAAAAGCAGAACGTCGTCAAGTTATAGAAAACTTGTTACAAGTTCGATTTGGTGAAATAGATGCTCAGTTAAGGGAGGTTATTACACCTTTATTAGCATTAACTCCAGAAGAATTCACACCTTTATTGCTACAACTATCACGGGAAGAGTTATTAGCTAGATTCCTGTAGAGGAGATGAGCAATTTAAATTTACAAATAAATGATGTATATTACTCGGTGGCGTGAGATGAGTGGCTAAAAATTTTGGATGAGCGATCGCCATCTACTCTAAAATAAATCTGGTTAAGTTGCGATCGCTACCATGACAGAGGCTGTGAATCCCATCAATCTCTTTGAATATGAACAGTTAGCACCAAAGCATCTGTCTAAGATGGCACTCGACTATTACAGCAGTGGTGCGTGGGATGAAATTACACTGCGCGAGAATCGGGTTGCCTTTGAGCGTGTCAAGCTAAGACCGCGAATGCTTGTAGATGTAAGCCAATTAAACCTAAAAACTACAGTTTTAGGCGAAAATCTCGAATTTCCTCTATTAATTGCGCCAATGGCTTTTCAATGTCTGGCTCATCCTGATGGTGAACTAGCTACCGCGATGGCGGCTGCATCGGCTGGGGTGGGTATGGTGTTGAGTACCATGTCCACTCAAAGTTTAGAAGCCGTCGCAGAGATTGGACAGAAATTTACCCACTCTTTACAATGGTTTCAATTATACATCCACAAAGACAGGGGTTTAACTCGCGCCTTAGTTGAAAGAGCTTACGCAGCAGGTTACAAAGCTCTTTGTCTGACGGTTGATGCGCCTGTACTGGGACAGCGAGAACGGGATAGACGTAATAAATTTACCTTACCATCAGGGTTAACTCTAGCGAATATTACTAGTATCTCCGGCTTAAATATTCCTCAAGAACAGGGGGAGTCTGGTTTATTTACTTACTTTGCCCAACAACTCGACCCGTCGTTAACGTGGCGTGATTTAGAATGGTTACAATCTTTATCACCCTTACCTTTGGTAGTCAAAGGCATTTTGCGCGGTGATGATGCGGCGCGTGCGGTGGAATATGGAGCTAAAGCCATTGTAGTTTCCAATCATGGCGGCAGACAACTAGACGGTGCGATCGCTTCTTTTGATGCTCTCCCGGAAATCGTCGCCGCAGTTGATGGTAAAGTCGAAGTCTTATTAGATGGTGGTATTCGGCGCGGTACAGATATGCTCAAAGCCTTGGCGATGGGTGCAAAAGCTGTATTAATTGGTAGACCTATTTTGTGGGGACTAGCAGTCGGTGGACAAGCTGGTGTATCTCATGTTCTATCGCTACTACAAGATGAAATGAAAGTGGCAATGTCTTTAAGCGGCGTGGCTCAGATACAAGATATTGACCCTAGCTTAGTGACACACAACAAAAAATAGGGAATCAGCAAAAATTTTCGTTTGACACCTTGCATTAAAGTTATCTAGTGATTATAATAGGAAAGTTGCATCAAGGGCGGGTGGCGAAACTGGTAGACGCACCACACTCAAAATGTGGCGACCTTGCGGTCATAGGAGTTCGATTCTCCTCCTGCCCACTGTCCACCAGATAAAAACAAAATATATGAGACTCAAAAGATGGGAATCTCCCCGTCGCGAAGGGAGAAACGACAAAGGTAAAGGCGGTTCAGCTAGAAAGCGACAACTCAAAAAGCAACGCCAAATGTTACGCCAAAAGCTCAAAGAAGCTAACAAGCAAGACAAGCAAAATAATCAAAACAACAACAAAAACAGGGAAGATTTTTTCTTCCCTGTTTTTTTATTGGTCTTATATAGAAATGTGCATTTATACGTATCTACAAATATTAAATGTGTTGCGGATATGTCTGAGAAACACACAAGCAAAATTAAATGTGAATAATCAAGATATTTATCTCAGTAATATTAATGAAATCGTAATGAAAATGTAATGCTTGTATGAACCAACTTAGAGAAAACCAGAGAAAAGTATGAAGTAAATGTAAAGTTTATGACGAAGGTTGTAACAATCTGGAATGAGCTAGTAAGCTAGTATGCGGTTGCGGGTAATTATTACTAACAGAATTTAGTGAATAAAAATTCCAGCTAACCCAAGTTTCTATCAGTGTGTTTCCCTATTGGCTATGTCAGGATTAAAATCATTCAACTATCTCAGCATGACTTGCTGCTGTTACAAAATTAAACTATCTATGGTGTGTATTAGTTAGTTTATATCTACTAAGTCTTTTACTACATAACTAACAATAATTCTCTCGGTTTTGCGGTTTACTGCACACAGCAAAACAGATGTCAGCTATTTAAGTTTAGCCGTAGTTTCTGTTGTCTATTAGACCTCAAATACAAATAATTGAACACTTGGACAACATAATTCAAGAGTTAAATGTCGTTGTGCTGTTTGGCTTTTACCTGCGGTTTTGCTTTAGCAGTTGCACCTTATACCAATTTTGGATTTTGGATTAAAAGCCTAGATTATTAGCCTATTCCAGAATCTCAAAACAATACTACCTATCCCAATTCGGTATTATCTTGGTTGCGCGATGCTAACACCAACGAGAACAGATTCATAGCAATTCTCTATGAAGTTGCACCAAATAAATGATGTAGAGATTTTGCATACAACATCTCTACTAAGGATTTTTGGCAAAGGTTCAAAATATCAAACTTTTAATCCATATTATTGGTAAAGCTGGTAATGGAATCTCCCAAAGCATCATCAAATTTACGTCAGAAAGCTCTTTTAGGGGTATTTTGGTCTGCAATTGAAAGTTGGGGTCGCCAAGCAATTTCTTTTGGGGTTTTCTTTTTATTAGCGCGGTTATTAGGGCCACAAACCTTTGGTTTAGTCGCTTTAGCCAGTATTTTCTTAAATTTTCTACAGGTATTTGTTGACCAAGGATTTTCCCAGGCGATTATTCAAAGAAAAGAATTAGAACCAGAGCATTTAGATACTGCTTTTTGGACTAATTTAGGTATGGGGACATTTTTGGCAATAATTACTATTGCTAGTGCAGATTTAATTGGCAATTTCTTTAAAGAACCAGCCATCATCCCCATCATACGCTGGCTATCTGTGAGTTTTATCTTCATTGCTTTGAGCAGTGTGCAGAATGCTATTCTTCAGCGTCAATTAGCATTCAAATCTCTCGCAAAACGTACACTTATTGGAGTATTTATTGGTGGTGTCGTCGGCGTAACTATGGCGTTGATGGGGTTTGGTGTGTGGAGTCTGGTCGCACAACAAATTAGCAGCAGTTTAGTACAAGTTTTAGTATTGTGGCGGGTGTGTGACTGGCGACCAGGATGGAAATTTTCACAACGCCACTTTCATGATTTATTTTCCTTTGGCGTGAATGTCCTGGGAATGAATATTTTCAACTTCTTAAATCGCCGTTCTGATGATTTTTTAATTGGTTATTTTTTAGGGTCAGTTGCTCTAGGATATTATACTGTAGCTTATCGTTTATTATTAGTCGTCACCGAACTACTCACTAGCGTTATTTCTAAGGTTTCTTTACCGACATTTTCGAGATTACAAGAAGAACCAGAACGCTTACGCCATGCTTTGTATGAAGCAATCAAACTGACTAGCTTAATTACTTTCCCTGGCTTTTTTGGCATGGTAATTTTAGCACCGGAAATAGTGAAAGTCGTATTTGGCGAACAATGGCTAGCAAGTATTCCAGTCATGCAGGTGTTAAATTTAGTAGGGATTCTTTATGCTTATTTCTATTTCAACGGTTCTGTCGTTATGGCACTGGGAAAACCTGTTTGGAAATTAGCTTTAGATGGCGTGCAAGCTGTGAGTAATATTATTGCTTTTGCGATAGCTGTGCAGTGGGGAATTGTGGCGGTGGCGGCTGCTTATGTGATTAGAAGTTATCTCATGTCACCTTTAACGGTTTGGGTAGTGTGGAAACTAGTGCGGATTAATATATTCACCTATTTACGTCAAGGTGCCGTACCTTTAGCCGCAACAATGACTATGTTAGGTGTGATATTTACAGTCAAATATTTTCTGAGTAGCTCAATTAATTCTGGGGCAATATTAGCTATTTCTACACTAGTTGGCACATTAGTCTATGTTTTATCAATTTTTTTGATGTCACCGAAACTATTTTGGCAAGTGGTCAAGATTGCTCGTTAGAACAGTAAATATAGGACTAGTGAGGATGACGGAACAAATTACAGCGAAAATTCAAAATCCTGAAATTAACCAGTTACGAGAAACGGTGATTGAGGGTGGTTATTGTGTAGGTTGTGGTGCTTGTGCGGCTGTGAGTGGTTCACCAATACAAATGCAATTAGATGCAGATAAAAAATTGCAAGCCACTATCGACACATTAACAAAATCCACGTTTTCTAGTCAGGGAATCTTATCTGTTTGTCCTTTTTCTAATCAGAGTTTAAACGAAGACCAAATTAGCCAAGAATTATTCGGTCGTGATGGCAAATATCATCAGCAAATTGGTTATTATTTAGATACTTACGCAGGTTATGTGGTAGAAGATAATTATCGCGATCGCGGTAGTTCAGGAGGAATGGGAACTTGGATTGTTACGAATCTCCTCACTCAAGGTTTAGTAGATGGTGTCATCCACATTCATCAACGTCATCCCTCACCCACTGACCCTAGATTATTTCACTACCAACTTTCCACCACTATAGAAGAGGTACGCAACGGTGCTAAGTCCCGTTACTACCCAGTGGAAATGTCACAAGTTATGCAACTTATTCGGGAACGACCGGGACGTTACGCTATTGTAGGGATTCCCTGTTTTATTAAAGCCGTGCGTTTATTGATGCGCCAAGACCCGATATTAGCTGAACGCATCCGGTTTTGTGTGGGTTTAATTTGCGGTCATCTCAAAAGTACAGGCTTTGCTGAAATGTTAGCTTGGCAATGCGGTATTGAACCAGATAACCTACTAGCAATCGACTTCCGCCACAAATTACCCGATGCCAACGCTAACCGCTACGGTATAGAAGTGACAGGACTGCAAGCTGGTAAGATAGTCACTCGTAGTAGTCCTGTGTATGACCTCTACGGTACAGACTGGGGTTTGGGTTTTTTCAAATATAAAGCCTGCGATTATTGTGATGATGTGGTAGCAGAAACCGCAGATGTGACAGTTGGGGATGCTTGGCTACCTCAATATGTCAAGGATAGTCAAGGTACAAATGTAGTGATAGTGCGTCATCCAGTCATTCGCGACATGATTGAAGCTGGGATGAGTGCAAGCAAGTTACAGATGGATAGAATTAGTGCGGATGAGGTAGCACAGTCACAAAAATCTGGCTTTCAGCACCGACGAGAAGGTTTAGCTTATCGCTTGTATTTAACTCAACAGCAGGGTGAATGGTATCCCCAAAAGCGGGTAAAGCCAAGTGCTAGTCATCTGAATAAAAACTTGCAAGCACGCCAAATCATGCGAGTGGCTTTAGCAGCAGAAAGTCATATTGCTTTTAAAAACGCTGTTAAGGCTGGTGAATTTTCTGTATTTAAACAGCAATTAGACCCCTTAGTGCAGAAATACAGACGACTATATCACGCACCGCTATGGAAACGAGTAGCTGGCGGGATAAAACGACGGTTAGTAAATGTTTTAGCTAATTTTCAGAGAGGTTAAATAGCTATGAAAGCAGCCATCACAGGTATTACTGGACTACGTAACCGAGGCGTGGAAGCAATGGTGTTAACCACTATTGAACAACTACGTCAACGTCTACCGGAACTTGCTATCAGTATTCTTAGCGAAACACCAGACTACGACGAAATTAGACTACGACCTGACAATGTAGAATTAATTAGCGATCGCAATTTACGCCGCCTACATATCGTAAATCGCTGGCGTAACAAGCTTTCTCAAGTCTACAAACCAATCGCCCCAGCATACAAAGATATTTCCTGTTTACTACATGACACATCAGTAGTCATGGCTTCTGGTGGGGATATCTTTGGTTCTGACTACGGTGTACATTTTCTCACCAGACAACTGAAACCACTAGTCTACGCCTTAGATGCTGGTATTCCTGTAGTTTTCTTAGCTCAATCTATCGGCCCTTTCAAGACTGACAAAGAAGCACAAATCTGGCTAGATGTGGCGTGTCACGCTAAGTTAATCACCGTCAGAGAAAGCTTGACTTACAAATACGTCACCAAAGATTTAGGTTTATCTCCCGAACTAGTCCAGCACACAGCCGACCCCGCCTTTCTCCTCCCTCCAGCACCACCCGAAACCGTCCAGAACTTACTGAAATTATACAACTTCCACCCAGACCGTCCCGTCGTCGCCCTTGGTATCAGTCAAGGTATCAGCCGCTACACGCGTGCTGACTACGAAAAACATACCAAAGTGTGGTGTGAAGTCATTAACATGATTCTCCAGGAATTTGGCGCACAAGTGCTGCTAATTCCTCACGTCCATGATTATCGCCCAGAAAACGACGATCGCATCCTCGCTGGTGAACTCCTGCGACTCTTCAACTTTGACCCCCGTGTACAGCTAGCCGGCGCAGAACATACTGCATCTGAATTTAAAGGCTTAATTAGTGCTTGTGATTTGGTAGTTTCAGAAAGAATGCACGCTGCGATCGCAGGCTTATCCAGTGGAGTTTGTACCCTTCCCATCGGCTATTCCGTCAAAGCTGAAGGTATCATGACTGACCTTCTAGGCGCAGAAGCAGTTCATGACGGCTTACTCATTTCCTTCCAACAGTTCTTAGATACCGATACAGCTTGTAACACCATCCGTCATCTGTGGAATAGAAGACAAGAAATCGCAAACCAATTAAAAACCAACTTACCGCAAATCAAGCAAAATACATCCAAAAACTTTGACCTCATAGCCAACCTCTGTCAACCTCATTAAAACTTTGCGTTCCTTTGCGTTAAAAAATCAGAAAATGCCAAAAAAAACTCCCACCGTAGCAGTAATTATACCCCTGTATAACAAAGGAGAATATATTGCCAGAACACTCAACTCAATTCTCAATCAGACATACCAAAACTTGGAAATCATAGTTGTCAATGATGGTTCTACAGACAATAGCGCAGATATTGTCAAAAACTACCAAGATTCCCGCATCAAATTAATTCACCAAACCAATGCAGGGCCAGGTGCAGCACGTAATCGGGGTATGTCTGAAACTCAGGCTGATTTCCTATCATTTTTAGATGCCGATGATGAATGGCTACCCGATTTTTTAGCCACATCCATTCATCATTTGCAAACAAATCCTGATTGTTTACTCAGCGTCACCGGTCATTTTCGCGGTGCAGAACGTACTAATTGGCAACAACATTTACCCCACCTAAAAATTAATCAAGGTGCTTGGCGTTTACCAACTAACACACAACCCAAAGTAGTTAAATGTGCAGTTGATTTACTTCATTCCGGTGCTGTTGTTTGTGCGCGTCAAGTTGTAGAAAAATTTGGTGGTTTTTACTCCCAAAAACGCTGCACCTACGGTGAAGATTCTTATTTGTGGCTGCAAGTTTTATTAAACTACAAAATCCACATAGATCCTACACCTTTGATGTGGCATCATACCGAAGCATCAGTTCTTGGTCATGGTCGCAAAGAAGCGCATCCCCCCTGGCCAAAACTCACAGATACAACCACTATCAGAAATAACTGTCCGCCTGAATATCAGCCTCTTTTGGAAAATTGTCTAGCATATTATGCACTGTTGGCAGCTGAAAGACGAGTGCGTGCAGGTGATACTTTAACAGCACAAAAACTTTTACAAAGTTTTCCCTTAACTCAAAGATTCGTGATGAAAAATTTTCAGGTTAATTGCCGTTTGAAATTAACTCAATTTCTGCAACTATTACCTGTGTAATTATATTTATGGAACAAATCACATCAATTTTTCTACCCCGTGTAGATGGGAATCCGTATCAAGAGCAATTAATTGATAACTTGAGAAAAATCGGTTTAAAAGTAGAGATCCAACAGCCGCTTTCCTCGTCTACTTTTTTCTTTCCGATGGTGATTAAACATTGGAAACCAGATATTCTACATTTACATTGGTTAGAACCATCATGTATTTCGACAAATGGGTTTTTATCTCTGCTGAAATCAGTCGCTTTTCTCATCCAGTTAGCCATACTTAAAATAATTGGTGTTAAGCTAGTATGGACTGTACATAACCTCAAAAATCATGATAATTTAAATCTATTTTTAAACAATTTATGTACTAAAACAGTTATCAAGTTCGCTGATGCAATTATTACTCACTGCGAAGCCGCACAAGAGGAGTTAATTAAAACCTTTGAGATTAAACATAAAGATAAACTCTTTGTAGTTCCACATGGCAATTATGTAGAGTGGTACGAAAATAAAATTAGTCGAGAAGCCGCCAGAGGAGAATTAAATATAAAAGATTCTGAAACTGTATTTTTATTTCTGGGTTTAATTCGTCCCTATAAAGGAGTTCCAGAATTAATTGAGACATTTCAGAAATTGAATGGTGAAAATATTAGATTAGTGATTGCTGGTAAAATTAATAGCCAAGATGCAGATTTAACTGACTTAATTCAACAGAAAATCGCTGATGATCAACGCATTAATTTTATTCCTGGTTATATAGAACCGGAAAAAATTCAAGTATATATGAATGCTGCTGATGTCGTTGTCTTTCCTTACCGAGATATTTTGACATCTGGTGCAGTTATGTTAGCTATGTCCTTTGGAAAAGCTTGCATTGCTCCCCGTAAAGGCTGTTTAGGAGAAGTGTTAGATAATCAAGGGGCATTTTTATATAATTTATCTGATGAAAATGGCTTGCTTAAAGCTATGAATCAGACACTAGATAAATCAAAAACAATACTAGAAATGGGTCAACATAATCAACAATTAGCTGCAAAATATAGCTGGAAGAATATCGCAGAATTAACTTTAGAAGTATATCTTTCTTGTCTTTAGGCTTACAAAATTATTCACCGAAAAATCGCATTGCCGCCGTATCTAATTGATAATAATTTTGTAATAGCTCATAAAGCAACGGATGATTCTGCTGTAACTGCTGCGGCTTTTCAAAAAAAGTCTCCGTCGCCACAGCAAAAAATTCGGCGGGATTAATTGCACCATAACTATCAATTGCAGTCTTCATACCTTGCTGTACACTCTGACAAAGTTGTTGATATTCTGCTGTCATCACCCTAGACCAAATTGCATAATCTGACTGATGTCGCAAAATAGGAACACCCTCAGCTTTACCATCTTCTTGGTCTAACTGATGAGCAAATTCATGCAGCACCACATTACGCCCATCTTGCCAATTTTGTGTATCTTGTTGCACTTGTTGCCAAGATAATATTAATTGGTCTTTAGTCCATGATTCTCCTAATCTCGCATCACGTCTTTCTGTAACAATATAATTATCAACTGCTACAGTTTGATCCACAAAATAAGTGCTGGGATAAATCAAAATCGACTGTAATTTAGGAAAGTATTCACCCCTTTCATTGAGTAGGAGTAAACAAGCGACAGCCGCAATCATAATTTTCATTTCTTCTGTCACCTGCAATCCTTGACAGCCAATGAATTGTTTTTCTGATAAAAATACTTGTATATGTCCTTGAAGTCGTCGCCGTTCCGCAGGAGAAAGACAAAGATAAATTGGTAAATTATTTTCTATAACAGCATTCCACAACGGCGGAAATTGACGCTTTTGCAGGCGATTTCTGCGGTTTTTCGTGAGTATTGGACTCAGTAATATTCCCGCAAGAATCAGCCCAATGAGGATAAAAATAACAATTGCCTGTACCATTGATAATCAGTGATCGCTCTTCTTTAGCTTACTCAAATCTCATCCAGTAGGAGAATAATTGGCGAAGTGGGTACGCCAACACCAATAATCTTCAAAGTATTGGGACAAACTTAACGTAGAATTAATATTCATCTAGCCCTTGCTCATTCCATCTACCCCATGCTTTGCGACTACCTAGTACAAATACTGACTGCTCGCGTATACGAAGTTGCTCAAGAATCGCCTTTAGAATATGCCCCGAATCTTTCTGCCAGACTGAATAATCAAATCCTGTTGAAACGGGAAGATATGCAGTCTGTATTTTCCTTTAAGTTGCGCGGTGCGTATAACAAGATGGCCAGCCTCCCGCCAGATTTACTGGCACAGGGTGTCATTGCGGCTTCTGCGGGTAATCATGCCCAAGGCGTAGCTTTAGGTGCGCGGCAGTTAGGCACAAGGGCTATCATCGTCATGCCTGTAACTACACCCCAAGTCAAAGTAGACGCAGTCAAAGCGCGAGGCGGAGAGGTGGTTTTGCATGGCGATACCTATGATGATGCCTACGCCTATGCTAGACAATTGGAAGCAGAAAAGGGTTTAACCTTCATTCATCCCTTTGATGATCCTCATGTCATCGCGGGACAGGGTACTATAGGTATGGAAATTCTCCGGCAACACCAACAGCCGATTCATGCAATATTTGTGGCTATTGGTGGCGGTGGCTTGATTGCTGGTATTGCTGCTTACGTCAAACGTCTGCGTCCCGAAATCAAAATTATTGGTGTAGAACCGGTAGATGCTGACGCTATGCACCAGTCATTAAAAGCCGGAAAACGATTGCGGTTATCTCAAGTCGGTTTATTTGCTGACGGGGTAGCAGTGCGGGAAGTCGGCGAAGAAACCTTCCGTCTGTGTCAAGAATATGTAGATGAAATTATTTTGGTGGATACAGATGACACCTGTGCTGCCATTAAAGATGTATTTGAAGATACACGCTCTATTTTAGAACCTGCCGGAGCATTAGCGATCGCAGGCGCAAAAGCCTATGTAGAACGGGAACAAATCCAAGACAAAACCCTCATCGCCGTCGCCTGCGGTGCGAATATGAATTTTGACCGTTTGCGCTTTGTTGCCGAACGTGCCGAATTTGGTGAACGCCGCGAAGCTATCTTTGCAGTCACCATCCCCGAAACCCCAGGAAGTCTGCATAAATTTTGTGAATGTATCGGCAGACGTAACTTAACTGAGTTTAACTATCGCATTGCAGATGAAAAAATAGCCCATATTTTCGTCGGGATGCAAATCCAAAACCGCGCCGATAGACTCAAAATGGTAGAAACCTTTGAGAATTGCGGTTTTGCCACCCTCGATTTAACTGATGATGAACTGACAAAACTGCATCTGAGACACATGGTTGGCGGACATTCACCCCTAGCCCACAATGAACTACTCTATCGCTTCGAGTTCCCCGAACGTCCCGGCGCGTTAATGAAATTTGTGGCTTCCATGAGTCCCAATTGGAATATTAGTATGTTCCACTACCGCAACAATGGCGCAGATTACGGACGCATTGTCGTCGGAATGCAAGTCCCGCCCCAGGAAATGACAGAATGGCAAGCATTTTTAGATACCCTTGGCTATCAATATTGGGATGAAAGCCAAAATCCGGCGTATAAATTGTTTTTGGGATGATACAAGGGGATGGGGCATGGGGTATTGTATTGTTCTTCCCTACGCCCCTGAATCTTTTCGCGAATTTGGAGAGGGGTTTTTACAATTTATAGAACTTAGGTTATCGCACTGATTCGACTCTGTGAACAATAATATCAATGATGGCGATCGCAATTCACATCCAGATAATATAGTGCTAAATTTTACGCTAAGTCTACAATCAGCACAAAAATCTCTGGTAACTCAAAATGTATCAGCCGCAACATAGAACATCGAAAAGTGCTGCAAATAACTCGGAAACAACAACAAATCAATTTGCACCGCGTCCGTTTGTTATTCAGACTCAAACAGAGAAAACCGCAGATACAACCCCTAAAACCCAGTTAAAATCAACGACAAGCAACCCATTCCTGAATCTGAGCATTTTTGCCCCTGGTTCTGTAACTCCACCACCACCTAGCATTCAGACAAAACTGACTATCAGTCAGCCTACAGATCAGTATGAACGAGAGGCGGATACAGTAGCAGAGGAAGTATTACAAAGAATTCACGCACCGCAGACTTACAGTTTACAGCGTCGGGAAAATTCATCACCAGAAAACTGGGCAATCAGTATAATTAACAGAGCCATCCTCAGTAGAGATATTGACCCCAATCAAGTTAAAAATGGCACGACTAAAATTAATCCGCAAGATATTAGCTTAGAAGAAATCGGACATGGTTTGATTTATAACGACTCCTTGACTGACCAAGATAAAGTCTGGCTGAGGGAACAAGGATTTCAAGAACAATGGTTTCCAGATGGAAAGGTTACTAATGCAGGTAGCGGCTTAAATTACGGATTATTATTACCCACGGCTGAAGGATTAGCGGCAGGAAAACACCCTATATTAGCATTCCGAGGGACAAGTGATTTAGCTACAGTTTGGCAAGATTTGGATCTCAATTCTCCTGGACACGGGGGAATTCAGCAAATCCTCACAGGGTTTTCTGTCAGTTATGTCAAGGGTATAGTGGCGCAATCAGGCAAATTAGATGTTACAGGCCATAGCTTAGGCGGCGCATTAGCTCAACATTTTGTGGGGACTTTTCCCGATTTAGTCAGACGGTTAGTGACATTTCAATCGGCTGCGCCCAATGCTAAACAATATCACCAGAATATAGAAGCCCTCCCAGAAGATGCTAGACCGGAGGTAGTTCATCACATTGCCAAAGGCGATATTGTAGACCTAGCAGGAGGAGAACACCTTAAAGGTACGTTCTTTGAACATGATCTAGAAACATCTGGACTAGCTTCTGTATCTACCCTCGCCAGAATTAAACAAGCCCATACTTCCCAATTATTAAATACTGAAGATATTGTGGGCGGAGGTGGTCAAGGTCGCCATACTCAAAATATTAAAGTCACAGAAAATGCTACTCGTCCTTACACCAAATCCAGATTAGTAGAAGCCGGACGGATGATGGCCTTAAATAAAGGTACATTTGTGGCTGGAGGCCTGTTAGCTGGTGCGGCGGGATTAGCAGGAACAGCCGTAGAAGTTCCCACCAGATTAGCTTACAAGGGTTTGACTGCTACAGGTAATGCGATCGCCAGTGGTGCATCCTCGCTATATAACACCGTGACTAATTTCTTCTCTGGGAAGAACCAAAAATCAGATAATTCCAACTAAAATCATAATTCATCACTGATTTATGCCAAAACCCAATTCGTTCGTAGTAATACCAATTCTCCAAAATTAAGCAACAGATGCAAAGCTGGAAACCCAGATGGTATCTGACTTTCTGAATTGCGTTAGCGTAGCGGGACGTTAGTCCATTGCGAATTGCGAATTGCGAATTGGTATAAGGGCTTTAGCCCTTGAGCTTTTCAGACAGCAACAGGGAAGAAAAAGAGAGGATTTTGCATACTTAATCACAACCCATCAATATATTTATGAGCAATGAAACAGTGGTATATGAGCGACATTTCATTGAAAAACTAGGGTTTTCCGTAGAAATCCCTAACAATTGGCAAAAAATCGAGAATTATCCCTTTATGGGTGCAGGAACAGAGGGATACTTTTATCCTACAAATTTAGCCCATGATCCCCAAATCTTTTTCAACAAAACTGTATTAAAACTAAGAAAACAAATTGATAACTTCTTTGAGACATTCGCTGATCAATTAATGCAATCTGCATTAAAAAACCTAGCCTCAGAGCAGTTTGAAATTATTACTCAAATCCACTCAAAGATTGATGATTTTCCAGCCAGAATTGATGTATTTGTTTTTCAGTCCCCTAATTTTGAAGTTCCAGTTACACAATATCAAGTCTGTTGGCAAAATCATCAAACTCTGTATGCGTTAGTTGGCATGGTTGAATCAACCCAAGAATTAGAATATCTACCCATTTTTGAAACAGTAGCCGCATCAATTCGCTATCAAGCTTAGAGATGAATCAGAATTTAACGGTAAGGCCTACTTAAATTATGCAGCTACCAGAGCGATCGCTGTTCTTAAGCACCGTCCAAACACAAATTAACCAACTTAACCATATTCTTCCTTCTCCTCTGCCCCCTGCTCCCTGCCCCCCTGCCTAACTAAACATCCGTAGGTTGAGCCGATTTCATCCGTTCTTCACCCACTTCCGCCTTAGCTTCTGCGATGATATCTTCCCAGTTGTCGCGCAATTCTTCTAAAGCCTCTTTATTATTTTCATAAAGAGCCAGGCCTTTTTTAACCACCGCTTTAGCTATTGGTCTACCAACACTACCGATAACTGGCAAGAATATGGGTAAAAGAATTATCCCCACAATCCCCGTAACGCCTAAGCCTTCCGTTAAATCTCCAAGGTCGGGTAAAAGCTTAACTGACATAGTGATTTTTCCTCCCTTGTTGTACTTAAACTTATTTTAATGCAAATATCACTATTCAAACTGGGTGTTGAAGCATTATGCAATGTAATGTAACTTTTTCGTAACTGAAAAATTATTGTGTAAAAGATATTTAACAAACTTTGCAAATCAAACCGGAAATCTTGATACAGCGAAATCCCACTAGAACTATTGCAACAGTTTATACGCGCTACATTATTATTGAGCTATATTTTACTGATGCGATCGCTCCTTTCCTATGACTAATGAAGAACTGCTGCGAATTATTGAGCAAGCTGCTAAAGACAAAGTTACGGAACTAGACCTTTCTAACAAAAACATAACAACACTACCACCAGAAATCGGGACACTTTTCAATCTGCGATCACTTGACCTCTGGAATAATCAACTGAGGAATCTGCCAGCAGAAATTGTCGAACTACAAAATCTGCGATCACTATACCTCTGGAATAATCAACTGAATAGTCTGCCACCGGAAATTGTTCAACTGACCCACCTGCAATCGCTTAACCTCAGTAGTAATCAACTGAGCAGTCTGCCACCGGAAATTGTTCAACTGACCCATCTCCAATCGCTCAACCTCAGCAGTAATCAACTGAGCAGTCTGCCACCGGAAATTGTTCAACTGACCCACCTGCAATCGCTTAACCTTTACAATAATCAACTGAGTAGTCTGCCATCAGAATTTGGACAACTGGTTAATCTACAATCACTCAACCTCTACAACAATCAACTGAGCAGTTTGCCACCAGAGTTTGGACAATTAGTCAGCCTGCAATCACTTTACCTCAGCAGTAATAACCTAAGTAGTCTGCCACCGGAATTTGGACAACTGGTTAATCTACAATCACTCAACCTCTACAACAATCAACTGAGCAGTCTTCCACCAGAATTTGGACAACTGGTTAATTTACAATCACTCAACCTCTACAACAATCAACTGAGCAGTCTTCCACCAGAATTTGGACAATTAGTCAACCTACGATCACTCTACCTCCACAGTAATCAACTGAGCAGTTTGCCACCGGAATTTGGAAAACTGGTCAACCTGCAATCTCTCTACCTTCAACATAATCGATTAAACAATCTGCCACCGGAATGTGGACAATTAGTCAACCTGCAATCTCTCGAACTTGATGGTAATACTATTGAGTCGCCTCCACCAGAAATACTGAATAGAGGAATAGAAGCTATTCTAAATTTTTGCAGACAACAAATGACACAAAAGACTGATCACCTGTACGAAGCAAAATTACTTATACTAGGAGAAGGTGGCGCAGGTAAAACCACTCTAACTGAAAAAATTCAAAATCCTGTTTATCAACTACAAAAAAATGAAAAATCTACAGAGGGAATTGATATAGTTCAGTGGAAATTCTTGTTAGAAAACGGGAATATATTTCAGATTAATATATGGGATTTTGGAGGACAAGAAATTTACCACGCCACTCACCAATTCTTCCTGACCAAACGTTCTCTTTACACCTTAGTTGCAGATACTCGTAAAGAAGATACTGATTTTTATTATTGGTTGAATGTAGTAGAACTACTAAGTGATAATAGCCCATTGCTTGTTATCAAAAATGAAAAACAAGACCGTAAAAGAGAAATTAATGAGCGAGATTTACGGGCTAATTTTACCAACTTTAAAGAAACACTCTCTACCAACTTAGCTACAAATCGTGGATTGCCAGAAATTTTAACTAAAATCAAACACTACATTAGTAACTTACCCCACATAGGCACAGAACTTCCGAAAAATTGGGTTGAAGTCCGCAAAACTTTAGAAGGTGATGAACGTCAGTATATTACTTTAGAAGAATATTTAAATCTTTGCCAAAAACATGGATTTACCAAACGAGAAGATAAACTCCTACTTAGCGGTTATCTACATGATTTAGGTGTATGCCTTCATTTTCAAGATGATGACTTACTGAGAAAAACCGTAATTCTCAAACCTACTTGGGGTACAGATGCAGTTTATAAAGTATTAGACAACCCAGAAGTAATTAAAAACTTAGGTAGATTTAGCCGCGACGATTTAGCAAACATTTGGCATGAAGATAAATATGCTGATATGCGCCCAGAATTGTTGCGGTTAATGATGAAATTTAAGCTTTGTTATGAGATTCCCAGTTCTCCTGGAATTTACATTGCACCTCAATTACTCTCTGCGAATCAACCTGAATACAACTGGGATGAATCTAATAATCTCATCTTGCGCTACAGTTATGACTTTATGCCGAAAGGTATGTTAAGTCGTTTCATTGTGGAAACACATAATTTTATTGAACAACAAACTCTAGTTTGGAAAACTGGTGTTGTTCTCAACAAAGATAAAACACGCGCTGAAGTAATTGAACACTATCATCAACGAGAAATTAAAATTCGCGTTTCAGGCAATCGTAAGAAAGAATTACTATCTAGTGTTATGCACGAACTAGAAAAAATCCATAATTCATATGAACGTCTAAAATATCAAACACTTGTTCCATGTAATTGTGCAAGATGTAAAAACAATCAAAGTCCTCATTCATATCCTTTAAATACACTGCATGACTTTTTAGATGCTCGTCAGGATAAAATCCAATGTCAAAAAGGTTTTGGCATGGTGGATGTCAGAGGACTAGTTGATGATATTTATACAACGGATAAAAATGGGCAACGAATAACATTTGAAACAGTCGATAGAAATCAAGTTTTTATTAGTTATAGTCATCAAGATAGAGAATGGTTACTTAAATTAAATACCCACCTACAAACAATGATTAATCGTCAAAGCTTGGCAGTGTGGCATGATGCAAAAATTAAACCTGGCTCGGAGTGGCGTAAAGAAATTGAAAGGGCTATGGCTGCTGCTAAAGTAGCTGTATTAATGGTAAGCCCTAACTTTTTAGCATCAGATTTCATTTACAAAAATGAGTTACCCCCTTTATTGGAAGCTGCTGAAGCTAAAGGGCTAACAATTATCTGGATACCATTAAGTTTTTGTCTCTACGAAGAAACAGAAATTGCTAAATACCAAGCAGCGCATAACCCACAACAACCTTTAAAAAGCCTGAGTGAATCAGAACAAGATGCTGCATTAGTGGAAATCTGTAAAAAGATTAAAACGGCGTTTCAGTCTGCAAATGACTAAACATTTTATATTTCAATAATATGCCTACCTACTTAATTAAAAGAATTATGCCGCAAAGTCTCAAGACAAAGCTCAAATGCTGTAGGATGATTACAAAATAGATTTTACCAAGTCCTGTGAAGGAAACCGTTTATATTGAAACCAGTATTTTAGGATACTTGACTGCCAGATTGACAGATAACTTGATTCTGGCGGCAAATATAAAAATTACGCAAGATTGGTGGAATGTTCGCCGTGGTTTTTTTGTGCTTTATGCTTCTGAGATTGTAGAGGATGAAGCGGCTAGGGGAGATACAGCGATCGCATCTCAAAGACTGAATTTACTACAATCCTTGACTTTTCTGGATTTAACAGAAGAAGCTATGGAACTTGCACAAGAATTTTTGCAGCAAAGCAATTTACCACCCAAAGCCGCTAATGATGCGTTACACATAGCACTTGCCACCGTTTATGGTTTGGATTACTTGCTAACATGGAACTGTAAGCATATGGCAAATGCCCAAATCCAACGCAAACTATCACAGATTAGCTCTGGACTGGGATACGATTTACCCGTTATCTGTACACCTTATGAGTTAATGGGATTTGATTCTTGAGGAAAATAAATATGTATGAGGACGATATCGTCAAAGAAATCCATAAGTACAGAGAGGAATATGCTAAGTCCTTAAACTATGACCTAAAAGCTATATTTAGTGATCTACGCCAAAAGCAAATTGTTAGTGGACACGAAGTTGTGAAACTTCCCATCAAGCGACGTTATCCCCAAAAACCACAACCAACAGCATCATAGACTGTTTACGAGCATAGTAAAAAGATTAAAACGGCGTTTCAGCCTGTAAATGAATAGTCGCTTGGGTGTGGGGATGCTGAAAGCGGAGTTCTTTGGCGTGTAAGTGTAAGCGACTCACCCCAGCATTGCAACCATACAAGCGATCGCCTAATATCACAACTCCCAATCCTACCAAAGCATGAACTCGCAATTGATGGGTGCGTCCGGTTAATGGTTCAAACTCCACACGGGTATAATTCCCTTCTCTCCCCATCACCCGAAAGCGCGTCACGCTGGGTTTACCAAGTTCCCAATTAACTTGCTGGTAAGGTCGATTTTCGGGATTTCCCCACAATGGTAATTCAATTACACCCTCATCTTTGGTGACAACCCCTGCAAGTATCGCCTCATAAACCTTGTGGACTTGTCGCTGTTGGAATTGCTGGCTAAGTTGGCGATATGTTGGTAAATCACGCGCTAGCAAGAGAATTCCAGAGGTTTCTTGATCTAAGCGATGTACAGCCGTTAAATTATCGCCATCCGCTAAGGAATTACGCAAGCGACTAATGACGCTATCTTGAGTTTCTAGATAGCGTCCAGGGACAGAAAGTAAACCAGGGGGTTTGTTGACAGCAATTAAATATTCGTCTTCGTAGATAGTTTTGACCTCTCCCCAAACCCCTCCCCTACAAGGGCAGGGGCTTAAAACTCCCCCTTCCTTTGTAGGGAAGGGGGTAGGGGGGTTAGGTTTCAAACCAGACAATAAAAACCCCATCAACGGCTGACAACGTTCAGCACAAGCACCATAAAATTCTCCCTGCACTTTATCTTGATGGGATGTTCCCCACCAAAATTCTGCCATTGCTAGGGGTTTGAGTCCGTGGGTAGCGGCGTAGTGGAGTAACTTCGGCGCGCAACAGTCGCCTGTCCCTGTGGGTAAACCATTAGGCATTAATTGCTGTAATGATAAAGATTGCCCTAAAAAATTCATCAGGGAGTAAGCCGCGTGCATTTGTGTTTGTAATTGTCGAGATATGGCTTTACGCTTTTGCTTTAGTTCCTGAATGCGTGTATCTGCTGTTGCGATCGCCATTTTTAATGTTGCTAAAGTCACATCACGCTGGCGTTTGAGGTGGCGGCGTTCTATCCCCTGTTGGCGGCTTTCCTTATCTAATTGCGTTAAGGCTAAAGTTAAAGCTTCTCCTGTGAGTGTATCGGAAAGTTGCTGGCGTTGTTGCTGACGTTGCTGTTTAGAATGAGAATGGCGATCGCTCATGATTTGCAACTGTTGGGCAAATTCCTGGGATAATCTCTCATACTCCTGTCTGGCGGGTAATTGCTGGAGGCTAATTAATTCTTGCTTAATTGCTGCCAATTCAGCTAAAGTTTGGGCTTCTTGTAATGCTACCTGTTCCCTCCCTGGAATCGGTGGAACCCAACCATCAACTACACTTTCACCATTGAGTAAACCAGAAAAAGCCTTTAATACTTGCTGTTCCCCCGTGGGTGACTCCACCAACAACACACCATACATTTTCCCCTCACGGGAATAACGCTCATCTTCGGCTAATTGTTGCATTAAACCACAGGCGATCGCTTCTACAAAAGATGTGCGCGGAAGTCTGAGTAAATCACCAGTTTGCAGACAACGCCCCTCATACCAATAACGAGGGGATTGATCAGTATTATTCCAATCAGAGTCTATAAAATCTGCAAGTCGATGTGAAAGCATTGACACTAAGGAACAAGGATTAGGAAAACAGAGGGAGCAGAGGAGGACAATCCCAGTCCCCAGCGATGCACTGAGCTTGTCGAAGTGTCCCCAGTCCCCAGTCCCTAATCCCCAATCCCTCTTGCTAATCCACCCTAGCACGCAACGCCGGATAGGGGAACAAGGCTTGGAATCCTGCTTGACGCTCATCTAAAGATTCTGAAGAGTAGTTCCACATACTACTGTAGTAGAAGAAGGCTACCCCTAAGCCTCGTTGCTGGGTGGCTCGGACTTGAGACTTAATTTGTTGGATGGGAACAGGATTATTTCGTAAACCTGTCATCACCCCAATTGCGGTGGGAATGGTTTTTTGGGCTTCTTGAATTTCGGGACGGGAAATATTAGCCACAAAACTTTGCAAATCAGGACGGTAAACTTGCACAATTAACTCATCTATCAAGCCTTTTCTTAACCAAGCCAGCCAATCTTGTAGCTGAAACTTGTAAGCAAAATCATAGTAATTAGGCGAGACAGAAAAAATTACATTGGGTTTTCTGGCTTTAACGGCTTGATTTAGTTGAGTCATGAATGCAGTAATTTTATCAGCTCGCCAGCGCAACCAATTGGGGTCTTGGGGATTAGCGGGAGGACTTTTCTTCGTTTCTTGGGTGTAGAGAGCAATGGTGTAGCGATCGTAGCCAAACTCATGAGGTAAACTCATGTGATCATCAAACTGAATTCCGTCAACATCATAGTTACTGACAATTTCTAAAACTAGATCACTGATTAACTTCTGAACCTGGGGATGAAAAGGATTTAGCCATACTACTTCCCCAGCCGCACTCATCGAAGTCTTGCCACCATTACGTTTTTGTGTCAACCATTCTGGATGATTCACCGCTAGTTCTGATGTGGGAGGAGCCATAAACCCAAACTCAAACCAAGCATTCGCCAACAAACCCCGACGATGGGCTTGGTTAACTACATCTGCTAAAATGTCGTGTCCATCTGAGCCACGAAAAACAAAAGGTTGAATACCAGCCTTTTGCGCCACAGCACTGGGATACATCACATAACCAGAATTCCACACCACAGGATAAACAGTATTAAAGTTCATTTCCTGGAGTTGATTCATCGCCTCTTGGACTTGGCGACGATCCTTGAGGATATTAAAATCATTATTCGTCAACCAAACGCCACGAATTTCTTGACGTGGTAATTGGGCAAGTACAGGAGTGAAATTACTCACCAACAAGACTGTAACAAAGGATATGATAGCCAAGATGGGGAAAAAGCGTCTTAGTTGGAGATTTCGCCGCCAAACTTGGCTAAAGAACATAAGTTTTACAGGTTTTAATGATGTGTGAATCAACGCAACACACCATTGCCAAATTTTGCAGTGTAATTTACTAGCCATACAGTCTAAAAGTTTGGATGCTGAATAAAGAATCGATTGATATTGATTTTTCAGTAGAGCGCGCCAAATTTTTGCATCAGGCTAACTGACGCATACTTAGTAAGGAAAGTATAGTAGATGCTGTTAATGTTAATTGGTGTATGATGAACTGTTCTTTGTAATAGTCATCAATCAATCACTTGGATGTTACCATGTTATGGCTAATAGCTCAAATAATACTTAAGGTAGATGTAAATTAAATAACTTTATTGTGAAGATAGAAAATTTTTTTAGAGAGATTGAGTCAGTAATCACCGCAGGTGAGTGATGAGTGCTGAGTAATGAGTGGTGAGTGCTGAGTAATGAGTAATAAGTAATGAGTAATGAGTAATGAGTAGTGAGTGCTGGGTTGAGAAATAAACTCTACCTTGTCTAATACCAATTCATGAAAAGAATGAAACAGATGCGTAGGTTGGGTTGAACGAAGTGAAACCCAAAAACCACAAGACTTTGAGGTGTTGGGTTTCGTTCCTCAACCCAACCTACATTTGCATCATATTTTTTGTGAAATGGTATAACCCCTCTTTTGTTACTACGGGGAAAGTATAATCAGGAAGAAAGCAGACAAAGCAAGTAAGAGGAATGGTTACAGCGCGTAGACAGCCAGTAAGCACAGTGGCATTCATAGATAACTATTGCCAGCACTATTATTCAGTATTTGAGGATGTGAGGCATTTTGAAGCATTCAAATTCTTACATTTGGGCATACTTTCAGAAATTAAGAGAAAAACTCTGCCAGAAATAGCTAAAACAGTGGGGCTAAAAGATAGCCAAACACTACATCATTTCCTGAGAGATGCACTGTGGGATATCAAAAAATTAAGAGAAATAAGGCTATGGTTAACAAAAATGTTTATTGGAGAAAGAGAAATAATTTTATGTATTGACGAAACCGGAGATCAAAAAAAGGGAAAATCAACAGATTATGTGACTAGGCAATATATTGGAAACTTAGGTAAAACAGAGAATGGAATAGTATCCGTAAATGCTTATGGTGTAGTAGATGGAATTACTTATCCTTTAATATTCCAAATATTTAAACCGAAAAATCGCTTAAAAGAAGGGGATAAATATAAGAGCAAACCCCAAATAGCGGTAGAGATTATTCAAGAGTTGAAAGAATGGGGTTTCAAAATTAAATTAGTGTTAGCAGATAGTTTATATGGTGAGAGTGGAGATGTAATTAGATGTTTAGAAAAATTAGAACTAGAGTTTATCGTAGCAATTCGCTCCAATCATGGAGTGTTAATGCCCCCAGGAAGCCGAAAACGTTATAATCGTTGGAAAGCTTATGAGCAAAAGCTTTCACATCGTCAATTAGAAACTCGTTACCTGAGAGAAATTATTTTTGGTCAACGTCGCCGCATCAGATATTACCAAATCAGTAAAGTTAATACACCCGACCCCACTGGAGATGAAAGTTGGTACATCATGACTAATTTATCAATTGATTTGTCACTGAATGTCGCGCAACTTTATAGTTTAAGAAACTGGATTGAATATGGTTTTAAAGAAGTTAAAAATGAACTGGGTTGGGCTGATTTTCGTCTGACTGACTATGAAAGTATTGAACGCTGGTGGGAAATCATTTTTAGTGCTTACCTTTTAGTTAGCATTCAGGCTACTTATTTTCAACTTTATGCCCAAACTCAATCAACATCTAGTTCAGAATCACCTTCATCAATAGACTTTAATATTTATCAATATAGTCAACATCCTAATTGGGAATCTGGTATAACATGGAAGAGTGCTTTAAATAATCTTAGATTGCTCATTCAACCCTATATTTTTTACTGTTTGATTCAACCTTGGCTCACAGTATTTAACATTCCTGGTATGAAGCGTTGCTTTTTGAAATTAATCGACTTTATGAATGATTTTCGCGCTTCTCCAGTCAGTTTCTCTGTTGCTAGTTGAATCTCTTGTCAATTTTTCTTTTCCTAAAGTAACAAAAGAGGGATAACTTCCAGTCCCCAGTCCCCAGTCCCTAGTCCCCAATCCCCAGTCCCCAAACTTGAAAACCCCAGTTTTTTGTATGAAACTGGGGTTATTAGCTAGTATTGAACCACACACGATATGATTGTGAACTACCGAGCAGTGATGGCTTGAGTATTATTTGCTTCTGTGTTGGCGAAAGCTGCGGTTTGAGGTTCGAGGTTATGAGGACTGAGGTAAGCAAGCTTTGTGTCTGGTAATTGACAAGCAATCATGGTTTTAACGTGTTCCATCTCGTCATCACGGATGGCGACAAACACATCATAGAGATTTTCAATTTGTGGACGACGTTCGGCGGGGGTGTGTGCTGTTTGGAATTCGTCAAACATATATAAGTCGCCGTCACGATAATAGAGTCTAGCTACCTCTAGTGCAGGTTTAGCTTTTAATTCTGCTTCGTGAGATGTGAGGAATTTATCATAGCTGTTGTAGGCGTGTTTTTCTACCAACTCCATGAAATGGTAAGCAGCACCAGGAGAGACAATATACAACGCCGTAATAATCCAATAATAAATTAAAGCAGTTGTGCGAGCTAAGAGGCGATCGCCCCAAAATCCAGCACCTCCCAATTCTTCCATAATCAATAGGTGGTGCAATTCATTCCAAGATTCTGCAAAGTGAACCTTCAACCAGTCAGCCTTACGCCATAAACCTAGAGTTTCGTAGAGGTGCAGAACCGAAAGATAAGAAAAATAAGGTACTCTGGCAACAGTTTCTAAAACATAAAAGCGAGGATAAGGGCGATCGCGGTAAATTGTATTAATCACAAAAACTAAGATACCCACAAGTAAGCGAATCATAGTTATTCTCCGTTAAGCATCAACAATTGAATCAGGCTATAATCCTGGATTTTTCGCCTTCATCGTTAAAGCAGTTATAAACAGAAAATTTGAGGAACTTGTGAGGAATGATACTTAAGAGAGGGAACGGGGAACAGGGAACAGGGAACAGAGATAGACTGTAATACTAAATTGGGATAGGTAGTATTGTTTCGATATTCTGGAACAGACTAAGAATCGAGGCTTTTAATCCAAAATCCAAAATTGTTATACCCTGTAAGGTGTCATCGAATTTTGACTATAGGAATCATATTTGATTTCTGCGAAGCTAAGTACACCTCTGTTCCCTGTTCCCTGTTCCCTGTTCCCTACCTACGCAAATAATTTCAATAATCAAGTCGAATTCCTATATGAGTAATCTACTGCAAGACTATAATCCTAGTGGTGTCGGCGAAATTAACGGTAATCTTTTGGGTTTACCGTTTGATTATGAATCTGCAAACTTAATTGTCTTTGCTGTACCTTGGGAAGTTACTGTTTCCTACGGTGCAGGTACAGCCAACGGGCCACAGCGCATTCTTGATGCTTCCATTCAACTGGATTTATTTGACTTTGACAATCCTGAAGGTTGGAAACAAGGAATTTATCTTGTAGAAATTCCTCAAGATATTCTCGAAAAAAATCATTATTATCGTGATTTAGCTGGACAAATTATTGAACGGCTAGCACAAGGAAAAGAACTGACAGATGCACCAGATTTAACACCTGTATTAACTGAAATTAATCAAGCTTCTCAACAGGTGAATCAATGGCTGTTTACCCAGTGTCAGGAAGCAATCAATCGGGGTAAAAAAGTTGCTGTAATTGGTGGTGATCATAGTTCGCCGTTGGGTTATTTCCAAGCTTTGGCTGAAAAATATCCTGATTTTGGCATTCTCCACATAGACGCACACGCTGATTTACGTGATGCCTATGAAGGGTTTGAATTTTCTCACGCTTCCATCATGTTTAATGCGATGAAAATACCGCAGATTTCTAAATTAGTGCAGGTAGGTTTGCGTGATATTTGTCATGATGAAGTTAACATCATTAATGAATCAAATAGTCGCATTGTGGCATATTATGACCCAGCTATTAAACAACAACTCTACTCTGGGAAAACTTGGATAGATTTATGCCAAGAAATCATTAGCCATTTACCAGAATATGTCCATGTTAGTTTTGATGTGGATGGATTAGATCCCAAACTTTGCCCCAATACAGGTACTCCTGTCCCTGGTGGTTTGGAATTAGAGCAAAGTTTTTGTTTGTTTCGAGAACTAGTTAAAAGTGGGCGAAAAATTATTGGCTTCGATGTCTGCGAAGTTGGGGATGATGAGTGGGATGGCAATGTAGGCGCACGAATCGTCTATAAATTAGCGAATTTGACGAATTTGGCTCAAAAATAACATAGGGAATGGGGCATTGGGCATGGAGAGAAAAATTTTTCATTTCTTCCTTGTCTACCTTGTCTCCTCTACACCCCTAAACCCTCACACCCCCACGCCCCTAAATCTCTTTCATTGCTTCCAGTAGTTCCACAATCTCTTCCATCGAGTTGTAATGTACTAGTCCAATTCGCAATAAGCCGCCACTGGTTTCTAAACCTAGTTTTTCTGTTAAGCCAAGGGCATAAAAGTTACCATTCCAGGTGAAAATACCGCGATCGCCTAAATCTTTGGCTATATTTTCGGGGCTTTTCCCTGCGATTCTGATGGCTACTGTGGGTGTGCGCCAGTTAAAGCGATGGGGTTCGGTAATTCCATATATGCTTAAGCCAGGAATTTCTAAGAGTCCCGAAATTAGTTTATGGCTGAGTTCTCTTTCATATTGCTGAATGGCTGACATGGCTGCAACTAAGGCCGCCCGCCGACTATGATAGGCTGAGGCGATCGCATCTGGGTGTTCTGATGTTAAAAAGCGGGGACATTGGAAATGTTCTAAGCCTTCCTTGTCGGCTTCCATCAACGCTTCTACTAATTCATTATTCATAGTTGGCGATACATGACAACCCAATTTTGTCAAGTAATTAATTGCTGCCACTACACCCGCTAATCCTTCATGATTGAGAGTACCGTTTTCCCAACGAGATGGTACTTCATTACTCGCAGGTTTAACTTTATAGGGTTGGAGATTTTCTAGATGCTGGCGTTTACCATACAAAATCCCGACGTGGGGGGCGAAAAATTTGTAAGCGGAACAAGCCAGAAAATCGCAGTCTAAAGCATGAACATTAATCGGGGCGTGGGGTGCATAATGAACAGCATCGACAAACACCCAAGCACCGACAGCATGAGCTAAACGCACGATCGCGGCTAAATCGTTAATTGTCCCTACAGCGTTGGAAGCATAGCTGACGGCTACTAACTTGGTACGGGAATTAATTTGCTGTTCTAAATCGCTCATGTCTAAGGTGCAATCTGTGACATGAATATCTACCACCCGAATAATTGCGCCTTGTTCCTCTAAAGCATACCAAGGAGAAACATTCGCATAATGGTCTAAACGGGTAACAATAATTTCATCACCTGGTTGAATAGTTCGGGCGATCGCTCGACTCAAAGTCAACGTCAAAGTGGTCATATTCGCGCCGAATACCACCTCATCACTACTGCAACCCAAAAAATCTGCGATCGCCACTCTCGCCGCCGTAATCACCGCATCTGTTCGCGCACTGGTAGCAAATGCACCATGAGCATTTGCATTTGACCTCACTAAATAATCACTAATCGCATCTAACACCGCTCCTGGTACTTGTGTCCCACCAGGCCCATCGAAGAATATAGCAGGTTGTCCGTTAATTTTTTGGTTCAGCGCAGGAAACTGTCCGCGAATCCATTTCAGATCCAGAGATTCCATAATCGACTCCTCGGTTAGTAAATTTTTACCCATACCTTGAGCCATAGCTAGGGAATGCAGGTATCAGCATCACCTCGAAAATATCAAATTAATTACTGTTAAAAAAGAGATTATCAATTAAGTAAGCTCAAATCTTAGGAAAACCCTGTTTTGGCTATTGCTCTGGTATCGGAATTCTTTGATACCACAATTCTAACTAAATAGCTATGAGAATGCTGAGTCCATCACTGACGCTGCATAAAAAATCAGCTTCCGACATAGATAGTAAGTGAAGGTGTTAAACAACACTTTACAAACTTCACCACTGAATCTAAGGAAAGTATCATGATTAATCTCGCTCGCACCACCATGATAGGTATGACAATCCTAGCAACTGCCCTAGTTTCTACCGGAGCAATGGCTGGACAACCCCAAGCAGAAGTTATTTCTCGTAACTGTGCTGATGCTGTTCATTCGGCAAATCATACATTAATTAGTTTTCCAGCCCAGACCAATATCCAAAGACCGATCGCACAGCCTGGTGGTGCAACAGAACAGAAAACTTGTGAAACCACTAATGCACCTGCTACCAATAGCCAGGGAGAAAACGGAACTAATCGCTGCACAACTTGCACCTACTCTTCTAATAATCTTGTCACCTTCAAGTGTATTTTTATTAAACCGAAGTAGAAAAGTGTCAATATTTGTACTGGGGATGACGCAGGAAGTACATAGTAAAAAATGCTTTCTCTTCCCATTCCCAATGCTTAATTCCCAATGCCCAATACATACGACATTGCGCTAAATTCATAAGAGCAACTGTTAGTATTTTTGGATCGGTCTGATGGTTACAGCACAAGAACCAAAACAACAGGTAAACATTGGCGCAACTCGGCTGCTAATTAATAATGAGTGGGTGGATAGTGTTAGCGGTCGCAGATTTGAGACAATTAACCCAGCCACAGGTGAAGTCATCTGTGAAGTCGCAGAAGCAGACGCGCCAGATGTAGACAAAGCCGTAAAAGCAGCGCGTCAGGCTTTTAATAGCGGAGAATGGTCGAAACTATCAGCGACTCGTCGGGGAGAGTTGCTTTATAAGTTAGCTGATTTAATAGCAGAAAATATTGATGAGTTGGCGCGGTTAGAAACCCTAGACAACGGTAAACCACTGCGCGATTCTGTAGAAGATTTAGAATTAGCGATCGCCTGCTATCGTTATTATGCAGGTTGGGCAGATAAGGTACAAGGTAAAACCATCCCCATTAGTGGCCCTTACTTCTGCTACACTCGTCATGAACCTGTGGGCGTAGTCGGTCAAATTATCCCGTGGAATTTTCCTCTAGTCATGCAAGCTTGGAAATTAGCCCCAGCTTTGGCTACAGGTAATACAGTAGTTCTCAAGACGGCTGAACAAACACCATTATCAGCATTGCGTGTGGGAGAGTTAATTGTTGAAGCAGGTTTTCCCCCTGGTGTCGTGAACATATTATCAGGATATGGCCCGACTGCTGGAGCTGCGATCGCTCATCACATGGATGTGGATAAAGTCGCCTTTACTGGTTCTACTCAGGTGGGACATTTAATTATGGAAGCGGCGGCTAAAAGTAACCTTAAGCGTGTCACTCTAGAACTAGGCGGAAAAAGTCCCAACATCGTCTTTGCTGACGCTGATTTAGACGCTGCCATTGAAGGCGCACAGAATGCCATATTCTTTAATCAAGGTCAATGTTGCTCTGCTGGTTCACGGCTATTTGTAGAAGCAAAATGTTATGACGAGTTTGTCGCCAAAACCGTAGAAAAAGCCAAAAATAGAATTGTTGGTGATCCTTTTGATAGCAATACACAACAAGGGCCGCAAGTAGACAAAGACCAATTTGATAGAGTCATGAGTTATATCGAATCAGGGATGCGAGAAGGAGCGCAAATGTTATGCGGCGGAAATCGTGTCGGAGATAGAGGTTTCTTTATTGCACCCACCGTATTTGCTGATGTCCGTGATGAGATGCAAATTGCTCAAGAGGAAATCTTTGGCCCGGTGATGAGTATTATCAAATGCCAAGATATCAACGAAGTCATTCAACGGGCAAATAACACCATATACGGACTCGCCGCCGCCGTATGGACAAAAGATATTACCAAAGCTCATGCGATCGCGAATAATGTCCGGGCTGGTACAGTATGGGTAAATTGCTACGACGTATTTGATGCAGCCGCACCCTTTGGTGGCTTTAAACAATCAGGTATCGGGCGTGAACTCGGTGAATATGGCTTACAACAGTACACCGAAGTTAAGACTGTGACTATCAAGTTGTAGATTGGATATATCCAGGACTTACGCCAGTGTCAGTTAGTTTAGTATCAAATGTGTTTCAGGGGTAAAAAACCTCTATCTTACATTTTTAACCCCAGTTGTTTATCATAAAAACAACAAAACCCTTGATTTCAAGGGCTTTAGGGGTTGATATTTCTCAAAGGCGACACCCGGATTTGAACCGGGGGATAAAGGTTTTGCAGACCTCTGCCTTACCACTTGGCTATGTCGCCATATCCATATTTATCTATACTATCAGATTATCAGCGAAATTGACATTCCTGCTCTAGAAAATTTTTCCTTTGTATTTCTGAAACTTCCTGATCTGCTGCTAGCAACTCTTGGCTGGGGGAAAATGTTTTCAGTGTGAGTTGGCTAGTAGTTCACCAACCCAAAATTGCTAGGCTAAGGCAAGCTGTTCTTGAGCAGGGGAAGCAGGGGGAGCAGGGGGAGAAAGAGATTTTTTTTGCTGCTATTAACCTTACAAAGTTCTCTTGGCAGACTACTAGCAATTTCATAAACACTTAACAACTGCCATATCTTCTGACCAAAACCGGATTTACACTTCTAGTTAATGTATAAGTGTTGTAAGCTACAAAAATCACATAATTTCTATCTTAGGATAGATTGAAAAATTAAAAAACTAGTATGAATAACAATTTATACAAAAATTTTGCTTTTATTTATGTGTTATTGCTTAAAAAAGGAAAGGTTGTTTTGAGCCGTTAAACATGACGCGTGAAGGTAAATAATGTTATTTGTGCTGTTAAATGTAAGTTTTATAAACAAGCTATTTTTTGACAACCGAGAAAAATGATATTGTCTCCACAACAGACAAAGGAGAATCACATATTAATAACCAAAAATCCCTAAACGTAAAAATGAATCAGGCTTCTCCTATATCAGTTGCTCAAGTGACGGATCTACATCTGTTGGCAACGGAAAACTGTCAACTGCAAGGGATACAAACTACAGAGTCATTGCAAGCGGTGATTCAACGGTTGCAAGAGTTGAGAGAGGAACTAGATTTAGTCTTACTTACGGGAGATTTGTCGGAGGATGGTACGCCTCAATCTTATGAAAACCTGCAATATCAACTAAACACACTCAAAATACCAACCTATTGGCTACCAGGGGATCATGACTGCGCGATCGCAATGGATAAAATTTTGAATCAAGGAATGCTATCGCGACGCAAGTCTTTTCAAAGGGGGGGTTGGAATTTTATTTTGCTAGATTCTTCCTTACCTGAGCATTGGTATGGTTATCTGTCGTCTACAACTCTAGAGTGGCTCAACTCAGAACTACAAATTCTTGGTAACTACCCCACCTTAGTAGCTTTACATCATCCGCCTTTTCCGGTTAACTCGGTTTGGTTAGATGCTAGTGGTTTGCAAAACCCTGAAGAGTTGTTTGCAGTTTTAGATCGTTATCCCCAAGTAAAATTAGTCTTATTTGGTCATATTCACCAGGAATTTCAGCACCAGCGTCATCAAGTTGACTATTTTGGTACTCCCTCAACGTGCTTTCAGTTTCATTCCCAAAGTCCAAGTTTTGCTATTAATCAAGATTTTCCTGGATTTCGTCTCCTAAAACTCTACCCTGATGGTAGGTGGGAAACTAGGGTAGAAAAAGTACCTTATCCGTTTCCAATTACGTCAACAGCTACGATTTGACACTCCCCTGCCTAAACAAGTTTTGCTTTCGCTCACTTGCTTAAAGCGTAAGTCCTGTAAACTTTATAATCTTAGCAAAGATGATGAAATTTACAGCCAGATATTGGGGGGTTATCTATGAAAATTCATTACTTGCAGCACGTTCCCTTTGAAACACCTGCCAGTATTGAGAATTGGGCATCAAAGCATAAACATTCTCTTTTAGCAACTAGATTTTATGCTCAAGATTCCTTACCACCTATTGAGGATTTTGATTGGTTGGTGGTGATGGGTGGGCCGATGAATATTTATGAAGATGAACAATATCCTTGGTTGACACAAGAGAAGCGATTTATTGAACAAGCGATCGCAGCTAATAAGACGGTAATTGGGATTTGTTTAGGTTCACAATTGATTGCAGATGTTTTAGGCTCTAAAGTTTATCCAGGAGAGTATAAGGAAATTGGTTGGTTTCCGATTGAATTAACAGAGGCTGCACAAGACTCATCTATTTTTGGGGATTTACCACAGAAATTCACAGTTTTTCATTGGCATGGTGATACATTTGATTTACCATCTGGTGCAACTAGATTAGCCTATAGTGCAGCTTGTCAAAATCAGGCTTTTATTTATGATGAAAAAGTTTTAGGTTTACAGTTTCACTTAGAGTCAACACCAGAGAGTGTAAGTCAAATCATTGACAATTGTGGTGATGAACTTGTTGATGGGAAATATATCCAACAAGCTTCAGAAATGCTAGCTACAGCAGATAATTTCACTCAAATTAATACTGTGATGTTTAGTATTTTAGATAAACTAGCGAGTAATTTATGATTTTCCGTAGTAAGGAATTATATCCTTACTACCATCCTATTCATCGGGGAGGAATATTGTTAGATTCACTCCCTAAACTTTGCGCTAATTCAGTAAAACTCAGAGACTGAACTATTCTTAAACCAAGAGAATTTCGAGAAATAGTTTTGGCATAAGCTGCACTTAAATATGGAGTGTATTGAACATTATTGGCTACATAGTTTTGAAAGAAAGGTAAACTCAAAGTATTGATGTAGCGGCGTGCTTGTGCTGCATCTCCTACTAACTCCTGTGGTAAGGGGATTTGTTGACTGTTGGGGTTACTATTCCCGATGGTAGTGAAGTGAGTTCCACCGACAAGTATGGCGAGATATTTTTGGGAATTAGCTAGCCAAGAAAAAGGTAATATTTGTTCATACAAAGCTGGTGCAATGGTGTCTTCACTGCTGCTAATCAACATTACAGGAACTTTCACTTGATTCATTCCCGCTTTGCCAAAAATCGAACTAGTGATGGGATTAACCGCGATCGCAGCTTTGACTCGTTTATCTTGTAAACTATCTGGTAAGGACTTATTTTTCATCTCTAAGGCGCGACACTGCACCAATAAAGACAAATTCCACGTTTTTTTGAGTTTTCCTGGTTGACAATCTCGTTGTAATTGCTCAAAGTTAATTTTTGCACCAGCTAAGGCTAAAGCTGTGTAACCGCCTAAAGATTGTCCAAATACACCTACTTGTTGCAGATTTAATTTACCTTTAAACTCAACATCAGACTGGTTTTTGGTTTCCAGTTGATTTAAAACATACTTGATATCTAAAGGACGATTTTGAAATTCTGCGGCGGAGATAATATCTTGGTTTTGTTTTACATTGTCTGTGGGATGGTTGGGAACAACTACCGCCAAACCGTAAGATGCTAAATGAGTCGCCAAATATTCAAAGTTACTGCTGTTAGAACCTAACCCATGTGAAATCACGATTACAGGTGCATTCTGTTTAGTTTGGGGAAGGTAAACATCAGTTAACAATAGGCGATTCCGTGTAGAGTCAAAGAACCGCAGTTGATATTTCTGTGATGTGATTTTTCCAGGGTGGCTTAAATCTGCTAGTTGGGTTAAACCCTTGCTATTGTAAATGTTAGCGGCTTCCTGATTCGATTTATTGGTAACGAGTGCGATCGCCTGTTGGGTTTGATTAACGATTTGTTCTAGTTCGCTGGCGATCGCTAAACTTTGGGGTAAATTAATGTAAACGCCGTTAGTAGGATATTTACGTAATATGTTTAATAACGTTAACCCTTCCGGTTCATTAGCTGCTGACACTAACGCTGAACGCAAGGTTTTTAAGTCGGGTTTCACTTGCGTAGTTCTGCTTTGAAGAACTTCCCCCAAGCGTCGCAGTAAAAATTCCCCTTGGGATGTGTGCAGAAATTGCGACAACATCGCAGGGCTAACTTTGATAGGATTAGATAAAATTTGTCGTAATTCTTGAAATTGCTTCGGCGACAAATATTGTTGATAAACGGCTAATTCTGCATTTACTGTACCTGTTTGGGCATAGGTTTCTAAACTAGCCACAGAAATAGATAATTCCAAACCAGAATAAGATGTAAATACCCTTTCTGCTGCCATAGCATGATGACTAACTCCCAAGGTGGGGAGTAATGTTGATAGAGCTAGCAATAGTGAATGTTGACTGACTTTGCTAGTCCACTTTTTTAATAGAGTATTCATTGCTCAACTGTTTTGATGGTGTAAGGCTGATTTTTGGTAGAGATGCTGACACCCCAGTTGATTTACGCAATTTGCCACGGAAATGCGATCGTTTGTAGAGTTAGACCATATTTATAAAGTAAACGCTAAGTAGTAGGGTGTCTAAAGTAGTGCATTAGATTAAAAAAAATTAACCGCAGATGAACGCGGATTAACGCGGATAAAATCGATTTTTTAATGCAACATTTAAGGCTTGCTACGCTACTATAAATTTCAGGTTTACTTTATAAAGTATCTCTCAGTGATATTCATTTCCGCTCAGGATTTAGATTTTAGTGATTGCTTGAATGGTGTTCATTCACTGTAGAATATAGAGATTTAAATATTGATTATTTACTTGTATTTTTGTCTAAGAACAGGAATAAAAACAATATAATAAATCCCAAATTAAAAAACTAAAATCTAAGATTTAAATCAATTTAGCAAGTATCTAGGTAGAAAAAGATTCACCCTTGCAGCGACTAGATTTGATGCTGGAAACTAACGAAGATAATAATAACAGATGTTAAAAACTGCTGCCTCAGTAGATTCGATGTAGCTTTCTAGCTACAATATGGCTATGTCTCAAACTCCTGTTACTCAAACTACTACCCGTCCTACCTTCATCCTTGTCGATGGACATTCCTTAGCCTTTCGTTCTTACTATGCTTTCGCTAAAGGACGAGATGGGGGATTGCGGACTAAAACCGGAATTCCCACTAGTGTATGTTTTGGCTTTCTCAAATCGCTGTTGGAAGTCATGGATACACAACAACCGCAAGCAATGGCGATCGCATTTGATTTGGGTTTACCGACTTTTCGCCACGAAGCTGATGATACATATAAAGCCGATCGTCCGGGAACACCAGAAGATTTTGTCCCAGATTTAAAAAATCTACACGAGTTATTGCAAGGTTTTAACATTCCCATTTACACCGCGCCTGGTTATGAAGCTGATGATGTATTGGGAACATTGGCGCAAACAGCCACTGCGGCTGGGTATAAGGTGAAAATTTTAACAGGCGATCGCGATTTATTTCAACTCATCGACCCCGCCAAGGAAATCACCGTCTTAAATTTTAGCCCTGATGCACTTAAACGCGTTACAAATAATAATGGCATCACGGAAGTTAGTACAGAACAAGTTAAAGAAAAACTGGGTATTTTACCTACACAAGTAGTAGATTTTAAAGCCTTGTGTGGCGATAAATCAGATAATATTCCCGGCGTGAGAGGAATAGGAGAAAAAACCGCCGTTCAATTACTTAATGCTTACGAATCGTTAGATAATATTTACACCTCTATTAATGAAATCAAAGGCGCGACGCAAAAAAAACTCATCGAAGGAAAAGCAGACGCATATAAATCTCAATACCTCGCCAAAATAGTTACAGATGTCCCTCTAGAAGTAAACTTAGCAGATAGTCAATTGCAGGGTTTTGATGATACTATTCTCGTTCCTATTTTAGAGAAATTAGAGTTTAATTTATATCTCAAGAAAATCAACGCCTTACAACAAAAATTTGGGGGACAAGTTGCAGAAGTAGCAGAAGTATCTACTACAGATACAGAAGAAAATTTTGCAGATGATACCGATTTTTACACCTTAGCGGAAACACAAGCCGCACAACAAGAAAAAATAGATTCTCCCATTCAGCCGCGCATTATTAACAGTGAATCAAAATTAATAGAATTAGTTGCAATATTACAAACATTTACTAACCCTCAAACTCCTGTTGCTTGGGACACAGAAACCAGTGATTTAGAACCAAGAGATGCAGAATTAGTCGGGATTGGTTGCTGTTGGGGAAATGCACCCGATGAATTAGCTTATATCCCCATCAATCATCAAAAGGGAGAGAATTTAAATAAAGATATTGTACTTAAAGCTCTAAAACCAATTTTGGAAAGTGAGCAATATCCTAAAACATTCCAAAATGGTAAATTTGACCGCTTAGTATTTCGCACCCAAGGAATTAACCTAGCAGGAATTATTTTTGATCCCATGCTAGCTAGTTATGTTTTAAATCCCGATAGAAGCCATAATCTCACCGATTTAGCCCTGCGTCATTTGGACTTACAATTAACTAACTATGAAGAGTTAGTCCCCAAAGGTAAAACCATTGGTGATATTAGTATTCCTGCTGTAGCTAATTATTGCTGTTTACAAGTACACGCTACTTGGAAGCTTGTGGCTAAAATGCGTGAGGAATTAGATCAGATTCCTGCTTTATCTAAGTTACTAACAGAAGTAGAACAACCCCTAGAAGCTGTTTTAGCCACAGTAGAATATACAGGAGTTCGCATTGACTCTGAATATTTAAAAGAACTCTCTCAGCAATTAGAAACGGATTTAGCCAAACTGCATGAACAAGCCACAGAAATTGCTGGCGAAAACTTTAATTTAGGTTCGCCTAAACAATTGAGCCATATATTATTTGAAAAGTTGGGACTAAGTACCAAATATTCGCGGAAAATTCAGACTGGTTATTCTACCGATGCAGCCACTTTAGAAAAACTCCAAGAAATTGATGAAACTGGGTTTGTCAATGCGATTATTGAGTATCGGACTCTTTCCAAATTAAAATCTACTTATGTAGATGCTTTACCTGCGTTAGTCCGCAAAGATACTAACAGAGTACACACAAATTTCAATCAAACATCTACATCTACAGGTAGGTTATCTTCCTCTAATCCCAACTTGCAAAATATCCCCATTCGGACGGCTTTTAGTCGCCAAATTCGCAAAGCATTTTTACCCGAATCAGGTTGGTTAATGGTAGCGGCTGATTACTCACAAATTGAGTTAAGAATTTTGGCACATTTGAGTCAAGAACCTGTTTTAGTACAAGCCTATCAACAGAATGAAGACATTCATACTGTGACAGCTAAACTAGTTTTTGAAAAAGAAGATATTACAGCCGATGAACGCCGAATTGCTAAAACGATTAATTTCGGTGTAATTTATGGCATGGGTTCGCTAAAATTCTCTCGTTCCACAGGGATTGATAAGAACGTCGCCAATGAATTTATTAAACGATTTAATAGTCGCTATCCAGAAATTTTCGCTTATCTAGAAGGAGTGAAAAAACAAGCTATATCTCAAGGATACGTCGAAACTATCCTTGGTCGTCGGCGGTATTTTGAGTTTACTAATCAAAGTTTAAGTAAATTCAAAAATAGCAACCCAGAAGACATTGATTTAAGCAAATTAAAAAATCTAGGTGTTTACGACGCAGGTTTACTGCGTTCCGCCGCTAACGCACCAATTCAAGGTTCTAGTGCAGACATTATCAAAATTGCAATGGTGCAACTGCATGAAGTTCTACGCAACTATCAAGCGCGATTGTTATTACAAGTACATGATGAATTAGTCTTTGAAGTTCCCCCTGATGAGTGGGAAGAATTACAACCGAAAATTAAATCGGTGATGGAAGGTGCAGTAAAATTAAGTGTGCCGTTAGTAGTGGAAGTAAGAGCAGGCGAAAACTGGATGGAAACGAAATAATAGGAAATGACAAACTTTGTAATAGAATATGATGATTTACGGGGCTGATGAGATTAATTTTGCAGGTGTGAGAGGCGATCGCTATTGGTTCTATGAGCCTTATCCTTATACTGGGGTAAGTGATATCGACGAACAATTAAGCGGCTTTCCGGTAGCAGTATTTTTACCACAACATCGCCCCAGACACCACACACCTTTAGTCATCGGTTTACAAGGGATGTGCGCGCCTTATAGCTGGAATGCTTTCATAGTCCCTACTCTCACCCAAATGGGTATAGCTGTGGCTTTATTCGATACCCCCTTAGCTGGTGAACGCAGTTTAGTACGCACCTTTACAAGTTTGGCACAGAACGAAATTAAACCCCTACTTGATAGAGGAATTGCTTTTGATACCGCCATGCTGTTGTCGATATTTCGCAGCACAGCCAATGATATCGCCAAAGTCAGAGAATTTTGTGGCGATCGCTATGGACTTTCTGACCCCAGACTGGCATTATTTGGGGTGAGTATGGGTGTATTGCTATCCGCCTATGCTTTCACAACCAATGGTTTAGGAGAGAGGTTACTAGGAACTATTGGTCATGCAAATTTGCCATCTTTTGCGAAAAGTTGGGGATATAATTTTTTACCAGATATTGCTGCGTCTCCTGTAGGGGGAATAGCGGAGTCAATTTTAGACAGATTGCAACCTGATTTAACACCTGTAGTCAAACTTTTGCAACTAGCTAAAAACCTCAAATATCAAGATGAATTTGCATGGGAATGCAATCCCATAAACTATATTGAAAATGTAAAATTACCCCGTAGAGTGCGTTTTTTAATTGGTGCTAATGACCCAATGGTCAATATTAAAGATGCTCAAAATTGCGCCCAAAAGTTTCCTGATGGTGCTTGTTATGTCGTTCCTGGAATGGGACATGGAACAAGACAATGGGGTGCAACTTTTGTTGATCATGTGCGTTATTTCTTAGTTACACAATTAGCAGACTGGCAAAGCTGAACTTCGTTAAAAAAATAGTTTGTAGTGGGGACTTTAGTCCTCATCTAAGGACTAAAGTCCTTACTACGAACTTTTCTTACTTCACACAACCCAGATTTTAGCCTTATCTGAACTGTATTGGCTTATCATCTATCTATTTTCCTATCTGATTCCTCACCCATTCACGAAATAATTTCACCAATTCTAAATAGTCCATTGTCTCAGCTTGTTGTAAAAACTTAGCAATTTCTGGAATCGGTAAATTAACAAAAAACTGACTATTTGTACAAGTAATATAGGCATTATTTTGTAATTGTTTAATTACTAAAGATTCACCATTATAAATCCAAACTTCTGCGACACCCAAATCTGCATAAACTTGGAGACGATTTTGAGAACCACTAGTGACATCAATTTCCACAACTAAATCGGGTGCGGGATCTTGTACTAAGTCCAATCGTTTTTTTCCCCGAACTAGGGCAATATTACGGATGTAAAAACATTCGTCCGGTTCTGCACCACTTATTTCAGGACGTTTCAATGTGGTTGAACCCAACGGTTCTATACTTATTTCCAGTTCTTCTGCAATTGTCTCCACAAAACGTCCTGCAACTTTTTTAAACCTTTCATGTTCTGGGGAAGGGGACATAATTTCTAGATTCCCACGATTATAAGTCAACCTGAGACGGCGATCGCTTAGTTCTGCCAACAGCGTCTCATAAGTCTGCCAGCTAATTCCCGATAGGTGAATCATTTCATGCGGTGGTGTCAGCAATGTCGCAGTCATAGGTTCAACCGAAAATCTCTTGGTTTTATTGTAGAGGATGGAACAAAATAATTTGTCATTGAAATGGGCAAGGGGGCAGGGAGAAAGAGGGTTTTAGCTTAGTTCCTCTTTATTAAGATACGGGAATCATCATCATCTTTGATTCCTGTAAGGCTAGGTAGCCCTCTATTCCCTATTCCCTACCTATCGCGCTTGCGCTGCGCTTCTCTGCGAGACGCTTTGCGAACACGCACCACGTAAGTAATTTCAATCATCAATTCAAATTCCTAAATTACTATTGATTAATTATATTTTTAGCAAGAATTTAAACAGTAAATATACACAAACATAATTAATTTTTCCATTGATATTTTACCTAAGAATTCACACCATCTTTTTAGAACATTTATTCAATAAACAGTAAATTAGTATCGTCATGATTTGGCGACACTAAGACTATGCTAAAAAACCTTAAATCTACACTCACACTCATACCATTGTCCTTGGGAACACTTGCTATAACTGGATTTATCCAACCAGCGATGGCTGTTAATTTAGGAATAGCACAGGACTATAATGTCTTTGTATTTGGAAACATGAATCAAAGTTCAGATTCCGAAGGTCGCGTTGCTGTGGGAGGGAATGCAACATTCACTAATTTTGGTATTGCAGACCGTCTGACTAACTCCAATGGGACAGATACTCGTCTAGTCGTTGGTGGCAATTTAACTTACAATAACGGTCAAATTTTTGGCGGAAATGCCGTTGTTGGTGGAACTGTTAATACTCCCGTTTATTTCAATTGTTCTCCTAATTGTGGTGTTAAATCAGGTCAATTGATTGACTTTAATGCTGCACGTCAAGAATTAACTAATCTTTCTGGATATTTGGGTGGATTAACCTCAACAACTACTACCGAATATAAATGGGGCGGGATTATCCTCACAGGAAACAACAGTGATTTGAATGTTTTTACAATTGATGGTTCTAAATTTTCCAGCAGCAGTTACTTAAACTTGAATGGAGTGGGTAGTAATTCCACGGTAATTTTGAACATTCTAGGAAGTAGCGTTGATATTAAATATTTTGGATTAAATTTGGGTGGCGCAAATAAACAAAACGTCTTGTTTAACTTTGTGGATGCTACTCAAATTAGCACAACAGGTTTTTCATTCCAAGGTAGTGTATTGGCGACCAAAGCGAATGTTAGTTTCTCTAATGGAAATGTAGAAGGAACTTTAGTAGCTTCCTCACTATCTGGTACTGGTGAATTCCACAATGTACCGTTTAAAGGTAATCTTCCTAGCCCACCAAAACCACAACCGCCCACTGAAGAACCAGAACTAGAAGAACCAGAAACAACCGCAGTTCCAGAACCAGGTATGGTTTTCGGTCTATTTTTCCTCGGAACTGTAGCAAGGTTTTTCCGCCGTTCCAAAGTATAGATAAATCTTGAATTTTCCCCAGGGCTTGACGCTGGCTCAATTAGCAATGACCATTAACTAATAACCAATGACTAATAACTAATAACTAATGATTAACATTGCTGTTGTTGGGGTTGGACGCTGGGGAGTGCATCTACTGCGGAACTTTTTAGCACTACCCCAAGTTAATGTCGTGGCGGTAGTAGATCCGCACGCAGACAGGTTGGCGGTAGTGCAGCAGCAATTTAATTTAGATAAAAATATTTTATTGACAACCAATTGGCAAGATTTACAGCAATTATCAGACTTGACAGCAGTTGCGATCGCTACACCAGCAACTACCCATTATGCTTTAGTTAAAGATGCTCTTAACTGGGGTTGTCATGTTCTAGCAGAAAAGCCTCTAACTCTTGAACCAGGAGAATGTCAAGAACTTTGCCAATTGGCAGATCAGCAAAAATTAATCCTCATGGTTGACCACACCTATTTATTTCACCCAGCCGTTGCGGGAGGAAAAACCGTAGTCCAAGCAGGTAAATTAGGTGATTTGCGTTATGGTTATGCAGCCCGTACCCATTTAGGCCCTGTGCGCCAAGATGTTGATGCACTGTGGGATTTAGCCATTCATGATATTGCCATCTTTAACAACTGGTTAGGTCAAACACCCACCAGCGTCCAGGCTACAGGTAAAGTTTGGTTGCAAAGTGAAGGTAACAAAGAAATTAACCACTTCCCATCAGGATTAGCTGATTTAGTCTGGGTAACACTTACCTACCCAGATGGATTTCAAGCCCATATTCATCTATGCTGGTTAAACCCTGATAAACAGCGTCGGTTAGCTGTGGTAGGTAGCCTTGGTACTTTGGTATTTGATGAAATGTCACCATCATCACCCTTAACTTTATTACACGGTGAATTTGAACGTCAGGACAATCTATTTTTACCGATAAATCAAAGCCAAGAAACGCTGGAATTAGAGAAAGGAGAACCTTTAAACAGAGTTTGCAGCACCTTTGTCTCATCCATCCTGCAAAACACCCCACCCACAATTTCGTCAGGTTGGGTAGGTACAGAGTTAGTTAAAATTCTTTCTGCACTTACTACTTCTCTTAATCAAGGCGGACAAGAAATTTGTCTTAATGGTCAATAGTCATTAGTCATTAGTCATTAGTCATTAGTCATTAGTCATTAGTCATTAGTCATTAGTCACAACTCATTACTCATTACTAAGCACTCAGCACTCAGCACTCAGCACTCATTTCTGAACGGGTTGAGGAGTTAATTGGGATTGATTGGACTTATACAAAGTATTTCCATGAACTAGAGTTGGTTCTGAGTGTGGGGTATAAGTATTTTCATGGGGAACTTCCAGATTTTCTAAACTTTCTTCTTTGACTGGTGTGGGTTTTGATATTTCAATCAGAGGTAAAGTAATCTTTACTGTAGTGCCTTGATTGATACCTGCACTTTCTAGGGTGATTGTACCGCCCATCAGTTCTATTAAGTTACGGGAAATGGCTAACCCTAAACCTGTACCTTCGCATTTGCGGGTGTTATTACCATCTACCATGACATAGGGACGAAATAGTTTTTGCTGTTGAGATGGTTCGATTCCTAAACCTGTATCTGTGATGGTGACGGTAACTTGAGATTTACCACTATTCTTATGTAAAGACGTGGAAATGGTGATCCCGCCTTCATCGGTGAACTTAGTGGCGTTCCCAATGATATTGATGATTACTTGTTTGAGTTTGGCTGCGTCTGCTTTGACGGGAATCGATTCTGTTCCTAAACTAGTTTTGAGTTGCAAACCCTTATGTTGAACATTTACTGATTGTAAATTAATCACTTCTAGTAAGATTTGTCTCAAATCTAGGGGTTCTGTGACTACGGAAAGTTTACCCGCTTCAATTCTCGAAATATCTAGTAACTCGTTAATAATTCCTAGTAAATGAATAGCCGTTTCATCAGCACGTTCGAGAAATTCTAGTTCTTCTTCTCGACTGTCACACATATCATCTTTGACAAAGCGGATGGAGTTGATAATAATGTTTAGCGGATTGCGTAGTTCGTGGGAAGTTGTGGCTAAAAATTGACTTTTAATTTGATTGGCTGTTTTGGCTTCTTTCCAGGCAGTTTCTAATTCTTCTGACCAAGCTTTGAGGCGATAAACCATTTGGTCTAAGGCTTGTGATAGCTGGTTAAATTCACGAATCTGGAAGTTATGGGGGATGGGATTGGCGGCGTGGTGGCTATGAATATTTAAAGCATAGTCTCGTAATGCTTCAACGGGGTTAGCTAAATAGGGGGCTAAATACAACGATGCTAATAAACTCGCACCAATTAAACCCACGGTTAAAACAATCAGAATTAGTTTGATTTCTTCTAAACCTAATAGGGCGTTATCTACAGTTGTAACTGCTAGAACTACCCATTTTTTGGCTTTTTGTTTAGTGATGGGATCATTAATAGCTGTATAACCGGCAACTAACTCTTTACCATCTCGAAAAGCTAAATTGATGGACTCATTTTTGCCGGCGATCGCATTTTTGACAATGCTGTTAAGTTGGGCTGCATCTGGATGTTCTCTGATATTGCTACCGACTAAATCGGCTACAGGATGGGCTAATATCGTTCCATCTTCAGCAATGACTAGAGTTGAACCAGTGAGAGAACCTGCTTGCGGTTTAGTTTGTTCGTATAACGCTGATTGCAAACTCAAAGCATACCGCAATTCCCCAGAACCATTGTCAACTGGTGTAGAGATAACTAATTCTAGTTGTTGACGCGGATTTTTGGATCTGGTAGTTCCTGGCTTTTGAGGCGGGACAGTGCGGATTTCTACTCCATCCCTGGGAAAAGGTAACACAATTTTGGCGATCGCTTGATTACCACAACTACTAGCCACAATTTCACCATTCTGCACATTAGTCAACTGCAAGCACTCGACGTATTTGGGTAGTTGTTGCGTCAATTGGGCGAGAAATGTTTGAATTTCCGTTGGTGATCCCGACTGCACAACTGTGGTGCGACTAGCGATTAGTAAACTAGTTTTCAGATTTGCGATCGCATTAACAATTTTTTCCCCTTTGATTACAGCACTATCAGTCAAATTTTGTCGTGCAGTTTTCAACAAACTAGAACGGGCTTTATTCAAAGCTGCTAGCTGTCCGATAAATAAAACAGGCACAAACAGCAACAAAATTCTCGTTACTAAAATACGTCTAAAAGATGATTGACGGGGATTAGCCATCGAGCGTCTCACTTCACAACTGCAAAACCACAACAGCCTACATATGTAAATAAACCGGCCAAAGGAGACATTTTATGAATTTATCCACACTTTGTAATCAGCCCCCAAAGGTATCAAAGATGGAATGAATAAACAGCTATGAGCTATACCAAAAATTTTAGTGGGTAGATGTGAGATGGACTTGTGCTGCATATTAATCAAGTATCGCTGGGAATAATTTCCAATCAAAAGGACAAAATTTATATTTAATTCACCGTGCCATGATGCCGTCACTTGCTACTGCTCAGGGATATGGTATTTTTGTTTCTGCCATCATCTACAAGTTAAGTTCCAAAAACTCCACCCGTAAATTAACCCAATGGTGCAAAATCGTCCACATACGACAGTAGTTTTAGCCATGAGTGCAGATGGCAAAATAGCAGATTTTCGGCGATCGCCTGCTCGATTTGGCTCAAATGTAGATAGAACACACCTAGAACAACAGATTGCTGCTGCTGACGCTGTATTATTGGGTGCAGGTACAATCCGGGCTTATGGCACAACAATGACCATATCACAAACGACGCTCCTGCAACATCGACAGCAAGAAGGTAAACCTACCCAGCCGATTCATATAGTTACTACACACTCTGGTCAGATAAATCCGGAAATTCGCTTTTTTCAGCAATCAATTCAACGCTGGTTATTGACAACGACCACAGGCGCGCAATTTTGGCGACAAAGACCAGAATTTGCCAAAATTTTAGCTTTTACTACACCAAAAGGCAAGCTTGACCTACTCGCCGCTTTACAAGAGTTAGCCTTTTTAGGTATATCACGCTTGCTAGTCTTGGGTGGAGGAACATTAGTAGCTTCTATGCTGGAGTCAGACTTAATAGATGAATTATGGCTGACGGTTTGCCCATTAATTTTAGGTGGTGAAACTGCACCGACACCAGTAGAAGGACAAGGATTTATGTCTCAACTAGCTCCTCGGTTGCAACTTTTAGAAGTGAAAACCATTGACCAAGAAGTTTTTCTCCATTATCGCCTGCAACGATAAGGTAGATTAGATTACGCTATTGATTGGGAATGGGGCATTGGGCATTGGGCATTGGAAAAAATCTACCTTGTCTACCTTGTCTACCTTGTCTACCTTGTCCCCATTCCCTATTCCCCATTCACCAATCCCCAGTCCCTATTCCCCATTCCCCATTCCCCAGTCCCCAATCCCCAGTCCCCAGTCCCCAGTCCCCAGTCCCCAACCCCCAGTCCCCAATCCCCAGTCCCCAGTCCCCAATCCCCAGTCCCCAGTCCCCAACCCCCAGTCCCCAAAAATGGTAGAAAAACTCAAGCCGCGTTATTCTAGCGTTTGGATCAACAAAGTTGCAGAAGTCCCTCAAGATGCTTGGGATGCTTTAGCCTTACCCCTGAAAACTCCTTTTTTAGAGTGGAATTGGTTGCATAATCTGGAAAGTTCCCACAGTGCTACAGCTAAAACTGGTTGGCTACCCAATCATTTAACCCTGTGGCGCGACAGAACCTTGATTGCTGCTGCTGTTTTGTACCTGAAAGGCCATAGTTATGGTGAATTTGTCTTTGATCACCAATGGGCAGAGTTGGCAGAACGTATAGGTGTACAATACTACCCGAAACTTTTGGGGATGACTCCATTTACACCAGCTGAAGGTTATCGATTTTTAATTGCACCAGGGGAAGATGAGGCGGAAATTACCGCGATGATGGTACATGAAATTGATGCTTTTTGTATCAAAAATCGGATTTCTGGCTGTCATTTCCTCTATGTTGATCCCGAATGGCGACCAGTTTTAACACAAACAGGTTTCACCCCTTGGTTGCATCATAGTTATATCTGGGAAAATTCAGGATTTGAGAATTTTGATGATTATTTGGCAGTGTTTAATGCTAACCAACGTCGCAATATTAAACGAGAACGCAAAGCCGTAGAAAAAGTTGGCTTAAAACTCAAGCCTGTAACTGGGGATGATATTCCTAAATCTTTGTTTTCCTTAATGTACGATTTTTATGCTGATACCTGCGATAAGTTTGGTTGGTGGGGAAGTAAATATCTGACAAAACAATTTTTTGAGCAGTTACACCATAATTATCGCCATCGAGTGGTATTTTTTGCCGCTTATAGCGAAGAAGATGAACGTCACCCCGTGGGAATGTCCTTTTGCTTATTTAAAGACGATAGATTATACGGACGCTATTGGGGTAGTTTTCAAGAAATCGATAGTTTACATTTTGATGCTTGCTATTATGCACCGATTGAATGGGCGATCGCTAACGGTATCCAATTATTTGATCCCGGTGCAGGCGGCAGACATAAAAAACGCCGTGGATTCCCTGCTACGCCTAATTACAGTTTGCACAGATTCTATAATGGTCGTCTGTCACAGATTTTATTGCCCTACATTCACGAAGTAAACCAACTAGAACAGCAAGAAATTGCCGCCATTAATGCAGAGTTACCTTTTAGTAAACAAAATCCATCAAACTAGTAATTGTCAATTAATTGGTAACTGTTAGCTGAGAAAGATTTACACTTGATCTGTAGTGTAAAAACTCGGAATAGATAAATTTAGTTTTGAGACCGATTATGGATTTGATATTAGAAAATTTGGCGGCAATTGATGATAGGCTTTCTCAGCGTCACATTGACCTTGATCCCTATGGATATTTCATTATCTATTTAGACAGGGCAGAAGGTTTAATCTATGCCAAACATTTTACAAACATCATTGATGACCGTGGTTTAGCTGTAGATCCCGTAACCGGAAAAGTCATTCCTGCTAAGGGTAAGGTGGAACGCACCCACACCACAGTATTTAGTGGGAGAACAGCCAAAGAATTAAGTGTGAGAATTTTTGAAGAAACTCAGCCCTGTCCTGTCAGTCAGCTAGACCACGCTGCTTATTTAGGTCGTGAATTTATCCGCGCAGAAGTAGCTTTAGTCACAGGGCAAGAGTATATCCAAGACTAAGGCAAAAGTAAAAAGGAAAAAGGCAAAAAAATCTGGAGTTGTATCAATGCCGGATGAATTAAGCTTTCTTAGCAAAGTAAACTAACGATTTTTTGCGCCTTTGCGCCTACTCTGCGAGAACGCCTTGCGGCGAATGCGCGAAACATCAATCATCCCATTAATCAGCAACGCCCTTTTTTCTTTTGTCTTTTTCCCTTTGCCTTTCCTACCCTTCCGACGATGGTTGAACTGCCAAATAAATATAGTAAGTCGCCATTGGGATAATAGTGGCGGCGATTAACAGTCCCACTACCCAAGCTGTGGCGTTACCTTTGTCAGTTTCTTCAGCCTTTTTGAAAGTTCCTTCTACCTGTACTTTGTCAACGATTTGCGGGGGGCCGGGATCAGGTTGACCGGAGAGAACTGCAACTAGGCGATCGCTAGCATCCAAAAATGCCTGATTATATTTATTACCATCGCGCAAGGGTGCAGCTAATGTTTCTTCCGCTACACTGATTGCAATCTCATCTGTTAGCAGAGATTTAACTTGCTCCCCAGAAATGATTGCTGTACCGTTAGTTACTGTATCCAGCACTAACAAAGTTTGATTGGCTTTAGCTTCTGGAGTCGGAAACCATCTATCAAACAGTGATTTTGCAAAGCTGTCTGGAGTTTCACCGTAATCTAAGCGACGAATTGTCACAAATCTGACTTCGTTTCCTGTTTTCTTCGCCAAGTCATCAAAGTTACCACTAATCTGACCTTCATTGATACGGCTGATAACTTCACCTTGGTCTACAACCCAAGTAGAATCACCTGCTGTCAGGTTGGGTATTTGATAAACACCCGTAGCTAATGCAGAGGTGGCAAATAACGAAGAAGCTAAAATTACCGTCAGTATCGGTAAGATGAGCCTGATAAAAACTTGGTTGAGGAGCTGCTGCATTTGATAATCCTATAATACCGATTAGCATCAAAAATACTATACAACTAATGTCAAAATCACTTACTCCATAGATTGATCTAGTCAAACAACTTACCTCAGAATTCGATCAAGTTTCAGGAGATACCCCTTGACTTCATTTGCTGACTATCAAAATAGAGCTTCTCAATACATTACTTTCATCGACTCCCAATTTTATCCAGACTATCTTGATGAAGCAAAAACTATTTATAGCAGCGTCATTGATCAGTTTACAGAATTAGTTTACCTAGCCAACAGCTCGGCTAATTTGCTGATCCGTATTGCGGAAACACCTAACCCATCACGCACTCAGTTACTAAGAGTTTTTCGCAAATACGTATCACCAGACACATCTGTTGAGATGTTAAAGGTTAAGAAAAAAATCACTAACATCATAGATGATTATGGGCATAGATTTAGAACAATAGAGGAAATTAGAGCCAATTTAGCTAGTCGTCCTAACCCTGATGAAGCACTCATGGCTATTCTGATGGAATATAAAAGCCGTGGGCAGAAAGGATACGAACTCACAGAAGCATTTTTCTTATGGTTTGAGTCAAATTTTGCTGATGATTACTCAATTCAAGGGCCGGCGCGTGCTGGTAGAGATGTTATGCTAAATGAAGTTTTACCAGATTGGGAGACAAAAACACCAGCAGATATTCTCATTTCCCGTCATGATCAAACACCGCTAGTAATAGGCTTTGCTCGTTATGATTCCGATAGAGGAGGAGCGCAAGAGGATGATCGCACCGGAGGAAATAGAGATAAAGTTAGCGATATTCTCAGATATGCTGGAGGATATAAATTACCTCTAAAAGTCTTTTTTCTCAATGACGGGCCTGGACTTACACTTGGTTCTATGTGGAATGACTACGCCGCTTTAGAAAAATACGGTCAAGGAAGAGTTATGGTGTGTACACTCAAAATGCTAGATGAAAGATTTACCAGAGATTGGCTTGAAAGTTAAGTTTACTATGCCAATCTTTAATGCAGCTTTCTGGAATATTTTGTAAATCTGACGCTATCTCCACATATAAATCAAGTCCACTATGTAAAACGCGGTTGCTGTCTAATAAGGATTGTTGTTTTGACTGCATACCATTAATTTTAATAAAATCACCCATTGCTTCAGTACCTCTGGCGAGGCGATGAACGGTAGTTTCTATTGCTAGTAGTGAATTATCAATACCTATCCATTGTCTTTCTAGTTCTTCTGCAACTGCGATTGTTGTACCACTTCCAGAAAAAGCATCTAATACTATATCTCCTGGATTAGAAGAGGCAAGAATAATACGCTTCATCATTTCTGAATTCTTTTCAGTGGGATAACCTGTAATTTTGATATTTTGATTATGGGCATCTTTGAAATCAAGCCAGATATCTTGGACTGGAATTCCTTTACTATTGTCAAGATAAACCTTTCTTCTGGGATTACCGGTAGGAGACCAATAAATTTCACCTCTAGCATCCATTTCATCTAAGGTTTCAGGTTTATACTGCCAATGTTTACCAGGAGGGGGAAGCATCCCACGCCAGGGTTGACCAGTAGCACCATTTCTTGTTCCTGGAGCATGAATAGGAACTTTTTTATAATGTCTTCCTGTTTCTTCTTCTATATATTGATATTCTTTTTTAGAAGTACCGTCTGTCCACGCTTCAAAGGATTGATTCCACACATAACTTGCAGTTTTTGTATAAAACAAAATATAGTCTGAAATATTGCCATATTGTTTTTTTGTATAGTTTTTAGGATTACATTTTTTTCTTGTAATCCAATTGCGGAAATTTTTAGAACCAAAAATCTCATCCATCAAAACTTTTGCAGGAAAAGCCATATTATCATCTAGATGGACGTAGATAGAACCATCATCAGCCATTAGCTCTCTGAGCAAAATTAATCTTTGACGCAGAAATTCTAAGTAATCAGCCCCACTAATGACATCATGATAAGCATGATTTTGTTTTCTAGATTCAAAATCACCACCTGTGGCATAAGGTGGATCAATGTAAACTAACCTTACATTACCAGCAATATTATCGTCATCTAATAAAGCTCTAATAACTCTTAAATTTTCACCATAAATTAATCGATTTTTCGGCTGTTTTTCAACGCTAGCAACACATTGCAACTGTGCTGGAGAAATATTTAAAATCTCTTCAAATGCTAATTTTCCCTCATAATCTAGCCTAAAAGATATGGCGTTACTGTTTTTTGAAGTGCTGTTGTGTTTGAATCTGCTTGGTATTCCGGTCGCCATCTAACTTTCTGTTATTGTTTAGTAGTTTGTATATTGACTCACGAGTAAATTATGAAAATTGCAACTGTGAAAATTCAAGATTTTTGACCATAATTTTGTTGTTTTTGACCTGTTGCGTGACACCTTTCGTGGCAATGTTATCTGATGCAATTGTCTAATCTCACCTATCTAATTAGCGGTCAAAAACTTTTTACTCTCTATGATGTCATTTTCTAGAGTGATGGAGCTATGTCACTTAGATTACCATCACGGTATTTTACATCTAAGATGTTTGGATTGCAACTACCGTCTCTTAGAATACACACAGTAACCAAGTACGACCAAGAAAAAAGCGATCGCTCTTCATCACCTAAGATGCTATTTCTGATATCTTAACTAAGATACTTGCTACTTTTTTATAGTGAATTTTATTGTGTTAAAAGCACACAAGTATGGAAAAAAAGCATTTTCCTGGTTTGAAAACCGAGTTTTATGAGCATCCGTTTGACCACAAGGCTTTAATGTCTTTGGAGCGAACCCCTGTATTACCTCTATTGTTGAATAAAGTTAATGAGTACGGGATTGATAGATTGCTGCGGATGCAAATCACTGGAAGTGAATTCAAAGTTACGCCGCGCAATTTTCCCAGTCTCTATGGTGCTTTTACGGAAACCTGCAATATCCTCGATATTAACCCCACCCCAGAACTTTTTCTGTTTCGCGGTACAGGATACATCAAAGCCTACGCTGTTGGGGTAGAAAAGCCAGTGGTGGGGATCAATCTGGAGGGGATGGAATGGCTTTCCCATGATGAATTGTTGTTCGTATTCGGACACGAAGTCGCACGCATCAAAGGTAAATACTTGGCGTACCAGCAAATGGCGCATATCATGCCAGTGGTGAAAAATTTAATTAGTAGCACCACCTTTGGTATAGGTGGATTAGCTGCTAACGGCATAGAAATTGCTTTATACAACTGGATAATTATGGCTAAATTTACCGCCGATCGCGCTGGTTTATTGGCGTGTCAAAATCAAGATGTGGCAATTACTGCTTTGATGAAATTGGGGGGTTTACCTCAAGAGTATTTAAATGAAGACACCATTAATGATTTTGTCACCCAAGCGCGTGCTTTTGAATTTACAAATCTCGATAATTTAGATAAATTTGCTAAAACTTTTAGCTTTATGGAACATCTTCTACCTTGGACGGTAATGAGAGCATCTGAACTGTTGAAATGGGTAGACTCAGGTGAATATGACAACTTGTTGCAAGGAAAAGAACCCGTTCATCAGCAACCTACAACTTCTGAAGATAATGAAGACTGGAATTTCCTCAACGCCTGGGACGCAACTGATTAAAAATTCAAAATTCAAAATACCCTACGGGAAGGCTTACGCCTACAAAATTCAAAATTAAAGACAGTTGGAGTTGGGGATTTAAACCCCAAATCAACTGATACTACGTATAGACTTAGGGGTCTTAAACCCTTGAATTGACGATAAAGTGAGGATCTATTTTTTTAATTACGAATTACAAATTATATGACCATAATCTTAACTAACGATGACGGGATTGATGCTCCAGGGATTAAGGCTTTGGTGCAAGCTGTAAATGGTCAAAAGTTTATTGTGGCTGCACCCAGGGATCATCAATCTGGTTGTGGTCATCAAGTTACCACTACTCGCCCCATTAAATTACAACAGCGTTCGGAATTTGAATACGCGATCGCCGGTACTCCTGCTGATTGTGTCAGAATTGCGGTAACGCATTTATGCCAAGACACTAAATTTGTCTTGTCTGGAATTAATGCTGGCGGTAACTTAGGAGTTGATGCTTATATTTCTGGTACTGTAGCGGCGGTGAGAGAAGCTGCGATGCACGGTATCCCTGGAATTGCGATATCTCACTATCGTAAAGCCAAGCAAAATTTCGATTGGGAATTTGCAGCTAAGTTAACCGTGGAAATTTTAGCCGATTTACTGCACCGTCCCCTAGAACCTTGGTGTTTTTGGAATGTAAATTTACCCCATCTCCAACCAGGAGAACCCGAACCAGAGATAGTATTTTGCCAACCATGTAATAAACCCTTACCCGTCAACTATCGCATTGACGGTGATGATTTTTATTATGTCGGTGAATACGGCAAACGCGATCGCACCCCTGGAAGTGATGTCGATGTTTGTTTTTCTGGAAATATTGCAGTTACTCAATTAAGGGTATAGGGAATGGGGACGAATCAATTCAAAATTCAAAATTCAAAATTCAAAATTCAAAATTCAAAATGAAGAAAGAAGAGTGGGGGATTGGGGAAAAGGTAGACAAGGTGGACAAGGTAGAATTTAGTTCTCCATCAAAACTCATTACTCATTACTCATTACTCATTACTCAGCACTCATTACTCATTACTCATTACTCATTACTCATTACTCAGCACTCATCACTCATCTTCATCTAATCCCTGAATTAATGTAGTTAATTTGTCTAAAGTTTGTGTGAGTTGGGCTAGTTTTTGTAATGAATCATCTTGAGATTCTGCAAGGCTTTGGACGGCATCACATAAAGCAAATATTTGATATCCTTGCTGTTGCAATTGTTTACCTTGTGCTTCTACTTGGCAACTAAGATTTTCTAGTCTGTCTGCTAGACGCTCAATGGTTTCTGTCGTAGAAAGTACAGCTTCTCCAATTTGCTCAACTATAGACTCTAAACGACTAACTTTTATTTCTACTCCAGATGAAATCATATCTTGAATACCCCGAATGTGAGAGAGCATTGTAATAGTTGAATGACAATAGTAATTTGGTAGTTTAATTGATGAAATACAGCTTTTGATGAATTCCTGTTTTCATACTATTTCTGCATTGTTTTTTACTACTTCTAGCAAATGAGAGAAGTATTTCTATCAATAAACTGATAGTCCCGTTTATTGGATAGGTGTATGTTGTCCTTGTGATATGTTAGGAAGGTGCGTCATCTGATGTTTGACCTTCCGAATTTTAGATTTTAAATTTTGGATTATGGAATTGAACCTAAAATCTAAAATTAGTTGGCTTGATTATGTCCTTTATACCAGTATTCTTTTTTACAATAAGTTTTACTGGGGTAAGTATTAGATTTTACAATAAAGCAATCTATTGGTAGCACCTTTCAGATGGGATAAATTATTTTCCACATATTAATCTGTATCAACCGTTGTCTACGAGATAGATTTATCTCTCTTTATATTAAGTTAATAAAAATTCATCAACTTTAGAATATTGATAAATATTCAGTAAATATACTGTAAAGTCATCAAATTTTGAATTGGTATCAGTGTATGTGCTGAGTAGTGAGTGTTGAGTAATGAGTAATGAGTAGTGACTAATGACTATTGACTAATGACTATTGACTAATGACTATTGACTAATGACTAATGACTATTGACTATTGACTCATTGCCTTGTTAACCACACCTGAACATACGGACACTACTACCGTTAGAAATATTAAAATTGCTTAATACTTCGTTACAATATCCACAACGAGAGGTGAAAGACACAACTCTCGCTGCTGAAATCAAAGGTGAACGACATGAACGGCACAATTCGCGTTGGGAATCTCTTCGGTATCCCTTTTTATATCCATCCGTCATGGTTTCTAGTTCTGGGTTTGGTAACTTGGAGTTATAGCGGTGGACTGATGGCACAATTTCCCCAGTTATCTGGAGGATTGGCTTTAATACTAGGATTGACGACGGCGTTATTGTTGTTTGCTTCTGTCGTCGCCCACGAATTAGGACATAGTTTTGTCGCCATTCGCCAAGGTATTAATGTCAACTCAATCACATTGTTTATCTTTGGCGGTTTGGCGAGTTTAGAAGAAGAATCAAAAACACCAGCAGAAGCCTTTTGGGTAGCGATCGCTGGGCCGTTAGTCAGTTTGTTACTATGTGGTATCGTTACGGTAATTGGTGTTACCAGTGACGTGTCTGGCCCCTTAGCTGCGATTCTTGGGGTTCTGGCTTCTGTGAACCTCGCGCTGGCTCTGTTTAACCTGATTCCTGGTTTACCTCTAGATGGTGGTAATATCCTCAAGGCAATTGTTTGGAAAATTACAGGTAAACCCTACAGAGGTATTACCTTTGCTAGTCGCGTCGGACAAATTTTTGGTTGGATAGCGATCGCTTCTGGTTTAATTCCTCTATTCTTATTTGGTAGTTTTGCTAACTTCTGGAATCTATTAGTTGGGTTCTTCCTAGTGAGAAATGCTGGTAACGCCGCACAATTTGCCAGAGTCCAAGAGAAACTCACAGGATTGACAGCAGCCGATGCAGTCACAGTTGATAGTCCGATTGTTCCTGCTGATTTAAGCTTAAGAGAGTTTGCAGATCAACAAATTGTGTTAGGTAACAACTGGCGACGGTTTTTAGTCACCAACAATGAAGGACAATTAGTAGGTGCGATCGCACTAGATGACTTACGCCGTATCAACACAGCATTGTGGTCAGAAACTCAAGTCAAAGATGTCATGCGACCAACTCCATCTACTACTATCCCATCCCATCAACCATTACTAGAAGTAGTGCAGTTACTCGAACAGCAACAAATATCAGCACTTCCCGTAATTCGTGATAATGGCGTACTAGTCGGAATTTTAGAAAAAGCTGCCATCATCAACCTACTGCAAAGCAGCACCGAACCTAGTATTGCATAGTTTTCTCATCGAAAAACGCTCCTTCTCTAACTTCCCTCAGAACTGCTGGGGGATTTTTTTAGAGTTCAGAAGTGTCAAAATGTTAAATGTAAACTTTCATCACAAACGCACTTATGCCTAAAGCTACTTGGAATGGGGCTGTACTAGCTGAAAGCGACCAAACTATCGTCGTCGAAGGAAATCATTATTTTCCCCCAAATGCAATTAACAAAGAATATTTTCAAGAGAGCGAAACTCACACGACTTGTCCGTGGAAAGGAATTGCTAGTTACTACAGTATCGCCGTTGATGGACAAGTCAACAAAGATGCTGCTTGGTACTATCCCAGCACTAAGGAAAAAGCTAAGAATATTGAAGGTTATGTTGCTTTTTGGAGAGGCGTAAAAGTCGAAAATAATTAGAACAATTTTAGGTTTGTAGTAAGCACTTTAGTGCTGAAAAAATTAGGACTAAAGTCCTTACTACGAACTTGTTTTTTCAAAAATTCATGGAAGAATGGACTTAACAGTGGCGATCGCCTCACTCACACTGTTAACAATATAGATTTTTTCAGGGGATAATTTCTGAAAGAAAGTTTTGCTTTCTGCATCATCATTTAACAGAATTACTTGTTTATTGGCTTTCACCGCCAAGGAAATTTCCGAAGCAGTCCCCGCACCGATGCCACAGGCAATTACTACATTACTAGAGAGGACATTAATATTATTACGAGCGTTACCCATATCTGTAAAAATGGCAATATCAACCGCCTCAGAAATACCCTCTTGTTGACGATTGGGGAGAATGCCTAAAGTTAAACCATGAGCAGATTTTGCCCCCTGATTAGCCGCATTCATTACACCAACATTTCGTCCACCAGTTAACAAAACCCATCCCGATTGAGCAATGAGTTGACCTAATTCATAAGCATTTCGTAAATCATGACTTGTTGCTTGTTCTCCAGGCCCCATCACCCCAATCAAAATTTTTCTCATGTTGATTGATCAATAGGGTTAACTGCTAAAAATGCCACCTTAGCGGCTGCTTGTTCGGCGGCTTTAATAGAGCGTCCTTTGCCTTCACCGAGTTTTTTATCATGCAACCACACCTCCGCCATGAACCGTTCTTGAGTGCGGTTAGCTTGATTGATTTCCACAACTCGATATTCTGGTAAAACTTTGAATTGGGCCTGTGTCCACTCTTGGAGGGCGGCTTTGTAATTTAATCTTGCGGGATCGAGGCGAATTTCTGCGGCTAGTTGGCGAAAGTGGAAGTCTAACCAAGGGCGAATCAAGTCTAAATTATTGGTGCTGAGGTAAAGCGCGCCTAAAACAGCCTCAAAAGCGTCCGCAAGTCGTGATTCTTGACCAATTTTGTCACTAGTGGCACTACCGGCGACGAGTAAATGTAACTCTAAACCATATTCTCTGGCCAATTGGGCAAGGATGCGATCGCTCACCAACACAGAACGAATCGCCGCAAAATCTCCCACTTGTCCATCAGGATAAGTTTCCCACAAAACCACAGCCGCCGCTAATCGCACCACCGCATCACCAACAAATTCTAGTTGTTCGTAATTAGCGGAATCAGAAACAGTAGGATGAGTCAACGCTAAATCCAATAATTCCCACTTAATCGGTGCAGTGGTTGACAAACCCAACTTTCTTACTAAACTTTCAAGCTGTCGCTGACGGCGCGGATAAACAACATTCATTAGTTATTAGTTATTAGTCATTAGTCATTAGTTATTAGTTATTAGTCATTGATTGAGATGGCAAATTGCTTGGTTTTTATTCATGGCGTTGCATATTTTAGACATGGGCAAAATTCTTACCCTGCCAAAATTATCTCCTGAGTCATAAGTAAACAGTTGATAGTCGTTGCTATAGACTATGGACTATTGACTAATGACCATTGACCAATGACTAAAAGAGGAGAGAGTTGGTAGTAAGCCGGGTTCTGTTTTCTATGTAGATTGCTCTACAAGAAGGCGGTTATCTATCTGGGACGTTTGTTACCAAACGCCTCTAGCGGCTCTTTGCAAGCGGAACTGGTAAAAGACCAACCATAGTTCCTACGGCCTTGCTCCCAACCGGGGTTTACCGAGCCAACGCCTCTCGACGTTGCTGGTGCGCTCTTACCGCACCTTTGCACCCTTACCAAAAAAGTTGTGAGTGCTGAGTTGTGAGTGCTGAGAAAAAACTCAGCACTTAGCACTCATTGCTCAGAACTGAATTTGGCGGTATCTTTCTGTGGCACTATCCTCACGATCGCTCGCACTGGAAGTTATCCAGCAAGTCTGGTCTTTGGGGAGTCCGGACTTTCCTCAAATCAGGATTAACTGATCTGCAACCGCCTACGCCTACTCTCTCCCTAGTTACAGTGTAATCGCCAATGAGAGCATCTGTGCTGTTTGATTATTTCTTTTTGTTCCAAGGTAAGGCGTAAGTCCAAGGTAATTTTCTAATGGTGAAGGGACAATCAATAATGCAGATGGGAGGATATTCTGCACCAGGAGCTAAACCTGCTCTGATTTCTGATAAACGGAGGACAAGTTGTAACGAAAATCCTAATTCTTTGCCTCTATTCATGAAATCGCCATACATTTTCTTTTGTGGTGGCCCACCTTTTTGTAAACCACTAATATTCATAAGCGGTTTTTTCACTGTGTAAACCCCAGTTTCTTTATCACGTTCAAATAAATCCTCGGCGGTGATATTTTCTGTCAATGTTTTCTTAGGAACTATCAGACTAGGACTTTGAGATATAGCCAAGTCACGGGTTAAATCTGGTGATTTTCTAATGACTCGACATGATTTATTATTGAGGATTAAAGAGCTATTATCCCAGTCTACATAGATGGCTAAATCATCAGATTTATTCTCAATGGTCATTGAGAGTTCTTTGAGTTCGTCTATTGGCTCTGATGCTTTAAATTTAAAGTTGACACTAATTTTTTCGGCTAGACCTTGTTCTTTCAGCTTGTCGTCTACCTCGCCTTTTTTAAATTCATATTTAATCCGATCATCAACGGATTCCACCATTAAATTAAAGACGTAAGCAACTCCAAGAATATAAAGAGTTAATACTACTAAATTTTGGTCACTATTTGTAGTCATATTTTAAAATTGAGACTCCATATAATATTTCTTCTATGCTTATATCCCCCTAAATCCCCCTTCAAGAGAGGAGCCACTGCATTTGGCTTTTTAAGGGGGCTATGTGGGATCAAAACGATGTGAGAAATTATAAGACTTGTGTGTACACCAACCGCAGAGTCCCCAATCCCCAATCCCCAATCCCCAGTCCCCAATCCCTCATTCCCGCTTAATGCTGGTAGAATTTTCTAACCAACCCCGTTGCCAGAATAAAAATAATAAACCAAAACCGATGAATCCCATGATGGCTAGACAAAGTGGATAACCCCAATACCAATTCAGTTCGGGCATATTATATGGCGATTTATCGGTATTGAAGTTCATACCGTAAATACCTGCAATAAAAGTTAGGGGAATGAAGATAGAGGAAACTACTGTGAGTAGCTTCATCACTTCATTCATTTTGTTACCGACGGCTGAGAGGTACACATCCATCAAGCCAGATGCTAGCTCTCGGTAAGTTTCTACCATATCCATGACTTGGACTGCATGGTCGTAGCAATCCCTTAAATAAATTTGTACATCTTCACTAATTAAGTCACTGCGATCGCGTATTAAAGCATTAATCGCGTCCCGTTGTGGCCAGATAGCACGGCGTAATTGCAATAATTCTCGCCGCAGTTGGTAAATTTTTTGTAGGGTTTTGCGGGTAGGTTTAGCGATTACTTCTTCTTCTAAATCTTCTAATTGTTCGCCGTAACGCTCTAAAACCGGAAAAAACCCGTCAACAATAGCATCTAGTAAAGCATAAGCTAAATAATCTGAGCCTTGCTTGCGGATAATTCCTTTTCCTCTTTCAATTCTGACTCTTACACCCTCAAAACAATCATGTTCTGGTTCTTCTTGGACTGTGAGCAGATAATATTTACCTAAAATTAAACTGACTTGTTCACTATAAAAACCATAGTCTCTTTCTTTAGGGACTACCATCCGCGCAATAAATAGTAGTTGGTCATCATAATCTTCGACTTTCGGACGCTCCGAGACATTGACCACATCTTCTAAAACCAGCGACGATAATTCAAAGACCTTTCCCATTCTTTCTAAAATGTCCTGATTACCTAAACCCTGGACATCTACCCAAGAAACAGATTCTTGGTCAAGATAGGGAATACATTCTTCTGGGGTCGCTACTTGTTGGCGAATAAAATTAGTTTGGTTGTAGTCTATTAAATAAATCGTTGGTGGTGGAGCATCTGCATCAATGATGATTGTTCCTGGTAGAGTTCCTGGGTAGTGATAAAATTCATCCCTACGGGATCTCATGGACTCTTGGCGGCGCAGTTGTTTGAGCATTCTAACCATGCACTGTCACCCGTTTGCATTTACAGGCTGTTTGAACAATCTTCATTTTCGACAGGAAAATGAAATTTAACAAGTGCAAGTAAAAAAAAATACTAAAATCTGTTAGCCATGTTTAGGATATAACCAAGACCGGAATAAACGGGTAACTCTAGGCATGACTACATAGGTTAATAGCAAAACCATAGTCACAGTAATAACAAAGGAAATAATCAGTGGTGGTAGACCTCGCAGCAGAGGTGTAATAAATGTATTCAATAAATTAATCAAAATATATACAGATCCCCAAGTCAGCAAAGCTGTTTTATAGCGTGGTGGTGTTTTGAGTGGTTGACCAGGAAGAGAAAACCAAGCTTCTAAACCGCTAATATGTTGAACATGGGGTTCAGATTCTACTAAGGATTGGCCTTGAGCTAGCCAATATTCGCGATCTCGTGATGTTATCCAAGTTTTCATATTTTCATAGCCGTCAAACCGGAAGATAATCACATATTCAGGTCGGACACCAAGAAGGGGACGAATGATGTTTGTACCCATATGACCAGGATAGGTTCTGGCGACACTGGTAATATTTTTCAACCAAGCCTCGTAAGCAGTTTCGCACCCTGCTTTGACCACTTGGGTAATGACTACTGTGATAATTTGATCATCTTGTTCCATTGCTACGGCTACCCATCAGAATATTGACAAATACGTCAGCCTCCAACTAGCGAGGCTATGAACAAAACATAGAAGAAGCACATTTTTCTTCCCCTACCGACAAGTGTTTTTTAACCTCTCCCCCAGCCCCTCTCCGACACGGAGAGGGGAGTAAAAAAGAAACTAACCAAGGGAAAATTAAACTTTTAAAGCCTCTCTCCGTGTCGGCTATGCGTTACCCACATCTTTCTTTACAATCCTAAAACGCTTGTTCTATAGTCATCTTGAAGACTGAGGGGTCAAGCATACTTGACAAGTTCGGTTTTTGTATTCTCGCTAAAATTGGCTTTTTATTGAGAATCAAGGACGAAGTAATCAGGGTTAGAAAAAGCGTGAGTGAATACTCTCGTAAATGTTGAGAAAGATCCGGGTAATGGATAGCCGTGTCGGGGAGAGGTTTGGAGAGGGGTTCTTCTGAATTTATCGAACTCGCGTTAAGTAAAGTCGTATCCAGCTTTCCCGACTTCTAGACGGACGACATTAGCCGGAAAAACTCCCGAAGGTAGAGGTAAAAACATCCCACCGTTGGTGACAACATAAATTGCGGTGTGATCACTTTCGCTTTGACCAAAGGCCACAGCTGTACTACCAATTACACCTTGCTCGGCTTGAGCAATAATAGTTGTGATGCCATCAGTACCAATCCGCACCACACTGTTATAAATGTGGGTTGCTCCGTAAAGGTTGCCTTCTAAGTCAAAAGCAAAGTCATCAATATTAGTCTTCTCTACAAATATTTCCGGCTCACTCGGATGGTCATCCATACCAAGGGGAATCCGTAATAACAACATTTGCTCTGTATTAGAAACATATATTGTTCGGCAAAAACGTTTGATGCCATTAGCAGCTGGGATGGGATTTTCGGAATTACTACGAGCCAGCAACGGATGTTCTAACCAAATTGACGCACTGGGTTGAGCAATATCAATGAGCCAAATTGCACCACGATAGGAATCTGCTGTCAAATATTGATTGTCTGAGAGTGGGGTAATCCCGTTGAGAAATATGGCATCTGGTAAGGTCAATAAGGTTTTGACTGTACCATCTTGGGTAACTAAAAATACCACAGGTACAGAATCAGCATTCCAACCTGTAGCAACCAAATCTCCATCGCTAGTGAAAGCTAGACCACTGACTTTACCTGCAACAGTAGCGTGAATTTCCTGATTACCATCTGGGGTGACGCGCACAATCTGGCCAATTTCGTGATTGGTGACAAAGATTGTACCATCGGCAGCGATCGCCAGATTTTCTAAAAAAGTATAGGCAGGGAAAGAGGTGATGACTCGATTAGGAACTAAATCAATCGGCGTATCCTCGTAAATAGGCGGTAAACCTACAGCATTTTCCATATTGACCTACCACTGTAATGTAAATGGGCCACCGAACTTCCGCATCTCTGCAAAAAACTGTCCTTGAAATCCGCCATCGGGAAGCGTTGCTAAATAAACAGCTGTTTCTGCTCCCTCTTCTGCTGTAAATGGTGCGTTCTCTCCCCCCATATCCGTTTTCATCCAACCAGGAGAATAGGCATTTACCAGAATGTTAGTCCCTTGTAGTTCTTTAGCCAAAATCGCTGTTATAGCATTCACACCCACCTTAGAAAGCCGATAAGATGGTGCTAGAGGGTAATAATCATGGTTAATCGTGGCTAAAGCAGCCATTTCTGTAGAAACATTGACGATACGGCCATAATTATTGACCTGCATTAAGGGAATTAATGCCTGACAAATTCTTACTACCGCTAAAACGTTAGTTTCAAAGGTGGCTTGCATCGTTGCTAGTTGCACCGTCAGCAAACTAGACTCTTCTGGTTGAGTGGTGGGATTGACACCTGCATTGTTGACTAGAATATCTACACTACCATAGGTTTCACGCAGCCATATAGTAAAATCTTGCACACTTGTGTCATCAGTAACATTGAGTACGTGATAGTCTACATCCAGTCCTTCACCAGCTAATTGCTGCTTGGCTTTGACACCATCTGTTTCATTACGACTCGTCAAGATTACACGGATACCCTTTTGGGCTAACTTTCGAGCAATAGCATATCCTAAACCGCGATTACTGCCTGTTACCACTGCAATTCTCGTTGGAGTCGCCATTTTTGTGACCTAAGAAATACTTTTAGAATTACTCTACTGAGATGTTATAAATTAAGCAAATTGATTTTAAAGATATATTGAATTAATGGGATTAATAGATTTATCCTCCATTGACCTCAACTTGCTGGTGGCCTTTGAGGTACTGTTGGAGGAACGCAGTGTGACGGTAGCAGCACAACGCCTGTATCTAGGACAACCAGCGATGAGTGCGGCACTAGGAAGATTACGCCTACTTTTTCAAGATGAGTTATTTATCCGTATCGGAAGAGAGATGCAGCCAACAGCGAAAGCTTTGGAAATTGCACCAGGGATTTCAGCGGCTCTCCAACAAATCCGCCAAACACTAGAATCTAGTCGCAGTTTTGACCCCAAAACTTCTAAGCATACCTTCGCTATTGGTAGTTCAGATTACACCAGCTATGTAGTTGTCCCTAAGTTGTTAGAAGTGTGTCGTCAAGTTGCGCCAAATGTTAATTTTCGACTCATTGGTTTTGAAAAAGATTCTGTAGGAGAGCTATTAGAGCAACGAGAAATAGATGTTGCACTGGGTTTTTTTCAAAATTCCCCCAGACAATCTATACAGATGCCATTATTTCAAGAACATTTTGTTGGTATTTGTCGCCTTGGACATCCTGTAATTAGCCAAGGAAGCATCACACCGGAAATTTTCGCTAGTGTTCCTCAAGCTCTTTTTACCCTCCGACGAGACGACATTGGTGAAATCGACAAGGTGCTAGCAAAATATCATCTTCAGCGTCGTGTGATGTTAACTACACCGCATTTGCTCATATTACCTGCGGTGATTTCATCCAGCGATTTGGTAACTGTCATTCCATCACGACTAGTAACACCATTTGCTGACCAAAATACGTTAGAAATCTTTGAACTTCCTGTACAAACGGAACCTTGGATGATTTCTATGTTGTGGAGTAAACTTACAAATCAGGATCAGGCGAGTATTTGGTTAAGACAAATACTACAAAGTATCTGTCAGGAGATTTAAGTTAAATAGCCGCAGAATAGGCTTCATCTACTTTCAAGGTTGTACCTGTAATAAATTTGGCATCCTGGGAAATCAAAAAAGCTACTATCTTAGCAAACTCTCTGTAGGTAGCAGGACGACCAAACATTAAATCTGTCGGGACATTCCAACCTTCTAACTCTGACATGGAATCGGCGACAAAAAAAGGCGCGACGGCAACCATACGGATTTTATCGGTTCTGTAACGCTTGGCATATAGTTTTGTGAAACCTTCCATTGCAGCGCGGAGTGTGCCACTAAAAGGTGTTCCTAAGTTGGGTTCTTGAGAATCACAAGCAGAAATGTTAATAATGACACCACCACCAGAACGTTGCATTGGTTCTGTTACTAGTCTGGCGATACGAACCACACTCAAAAACAGCATTTCAAAGTTTTCTAACCACATTTCATCAGAAATAGATAATAAATCGCGTCGGGGTGGGTCGCCAAAACTATTGACTACTGCATCTATCCGACCGAATGTCGTTAAAGTTGTCTCTACTAATCGTTCTAAGTCTGACAAATTGGTCATTGAGCCTTGAATGGCAATACCACCTAAGTCCTTGGCTAAATCTAAAACTTCAGGCGATCGCGCCATTAATGCCACATTGTAACCCTGTGCGGCTAATTCTTTCGCACAACCTGCACCAATGCCTCGGCTCGCAGCTGTAATTATCGCCACCTTTGCTGAAGTCATATTGTTACTTTCTAAAGTTTTTCCTTTAGAAAGTATGATAACCCTCTGCATTTGACTTTGTAAAGAATTTTCTTTAGTTTGTGAGTATGACCAAAAACTCACCCAAAAAATCATCCACAGTCCGCACACGTCGCGCTATTGTCAACTTACTTAAACAACAGGGTGCAATGGACTCTCAAGAGTTAGCAACTTGTTTGGAGATTTCTGCAATGGCTGTGCGTCAGCATTTGTACGCACTACAAGATGAGCATTTAGTTACCTATGAAGAAGAACCCCGTGAGATGGGACGACCGGCTAAACTATGGCAATTAACCCCAGATGCTAACCGCTTGTTTCCTGATGGTTATGCAGAGTTAACTTTGGGTTTAATTCAGGCGGTAACAGAAGCTTTTGGGGAGGTGGGACTAGATAGGCTGCTGGAAGTCAGGACAAAACAGCAACTTGCTACCTATCAAGCACAAATATCTAGTCAAGATCCCTTAGCAGTCAGATTAGCAACTTTAGTAAAATTGCGATCGCACGAAGGATACATGGCGGAGAGTCAAACCCTAGACGATGGGACATTTCTATTAATTGAAAATCACTGTCCCATTTGCGCTGCGGCTAATGCCTGTATAGGATTATGCGAGCAAGAGTTAACAATTTTTCAATCGGTTCTGGGAAAAGATGTCACAGTAGAAAGAAAAGAGCATATCATAGCAGGTGCCAGAAGATGTGTATATCGGATTGTGAGTAAAGAATGTATTTAAATCATTGTCAAATTGCTAATTTCACTATTTTTATAACAGTCGTGGCGATATGAAAAAAACCTTTGTTGTGAGTGGAATGATGTTTCTAGTTTTCGGATGGGGATTTTTACCATCTTTAACATCCGTAAAAGCTGAAACTGCCTCGGAATTAAAGCAAGTCATCAAGAACGAAACAAACACTATCTCTGCTGATAAAAAAACACAGTTAGAACTGCTCAACCCAGGAACGGGAACAAAGCAGAAATTACGTTTTCAACCTCCAGTCAACTTGAAAGAAACTGCGATTGTGAGGATGAAAATGAACATAAATATCTCGATAGGAGGCCAAGCTTCACCCAGTTTCAAACAACCAGAAACTGTGACTACGCTACAGACAAAAGTCACCAAAATAGACCCCAATGGAGATATTCACTACGAGTTTTATTATTCTGATGTTGATTTAGTGGGAGATACCGATCTTCCGCCAGCAGCACTTAACAGTCTCAAGTCACAATTACAAAAGTTAGTTGGTTTCAAAGGTTCAGCTATCGTAGATCCTCAAGGAAAAACCAAAAAATTGAATTTTGTTTTACCAGAGGGAGTGGATGCAAATCTCAAGCTTTTAATGCAGCAAATGTCGAATTCTATTGAGCAACTTTCGTTGCAAATTCCTCAGCAAGCAGTGGGTGTAGGATCTCAGTGGCGAGTTACCTCGAATATCAATGCAGGTGGGATGAATTTCCAACAAATCACGACGTATAAGTTAATCAATCTGGAAAAAGGAATTGCTACTTTTAATATTGCTGTAGAACAAATAGCACCACCATCTCAAAATCTGAATACACCAGGATTACCCGCAGGGGTGACGTTAAGTCTCAAATCTTATCAAGGTAAAGGTCAGGGAGAAATGACAGTAGCACTCAACAAACTGATGCCAGTTACCTCAAAGATGTCGTTACTTACTGATATGCAGTTAAGTCAAAAACAAGTAGGTCGTGTAGCAGAAACAGCAATCAAGCAAAAAATATCTATGGACATGAATCTTGAGTCAAAGTGATTACCCAAGGTTTGTTGATAGTTAAACATTAAATCTGGTGAGGATTTACATAACGCATTTCAAAACGGCTTTGTTCCCAAAGTGGTAATAAAGCCTCTTTAGCAACATTCAACTGGGATTGATAGAAACTAATTTTACCATGTTCTATAATCCAGATAAAAGTTCTAGTCATTAAATCTGCTGTAAAACTCGATTCATATTGATAATTATTAATTCTCCCGACTTGAGCATCTAAATAATAGAGAATATCTTTAAAGTTCCATTGGTTAAAATTACTCTTCATTTTGTCTCTAGTGTTACCAGCTTCCATTAAAGTTAAATTACGCAGTAAATAATCCATTCCTTCTATTGATGAGTCAGTATTCCTGAATAAATTTGTTAGTGTGTGGTAATAGTCTTTTAAAAGTACAGCAGAAATATTTCCGACATAACTATTTAACCAAGATTGTATATCTCGCAGATAGGGTAATAATTCTCGAATTTCATGCACTTCTAAAAGAGGAGTGCGGTTACTGCTATAGTCAGCAATATTTTTTCTTAATTCCGATGCTGATACATTCTTTTTCTGTGCATAGTAATCAATAACTTTAGGAATAAATTTATCTAATAACCATTGTTTCGTATATGTAGCAGTCCAAGTTCCTCGCGGGCCAATATCTTGTTTCCAAGTATTGATTTCACTCGTTTCTAAAGAGTGGATATGAATGTCATTAATTTCATAAATTATATTAATTATGCCACTCGGTAAAAAAGATAAATAATTTACAGGTCTAGGTAAAATAAAGGCATGATCGCGAATTCCTCGACTCACGCGAATAGAAATTGCTTCTTGCTGAAATAAATGCCATTCTGATTTACCTTGGACATAATTAAACTCATTAGCAAAATCGTGCATTAATCGCCATAATTTAGCATCTACAGAAAATAGATGTACACCACGACTACCTAGAAAATCAATAAATTCAAAGTCCCAAGTTTCTAATAGATTTTCACATTCGATAATAGATTGCTTGTATTCTTGACAAACCACATCAATACATAAGCATAAATCTGCTGTTTCTAAATCTGATAAGATAATTGTCGTTTGACCTAAAGTTACTTCAAAGGCGTTTTCATCTATTTGTTTGATAAATTTCCGACAACCCCATTCAGGACGGGTGTTTAGTCCGGTCATTAATTGACCTAAAATATCTCGGTGGTTGAGTTTAATTTGGCAACCTCTGAGAATAACACCACTAAATCTAATGAGACATTCACCGTCTCTAAAGGCTTTCGGTAGGCTGCATTCTATAACAACTTTGGGTTTGACGACAATCAGGCGATCGCCTGATCGTGAAATAGCAGGTATAAAATCAGTTTGCGCTACATTTTCTTGTAAATTATTGCGTCTTAAAGTTTTTTCAATGACATTATATTGGCTATATCTTAAAGTATTAATGCGATTTTTATCAAGGTTGCTAATATAGGAGTAATTATATTCTTGGTAAAACTCTGAAGCTGCACTATTAACTTTTAAAGAATAAATATTTTTATCAATAACACACTCTTCGCGGTGATATTGGAGGTATTTAAAAACTTTTATTTGATGACCGTTAGTAATTATAAAAAATAAAGGCTTTAAATAAATGCTGTAAAACTTTGCTTGGGCGATCGCCTCCGTAAAATTGTTAGAATTAGGTGACAAAGCAATCACAATTAATAACGATGTGTCAGCATTTTGTTGCATGACATCATCGGTGGAAAAGTATATTTGCAGATTTTCTAATTGATTATTGCGTTTGATATTTTGGTCATAATTTAAACTGGACTTTCTAGCACAGAATTTATCTAAATAACCAAGATGCTGAAACATTGGTGCAATAAACTCAGTTTCTACATCCTCTTGGTGGCGTAAAATCCGGTAATCAAAAGATTGTATCCATGTTATAAATCTCTTTTCCGCATCAGCAGGTAACATTTGATCATCCAAGGAAATCAAGCTCTAATAAAATTAACTATACAGACTCACTTTACCTATGTCGCTTTGAGTTAACCTTCCTCAGCAAAAAAAATAAAAATAATTTCCACTCAAGATTATTCAATAAAAAAGCACAGTCAAACTGTGCCTTGATCATAATTAAACAAAATATCATGCGTATTAGAGCCAGTAATTACGTCAAAGCGGCTACCTTTTCTAGTAAACCTTGAAACAACCTCAATCCATCGTCACCACCCAGCATAGGATCAGATGCCCTTTCTGGGTGTGGCATCATCCCAACAACATTACCCTGACGGTTACGAATCCCCGCAATATTATTTAGCGAACCGTTGGGGTTTTCGCCTGCATAACGTAAAACTACCTGTCCATTGCCTTCAATCTCAGATAAAGTTGCTTGATCAGCGTAAAACCGTCCTTCACCGTGGGCAATGGGTAAAGTAATCACTTCACCGGTAGCGTAAGACTGCATCCAAGGGCTACTTTGATTTTCCACTGTTAACGGGACGCGATCGCAAATAAAATGCAAATCCCGATTTCTGGTAAGTATCCCTGGTAAAAGTCCAGCTTCAGTTAACACCTGAAAACCGTTACAAATTCCCAAGACTAACTTACCCTTTTGGGCATGGGTGACTACTTGCTGCATTACAGGTGAAAATCGCGCGATCGCACCACAGCGTAAATAATCCCCGTAGCTAAACCCCCCAGGGATAACGATAGCATCCAAATCGTCAATATCCGTATCTTGATGCCAAACCATGCGCGTTGGCTGCCCTAGCAAGTCTCTAGTGACATAAGCAACATCGCGATCGCAATTAGAACCAGGAAAAACTACAACACCAAATTTCATATTAGTTATTAGTCATTAGTCATTAGTCAATAGGGAACAAGGAACAGTTTTTCTCATCTCCCTTGTCTCTCTCGTCTCCCTTGTCTCCCTTGTCTCTCTCGTCCCCAATCCCCAATACTTCGACAAGCTCAGTACAAGTCCCCAATCCCCAATCCCCAATCCCCAGTCCCCAATTCCCTAAAAAACTCCCGTTTGCGTTTCTACTTCAATTAGCTCAAAACGATAATTTTCAATGACAGGATTTGCTAACATTTGGTCACAGATGCGATCCATGTCTTGACGCGCTTTGCTTTCCTCGGTGGAAGTAATTGTTAATTCAATATACTTCCCAATCCTGACGTTTTCTACGTGATCGTATCCCATTTGCTGGAGACCAGATTGGACAGCTACGCCAGCCGGATCTAAGACTGAAGGACGAAGAGTGACAAAAATTTTGGCTAGATACTTGGTTTGCACGGGCTTTTGCTGAATGCTGCGATCGCTATACTATAACTTTCTGTTCCAACTAGGTAAGAGTAAGATTATATAACCGTTAAAGTTGATTTATTAATTGACATTCAATAAGCTTCCTATATTCCAAAAAGTCTATGAGAGTTATACGCACCCGCAGCCAAGAAAAAATTTTAACCCTACTGCAAAGCATGAAACAAGGGATTTCCGCCCAAGATATTTATGTGGAACTACGCAATCGTAATCAGAGTATGGGTTTGGCTACAGTTTATCGCTCTCTAGAAGCCCTCAAACTTGAAGGTTTGGTGCAAGTACGGACTTTAGCCAATGGGGAAGCTTTGTATAGTTTAGTACAACAAGACAAACATCACTTAACTTGCCTGCAATGTGGTGCGTCGATTCCTATCCATCAATGCCCTGTGCATGATTTAGAAACCCAGTTACAAGTAACCCATAAGTTTAAAGTTTTCTACCACACTCTAGAGTTTTTCGGGTTATGCGCCAAATGTCAGATGAATCATGGTCAATAGCTAATAGTGAAATTAGTAAAAAATAAATCCCGAATTTGATTTCAGAGGCGCGATTTATCGTGCCTTTTATATAGTAATCTTAAATCATCACTGAGAAACTAGAACCTCAACATCTCCAAAAATTCGGGAATCTTAAAACCTCAAATTCTCGTCAGATAGAACTGCCATAGTTAATTTGAGAAATAATCTATGAAATTGATTGATAACTAAAATAATTCACAACCATACTCAAAAATCTTCTCAAAATCTTCTCTCTTCCCAGTCCCCAGTCCCCAGTCCCCAATCCCCAATCCCCAGTACCCACCGAAACAATTGCATACTTAAAACCATTAGCGGTAAACTAAAGCCAATTTAGTGAAAAGTCAATAAGTAATTATTTTCGTTACATTGGGATCACAACCAAAGCGTGAGGATTGATACGAGATGCGTGTTCTACTGGTATATCCAATATTTCCCAAAACCTTTTGGTCATACGAAAAAATCCTGGCTTTAGTAGATCGCAAAGTGCTATTACCACCACTAGGTTTAGTCACAGTAGCGGCGATTTTACCTCAAGAATGGGAATTTAAGCTGGTGGATCGCAACATTCGCCCAGCCACCGAAGAAGAATGGGCTTGGGCGGATATCGTGATTTTCTCCGCAATGATTGTCCAAAAACAAGATTTATTAGAGCAAATTCAAGAAGCCAAACAGCGCGGTAAATTGGTAGCGGTGGGAGGCCCTTACCCCACATCTACACCCCATGACGTGCAGAACGTGGGTGCAGACTTCCTCATCTTAGATGAAGGGGAAATCACCTTACCCATGTTTGTAGAAGCAATTCAACGGGGCGAAACCTCTGGAACATTCCGCACCGCCGAGAAACCTGACGTAACCACCACACCCATACCCCGCTTTGACTTACTAGAATTTGATGCTTATGACATGATGTCAGTGCAGTTTTCTCGCGGTTGTCCCTTCCAGTGTGAATTCTGCGACATTATTGTGCTGTATGGACGCAAACCCCGCACCAAAACCCCGTCCCAACTATTAGCCGAGTTAGATTACCTCTATGAACTAGGTTGGCGGCGTGGTGTGTTCATGGTAGACGATAACTTTATCGGTAACAAACGCAACGTCAAATTGTTGCTGAAAGAGTTGAAAGTCTGGATGCAAGAACATCAATACCCATTCAAGTTTGATACTGAGGCTTCCGTAGATTTAGCACAAGACCAAGAACTACTAGATTTAATGGTAGAGTCTGGTTTCTCCGCCGTCTTCTTAGGAATTGAAACCCCAGATGAAGATAGCTTGCAACTCACCAAAAAATTCCAAAACACTCGGAATTCCTTAACTGATGCGGTGCAAACCATCATTAAAGCCGGATTGCGTCCGATGGCTGGGTTTATTATTGGATTTGATGGCGAAAAATCAGGTGCAGGCGATCGCATCGTCAGATTTGCCGAACAAGCCGGCATTCCCTCCACTACCTTTGCTATGTTACAAGCTTTACCCAACACAGCACTGTGGCATCGCCTGAAAAAAGAAGGCAGATTACGGGAAAATCAAGAAAGTAACATCAACCAAACCACGTTGATGAACTTTATCCCCACCCGTCCCCTAGAGGATATTGCCAGAGAATATATTGAAGCTTTCTGTGCTTTATATGACCCCGTAAAATATTTAGATCGCACCTATCGTTGTTTTATGATGTTAGGCGCGCCCCGTTACAAAACCCCATTTAAAATGCCAGAGTGGGTAGTAGTCAAAGCCTTACTCATCGTCATTTGGCGACAAGGCATTAAACGAGAAACTCGCTGGAAATTCTGGCATCATTTATTTAGCATCCTCAAAAATAACCCAGGAGTTGCCGAACACTACCTGTCAGCCTGCGCCCACAACGAGCATTTTCTAGAATATCGCCAAATCGTGCGCGACCAAATTGAAAAACAACTATCAGAATATTTAGCCCAAGGTGCAGAAAAACCCTATGTACTTGTAGAAGAGAAAGCAGAAGCTATGGTTTAAATTGGGAATGGGGCTAACCAATTCAAAATTCAAAATTCAAAATTCAAAATTAAAGAATTTTGGGAATTGGGTATGGGGTATGGGGCATTGGGGTAAAATTTACCTTCCTTGTCTCCCCAGTCCCCAGTCCCCAGTCCCCAGTCCCCAATCCCCAATCAGATGCAGATTACCCAAACTCTCCACACAGCTATTCTTGTAACTGACTTAGAACAGGCGGAAAATTTCTACGGACAGGTTCTAGGTTTATCAAAAATCAATCGCACTCTAAAATATCCTGGTGCGTGGTATCAAGTGGGTGACTATCAAATTCACCTGATAGTTGCGCCGGATGTACCCACGGAAAAACCCAACGAAAAATGGGGACGTAACCCCCATGTAGCATTCTCTGTTGCGGACTTAGATGCAGCCAAACAAGAATTACTCCATCAAAATTATCCCATTCAAGCCAGTGCATCCGGTCGTGCCGCTATCTTTGTGAAAGATCCAGATGGGAATGTAATTGAAATTAGCCAAGGGTGAGGGGATTGGGGACAAGAGAGACAAGGCAGACAAGGGAGACAAGGGAGACAGGGAAGGTGAAATTTACTCCAATGCCCCATGTCCAATGCCCCATTCCCAATACCCAATGCCCAATGCCCAAAACCATCGCCTACATTTACACTGATCCTTTATTAGAAACCACCCTGGTGTCAATTGATTGGGGGCGGGAGGTGGATGTGGTGTATGGGGATTTGGGGGGGCGATCGCAGTTGCAACAATTACTCAAGGACTGCGAAACTACATCTGGGGATTGTTTGCTGGTGCGTCGGTTGGAAGAGTTGGGGGATAATGTTCAAGAAGTTAGCGATCGCCTCAATCATCTCACATCTTTGGGTGTGACTGTTATCGCTATAGAACAAGGTTATAACTCAGAAACTTCTCATTTACGGGCAGATTTACTCAAGTTACTCTATGAAATTCAACGTCAGCAACGCAGCCGACGCATACGTCAAGGACACGCGCGCAACCGTCTAGAAGCCGCCCCACCTCCTGGTAAACCTCCCTACGGTTATCGTCGGGGTAAGGGAAAATATACTCTAGACCGCAGTACATCACCAGTAGTTAAGGATTTTTTTGACCATTTTTTACTCTACGGTTCTCTTCGGGGCGCGGTGCGTCACCTGGGAAAAAAGTATGGTAAGAAAATTTCTGTGACTACAGGTAAGCGATGGTTGACTAATCCGGTTTATCGGGGTGATACTGCCTACCAAAATGGGGAAATTATCTCGGATACCCACATTTCTATTATTTCCAGAGAAGAAGCCGCCCAAATTGACCGAATTTTACGTCGTAATAGCCGTTTACAGCCTCGTGCTGCGAGTGCGCCCCGTTCTTTGGCTGGGTTAGTTGTCTGTCAGCAGTGTCAATCATCCATGACAATTACCCGTGTCACCCAACGCCATCAAGATAAAGAATATCTCTATTTACGCCCGATTAATTGTCCCCAGCGTCCCAAATGTCGGGCTATTGCTTACCAAGAGATTTTAGAACATACCATTGAAAAAGTTTGCTGTGATTTAGTCCCAGCCGTAGCGGGGTTGAATTCGCCACCATTGGATGTAATTAAAAGTAGTTTAAAAGAAGCGATCGCTCGTCAGCAATCTATCCTCGAACAGATACCCAATTTAGTAGAAACTGGTGTCTTAGATGCAGAAACAGGTAAATTAAGGGCTTATAAACTCCGCACCGAAATTTCTCAACTCCAAGCCCAGTTAGCCACTCTTCCCCCAGTAAATTTATTATCCGTTGCTCAAGCGGTGTCAATTCACCAATTTTGGTTAGATTTATCAGAAGCAGAACGCCGATTTTACTTCCGCGAATTTATCAAACAAATTGAAATTGTGCGTCAAGACTCTGATTGGGAATTGCAAGTTATTTTCATTTTTTAATGTAATTTTTACTGATTTAGCGCATCGCAATCAATAAACAGATAAATAACAAAACGACTAATATTAATATAGCCTGATAGCGTTGTATCCAATTACTAATAGTCGTCTGCAAACTAATAGGTTTATTCTGTTGTTCTAAAAAAGCTTGTCTTTCAGCAATATTTTCATACAAAGTACAGTCTTGAGCGTAGGGACGTTGAGGGAAGTTGCAGGTATCATCCTCGTGATAAGTACAACTATCACATAGATATTCATTTTTCTTAGCACGGTGTAGAGTCACACCAGGATGACCATAGGCTTTGAGTGTGGTGCGACAATAGGGACAAGTTATAGCCTGACTATCAACGATTTGCTGACATTTGGGACAAGATATAGTAGCCACGATTTAAGCTCATATCAATAAACATTTCGATTTTAGCTGAGTCAGAAATTGGGAATGGGGCATGGGGCATTGGAGTAAAATACCTCTTCCTTGTCTCCCTTGTCCCCTTTCTCTCCCCCACACCCCCACACCCCTATTCTTCACCGCCCATTTTGGGAACAATTAACTTACTGGGTGCGAGGATATCGAAGTGTCGGAAGAACGCGCATATTGGCTAGCATGGGCGCAAATTTCTGGAATTGGGCCAGTATTAATGCAGCGACTACAGCAGCATTTTGGCACATTGGCTACAGCATGGCACGCTACTAAAGCTCAATTGGCAGAAGTTGAAGGGTTTGGTATCCAAACTTTAACAAAAGTTGTGGAACAGCGATCGCGTCTCCATCCTCAACAACTATTAATTCAACACCAACAAGAAAATCCCCATTTCTGGACACCCTCTGACGCTGAATATCCCCAATTACTGCGAGAAACCCCCAGCCCACCCGCAATTTTGTACTATCGGGGTGAGGTGGAATTATCCGAAAATCTCGGACAAACACCCCTAGTAGGAATTGTAGGAACTAGAAAACCTTCAGATTATGGTATTCGCTGGACTCGTCAAATTAGCACAGCTTTGGCGAAAAATGGTTTTACAGTCGTGTCTGGAATGGCGGAGGGAATTGACACAGAAAGTCACAGTGCAGCCATCAAAGCAGGCGGAAGAACAATCGCTGTTGTTGGCACTGGTGTTGATGTCGTCTATCCTCACACAAACCGTGATTTATACAAACAGATTTTAACTGCTGGCTTAGTTGTCAGTGAATACTCTGCCAAAACTCCACCTGATCGAACTCATTTTCCCCGACGTAATCGCATTATTGCAGGTTTAAGTCGCGCCATCTTAGTTATAGAAGCACCTTTAAAATCCGGCGCACTAATTACAGCCACCTACGCCAATGATTTTGGTAGAGATGTCTATGCACTTCCCGGAAGAGTAGACGATTACCCATCTCAAGGTTGTTTAAAATTAATCAGTCAGGGTGCTTCGTTGATTCTCAAAGAATTAGATGAATTACTTAAAATGTTGGGCGCAATCCCCAAAATTGACCCTCTAGAAACCACCCCAGCACCAGCACAATTAAATCTGCCAATTCTCCCACCAGAACTACAAACTGTCATGAATGCTTGTGCATTAGATACTATCTCTTTTGATTCACTTGTGCAGAAAACAGGGATGAATACCAGCGCAGTTTCTAGTGCTTTATTACAGTTAGAATTGATGGGTTTAGTTTCACAGTTACCAGGAATGAGGTATCAAGTCAATAGTCAATAGTCATTAGTCATTAGTCATTAGACTTCTTGCATAAATACTTTGGTGTTGCTAACAATATTATTTAAAAGCTCACGCATTCGCCGCTAGGCGTTCCCGCAGGGTAGGCGCAAAGACGCAAAGAAGAACGCAGAAAGATAACTCTTGAATTTATATATTCTTAGTGTTCAATTATTCGTGTAAGAGGTCTATTACTCATTACTCATTACTCATTACTCAGCACTCAGCACTCATCACTCATCACTCATCACTCAATTTCCCCTACTGCTAGGTTTTCTAACTGATTAAATAAATCTGCTAGTACAACATTAGAAAATAAAAATCCTTGGGGATCAGATAAACGTAGTCTTTCTTCAGAGATTTCTACTAAACCTTGTGCAATATGGGGTTTGAGACATTGGTGAATCACTTCTATGGGCTGTTGACCAAATTTTTGGGTGATTGTCTTTAAACTCACGCCTTCCGCTAAACGTAAACCTAACATTAAAGTCTCTAATAATATTTCTTGGGGTGGTGTAACTTCACAATCAATCGCACATCCTGTTTCTACCCATTGATAATATTCTTTAGTAGTCCGAGGACGAGTGAAGCGTTTCCCCTCTATATAACTCGCCGCACCCATTCCAAAGCCATAATAGGGTCGATTTTCCCAATACACTCGATTATGTTGACATTGATGTCCTCTTTGTGCATAGTTAGAAATTTCATAATGTTCATAACCCGCAGATGTTAAGATTTGCTGCGCTAGCTGATACATTTTGACGGTGCTTTCATCTGTGGGTAGGGGGTTATCTCCTGGTTGATAGTAACGCCCGAAGGGTGTTCCAGGTTCAATGGTGAGATCATATATGGATATATGAGTCGGTGCGATTTCTACTGCTTTGGTGAGAGAATCTTGCCATTGGTCTAAAGACTGATGCGGCAAGCCGGAAATCAAGTCTATGCTAAATTCGGGAATCTGAGCTTGGTGAATTAATTCTACAGCCGCAAAAATATCTTCTACCGAGTGCGATCGCCCAGCTACTTTGAGTAATTCTGCTTGCAATGCTTGTACACCCAAACTTACCCGATTTACACCCACATCACGGTAGCCTGTAATATGCGCTAAATCAAATGTTCCTGGGTCTACTTCCATCGAAATTTCCGCATGAGCAGCAATACCAAACCGCTTTTCTAATATCTTTAAGATTTGTGCTAATTGTTCTGTAGACAGCAGCGAAGGAGTACCACCACCAAAGAAAATGGTTGTTAGTGGTTGACTAAACACTGGTGCTGTAGCGATTTCTTGACACAGTACCTCAACGTATCGAGAAATATTACCAGAATTTTCTCCCCGCAAGCGATCGCCTACCACAAATACCGGAAAATCACAATAAAAGCACCGCCGTCTGCAAAACGGAATATGTACATAAGCAGAACTTACAATGCAAGATTTACTAATTTGTGGCATTTTTGTGCAGAAAAATTAACTTAACTTCCAGAAAATTTAGAAATAATGAAAATAAGTAGTTTCTTTACAACTTTTTATTGTTTTTTGACAAAACTATGAAAAATATTAAGAGAAAGGTCTTTAGTTATAATATTTGCAGACATTCCCTGCATTACATCCTAATCTAATTAAATATTCCTTACTCTCAACGAGTAAATCACTTTATTTGACTTGATTGGGTAAAACAGTCGCAGGAATACATCATAACCATGCTTGATGCCATTATCATTCTCTCATTTATCTTGGCAGCAGCAGGCATCGGGTTCTACAGTACCGATCTACTCCCCAACGGGACTTTAGACCGCGTTACGAATCTCGAAGCCTTACGCCTTACTGTTGCAGTTTTCGCCGCCATCATTGGTGGTGCTGTCGGGTTGAGTTTTCAAACGACCTACCGCCGCCTAGAAGCCCAAGTCCGAGAAATGCCTCTGGAAGTAATTCTAACGCGTGCCATTGGTTTAGTGATTGGGTTATTGTTAGCAAACTTAATGCTAGCCCCATTATTTTTATTACCGATTCCGGCAGACTTTAGTTTTATTAAACCACTAGTGGCAGTGGTTGGTAGTATTATCCTCTCCGTCACCGGCATGAATTTAGCCGATACTCACGGACGGGGTTTATTACGATTTATTAATCCTAACACCGTGGAAACAATGGTAGTGGAAGGGACACTCAAACCCGCCAGCACCAAAGTTTTAGACACTAGTTGTATTATCGATGGTCGGATTGAAACACTGCTAGAAACCGGATTTCTCGAAGGACAAATCATCGTTCCCCAGTTTGTCTTACAAGAATTGCAGCAAGTTGCTGACGCGAGTAAAGACCAAAAACGGGTGCGCGGAAGACGCGGACTAGAAATTTTAAACCGCATTAAGGAAGCATATCCAGATCGAATTATTATCAATCAATCCGATTATGACGATATTCCTACGGTAGATGCCAAATTAGTGCGTTTCGCTCAAGAAATCAACGGCACACTCCTCACCAATGACTACAACTTATCAAAAGTAGCCAGCGTGCAGAAAGTGCCTGTATTAAACGTCAACGACCTTGTAAACGCAGTTCGTCCTACATATTTACCAGGGGATAACCTTGATTTGAAAATTCTCAAAGAAGGTAAAGAACCCAGCCAAGGCATTGGTTACTTAGACGACGGTACAATGGTCGTCGTTGAGGAAGGTAGAAATTATGTCGGTGGTGAATTGCGGGTAGTAGTTACCAGCGCACTACAAACCACAGCCGGACGGATGATTTTTGCCAAACCCCAAGCGTCAGCAATAGCGTGAGGGCAATGTCTGGTAGAAATCGAGTTAAGTTATGCGATCGGTGTAGGAATACTCAACCTGCACCGATTTTGTATAGAGTGAAATTTGAATTAGGCGGAGATTGGGTTTTTGTCTGTCCTCAATGTTGGACGGATGTGAGTGAGAATAACCCGTTTTACGTTTACGGTGGAACTTGGAAGGCGAAGAAGGAGAAGAAGTAGGGAGTAGGGAGACTGATTTTTTCCAGTGCTAAACAGCTATGTGTGGGTTTTCTTTGAAAAGTACATTGGAATATCCAGAGCGAAAATACCGGACACTCTGTTGTTGGGGATGATAATGATGTCGCCAAATGCTACCAATGTCATTCCCCATGACATGAATTGAGATTGATGGAGCGAAGACGTTAGTAGCTTTAACAGAGTGAATATCGTTGTCTGGAGGCAATAAATGATAAATATCCCCAGTTTTGACTTGATAAGTTCCCACTACTTCCAACTGGGCTTGTCCTTCTAATTCACCGCTATCAAGACGACGATATACTGTTTCTTCCTGTTTACCTTGATATAAACCTACCAGTCCCCAAGATAAATGATCGTGGACAGGTGTAATTTCATCAGGAGGAATCACCAAACTAAAAATAGTTAAGGAGCGATCCTGAGAGCGATACAGTAACCATTGTCCAATTCCTCCACCTAAACCACTATCAGGATTAGGCTGGGCAAAATTTTTGGGTAGCCAATTCTCTTTTTTCAACAATGCGGCGAAGTGCGGTTCTAAAGTATTGAGGGTTTCGGCGCGGTTATGAGTCGTGCTAGAGATAATGTCTTTAGCTGTTGCTACAAACTCAGACAAATCGGGACTATCAACAAACCATTGGTCTGCTGCTAATGGTTCCAGAATGTTTGTGTGGGGCATAATTAGGGATACCTCAAGCTACGGTTGCTGTTTGTCTTTCTAGTCTTTGGACTTCTTGACGCACTAAAGGAATTACATCTCGACCATAGGCGATCGCATCCTCTACTGGGTCAAAACCACGAATCAAGAGTGTTGTTACTCCTGCTTGGTAGTAATCAAATAATGATTCTGCTACCTGTTCAGGAGTCCCAACCAAGGCTGTAGTGTTACCCCGCGCACCAGTCGCAGCCGCAATTGGTGTCCATAAACGCTTATCATGGATTTCCTTTTCCTGAGCAAAATCCAGCAACCGCAATGAACCAACAGCTTCCGGTCGTGCAGCTGGCTGAGTATTGATTTCATTGATTCGCGAGAGAATATAATTTGCTTTTTCCCAGGCTTTTGCTTCGGTTTCGCCCAAAATCGGACGCAAAGAAACACTAAAACGTAAATCTTTTCCTGGTGGTGCTGCGGCTTTCACCTCAGCGATACGTTGTTTGATTGCAGCTATGGGTTCTCCCCAAAAAGCATAAACATTACTATGTTTTGCACCTACACCCACAGCCGCACCAGAAGCACCACCAAAATATATGGGAATATGTGGTTGCTGTAAGGGTTTAACTTCGGAAAACGCGCCTTTGAGTTGGTAGAACTCGCCTTCATAATCAAAGGGTTCTTGGCTTGTCCATACTCGGCGCACCACATCAAGATATTCATCAGTTCGACGATAGCGAGTATCATGCTCAAGCCAGTCACCATCACGTTGTTGTTCAGCATCGCTACCGCCAGTAATGATATGTACAGCAACGCGACCATGTGAAAAGTGATCTAATGTAGCTAATTTACGAGCAGCTAAAGTAGGAGATACAAAACCCGGTCTATGGGCTAGTAAAAACTTGAGTCGTTCTGTTGTAGCCGCCACATAACTAACAACATTAAAACCATCCGGCCCTGTGGAACTATAACCAATTAGCACTCTATCAAAGCCGCCATCTTCATGGACTTTGGCAAATTTGCGGACATAATTTAAATCTATACTTCCCCCCGTAATTGATACAGTGGGGCCATATAATTCAGACGCATCTCGTGTACCAATCATGCCAATAAATTCCACAGGCATAATATTTTTACTCCAAGTTATTAATCATAAGTCAAAAATTCTTCTCCCTTGTCCCCTTTGTCTCTCTTCTCCCCCTACCTCACCTAGAAGCAGTAGTTCCCAACGGACATATTGCTGTAGCAATATCTACTCTTTGAGGAATAATTTTTTGTTCTAATAACCAATCAGCAGTTTTTTGGAGATTGGCAACATCTTCACTGTTGGGAAAGACGTAAGATTCAGGGCCACGATTTTTAGTGACTTGCTTGGCTACTGCATCCGAAAGTTTTAACTCTTTCACCAAAAAATCTGATGCAGCACTAGTATTTTGATTTAGCCATTCACCATCTTCACTTAAAGCAGTCAGAGCAGCTTTTACTGCTACAGGATTTTCTTTCGCTGCATCACTACGCACAATTAGAATGCCGTAGGTAGGTGCAGGATGTGTAGTAGTAATTCTTCTGGCTTTATGCTCTAATTCGGCAATGGAAATATAAGGTTCCCAAACTGCCCAAGCATCAACAGAACCTTGATATAAAGCTGGTGCGGCATCATTCGGTGATAAATAAACTCGTTGGACTTTTTCTTTAGGAATATTTGCCTTTTCCAAAACTTTTAGTAACAGATATTCGCCTGCACCACCTTGATTAACCGCTACTTTTTTACCGACTAAATCAGCAGGTTTCTGAATAGGAGAATCACCCCGAACTAAGATGGCGTTACCCAAATAATCAGGCCTTGGACGCTGTACAGAACCAATACAAAGAGGTTGTCCCGCCGCAATTCCAGAAATAGAAGGAATATCACCACATCCGCCAATGTCGGCTCGATTACCATTGAGAGAACTTAACAGTGTGGCGCAACGGTCAAATGGCCCAATCCATTCAACTTTAATAGTTTGTGCTGTCAACTGACGCTCTAACTCACCTCTTTGACGCGCTAGAGGAATAATCCCACCTTTTTGGTAGCCCAAGCGAATGACATTGTTTTTCTCTGTAGTTTTGGTAGTAACCGTATTTGAGGTAGTGTCTGACTTAGCTGAGACATTAGTAGCTGTTTGTTGGCTGCAACTAGCAGCGATTAGTCCTAAAAAAGAAGCTGCGATCGCTAATATCTTACCAGCAGAATATTTTTTTGTATCCGCAAAGCGGTGGTCTTGGTAATTATTCACCACAATTTACTCCTTGATGTCAATTTTTAGGAGTTTAAACAGCCACTATTGATGATGATAGCAAATTAAATACATTAAATCGACCGATTTACCGTATTTAACAAAAATCAGCATACCATCTTTCGATAGACTGCCCAAACCAAATCAATATTTCTTTATCTCTAAACCAGGGAATAAAACCTTGGCACGAGACATTTTTGCTAAAAAACTGGTACAAGCCTACCCTTATATTCCTGATTGATAAAATCTTTGACTTTAGGGTTAACGAGTAGCTTGTTTAACTTTTGAATCTTGGCTTCATTTTCTCGACCCTGCAACGTCACAAATGCCAGCGCATATTTTTTATCTTTAGCTGTTTCCTGACCCATAGAATTAGGTTCTATCCCTGCCCGCGCAACAGTTTGAGCCGAAGAGACAATAAAATCTACGTCATTAATGGCGCGGACTACTTGTACACCTTCAACTTCTTTGATTCGCAAGTTTTTGGGATTAGCAGCAATATCTCTTCGGGTAACAAATTGTGGAGCATTTTCTTTTAACTTAATTAGACCATTTGCTGCTAATAACCTTAAGCCTCTGTCGTTATTGATGACATCATTCGCAATTGTGACAGTTGCATTTTGCGGAATTTCGCCGACGGATTTGAGACTTTTTGAGAAAAGACCAAGTGTGTTTAAATAAACTGTATTTAATGCTACTAAATTTATTTTCAATTCCTTCACAGCATTATTCATAAATGGTCTGTGCTGAAAGAAATTGGCATCAATTACCTTATCTCTCAAAGCTGTGTTGGGTTGTATCCAGTCATTAAAGGTAACAACTTGAATTTCTAAGCCTTCTGTTGTGGCAAGATTATTATTGACAAATTTCAAGATATCCTGAGCAACTACACCAGTTACGCCGACTTTAATGATTTCTTTTTGCTCTTTTTGGCTAATTGTCTGCGTACTATTATTAGATTCTTGGGTTGCTGGTTGGCTACAACTGGCAAATATTAAAGAAGCAGTTAGAGAACCTAAAGCTGTTAAGAAAAATCTGCGTGTGTTCATAAGAATTTTAATTAAGAAGGATGATGGGAATTTCTGCTGAATATGGGATTTTTAACGCATTCGCCGTTAGGCGTTCCCGCAGGGTAGGTACGCAGAGGTTTGATGAAGAGAGGGTTACGGTTTTTGTTTAGCGTTTTCGCATACGTTGGGCAATTAAATCACCTAAAAATTGAATAATTTGCACCAATGCAATTAAAACTACAATGGTAGAAAACATTACCCCTACATCAAAGCGTTGGTAGCCGTATTGAATTGCTAAATTACCTAATCCACCGCCACCTACAGCCCCAGCCATCGCAGAGGAGTTAAGTAAACTCACGATTAAGATTGTCATCCCTAATATCAGTGAGGGCAAGGCTTCAGGAATCAAGACTTTCAGAACAATTTGCCAATAATTGCATCCCATTGCTTGGGCGGCTTCGATGAGTCCCTTATCAACTTCTAAAATGCTGGTTTCTGCAATGCGTCCAAAAAAGGGGATGGCGGCGAGAGTCAGAGGAACTAAGGCGGCGGTGCTACCGATGGAAGTACCAACAATTAAGCGGGTGAGTGGTGTTAAAACGACAAGCAGAATAATAAACGGAAATGACCGTCCCGTATTCACGATCGCACCCAACACTTTATGCAATTTGGGAAAGTCCAATAAGTTACCGGGGCCAGTCATCACTAACAATAAACCTAACGGCAAGCCTAAAAATATGGCAACTAGGGCAGATATCCCAACCATATAAAAAGTTTCGGTGGTAGCTTGCAGTAAACTTTGGAGTAATTCTTGTCCTTGCATCTTTGAAGAAGGGTGTAAGGGTTTAGGGGCTTCGCCGTGAGCGTCAGCCGAACGGTGTGAGGGTGTAGGGTTGGATTAAAGTCTTAGACCAGCCTGTTTCAATAGTGGTAGAACACGCTTACCAAATAAATCTAAATCAGGCTCGAAATCGTAGAAGGCTATTTGGAAACCATCAACACCAGCTTTATTGAGTTGCACAAGTTGTTCGGTGATTTGTTCTGGTGAACCAATGAGTTGCACATTACCACCGATCGCACTGCCAACGCTATGACGCAGATTTCCTTTTTTATGCCCTCTCCAAGCGTGTGCATCGCTGCTAACAAGGGAACGTCCCGCAATCGATTCATGATCAGCCTGGTCAACAATGGCTTGGGCGTATGCTTCTGCCTCTTTTTCCGTTTCTCTCAGGACAATTAACGGATTTAGCAGCGTGCGGACTTGTCTACCTTGGGCGATCGCAGATTGTTTCACTCGTTCTGTATGGGCGGGTAAGGATGACAAAGCACTCTCTATATCTCCACCCGCCGGACTGGTGATAAACACAATATCAGAATGACGACCTGCAAACTCGATACCAGCATCTGAACCAGTGGCGTTAACTAAAACAGGACGACCATAAAGCGGACGAGGGCTAATGTAAGCATCTTTGAACTGCCAAGAGCTTTTTTGACTCTGGTAAGAAAAGTTCTCAGTCTCTGACCAAAGTCTCTTTAAAACAGTGACAAATTCATCAGCCATTTCGTAGCGGCGATCGTGTTCGATTTGACTCCAACCGAACAATTCATGCTCATAAGCCCGGTGTCCGGTGACAACGTTAATTCCCCACCGACCTTTGGAAATATGGTCTAATGTCGCCCCAAATTTAGCTAAATGAATGGGATGCCAAGGCCCATAAAGAACGTGAATGGTAGAAATTAAGAGAATCCGCGAAGTCATCCCAGCCAGAGAAGCTGTTGCAATGAAAGCATCTAAACCCGCTTCCGTGCGAGTCGGCCCTTGTCCACCCTTGGGTTGCCATGTGGAATAACCAAAAACAAGGTCAAATCCCAATTCCTCAGCCTTTTGGGTCAACTTGGCATTGTAGTCAAACGACCAATCGGTAGTGCGAGGTAAATGTGATGAACTCCAGCCACCGTGATGAATTGGTAAGAATAACCCTAGTAATACAGGCTGTTTCAGAGCTTGAGATAATGGGCTGTCGGGATAGTCTGTGGGAGAGGCGATCGCTTTTCTCTCTGTTCTGACAGCAGTGGTATCAATTACGCTCATAGTTGAATTTCACCAATAAAAGTTTTGTTAAGAAAGGGTGTGAGGGTGTGTGTAGGGGAGAGGTTTAAAGAGTGAGCATTGCTGATTAATGGGATGATTTTTGTCTCACGCAAAGGCGCAAAGAGCAAGAGTTTTAAGTTTCCAGAGAGATATCAAGAATAAATCACATATCAAGTTCATCTCTTCCCCCTACACCCCTACACCCTTAAACCCCTACACCCCTAAAAAAATCCTCTCTGCGGTAACGGTGTACCATTTATCTCATAGTCTCCAATCGCACGAGCCTTAAAGTGATTGGGATTATGTGAGGATAAAGTACGGGCATTGCGCCAGTGACGGTCAAAGTTTGAGCTTTTCTTGGTTGTGGAAGCACCACCAACTTCAAATAGTAAGGTGGCTGAACGTAACGCTAAATCATCAACAATTAATTTGGCTTTCGCTGCTTTCAAAGAAGTTTCTAACGCTACAGCCGTTTCTGTTTCTTCACCTTGGGCTTTAGCCGCAGGCAGGCGATCGAGTCCGTCGGCGGCGGCTAAAACGATCGCTTCTGCGGCAAAGGCATTAGCCGCAATTTGTCCGACGGTTTGCTGTAAGATGGGGTCTTCTGCTGCTTGCTCGGATACAGCATGGTAAAAAGTCCGAGGACGTTTATGAACGAGGTTTGTGGCATCTCGTAGCACGCTACGAATAATGCCAGCGTTGATAGCAGTCAAGAATAATTGGGGGATGATATTGTATGGCAGATTGTCTTTGTCTGTGTCTGTCTCAAAAAACACTTCACTTCTTTCAACACGGACATTAGTAAAGTTAGTCGTTCCTGTGCCTGTAAGTCTCTGTCCAAAGCCATCCCAGTCATCTATAAGCTCAATGCCCTCGCGGTTTGTCGGGATGAGGATAAACGCTGTAGTGTCATCTGGTACTAGTACACGTACAAAAATTAAGTCTGCATAAAGGCTGCCAGTGCTGTAATACTTCGTCCCATTCAGACGGTAGTCGTCGCCATCGGGCGTTAATTTTGTATTCACGACTTGACCACCGCCAGCCCGTTTAACTTCTAATTCGGTGGAAGCGAGTCCAATAATTGCCCCATCAACTACTTCCTTTAGCCAGCGACGATTTCTTTCGGTGCGTTCTGAGCGCAAAATTCGCTCTGTGACAGAAAAATGATTCCGCACAATGTGAGCCACGTTCGGGTCAGCATCACCTAACTTAATCACCACCTCGAATAATTCCCGCGCCGTGCTACCGCCACCACCTTCAGTAACGGGGATTCGCAATGCACCCAATCGGGAACGCCGGATTAAATCAACCACATCAAACGGCAGGATGCGATCGCGATCGCGCTCACTTGCTCCCAGAGCAATAAAATCAAACAGGGCTTGTAATTCAGGAGATTTAGGCGTAACCGGAGATGAAAATCTGAAGGTGGAATCTATAACTTTTTCTTCAATTTGAGTCATTGTTTTTCTCTCTATTTTGAGAATATTGGAGTATGTAGACAGAAATTTTGACCTTATTTAGCTAATGCAGCTGTAGGTTGAAAGAAGCGGTTAGTAGGGCGAGCGAGTCCGAGATTTTCCCGTAGTGTTTTTCCCTCATACTCTTTACGAAAGATGCCACGCCGTTGGAGTTCTGGAATTACCTCGTCTACAAAATCATTCAGTCCTTCAGGCAAAAACGGAAACATGATGTTGAATCCGTCAGAACCTTCTTCCTTCAGCCATTGTTCCATCTCATCGGCGATAGTTTGGGGCGTACCAACAAAAGCTAGTCCGCCATAACTGCCAATACGTTGAGCTAACTGACGAATAGTCAGGTTCTCGCGTTGCGCCAGTACCACTACCCGTTCACGAGAACTGCGTCCGGCGTTAGTCTGGGGAATTTCAGGCAACGAGCTATCTGGATCGAAGCCGGAAACGTCGTAGCCCAGCGCACTATTGAGGCTAGCAATACCACTGTCATAATGTACTAGGCTGTCCAAATGTTCACGTTTGGCACGCGCCTCTGCCAAAGTTTCACCCACGATGACTAAAGCACCCGGAAGGATTTTGATGCTGTCTGGGTCACGTCCGATCGCTTGCGCCCGTCCCTTAATGTCTGCAAATAAAGCTTTGCCAGCTTCTAGATTACCAGCAGGTGCAAACACAGCTTCGGCAGTTTCTGCTGCCAATTGCCTTCCGGCTTCCGATGCACCCGCTTGAACAATTACTGGCCAGCCCTGAATAGGTCTAGCGATGTTCAATGGCCCCCGCACAGAGAGATATTTTCCTTGATGATTCAAAACGTGCAGTTTATCGGGGTCAAAATAAATCCCTGCTTCCACATCCCGAATAAACGCATCGTCGGCAAAGGAATCCCAAAGACCTGTAACGACATCATAGAATTCTCTGGCTCGTCGGTAGCGTTCGTCATGTTCCATTTCTGCTTCTAAGCCAAAGTTGAGTGCTGCGTCTGGATTGGCTGTGGTGACAATATTCCAACCAGCACGACCGCCACTGATATGGTCAAGAGAGGCAAAACGGCGAGCAATGTGGAAAGGTGCGTCATAAGTTGTAGAAGCAGTAGCTATTAGCCCGATGTGTTCGGTGACACTGGCAAGGGCAGACAGCAAAGTAAAAGGCTCAAAAGAGGTGACAGTATGGCTGCGTTTGAGTGCGTTAATTGGCATATTCAGCACTGCTAAATGATCAGCCATAAAAAATGCGTCAAATCTTCCCTGTTCTAGTTTCTGGATGAATTTTTTGAGTGCTGAGAAGTTAAAATTAGCGTCGGGCAAAGCTCCAGGATAACGCCAAGCACCTGTATGTATACTTACCGGACGCATGAACGCACCCAATTTTAATTGCTTTGATTTACTCATTATCTCACAGTATATTTATTGCTTTGTTAGTGTTTTTTATTACTATTAATTTCATTCTTGAGAAGATGCAATTTAATCTCAATGTTCTTCCCAATCCCAGTTACAATTTCAATGCACCTCTACATCAAACTCGGCTTCATGTAAATATTTCAAAGCTTGAGTTATCTTTTGACCAGCTAATTCCACATGAAACTGACCAACGCGGCGATCGCCTACTGTTTCCACACTCCCACTTAGGATATTGACATCCACATCAAAACGTCGAGTTAAAGTGGTAAAAATAGGGTTACTAGCTTGTTCTCCCGCAAAGGCGATCGTAGCAATGACTGCACCAGGTTTTGGTTTATAACCATTGCGACGCGGAAACACTTCTTGGGCAAGAAATGATTCTGGTTTGGCGATTAAATCACTCACATATCCCTTTTCGACAATCCTGCCAGCATTGAGAACAGCAGCACTATCGCAGATTTGCTTGACTACACCCATTTCATGAGTAATGAGTAAAATTGTCAAACCCATGCGCTTGTTCAGATCACGCAACAAGTCCAGAATCGACCTTGTAGTTTGGGGATCAAGTGCAGATGTCGCTTCATCAGACAATAAAACTTTAGGTTCTCCAGCCAAAGCCCTAGCAATACCGACTCGTTGCTTTTGTCCTCCAGACAGTTGCGCTGGATAAGCATCAGCTTTACCTTGCAAGCCAACCAGTGAAATTAATTCTTCCACTTTAGCCCGGCGTTTCAGGCTGCTGTAACCCATCACTTCCAAAGGGAAAGCAATGTTTTCTGCAACTGTTCTGCAACTCAGTAAATTAAAGTGTTGAAAAATCATCCCAATATGTTGACGGGCGCGACGCAATTTATCTCCCGACAATTGTGTTATTTCCTGTCCGTCAACTACAACTGAACCTGATGTCGGTTTTTCTAGTTGATTCACACAACGAATTAACGTGCTTTTACCTGCACCACTTTGACCCAAAACGCCATAAATTTCTCCTGGTTTGACAAAAAGACTGACTCCATCTAAAGCTACAACTTTTTGGTTGCCTTGATGATAAATTTTACGGACATCAATAAATGTAATCATATGATAATTTCTCCAGAATAAATCATCACTACTACTTGCTAAGGAATAGGAATAACTGCACCTTCATATTTTTCTTTAATAAAATCCTTGACTCTTTGGTCACGTAGTAAATTGTAGAGTTTTTGAATTCTGGGGTCGTTTTCTTGCCCTTGTAAAGTTGTCACAGTCACCGCATAAATTGGATTTTTAGATGATTCTAATGCCAAGGCATCCTTATCTGTTCGCAATCCTCCTGCAAGCACTGTTGCACCCGTCATAACAGCTAAATCAACATCAGGAAGCGAAGGAATCATTTGAGTCGCTGGTACTTCTTTGACTTGTAAATTCTTAGGATTTTCGGCAATATCTTTAGGACTAACTAAACCTCTAGCAGTAGTTTTTAATTTCACCAATCCAGCTTCTTCAATTACCTTCAAAGCCCGATGAGCATTATTAATATCGCCAGGGATAATCACAGTGCCATTTTTAGGAACTTCTGCCAAAGATTTGTGTCTTTTGGAATATACACCCACTGGGTTTAAGTGAATCGGCGGATTTAAAGCCACCATTTTAATATTATGTTGCTTGCCAAAATCCTCCATAAAAGGAACGTGCTGGAAATAATTTGCATCAATTTGTTTATCTCTCAAGGCAAAGTTATTTTGTACACTGTCACTAAAGGTGAAAATTTCAATATCTAGTCCCGCTTGTGGTGCGAGATTTTTCTTGACAAACTCTAAAATTTCTCCGGTTGGAACTGGTGAAACTCCAACTTTAATTTTTTCTTTGGTTGCTGTTGTTGTTGTGTTAGAAGCTGTGGTTGCAGAGGGATTAATATTTGTATTAGCAGAATTATTTTGCGGCGAACTACAACTAGTAAAGACTGTAGAAGCTGTAAAAGAGACAACTGCTAAGAGAAAAAAACGGCGATTTATTTTGTTAAGCAAAGTCATTTATTTAATTACAAATAATGAAAATTAAGGAATGGGAATCACTGCACCTTGGTATTTATCTCTAATAAATTGTTTGACTTTATCGTCCCGCAACAACTTATAGAGTTTCTGCACTCTGGGGTCGGTTTCTTTACCTTTTAATGTTGTGATAGTCACCGCATAAATTGGGTCTTTAGCAGTCTCTAAAGCTAAAGCATCTTTATCGGTTTTTAATCCAGCTTGCACAATCCAATTACCTGTAACTCCGGCTAAATCCACATCAGGTAAACTCGGAATTGCTTGCGCTCCTGGTATTTCTTTAATTTGGATGTTTTTGGGGTTAGCAATAATATCTTTAGGACTCGCCGGACGAACATTTTCCTTAAGTTTGATTAAGCCTGATGATTCCAAGACTTTTAAAGCCCGATGAGCATTACTAGGATCATCAGGAATTGTCACCAGAGCCTTGTTAGGTACATCATTAAGGGACTTATATTTTTTAGAAAAGAGTCCCACCGGATTTAAATGAATTTGTGGCGTAAAAGCATACATTTCAAAGTTGTGTTTTTTGCCATAGTCTTCCATAAAAGGAATATGTTGGAAATAATTGGCATCAATAACACCATCTTTCAAAGCAGTGTTATTCTGCACAAAATCATTGAAGGTGACAATTTCAATTTCTAGCCCGGCTGCGGGGGCTAAATTTTTTTTGACAAACTCTAAAATTTCTCCGGCTGGTACTGGTGTGACACCAACTTTAATTTTTTCTTTGGCTGTGGTTGCGGTAGTATTAGCGGCTGTCGTAGCTGATGGATTTACAGATGTATTAGCAGTATTATTTTGAGGTGAACTACAGCTAGAAAAGACTGTAGAAGCAGCAAATGATGTGACTGCTATTAAGAAGAATCGCCGGTTAAGATTGATGCTAAATTTCATGCGATCGCCTATTTTCATGAACAACGGAGTCAGTAATTTAACTTGTTAATACTTAATCACTCACACTTATAAGTTTGGGTAGTTGAGATACAGGAATATCCAAAAAGTAAGCCAGAACTTCTCGCCGCCAAGCATCATAAAGTATTGGTAACTCATCAATTTCAATCCCAATACCTTTTTGACTTAATAACCAATGATCCCAAAGGTAAGGATTACGACGACTTTGACCTTCTTCGTCTGCTTCTAGAACTTGTACAATTAAATCCTCTTTCTCTGTTGGTGAGGCTTGATCAAATTTACGTTGCCACCAATCTACAACGCCTAAGCGATGAACTGCTTCATCTGGGAGAATTCTTTGGGCAGCATATTTGGCTGAATCTGGGTCGTTGATTTTGCTAGTACGGCTATTAATCAATAGCAAAGCCACAATATGCAGTTCATAGTGCAATTCAAATGCTAAAAAGCCTTGCCAATTACGAATGGGTAAATCACCCATATAATCCCAATGCTTCTGCACTTGTTTTTGAATATCTTCAATCGGGTCTTGTCCAGATATCGCTTGCGCTCTGAGACGAGTATTTTGAGCGTGTGCGCCGTCATCCCCTATTTGTCTACTCAAAAATAGCTGTAATTCAGGGTCAGCAAAAGAGTCAATAATTTTGGCGCAGACTTGCACAATAAAGAGGTCATGGGCTGCGCCTGCTACACGGTAGTGGTAGAAATTTTCTCTTTCTTCTGCGGTTTTGGGTGGTCTGGGTTCTTCTAACCGCTTTTTCGGCAAGTGAGGAGCGTGTTGATCAAGTAATTTATCGAAGATTTCCAGTTCTAGATCAGTAGTCCAATTGGGACGAGTAAGTATTGCTGTCACGTTGCTTGACTCCAATTTCAAAATTCAAAATTCAAAATTAAGAAAGCCAGACTTTGCAGAGGTTTCAAAGCTTGCATCTGTTGCTCAATTTTGGAGAATTGGTGTAATTTGGCTCGTATATTTTTACCTCTAGCTGGCGATCGCTGCACTTTCTACTGTTAACGCGCGCACTCTTGGTATAATCTCCGCAGCAAAACGCTCCATTTCTGTGGCAAAAGGCTGGAATTGCAGCATGAAAGTACCAATTCCTACTTTGGTAAATTCCGCAATCCGATGAGCCACAGTGTCATAGCTTCCAACTAAGCCAGCCGCAGTTCCGCCATTGCTCCCTACGCCTGGGTATTTAGCCATGTTTTTAAACATGACTACTTCTGCATCTACTCCTTTAAGTAGTTCTGAGCGATCGTCTTGTGCTAGTACCATTGCTCTGAGGTTTTGATATTCTGTTTCGGCTTCTGCATCCGTTGGTCGAGCAATCACGAAAGCGGACATGGCAAAATCTAGAGGTTGAGAACGAGAGCTAGCTTTTTGAGTAACCTGAGCGATGGTTTCGCGGATGACTTCAATTGGACGACCGTTGAGGAAAAATGTATGTGCTTGTTTTGCTGCTAATTCTTGCGCCGCTTCTGACTCTCCACCCACATAGATACGCGGATGTGGTTTGGCTATGGATGATGGACTGAACTTTAAGTCATTGATCTGAAAATATTTGCCGTGAAAGTTAACTTTTTCCCCACTCCACAGAGCTTTGACGACGCTAATCCATTCATCCGAATAGCGATAACGCTCATCATGTTTCAAGAAGTTTATTCCTGCTTTTTCCATTTCTGGTCTAAACCAAGCACTGACTAGGTTAATTGCAAAACGACCTCGACTGATTGCATCAATACCTAAAGCCATCTTTGCTAAGACGGCTGGATGGAATAGTAATGGTTTAACAGCTGCAATAATCTCGATGGAAGTTGTGGCTTCTGCAAAAGCAGCTGCTGCTGTCCAGGTTTCTAGTTGGTCAAGTTCTTGGTTTCTGGGATTGATAATATGTTGTGCTATTAAAGTTGTGCTAAATCCGCTCTTTTGGGCTAACTGAATTAAATTCTTGGCTCGTAAGTAACTAGCATCACGAGGTTCAAGAGGATGGTTCATCACGCCGCAGTTGCCGTAAACAGGTATCCAAATCCCGTAGCGTGGCTCAGTCATAGCTTTCCAGAACCCTTTTCAATGGGTACTAAAAGTTGGTTTTGCATCTAGTTCACTTTATACGGTAAGTCAGTAGGTTTACCGTAGTATATATGAGATTTGCATATATGAGCCTAAAAAACAAGGGGGTATTTAGATTCTGTGGTGAGAATTGGAAAAGCAGGAGCGCAGGGAAGCAAAGGACTAACTTTTACTAACAGGTATTGCTTTTTTTAGCTACCTATGAGACGTTTAGTGAGTAAAGTACGGTTCGTCGACCGAATTGCAGTATTTTACAGAAAAATCAAATTCACTTTGTTAATTAACCTCAGCAATTTTATCCACTAGTCAGGAATAGAAAACACCTCCAAAGAAAATGTTGGATTTAGTCATTGGATATTAGCCCTTTATTATTTTTTTGGCTTCTGCACTCACTATTCCCCACTCCCTACTTCTATTTGGAGAGCAAAATGTCAAAACCACGCTATGGTATTTGGGCCCCTGTTGGGGGTAACTTTGGCCCTCTCAATACAGCAGATGAACCGATTGATGCTAGTTACGAACGCACGCGATCGCTAGTATTAGAAGCAGAACGGTTAGGATACGTCACAACCTTAGTGGCACAGCACCTTGCCAATCCTCGTAGTCTGGATTTAGACCAGTTGGAGACTTGGACAGCTTGCGCGGCGTTGGCTGAAGCCACAGAAAGTATAGAAATTATTGCAGCAATTAAACCTTTATTATTTCATCCCACAGTCCTAGCTAAGATGGCCTTGGGAATTGACGCTATTAGTCAGGGACGTTTTGCGATCAATCTCATCAGTGCTTGGTTTCGCCCAGAAATGGAGCGGACTAATATTGCCTTCCCGCCCCATGATGAACGTTATCGTTATTCTGGGGAATGGTTGCAGGTTGTGAGAGCATTGTGGAGTGGTGAGATAGTAAACTTTGAGGGTGAATATTTCAAAATTCAAGATTTGAGCCTTCGACCTTTTTCTAATGCTCAACCCTATCCTCGGATTTATTTAGGTGGAGCATCAGACCCAGCACAAATTTTAGCAGCCCAACAAGCCGATGTTTACTTTATCAACGGTCAGCCGATTGAAGATGTTCGCAAAGTAATTAAACAAGTTGCTAGCCGATCCCGTTTCCTACCACAGCCAGTCCGTTTTGGTCTATCAGCCTTTGTCATTGCTCGTGCCACAGATGAAGAAGCACAAGCAGAACTAGAACGATTGATGACATTGCAAAAGCTAGAAGAACAATATAAATTAAGCGTTGCTAAAGGAGTTGATCCAGAAGCGGTGATGTTCCAAATATTTGCCAAAAATCCAGCTGTTGGGGGGAATGGTGGTACAGCAGCAGGATTAGTCGGTAGCTACGATACGGTAGCTACTCGCATTGCAGCTTTTGTTGATGCAGGTATAGATACTTTTATGCTGCAATTTAACCCCTTTGTCCGGGAAATGACACGTTTTGCCCAAGAAGTTATGCCTCGCGTAATACCAATTTAAAGGTCAAGTCGCTTCGCTCCAATTCAAAATTCAAAAAAGGTCAAGCAAGAATTCATCGATGATCCCAACGTAGTCATACCAATTCACTAAAATTATGATACAGATCCAAACCCAGAAACCCTTGTCAAGTCAGGATTTATCAATTGCGAATTGCGAATTGCGAATTGCGAATTGGTATCAGCATGATCATGGTGATGAGTATCGAGCCAAAGTTTGTAGAAATCGACTAATGGACAAATGCAGAGATAAAACAGGTAGAGGTTTGATTTCCCCTCACCTGTTTCACCTGATTTTTTAGTCCCTAACTTTACCAAATAGGATGCAGATTTAGCTGATTGCTACCTGAGACTGCCGTTTCCATATAGCATCTGCATACAATGAAGTCTCGAAGTCTGGCGCAATGTTACCAGTGATCCGGGCTTCATGTAGTGACCAGTCAGCAAAGAATAAGTCGTGGCTAATACGCTCTACTATTGCTGGGACATCACGGCGAATGCTGGGGACATCTCCAATCGGTAGACCGAAGCTTACAAACCCTGCTGGATTAAACACATGAATATCCTTGAGATATGGAGCATTACCAGGTATTTTTTCTTGATATTCATGGGCAGTACCAAGATAAGGATATGTACTGAGTTTATCGTCACGTTGGTCGGCTGGTGGCTCATAGCGATCGCGCCAAAGGGCTATATGATGGGCAAAATCAGCAAGTTCCGACCGATGCGTTGGATCAACAAAATAGCCGGTACCAGCGATCGCAAAATCGAATTCAAAAATATCATCATTCACCTGAGCGATGATGCGATCGCCTCGGTTATAAGCAGTTTTCCACGGTGCTGATAGGTGCAAATGGAAGTTGGAGAAAGCCGTTACACGTTCAATTGCGTCCTGCGGTGGCGTAGAGCCTACCTGATTAAACCGCCAAGCTTGAAACCAGCGAGCCGCATCAGGCAGTTGTGGATAGTTATAGTAAGCACCAGGATAACCCCGCACTCGAATCACAGGGAGAGAGGCAATCTGTGATCTACGGGCAAATAAATGTACAGCTTTAGCACCTGATTCCAGTGCCACACCTGCCGCATCGAAGGCTGAGGCCGCAGCACCTAAAACTGCCACAGTCTTGCCACGCAACTCGCTAAAATCAATTTCATCGGCGGTATGTGCATAGAGTGTGCGTGGTAGAGATGTCAATACAGGCGGTATGTTTGCTCCACCAGTACCGGCTACACCGTTAGCAAAGATAATCTTTCGTGTAGTTTCCACCTGTGGAACACCATTCACTTGCAAGTGGAGACGGAAGAAACCCGTATCCGGCTCAATTCGTACTAATTTCGTGCGATATCTGACTGGAATCCCTAAGAATTGTCGATACCAACTCAGGTACTCTGCCCACAATACTCTCGGAATCCGATCAATCGCTGCATAAGCTTCAATGCCATGTCGCGCCTCATACCAAGCTTGAAATGACAGTTCAGGGATGCCCAGTTCTGGCCCTGGCAGGTTTTTTGGTGTACGGAGCTTTTTCATCTGCGCTCGCGTCAGCCACACACCGGCATGGACTTCATCTTCAGCCTCATCAATCACTGTAACGCGACCGATGCCAGCACGCCGTAGGGCAAATGCAAAGGTGCTGCCACTACCGCTACCACCGACTATCGTGACATTGTGGTCAATGCCTGGATGATCAAAAACCCAGTTTTCGGGATCAGAACCAAGTAAACGCAACGCTTCCCGCGCAGCAAAATCAGGATCAGTATTGATTGTCATAATGAAATAGTGCGTGAGCAAAATTAAAACAATTCGCAATTCGCAATTCGCAATTACGTTTTGTGACGGGGATTTAAACCCCGACACAAAACACGCTGCTTATAGAAGCAGGGGACTTAAACCCCCAAAGTTTGTTAATGATTGCAGCTAAAAATGTAGAAAATCTTGGAGATTTTCTCATCTAAAAATTCAGGTGGGCGGATGATTTTATGCTTTGGTCAAAGAACTCTTCTTTCAGTTTTCTTCATGAATAATTTGAAGGAAAAAGTTCTTAGTTTACTGAAAATTGCAAAATTTAGGAACTTTCTTTTGGACACAGATTGATGACGAACAGATTCTTGTTGCGGTAATTCCCATATATCACGTATTCCCTGTTCTTGTGTATCCAATAATTGGAAATGAGTTAACTGTTGAGACTGTTGCTCAACAAATCCAGCTTCTCCATTTAACAGTTCTCTTTCTATTTGATAAAACATGAATTCACCATGATTAAGTTTACGTGGTGATACCAATTCACAAAAAACTTGATACAAATGCAAACGCTAAAAGGTAGGCTGAGTCTCATTTTCTTAATTTTGAATTTTGAACTTTGAATTTTGAATTGGTATGAGACTAAAAAACTAAAAATAAAGCATGACTAATTTACCCTCCGTATCTGTATCAATAAAATGGAATTAGTTTAAAATACTTTTCCCTTATACCTCCTGCTTGACCTAATAATGAATTTTCTCAAACACCTATTTAATTTCAGGTTTTAATCCTCAATGCCGACTTACCTAACGCTGAACAAATGGCATCATTTTGAGGTGTATGAATTCGACTACAAAGCACATCTCGATAATGTCTTTCAATGGGATGCTTTTTAGATAAACCAGGATTTCCAATTAGTTGCAAGCCAATTTCTACAGAACGAATCGCATTACTTGTAGCTAAATATTTCACTGTTTGGGCGTGCAAGTTGACATCCGGTTTGTGTTCACCTTTGTCAATATCTTCTGCTAGAGTGTAAATTAATCTGTGGTTGGCGTATAGTAAAGCTTCGATTTCACCAACGGCTGTTTGAAAGTGAGGTAAAGTTGCTAGACTTGCACCTAAATTACTAGGCGATCGCTCATTTAAATATTCCACCAACCAGTTGCGCGCGGCTGTCGCCACTCCCTGATACAAGGCACTTAAGAATAAACTGCCAGCTGCTAACATTAGGGGATTAGGGTTTGACCAAGCCTTCAGAGGACGGACATCTAAGGCATACTCAATGGGAATGCAGACATCTTTTAAAATTAGGTCATGACTGCCTGTAGCTCTCATCCCCAAATGATCCCAAGTGTCTTCAATCTTCACCCCTGGAATGTCACGCGGGACTAAAAAACTTCCGACTTGCGGCTCATCATCATCTGTACGCGCCCAAACTACAAAGTAACGCAAAATCGGACTACCAGTAGTGTATTGTTTATGACCCGTAATCACCCAACTATCAGCTGTTCGTTGAGCGATTGTCGCAGGTAATCCGCCTCTGGCTGGTGTACCTAATTCTGGTTCAACGCGGGCAGCATTAATTAAGGCAATCCCTTGCACAGACTCCTGACATAACTTTTCATAAATAGTGGGATTCCAGCGTCGGTGTCTAGCGGCGTTGGCGTGTTGTAAGTAGTGCATTGTCAGCACCAAAGCTGTAGAAGCGTCTCCACTAGCTATTTTTTCAATCACCCGACAGGCTGTAGTGTATCCTACCGCTTGCCCACCAAACTCTACTGGTACAGTTAGACTCAATAATTGTGCTTGGTGGAGGGCATCAAAATTCTCAAAGGGAAAGGAACGATCGCGATCGTGGGTGGCGGCGCGGGTGGCAAAATCCGCCGCTAGAGAATCGACCAGATCCAACAGATTGGGCAATAATTTGGCTGTTTTGGTAGTAGAAGCTTCTAAAATAGGTGATTTTGACATTTAGCTACTCCTTGCGGGTGTAAGGGGGTAAGGGTGTCAGGGTTCAAGGGAAACAGAACTTACGCAGGATTCTTTTCCCTACACCCCTATACCCTCAAACCCCTACACCCTTAGTTTGATCGACATTTGGCGATATCTTCATTAAAGCTATTATCCCAAAGTTGTTTGACATCAACTTTTGAGGGAATTACACCCGCTTGCAAAAAGGTATCAGCAACCTGTTGTTGAGAAGCAATAGCCTCATCAGAAATTGGTAGTATTTCTTGACGACGCTGTTGTTGACCTTGCTGGGCATCTTGATAAACAATGCCTTCATCAACATTAATGGCGGTTGCATAGGTCTTTGACCATTGTTTAAGGTGAGATTCTCGCCAGTTTTGGGATTTTTGTAAGCGACATAAGAAATCCGCTATTAGCACTTTCTTTTGAGCATCCGCGATCGCATTCGGTGAGGCAATAATCACAAAGTTACCGCTTAAAATATCTTTTGCCGATTCCAACACCCGCGCCCCTTCTTTTTGGGCTTGGGGGATAGAGTAACCATAGGTAGCCCAAGCATCTAGTTCGCCTTTACGAAAAGCCGAAAGTCCATCGGGTATGGATAAAGGAATTGCATTGATATCCTTCATCGTCAGCCCGACTTTTTCCAACATTTTAATCAAAAAGTAGTGGGCAGTTGTGGCTTTAACGTAACCGACTTTCTTACCCTTGAGATCAGCGATGGTTTTGGCTGTTGAGTTCTTCGGTACAAGGACAACTTGACCAACCGTCGGCCCTTTGAGAGTGGCGATAATTTTGACAGATGCTTTTGATTCAATCGCAAAAATCGGCGGAATTTCACTCGCTGAAGCTAAATCAATTGCACCAGCATTAATCGCCTGTACCATCAAATTACCGCCAGTAAACTCGGTAAATTGAGTTTTGTAAGGAAAATCATCGAGTCCAGCTAACTTTAAATTTAAATCCCAACCACCTTTATATTTAGCAACACGCAATTGAGTTGTATTCGATGCTGCCACTTCAGATGGACTAGGATTTGCTGCGATCGTTGCTGGACTGGTAGACTTAACCTCTGAGCAAGCCGTTGTTCCTAAAGCCAGTAAACAACCCAGAGAAAAAATAAAATTCTGCCGCAACCAATTAGTAGACACGTTAATTCTTAGGTATAAAAAGATAAAATTTTCTGAGGAAATCTCCGCGTAGCTTGGCGTTGAAAAAGGTATCCAACTACTCCAACAAATCTGGTTCTTCCCGCACAATTCGGTCGTAGAGTGGCTGAAAACTAAACCAACCACCCGAATGGGTTCCCACTTGACCATGAGTGAAATTAGCCGTCTCATGATCAATCGCCAGTGGTTTTCCGGCGGCTTCTGCCAGCAATTGAGCTTGAGCCGATCGCTCAAAGGAAATGTACCAAAAAGCAGCCTCGTCTACTGTCTGCCCCACAGTTAAAAAGCCATGATTTCTAAGGATGACAGCCTTTTTATCTCCCAAAGATTCAGCAATTCTCCTACCTTCGGAAGTATCTAAAACTACGCCTTTGTAGTCATTAAATAAAGCATGGTCTTGATAAAAAGCACAAGCATCTTGGGTTAAAGGGTCAAGTAAACGACCCAAACTTGACCAAGCTTTGCCATGTAGGGAATGAGCATGAGCAGCTGCAACTATATCAGGTCGTGCCTCATGCACCTGGGAATGAATCGCAAAGGCGGCGCGATTTACAGGTGCATCACCTTTGACCACTTCCCCTTCTCTATCGACCAACAGCAAGTCAGAAACACGGATGTGGCCAAAGTATTTGCCCAAGGGATTTACCCAAAAATGGTCGGTAAATTCAGGGTCACGGGCGGTAATGTGACCCGCTATCCCTTCACTAAAGCCAAAACGACCAAACAGCCGAAAGGCAGCAGCTAGGCGTTGTTTCCGATAAAGGCGTTCTTCTTCCACCCGTTCAAAAACTGGTGGTTGGGGTCTAGTGAAATTTGGCATGATTTTTCCAGTGCTAAACAGTTAATGAGCGTTCCTGAGAGCGATACAGTATTTCTCCAGCTAAACTACTATCAAGATTAGGCTGGGCAAAATTTTTGGGTAGCCAGTTCTCTTTTTTCAACAATGCTGCGATCGCCAATATCTTACAAACAGAATATTTCTGTTGACACGAAAAGCGGTGTTCTTTGAAATAATTGACCACAATTGACTCCTTGATATCAATTTTTAGGAGTTTGGGCAGGTTTATCTGTCAATACGGTTCAGTTAAGGTGGTGAGAGTTGATTTCTCAATTTTTGCTCTACCTATTAGACAATGAGCAAGATTTGGGGGATTCTCCCCCAAGCCCCCGATTGGGGGACGGTTGCGTCCCCCAAACCCCCTCCAAAATCATTCTTGCGTTTTTTGTTGAGTGATCATTTGCTGGTTTTGTTGAAATTTATTTTTCTTATCTGAACCGTATTGGTTTATCCGTAATAATAAACATTAACTACGATAAATTGACCGATTTACCGTAGTATATATGAGATTTGCATATATGAGCCTAAAAAACAAGGGGGTATTTGGATTCTGTAGGTAGAAATTGGAACAACAGGAGAGTGACTGTAAGTCAGACCGAAAAAATACTACTGATAACCCCTGCATAAAACAGCATAGCCAAACCTATTGGACATTAACAGCTTGAAAAAACAAGCAAAACAAGCTGGTTAACAACTTTGTCAACCAATGAGGTTTTCAAATTTATGAATATCAAAACTATGCTGTCGGCTCGGTTTTTGTTAATGCTGAGTCTCACTGTTCCTACTATGATGTTGTCTACAATAGCTGGAGTTAAAGCCCAACAGCCTGCACCCGGCCAAGTCAACGTCCGTCAGAAACAGCCCTTTATTCAAGATACTTTCCGCCGCGATACTTTATTAGATTTGCATAAATCACCCGTGTTTAGTAACGATGGCGGTACAGGTAAGGAAGCTTCTGATAAAGGTAAAGATGCGTCTGATAAAGGTTCTGATAACAAAGAAGCCTGTGATAATCCCTGCGGTGGTTATTTCAATTCTAAAGACCCAGTGATTTTACCAGCAGATAGATTACTTCTGCCTGCAAATGTACAAAACATTCGTTCTAAGTCCTTACTTAAAGGCAGTAACCCGATTTTTTAATTTAGGGGTATGGGGGTATAGGGGTGTAAGGGTGTAGGGGAAAATTCTACCCAGTTACCAATGCCCAATGCCCCATGCCCATCTTATGGATAATTCAAGACTATGGATTTAATAATTGTAGGCGATCGCAGCGATCGCTTTTGTACGGAAGTTCTCGATTTAGTGCAGCACGCTGGCTACACGGCTGATATTTTTGATGTTTGTGATGCGGCTCGGTTATTTTCTATTGGGATGGAAGATGGGCAGGTTTTTGTGACTCCTGATATCCCGATTTTACTGAGAATTCAACCACCATCTACTATTAGAAGCAGTTTCGATGATTCATTTATTTATGGTGAATGTCTCTCCACTTTATGGGCTGCTGCCACACTCAATAAATCACCTGTAATTAACCGACCTACACCCCATAGTATTTGGGGGAAAACCTCTTATTCTTCTGTTTTAACGGCTGTACGTGCAGGCTATCGAGAAAACGATGTGGAAATCTTTTCTTCGCAAATTTTACCGCCGCACACACCCCAAGCTAATAAACAATGGTACGTCCAAGATTTAGTGACCTATAACACCACAGCTTACCCCAATATTCCCCAAGGAGCAGGGCCTTATCGGGGACGCTGGGCAGATGTTGATCCTGGTTATGAAATTGTGGTGGTTTTGGATAATCAAGCTTGGCGTTCTACTACAGTTCCCCTAGAACATTTAGCATTAGAACAACAAAGTATTAACCTAATTAGAAATTTAGATTTAACATTTGCTGCTATTACTTGGAGCATTTCTGAAAATTTAGAAACTGCAACTATTGCCAGAATTGATTCTTTTCCCTTAATGGAACAGATTCAATTTGTTTGGCCTGTTTTTGCTCCTGCACTTTTAGAGGTTTTATTCCCATGATTTACGCCATTGGTATTGACTCAGACCGCACTTTTCGCCATTTCATCCGTCAAACTCATCAGCGTGGAATTGAGGTGCAAGCCATTAATCTCCGCGAAGTGATACTTTCAGGAGACTGGCGGTTAACGCTTCCTGATGATGGTATGAGTTGGGTGAGTGTGGGTGATCAAAAATTACCTCTAGACCCCAATGGTGCTTATTATTGCCGAATTATCGACCTTTCTACTGTGCAGTCAGATATGGCGATGGCGATGCGTTGGCGGAGTTTATTGGCTGCGCTTTGTGTGTGGTTAGAGCATATTCCTGGTGTTGTTATTAACCGTCCTGGTGGTCGTACTGATAATTCTTCTAAACCATTGCATGAATATTCTTTGCAGTCTTGGGGTTTTAATGTTCCTCCTAGTCTGACTAGTTCTGATCCCGAACTGTTAGCAGCTTTTACTAGTTTGGGTAAAACTATCGTGAAACCTGCGTCGGGTATTCGTGCTGATAGTCGCCTAGTAACACCAGAAGAGTTTTTTGATTTTCATCCATCCCAAGGGCCTGTACATTTGCAAAGATATGTTGCTGGTGCAGATGTCCGCGCTCATGTCGTTGGGGATCAGGTTCACGCAGAAATTATTAATTGTCCCCAAGTTGATTATCGTCGTTCTTATCAAGAGGCAGAATATTCTCCTTGGGAATTACCTGAGTATTTAATTAAACAAATTGTTAAAGCTACGGCGGCTTTTGGTTTACAGTTTGCTGGTTGGGATTTTAAGGTGACAGAAGATGAGCAATACTGGTGTTTAGAAGCCAATCCAATGCCGGGCTATGATGGCTATGATCTTAGAGCCGATGGTAAAATTACTGAATCACTTTTAGCATTACTTACTCAACAAAATGCTGTTAAGCAATTCCCAAATGGCGCACTGATTACAGATGAAATATTAACAGAAACTCAATGCAGTCAAGTTTATGAGACTATTCAAAGTTTAAAAGCACATTGGGTTACTAGAGGACAAGAACCAGCTAGCTTTTTCACCTTGGGAACAGCATCTTATTTAGATTTTCTTAATTTACCTGACTTTGCGGGTGATTATTACACTAGAGCTACACAATATAATACCCTGCTACAAAAACATTTTAGTTGGCTTTATGAATTAGTTAAACAATCTCTAGAGACACAACTGCAAGCACCAGTGAATTATCATTCTGATTTTGCTCTCCCAGGATTTCATATTTGGGAAACACCGGCGATTTTCACTAAATCAACAGCATCTGTACATTTTGATTTACAGTATCAAAATCTGAATTGGCAAGATAAAGAAAATATAGATTTTCAACGCACAATTTCTTTTACTTTACCTATCAAACTACCGCATTTGGGTGGAGGTTTGAATGTTTGGGATTTAACTTATGATGAATATATTAATGGTCGTGACCCTAATTATCTAGGTGATGTGGAGGTGATGAAACGCTTTAGAAATAAAACTGTTCATCCTTACAATATAGGTAAGATTGTAGTACATGGTGGACATTCACTGCATCAAATTGCTGCGATCGCTCAAGTTTATCCTGGTGATGAGCGCATTACTCTACAAGGTCACGGAGTATTTCACAATGGACAATGGCTACTCTATTGGTAATTAATTAGGGACTTCCAATTTAGATAATTAAGGGTAATTTATTCTTTGGAAGTCTATTAATAGCAGAAATTTGCCTGTTATTGCTCTTGATGGGAAATCTGGATGGGAATCTCAATGTGAAATTCTGTTCCCTCTCCTAATTCAGAAATACAACTCAGCTTACCTTGATGTTTTTCGATCACAATTTGATAACTAATTGATAAACCTAACCCAGTTCCTTGACCGACTGGTTTAGTAGTAAAAAATGGATCAAAAATGTGTTCTAGCACATCTGGTTTCATGCCAATTCCATTATCTTTGATGCTAACTAAAACTTTCTTGTCATCTACAACTGAAGTTTTAATGTGAATAGTTGGCATCTTATTTGTAGAGTTTCCTGCTTCTAGATTCTCCTTTAAAGCATAAATTGCATTATTGAGAATATTCATGAAAACCTGATTTAACTGATTAGCATAACAGCTAACTTTCGGTAGTTGCCCATATTCTTTGACTATCTGGATATCTGGTAATGGATTCGGTAACTCCATCTGATGATTTAGAATCATCAGTGTATTATCTATACCTTCATGAATATTGACCGATTTCATGTTGGCTTCATCTAATCGTGAAAAGTTACGTAGCCCTAGCACAATCTCTGTAATTCTCTCACTACCAGATTTCATCGATGCGATTAAGTGCGGTAAATCTTCACGCAAATAATCTAAATCGATGGCTTTCATTTTGGAGGCTATGGTGGGATTTACTTGGGGATATTGTTCTTGATAAACTGCCACTAAGTCTAGTAAATCATCAATGTATTGATTGGCATATTCGAGATTACCAGCAATGAAACTGATGGGATTATTAATTTCATGGGCTACACCTGCTACCATTTGTCCTAAACTGGACATTTTTTCACTGTGGACTAGTTGAGCTTGTGTGTTTTGTAATTCTACTAGCGTTTTTCTTAATTCAGATGTTCGTTCTGCAACTTTGGCTTCTAATTCACTATTCGCCCTTTGTAAAGCGATTGCAGCTCTGTATGTTTCTGTGGCAATACTAGCAATATGAGTAGCTGTTTTGAGAATTTCTAAATGATGTGGTGTGGGATGACAGGGGAATTTATGAGATATGGCAAATGTTCCTAAAACTTCACCGTTTTGTGAAGTAAAAGGTGATGACCAACAAGCTTTAATGTTATAGCTTAAAGCAAAATCTCGGAAATCTTTCCATAAAGGATCAGTGGCAATATCATTAGCAAAGACTGCATCTCCTCTGTAAGCCGCAGTACCACAAGAACCACAAAATTCACCAATCATTAAACCATCAACGCCCTTAGCAAATTCTGCTGGTAACGTAGGTGCTGCACCTCCCCTGAGTCGCTTTTTGTCTTCATCTACAACTAAAATTGAGCAATAAGCACCAGGTAATTCTTGTTCTAGCAAAATGCAGAGGTTATTGAAGATTTCGTAGAGATTAACGCCAAACGCTACTTGTTCTAAAACTTGGCTTTGGGTTTGCACTAAAGCTTCTGAACGTTTGCGTTGAATTGCTGTTGCTAAAACATGGGTGATAGATTGTAGAAAATGCACATCATCAGCAGTAAAATCTCTGGATTCTGTTGCATATACTTCTAAAAAACCTAAAGGTTTGCTCTCACCTGGAATTAACACACTCAAACCAGTCACACTATCTGGAGGAGAGGGAATAGCAAATTCATTTAGCTGATGATTAGATGTGTTTAAATTAATAATTGGTTGAGTGTTTTCTAAAAGTTGATTTACTTGTTGATGAGTTTTGATGTCTATGTCTTGAGGTTCACTTTCTGAGAAATTTTCCCCCACACTAGCAACTTTTCGTAAAGAATTACTATCTGAAAGAACTTGCCAAACTCTAGTGTATTTGATTTGGAGTATTTGAGATACTAAATTAACTGTATCTTGGAATAAATTAGATAATTCTGTGCCAGAGAGTGCTTTTTGTCCTAGTGCATTAACTGCTGCTTGATAGCTGAAATTGAACGTATACTGCTCAGATACGTTTTCTTGCCCCCGGCTGGGATTGATTGCTGGCTTTGATTTTACATTTAAATTCATTGATCAAAATTTGTGTAACTACTAATCTTAATAGTTCCCAAAATTTTCCTGAAGTGCAATGTGATTATCAAAAATTCAAACTTAAGACAATTTTTATAAAATCAAGATAAAGGACGTACTGGTATATTTTTAAACAAAATTTAATGTTTATTCAGTAGGAAAAACTGTATTTTAATGGCGTTTTGATCATCAGAAATGCTCATCATTTAGATGATTTTAAGCCAGAATAAATAGGCTGCTGTACTTTTAATTTGCACATTAAGATTTGCAGGAGTGTGCAAGGGAGAATTGACAGCTTTTGTTTGGAGAAACTACCCAAAAGCTGGTAGCGTCTAACAAAGAACAATATTGTTGTGGATGTGACAGCTTGAAAACTCGCTCTAATTACTGGCAACTGCTACCTTATATTAGACCCCAGTGGCAGAATATTATTAAGGGATTAGTCGGCATTGTAGGATATGTGCTGGCGACTTTGACGTTAATTAATTTTGCAGGCAAGTTAGCCGATCCTTTTGGTCAAGGTAATGTGATAGCGATCGCTCAATTAGCCGCCATACTAGGTTTAGTATTCTTAGTTAGGGGTGTTTTTCAATCTGTGCAGGACATTTATATGTCTAAAGCCGCTTTAAGAGTGGCTTTTCATCTCCGCAAGCAGACATACGCCCATTTACAAACATTAGATTTAAGTTACTTTGAAACTGCCAAGGCTGGTGATTTATCTTACCGTCTCACGGAAGATATTGACCGCATTGGGGAAGTAGTTAATAAACTGTTTCACGATTTTTTACCCTGTGTGTTGCAGTTGATTGCCATCCCCATCTATATGATTTACTTGAATTGGCAACTCACTTTAGCCACAGTCGTCATTGCGCCGTTGATGGGGATTTTAATTGGTTGGTTTGGGGAACGCTTACGTAAATATTCCCTGAAAAGCCAAAATCGTGTCTCTGATTTATCAGCCATTCTCACAGAGGTTTTCAGTGGAATTCGACTAGTAAGGGCGTTTGCGGCGGAGAAATATGAAATCACCAGATTTAGCCGGGAAGCAGAACGCAGTTTTCAAGCTAAATACTCAGCCGAACGCTTAAAGGCTGTGCAGATACCGATTATCGGGTTTTTGGAGGCATTGAGTGCTTTATCCTTAATTTTGGTGGGAACATGGCAAATTCAACAACAGAATTTAACAGTAGCCGAATTTTTTAGTTACCTAGCCGCAGCCGGTTTATTAATTGATCCCATCGGTCATGTTACCAACAACTACAACGAATTTAAGCAAGGTGAAGCGTCTGTAGACAGAATTTTTGAATTGATGGCGATACAACCAACGGTGACAGAAAAACCGAGGGCGATAAATTTACCACCAGTCCAAGGGAAGGTGGAATACCGCCACATTACTTTTGCCTATAAACCAGGAGAACCCGTTTTAAAAGATATTAGTTTATTGGCGATGCCAGGGGAAGCGATCGCCCTTGTGGGTGCGTCTGGTGCAGGTAAAACCACCTTCGTTAATCTCCTCCCCCGTTTTTATGACCCCACAACAGGCGAAATTCTGATTGATGGTATAGACATTCGAGATGTTTCCTTAGAAAGTTTACGCCGACAAATTGGCATAGTTCCCCAAGAAACCATCATGTTTTCGGGGACTGTAGCCCAAAATATCGCCTTTGGGCAAGATATTTATGATTTAGACGCGGTAAAAGCCGCAGCGAAAATTGCTAACGCCCATCAATTTATTACCCAACTTCCAGAAGGTTATGAAACCTGGGTAGGTGAAAGGGGTGTTAATTTATCTGGTGGACAAAGACAAAGAATTGCGATCGCCCGTGCTGTATTATTGAATCCACAAATCTTGATTTTAGATGAAGCGACATCTGCCTTAGATTCTGAGTCTGAAGCTTTAGTACAGGAAGCCCTAGAAAGACTGATGCAGCAGCGTACAGTATTTATTATTGCTCACCGTTTAAGTACAGTGAGAAAATGCGATCGCATCTTAGTTTTAGAGCGTGGGCAAATCGTAGAATCAGGCACACACGAAGAACTATTAGCCCTTGAGCGTCGCTATGCTAAGTTTTATACACAGCAGTTTAGTCAGTCATGATTGGGGACTGGGGACTGGGGATTGGGGATTGGGGATTGGGGAGACAAGGAAGACAAGGGAGACAAGGGAGATTTTACTTCAATGCCCCATGCCCCATGCCCCATGACCCATGCCCCCTGCCCCATGCCCCATGACCCATGCCCCCTGCCCCATGCCCCATGCCCTAAACAATCCGGTTGACAATTGTCCACACTTCCCCATCTGAACGGACGTGAGGAACGGAGATGGTTTTAAAGCCGGTGATGAAGGGTTTGTAATAAATTTGCCAATAGAGGGGACTGAGTTGATCGGCGCAGGCTTTTAATTGGCGGATCTCTGTGGCTAGTTCTCCGGCTATTTGATTGATTCTCTCAGCATGGGCTTTTGCGATTTCTTTGGCTTCTTCTAACTGTTGCTTTTGGTTAATCTGTTGTAATTTCCTGGGCAGGTGGGTGAGTTCAGTTTGTTTTTGTTGTAGTTGGGCGTTTAAAGCGGCGATCGCATCATCTATTCCTTTGAGTTCTGCAAATAATTGGGCATTTTCCCTAGCCTGGCGACGATAAGCTTCCACAATTGCCCAAGGTGAGTCATTTTCAGGCACAATGACATCATTACTCTGAGTGAGTGCAGTACGTTCTTGCTCAAGCACCTGAATTTGAGACTTGAGTGCTGTAATCTCCGACTGCATTTGCTCCAAAGACAAGCCAGGATTAAGTTTTTTCATTTTGAACTTTGTACGCCTTGAGCGTTACCGTAAGGTATTTTGAATTTTGAATTTTGAATTTTGAATTTTGAATTCAACCTGCGCCTTGGGTGTCGAGGGAAAGCGATCGCACTACGGCTTTAATTCCTTCTGCTTTCCAGGCTGAAGCCATTGCAGTTTCTACAGCTTGGGCATTGTTGACATTGGTTAAAGCTAGTAGTGTCGGCCCTGCACCACTAATTACCATACCGTAAGCACCGGCTGCGATCGCGGCGGCATTCACAGCAGCGTAGCCAGGAATTAAAGCTTGGCGATAAGGCTGATGTAATTTATCTTGTAAGGCTGCTGTTAACCATTCTCCCTTACCGGTTGCCAAAGCGCGTAATAATAAGCCTAAGTGAGCAGTATTAAAAATTGCATCGGCACGACTAAATTCCGTTGGTAAAACTCGCCGTGCTTCTGAGGTTGACAATTCAAAATCAGGAATTGCTACCACAGGCACAATACTATTATCCCAAGGGACATCACAAATTGCCCAACCTGTACCAGAAGTAGCTGCTAGACGACATCCTCCCAACAAAGCTGGAACTACATTATCAGGATGTCCTTCCATTGCGATCGCTAATTCCATCACCTGCAAATCAGATAAAGGCGCACCCGCTAATTTATTAGCTGCAACCAAACCACCCACAATTGCTGTCGCAGAACTTCCCAAACCTCTAGCTAGGGGTACACCCAATTCAATCTCAATTTTTACAGGTGGTGGTGTTTGCTCTATATGTTGATATAACTTGACAAATGCTTGATAGATTAAATTACTCTCATCAGTTTGTACCCGTTCAGCTTCCTCACCTGTGACATGAATGATTAACTTACCTTCATCCAGGCGGGTGAATTGAAACTTATTATATATAGTCAAAGCTGCGCCGATGCAATCAAAACCAGGCCCCAAGTTAGCAGTTGTCCCTGGGACTCTCACCGTGACAGAAGAAACAACAGACATCTAAAACATACTCATCTAACCCAATCAATCAGCATCCCATGTAATGGTGCAAAAATAAAGGCTTCATTGGGAATTGGGCATTGGGCATGGGACATTGAAGTAAAATCTACCTTGTCTACCTTGTCTCCCAATCCCCAATCCCCAACCTGTCTTTAATTTTGAATTTTGAATTTTGAATTTTGAATTGATAAGTCCCCACTCCCTAACGAACTGGTGCTAAAGGACAAATTTGTAGTCCCACAGGGGTATTTAATACTGCGACTTCTACACCTAAAACTTCAGCTAAATTTTCTGGAGTGAGAACATTTTCTGGTTCTCCTAATGCAAAAATATTACCTTGATAAAGTAGGGCAATGCGAGAACTATATCTAGCAGCCAAATTGATTTCGTGCAGGACAGTTAAAATAGTTATTCCTGATATTTGATTCAAAGTTTTTAATAACTCTAATAATTCCAATTGATAACGAATGTCTAAATAAGTTGTAGGTTCATCTAATAATAATATTTGGGGATTTTGTGCTAAAGCTAGGGCTAAAAATGCCCTTTGCCTTTCTCCTCCAGAAAGTTGTTCTACTAGACGTTCTTGATAATCTACCATCTGAGTTAAACGCAAGGCTTCTGAGACTTTTTCTCTATCTTCTGTATTCAAATCCCATTGCCACCAAGGCTGATGGGGTGTACGTCCTAAAGATACCAATTGACGAACTGTTAAACCGGGGGGGACTGCTTGTTGTTGAGGTAATAAAGCTAATTTTTGAGCGACAACTGCGGCGGGTTGAGTATGAATTGCCTTACCATCTAACAAAACAATTCCTGTTTGTGGAGTTAATAGACGACTCATGAGTTTAAGTAGGGTAGATTTCCCAGAACCATTAGCACCTACTAAACTCAACCATTCACCTTTTTCAATTGCCAAAGATACATTTTTAACTACAGTTTTAGCTGTATAGCCACCAGTTAAGTTTTGAGTTTCCAAAGGCATAGTCAATAGTCAATAGTCAATAGTCATTAGTCATTAGTCAGCACTCATTACTCGTTACTCATTACTCAGCACTCAGCACTCAGCACTCATTACTCATTACTCCTACCTTGTCTTTCTTCCAATTCCCTATATGCCATTTTGACGACGATATAGCAACCAAATAAATACGGGTGAACCTAATAAAGCTGTGACTGAACCTACAGGAAGTTCTACTGCACCCAGGCGGGATAGTAAATCTGCGATAGTCATAACTAACGCGCCGCCTAATGCGCTGAGTGGTAATAAAGCACGGTAATCTGTGCCTACTAGTAAACGGATACCATGCGGGACGATTAAACCAACAAAACCAATTAAGCCACCAATACTGACTGCACCTGCTGCTAGTAGTGTAGCAACTCCACCGATGAAAACGCGCGATCGCGTCAGTGACACTCCCAAACTTACCGCTAATTCATCCCCCAGGCTTAATAAATTCAGCGATCGCGCTAACAAACATCCCAAGATCAATGCCACACTAATATAAGCCCCGGCTGTAGTCACTTCTGACCATCCCCGACCATTTAAACTGCCAATTAACCAGTTTAAAGCTGCCTGTATCCTGCCGTCTTCTGTTAATAGGAGTAACACAGACTGAATTGCCCCAAACATGGAACTAACTGCTACACCGCCTAAAATCAACCGTTCAACGGAAACACCATCCCCAGTTCTCGATAAAAAATATACAAGCATTGTGGTGAAAACTCCCCCTACCCAGGCTGCTAAAGGAATCCAAGCCACGAATACGCCTAGACTAAACATGGCGATCGCTACTAAACCCGCACCCGCAGAAATACCGAGTAAAAACGGGTCGGCTAGTCCATTACGTAACATTCCCTGAAGTAGTGAACCAGCCATTCCTAAAGCTGCGCCTACTAAAATTGCGGCGACAGTTCTCGGTAAACGCAAATCCCAAAGAATAGTTTGATAAATTTGGTCTCCCCGTCGCCAAATAGCCTGCCACAATTGTTCAGGAGTCATGGCGACAGCACCAAAAGATAGGGAAAAACCTATTGCCAAAATTAGAATTGCCACTAAAAACACAGTTGCTAACAATACCCGTGCTTCGTTTTTAGAAGCAGTATTCACACTCTTTCCCATAGGATGTTTTATATTTTGAATTTTGTCGGCTTGTCTGAGAGTAGAGTATTTTGAGTTAACCACAGGGGTTGACTCTACCCCTACGGCAGAGTGTGTACTGTAGAGAGTTGAACATATTTTAGTAATAAACCATGAAATTAGGAGCTGTTAATCACATTGCTTTAACAGTATCGGATATGAACCGTTCCGAGGTTTTTTACAATGCACTGTTAGGATTTTTGGGTTATCAACAAGAAGAAAAAACAGAGCAGTTAATCCTTTGGGCTGGTCACAACGGCGTGATCACAATTTCTCCCGCCAACCCTGAATCACCAAATAAAAATCATGACCGCTATTCTGTAGGATTACATCATCTGGCTTTTAGTGCAGATCATCGGGAACAAGTTAATTCACTACATCAATTCCTAGTGGAACGTGGAGTAAAAATCCTCGATCCTCCTGCTGAGTATAGTTATTTACCAGGATACTATGCTGTTTACTTCTTAGATCCAGACGGGATCAAGCTGGAGTTAACACACACTCCAAATTGGCCACCTGAGTCCTCATGAACAAATGCTGAAAATAGGTGACTTTTCTAAACTTAGCCAAGTAAGTATCAAAGCGCTGCGTCTCTACGACCAGATGGGACTGCTGAAACCACTACAAGTAGACGACTTTACAGGCTATCGCTACTACTCGGCTGAACAATTACCCCGACTGAATCGCATTTTAGCATTCAAAGATTTAGGTTTTTCCTTAGAGCAAATTGCCCAGTTACTAGATGAGAATTTGCCACCGTCCCAAATTCGGGGAATGCTGCGACTCAAACAGGCGGAAATTCAGCAGTTAGTGGAAGCGGAACAAGCAAGACTCACACGAGTAGAAGCCAGACTCAAGCAAATTGAACAGGAGAATAGTATGCCTAACTATGAGGTTGTAATTAAAAAAGCTGAACCAGTGCAAGTTGTATCTATCCGCGAAATTCTGCCAGATTACGCCGATATTAGTAGATTATACGATGAACTGCACGAATATCTGCAACAACAGCAAGCCCACCCAGGTAATTATTATGCGGGGATTTGGCATGACCCAGGCTATAAAGATGCTGATGTTGATGGAGAAGCGGTGATTTCTGTTGCTGGATTAGTTAAAGGTAATGAGAGAATCAAGGTGTATGAGTTACCAGGACTAGAAGCGATCGCCTGTTTAATTCATCATGGTAGTTATGCCACCATTAGTCAAGCCTACGCTACCTTGGTGTCTTGGATTGAAACCAATGGCTACAAGATTACCGGGCCGAACCGTGAAGTATATATTGTGGGTGGTAATGAACAGAATGATGATTCTTATGTAACGGAAGTGCAATTTCCGGTGATTCAAGCCTGATATTCTACAAATAATAGTTAGAGTTGTTGAGAGAGGACTTTCTGATAAGTAGAACGGTGTAAATAATCCAAGGTTTGTAGTGTTCGCGCAAGCGTCTCGTAGAGAGGACTTTAGTCCTCTGATAAGGACTGAAGTCCTTACTACGAACTAGATTCCAATCTTTTTACATTACTTCACATCCCTAATGATTTGTTATTTGAACAAATATTGCATTCAATTTCAATCCACACTTTACCTCTGGCAGTAGAGCTAGTTACAAAAAATTTATTTATATTTATACCAACAGATATATTTTTAATATTAACTCTTAGCAAGAGCGATCGCCCTCACGAAATGAAAAGCGATCGCCCCTTGATGATTGCAACAGATAATTACGCAGTTACTAACCGACGCAAAGATTCCGCACGACGTTTAGCTGTTGAGTTATTGGGTTGAAATTTGAGTGCTTCTTCGTACATTTGTAACGCTTGAGCATTCAATTTTTTGCGCTCATAAGCATGACCCAAATTATTTAGTGCTACCACATAATCAGGCTGCAATTTCAGAGCTTCTTTGTACTGACGAATGGCTAAGTCATATTGCTCTTGAGCAAAATAAGCGTAACCTAGACCATTGTAGATAGGAGCAATATTTTCTTCTCCCTCTTCCTCAGCAGATTTGAGTGCTTTTTGAAACAATGGTATCGCTTGGGTAAACACCTTTTTCTCAGAATAAATACAACCTAGTTCGTAGTATTCTTGAGTCGTACCTTTGTCTTTACTCAACTTGTTTCGCAACCGCGATAAAGCACTCTCCCGCTTCCGAGTTTTGAACAGCTGGCGGAAAACACTCACAACTGCGAATGTCAGTAAACCAACCAAAACAGAGAGATAAACAACCGCTAGACTGTTATCCATTACCTTCAAATAAAAATATTAAACTTGCTTCTATATCTATTATCGGTCTATCTGGGGCATTGGGGATTGGGGATTGGGGATTGGGGAGGATGACTAATGACTAATGACTAATGACTAATGACTAATGACTAATGACTAATGACTAATGACTATTGACTATTGACTATTGACTATTGACTAATCCCCAATATTTAATGCGTTCTTTGAGCCAGCCTTTAGCTATGTAACTGGCGATCGCTTCGTTGACTTCTCTTCTCAATTCATCGTACTGTAACCCTTTGGGCATCACTACAGATAAGGGTGCAGTCGATAATTTTGTCGGTAGAATTCGGTATTGGGGGTTTTTCTGTACCCATGCACTCAATACGCTGGCATCGGCGGCGAAGGCTACTACAGTGCTATTTTCTAGCTGCTTTTGCGCTTCTGTGTAGGAATCTACTCCTACTAAATTAGCACTCGGTATATAGTAACGAACTTCAGCTATAGTGATGGAGTTATTTAAGACGGCGATTTTTTGTTTTTGTAAATCGCTTAATTTTTGAATAGACGCGTCTTTGGTGATTAAAACAGTGCCATCAAAATAATAGGGGACGCTAAAACTAACTAAGCGTGAGCGTGATTCTGTAGCTGTCACCCTAGCGATCGCCATATCTACTTGATGATTGTAAACTGCGGCTAGGCGATCGCGATTCATGACGGGCTGGAATTTCACAGCGTCGGCTTTTCCCAACAAATCGGTTGCTAAACGCTTTGCTAAGTCAATTTCTAAACCTTGTAATTTCCCACTGGCATCTTTAAATCCTAAAGGCGGCGTATTATCTTTTACCGCCACGGTTATATAACCCCGCCGTTGTATTTCCTTGATTGGTGAGGCAGATGCAGACAAGCCTGTAGCAAAAAACACGCAAAAAATGCAAATAATAGTTGCGGATAATACCAGATGTAACTGCTTCATGATTTGCCGTTTGTTACATCTGTTATTCATCCGGTTTCACCTTTAACCTTGAACTTGACTGGCTATTTCCACTACCTTGCTGAAGCCAGCAGGATCGAGGACTGCTAATTGTGCCAACATTTTGCGGTTGAGTTGGATGTTAGCTTTTTTCAGGTTGCCGATCAAGCGACTGTAGCTTAAGCCATGTACTCTTGCAGCAGCGTTGATACGGGTAATCCAGAGGCTACGGAAATCGCGCTTTTTCTTTTTGCGATCGCGGTATGCACTGCGGAGTGCTTTCATTACCTGTTGGTTAGCGGTTCTAAACAAGGTGGAGTGAGAACCACGGAAACCTTTAGCTAGTTTGAGGATTTTATTGCGGCGTTTACGAGCAACGTTACCGCGTTTTACACGGGTCATATTCTATTCCTAGATAATCTATCGAATTTACAAATAAGGAAGCATTAAACGCACGTTTTCTTCGTCGCGTTCGTTCACAATCGCCATTTTAGAGAAATTGCGCTTCTTATTGGTGGTTTTGTGTTCTAACAAGTGATTTTTGAAAGCTTTGCGGCGCACAATTTTACCGCTACCAGTGGCGCGGAATCGTTTTGCTGCGGCTTTGCGTGTTTTGAGTTTAGGCATGGTTTAGCTCTAATTCGACACAATCCCTCATTATATATCATGTTGCTCAAATTCATCAAAGCTTGATACGAATTAGGGTTGTGTACTCCACATAAGACAAAAATTCCTATCTCTGCCCAGTCTCTAGAGCCAGGATGCCGAATGAGGTGCAAAATCCCTCGCTTCCCAATCTACAACAGAAATGATGACAACCAACTCATAGGGACATAAATGTTTTAGTTGGTCACTACAATTATCTATTCACTAGCAACTCAATAATGTCTCTATTCAAGGTTTTGCTATTTCCAGATGGCTTTAGAGGTGAATAGTTAGCGAAACAACCCAAATTTCCCATGTAAGTAAATTAAGAAGGTTATCAATTAATTTTAGAAAGGTTATATTCATTTTATCTTTAGGGAATTCAATATTAATAAAATAAAGTAATTTTGTCACTCATTTATTGATTAATAAGATTGTCTTTTTTTGTCTAAATCAGAGATGATGTCAATGTGAAGACAAGCTAAAGCATATTTATTTGAGAGATGTACATTTAAGGCATGAAAATAAGAAACTACAGTCTTAGGTAACATTATCCATATAAATATGTTTAGCCTAATTGGAATGTAACCCAAATAAAAAAGCTCACTGATGGAGGTTAATATCAAGATGGCTAAAATCACAATTTCTGACCTAAACCCCTCTGATTACTCTCTAACTGAATTATCTGTTGAAGAGATGGCTGCAATTCAGGGTGGTGGATTCCTTGGTAAACTCATCGGTGGGATTGTAGGCGGTGTTGCCGGATTCTTTATTGCTGGGCCAGCAGGAGTTTTTTCAGGGATTAGTGCAGGAAGCACATTAGGCGACGCTGTTGAAGAAGTATTTTTTAACTAAGCGTTGAATAATTTCAAAAATATACAATCTCATTCTCATATTCTATATTTATCCTCTGAGAATATCAGAGGATTTTTGTTTGAAAACCACTATTTTTAAACAATTCATTAGAGTGAAAATAAGAATACAATGACGACAGAAGTAAACTATTTTTGTCACTCAAATAATTGCAGACTTTGTATTATTGATTTTACTTTAAATTAAAATGCAATCTATGAGAAATATATTTCTCATAAATAAATCTACCAGTGTAGACAAAAACATGGAAACCAATAACAGAAACTTCAAGAATCAAATCGAAATTAATGATTTGATTGATGCTGCCGTTAACGATGCGTTGGCACGTAGAAGCGGAAATGATGACAACTTATCAGACTTGTCTAGTGAAGATGCTGGCAATGTGACAGGCGGTATTGCTTCACTCACAATTGCAGGTTATAAACCTATACCCACTTGTCCCCCCATCATTAAACCTATACCCATTTGTCCCCCCATCACTGTTGGGATCATTGCACTACCACAGTCCGAAATCATGTAATTCTAAACTTTACTGAAAAGTCACCTTTACTGGAGCATTAATTCATGGAAGAAATTCCTGCTGAAAAAACTACACTTTGTCCTAGTGCTAGACCCGAAATAGCAGGAAGCGTAGTCTTCGGTTTAATTGGTGGAACAGTCGCAGAACCAAAAGTTACTTATCTCAAACAGCAATTACCTGTAACAGATGAACTATTAGCGAAAGCTGCTCCTGTGACTCCCACAGAAATCTTTCGGACAGCCGCCCCTTGTGCAGCTAAAAAATGTCAACATTTCGATGGTAATGACTGCCGTTTAGCCACAAGAGTCGCAGAAAAATTACCTGCTGTAGTATCAGAACTCCCACCTTGTTCTATACGCAGAGATTGCCGTTGGTGGCAACAAGAAGGTAAGGCGGCTTGTATGCGTTGTCCACAAATTATCACCGACAATTACAGTCCTTCTCAGTTAATGCAAGAAGTTGCATTAACTGACGTAACTACTTAATTGAAAAGGAGAAAAATATGGCTTTTGAAAACGTCAGAGCCTTCTATGAAAGACTGGCTAATGACGAAGCTTTCCGCACTCAAATGCAACAAGTTGAGAGCAAAGAAGAATGTAGCCAAGTAGTGAAAGCTGCTGGTTTTGAATTTACCCAAGCAGAGTTTGAAGAATATACAACTCAATTATTAGAGTCAGCAGTCGGTGAGGGTGAACTCAGAGATTTAGAGGAAAAAGAACTAGATGCAGTCTTCGGTGGTGCTGCCTCTCTAATTGAAAAAATTCGTATTCAGCCATTGTATGGTGCGATTATTTGGCCTCCAATTAAATGGCCTCCAGCTCAAGCTATGTATGGGGTTGTAATTAGCGACCAATTCTAGGCGAATTTAACCAACCATTTCAGTGTTTGGGGACGGATAAACACAAACCGTCCCTCTTTATATAAATTGAATAGGGGTAAGATTGTATGAGCGATCGCAGAATTAGTTATGCTGTTTGGGAAATCACATTAAAATGTAATCTGGCTTGTCAACATTGTGGTTCGCGTGCAGGACATACCAGAACCAAAGAACTTTCCACCGCAGAAGCCTTAGATTTAGTCAAACAAATGGCAGATGTGGGCATCACCGAAATTACACTGATTGGTGGTGAAGCTTTTTTACGTCCAGACTGGTTGGAAATTGCCCAAGCTATTAATCAAGCTGGCATTCACTGCGGAATGACAACCGGTGGCTACGGTATTACTTTAGACACAGCACGCCGGATGAAAGATGCTGGAATTAAAGTAGTATCCGTCTCTGTGGATGGCTTAGAAGCAACTCACGACAGACTGCGGGGTAGACAAGGTTCATGGCAATGGGCATTTAAAACCATGAGTCACCTTAAGCAAGTAGGCATCCCTTTCGGTTGCAATACCCAAATTAATCGCCTTTCCGCACCAGAATTCCCCAGTATTTATGAACATATCCGCGATGCAGGTATATTTGCTTGGCAAATTCAATTGACTGTACCAATGGGCAATGCTGCCGATAATAGTGAAATTCTGCTGCAACCTCATGAATTATTAGATATCTACCCCATGATTGCACGGGTGGCGCAACGTGCTAAACGAGAAGGTGTACAGCTACAACCAGGCAATAACATTGGTTACTTCGGCCCCTACGAACGATTTTTGCGGGGTGGGAGTGCTTGGTCATTTTGGCAAGGTTGCAATGCGGGACTTTCGACATTAGGTATTGAAGCAGATGGGGCAATTAAAGGTTGTCCTTCCTTACCGACATCTGCTTACACTGGTGGTAACATCCGTGACTATTCCCTCAAAACCATCATCGAAGAAACAGAAGAACTCCGCTTTAATTTAGGTGCTGACACACCCAAAGGTACAGCGCATTTGTGGGGTTTCTGCAAAACTTGTGAATTTGCTGAACTTTGTCGGGGTGGTTGCAGTTGGACTGCACACGTCTTTTTTGATAAACGTGGTAATAATCCTTATTGTCATCATCGCGCTTTAACTCAAGCTAAAAACGGTATTCGGGAACGAGTCTTTCTGCAACGTCGTGCTGATGGCAAACCTTTTGATAATGGTGAATTTGCTCTAGTTGAAGAACCAATTAATGCGCCTTGGCCAGAGAATGACCCCCTACATTTTACGGCTGATAAAATTCAATGGTCAGCTAGTTGGCAAGGGGTAGAATTATTAGCACCTGTCAGTGTTTAGTCAAAAATACATTGTTACCATCGGCGATAAATACAAATGTCTACTAACATCGATAATTCAGAAACATCACTGCAAAATATTTCACAAACCCAAGTTAAACCTAGCCTGCCTCGTTCAGCTTGGAACAGTCAATTAGCCTATTTTAAAGTTATGTTTAGAGCCAAAAAAGCTTTAGACCGCATAGAAAAAGAAGCAGGGATTGAAAATAATTATTCTTAGCAATTTTAGGGTGTGTTAATCTTAGTTAACACACCCTTTTTATATTCAAAAAAATTGTGATATCTACAATTGCTGATAAATATCTGTGGAACTAGGATTCAAATAGGGATATCTTAAATCCACATTTAATCTAGCAAACTGCTCGATAATTGTAGCGAGTTTAGCTTCTGGCGATCGCTGATTATTTTGTTGAGCTATGATTAAGCCATGAGCAATAATTTGACAACGATTTGTGCCGAAGCTTTCATATTGATCAAATTTAGTATCCGGTTCTTCTGCCAAACCCAGACCAGATGCTAACTTTTTAGTAAATAAAGGAATATTTTCCTGAAAATAAGCTACATTTTCGCTGTAAATATTTTGCAGTATTGGATGTACCCTCAAATAATCTTTCTGTCTAATATACAGTACACCAGCATCATATCTATCATAGCCAGAGTAACTGTAAGGAACTTTAAAGGAAAAGTAGATTTGTTGTGTATTTAATTGTTGAGTTACAGCCCGCATTAAAGGCACAGCACCATCTGAAGTAATATTAAAGTAAATCCTGATGATTCTGTGATTTATATCTCCTTCATCTACAGGTACAACACCTGTATCCCCGACAGCAATATAAAACCCTTCTTGGACACAATTTTTAGGCATTTTAATTGAGACAACATCATCTACATTTACAGGCGTTTCCGCAGTTTTTAAATGTATTTCAGGATGAATATGTACAGTTAATTGTCCTCTATTGACTGCAATACTACCGTCTTGTTCTAGTTTTTTCACTACCCAATCAGGAGAAAAATAACCATCTCCCTGATTAGCAGCATGGAGTTTTTGAAAAAGGCTAACATCTATACCAATCAAATTATCATTATTCAACCTTTGATTGTCGATTAAGTCTGCCGCATTTGTTTGTAATTGTAGAGATTTAATCAGTGAACCATTATAGTAAATGCCATATAAAAAGTTCCTGATATGTTTAACTACGTGCTTCTGTTGCACTTCCAGAGGTAATTTATGAAAGCGACTTTTGATATCTGTAGAAGTTTCCCAAGGCAAATAATTTGGATGACGGACGGATAAATCACTATCTAATTCTAAGTGAGTAGCAATATCCTCAAGCGTTACTTGCAAGTTGTTTTCAGCCTGAGACAAAATCTGATTGGAATATTGAACAGCCGTCATTTTTATATCTCCAGTAGAATTATGCAACCGACTTTTATGCAGAAATCGCTACACCAGCTAGTTCTTTCTCTGTCACCCCAAGAATACTAACTAATGAAGCTTCGGGACGACATAGTAAACTTTTCGCTACCTGGAGAGAGTAAATATCACTATTAACTAACTGCTTATGATGCTCAATTTTAGCTTGTGTTTGAATAACCAAAGCCACACCCATAAACTGAATTAGCTTTTTAAAAAAGTCGGGAAAATGTTGGGTAATTTCTGGGAAATGCTGCAAATATTCCCTAACAATTACTAAAATAGATGGGCGGACATCTTCTAGTTTAAATTCTGCTGAATTAATTGACTCTTGCATACTCATTGAAGGGTCAATTACCATGCTAACTATCCACAAAATTACATAATTAGCAATTAAATTAGCTAAATCAAATATGGGGTCTCCCCAACTACTTCTTTCCCAGTCAATGATTTTTACTGCTGAGTGTTTCTGTGCGAGTGCAAAGGAAGTAATATTTTCCCAATCTTGATGGACTAAAATATTGGCAACATTTAAATCATTGTGAACCACACAACAAGCACGCCAAGAATTAATAGCCTCTACTTTTGCTTGATCTAAACTTTCATAACGCTGGTAAAGACCAATGAATTTGATATAGTCAGGAGGCATGACGCTCAGAAGTTCTGGTGTGATTCTATGTTGTAATAAAATAAAGGCCGCACCTCTTTTGTGCCAAAAGCTGTCAGGTTGTGTGACGTAATTATATGCTTCTTCGCAATTAAAAGTCGCGCGATGAATTTGCGCTAGTATTGCCCCTATCCAACCAGGAATTGTGACAGGTAAAACTTGGCGCGATCGCAAAATTCCACTATACAATTCTTGATAATCATCTAGATATTTATAGATAGCAATGAAATTTTCATGATCATAGATAAGCATTTCTCTAATAAAACCCTGTAAAGGATTTAAATGAGCAATATTGCCCATCATGCTTTGAAACTGCCATTCATTGAAAATTTCCTGGGAAAATATTCCTGAAAGCGTGGGACGTTCCTGCTTAACAATAAATTTCTGCCCATCCTTGAGGGTGGCTATGATACTAAAATTCTTAGTATTTAGCTTACCTACATCTAAAGTTAGCCCTAACAACTCTTGTTGTGTAAAAACACCAGATTTACTCAGATATTCCGCTACATTGTGATGACTTAAAAAAAACATCACTCCCCCACACTTATTTATTGGTTAATCAACAGACAAATTACTAGTCAGCAAAATTTTACTTATCTAATCAGATTTATGTTCTGCTTCTGACGAAAAACAGTCGATAAATTAACAAGGAAGCAATAATCACAATCAGCCCAAATCTTAAAATGGTAGCTGAAGTGCCTGCTGTGGTATTTAAATTAGGAAATGCCAGTTGAGCAACAGTAGTTATTAATAACACTGAAGCTAAAATATTTTCACCTTCTATTAACAATGCTAAACCAATCAAGCCGAATAAATATGGTGTGATATTCATTGATAAACCTCATTGATTGGGTAAAAGGTCAGGGTTAGATATCGATATCCTGACCTTTAATATTGGAGAGATTTAATTAGTGAGTCAGTTTATAAACTAACGCACCAAAAGCAGCACCAGAACCACCGATAACCAAAGTGGTTAAGACATACGCTCCCCAGGTAGCAGGTGTTACACCGCCAATTGCACCACTGAGTTCAGCATCAGTTACTTCATTTAAATAGCTTTCGCTATCTAATAGAAGATTGTATTCAGAATTGAGATCGCTAATTACAATTGCCATTTTTTTCTCCTAATTTATTGATGTAACAGTGTGAATTTCTTATCTTGAAGCAACGTAACCAATTGCTGCACCACCAGCGAAAGTTCCGAGAGCAAAGCCAGTACCGAAGCTAACGCCCCAAACGCTAACGCTACCCAGTGAAGCAGCAGTAAATGTCACAACAGGAGTAATACCTCCAATGGCTGCGGTTAACTCACGATCTTCTAAATCGTTGAGGAAGCTTTCAGAGTCAAATAACAAATCAGCACCGGCAAATTTTAATTCATTAATTGCAATAGATGCCATGATGAATTCTCCCAGTATTCAATGATTATTTATGGCTAATGCTCAGAAATTATTGCTTTCTTAGCACAATATATAAATATCAATATTTGCTTTTAAAATGCAATATTTATAAATTACCTTTTCGGACTTAAAAAATTCATTTTTGCACCGCACTTATTATATTTTAAAAATCCTAAATTTATTATTCAAGGTCAGGGTTAAATATCAACACCTGACCTTGTATGTTTAACAGAACTTAGTTAATTAATTAGCGGCGGCTTAGAGTATAGATTAACGCACCAAAACCTGCACCAGTACCACCAATAACTAAAGTAGTTAACAGATAAGCTCCCCATGTAGGAGTAATACCGCCAACAGCACCACTGAGTTCAGCATCAGTTACTTCATTTAAATAGCTTTCGCTATCAGATAGAAGGTTGTACTCAGAATTGAGATCGCTAATTATGATTGCCATATCTTTTCTTGGTTTATTGATGTGATGACAGAGTTTTTTATCGTCGAGAAGCTGCGAAATAACCAACACCAGCAGTTACACCGAAAGTTCCGAGAGCAAAGCCAGTACCGAAGCTAACGCCCCAAACGCTAACGCTACCGAGTGCAGCAGCAGTAAATGTCACAACAGGAGTGATACCTCCAATAGCTGCGGTTAACTCACGATCTTCTAAATCGTTGAGGAAGCTTTCAGAGTCAACTAATAAATCAGCACCAGCGAATTTTAATTCGTTAATTGCAATAGATGCCATGATGAATTCTCCAAATCTTCAATGATTATTTATGGCTAATGCTCAGAAATTTCTGTCTTCTGGCACAACATAACAAATACCAGCAAATATTCTTAAACCACAACGATTTTAAATCATCTTTTTGGACTTAAAAAATTCATTTGTGGTCTGAGGATAGATTTAATTTCATATAGATATTTATGCTCAAGATTATCAGGCATGAATTATCAGGGTGTTGAGCGAACAAATCTGTGTCAAAAATTTTATTGCTGAGTTAAATCAGCACTAAAGTGCTTACTACTAACAGGAAGATTGATTTTTCGATATTATGAGAGGGACATAATAAATTTAATTGCTTCCCTCGTAATCTCATGAATTAGAGTGATTGGCTATCTTGCAAATCAAATGTGACTGTGACTGATTCAACTTGTATCTTTAGCCAATGGGAAAATAACTCTAATGTCAATAAATTACGTAGTTTAGTATCTAATTGCGGCACAATTATCTGTTCTACTAAAATTAAATGCGCGCCTTTAGATGTAAAAATTGGCTTAAGCAGTTGTGGTGCTTGGGAGGCGAAAATTGCCGCAGAAATTTCTGGTTTTAAATCCTGGCGTTTTAAAACACCTTGATATCCTCCACGACAGCGTAATTCTTCATCTTGAATATACTTGTGGGCGACATCGTAAAAACTGATTTCCCCTTCTTGGATGGCATAGAAAAGTTCTATGGCTAAATCTTCGTCATCAAGAATAACTTCATAGGCGATCGCACCTGTATAATCATTCTGATGCTCGAAAAAGTAAGGCTCAACCTTATCTGCAAATAAATGCTCTGCTAACTTAGCTGAAAGTAGGGAAAGATGAGCAATTTTTTCAAAATCATCTAAGGAAAGTCCATGCTTTTCTAACCAACTCCATGTCTGAGTAGCACTGCTTAATTTATTGGTTAATCTGATTTTGTCCGCAGTTTGTTGTAACTCTTCGGTATCAACTTGAATACCTAGTTTTGCAGCCGTATTTTCTACAATTTTACGGACAGTAATTTCTTCTACCAGACTAGGAACTTTGCAAGATAGTTTGATTTGCTCGATAAAATCTTCTTTTGTGAGATTTATCTGTTGTGGAATGCTAATAATTTGTGACATCTTTCCTACCAAAAATTAACTATTGCAACTCATAAACCACTAAACTTAACTACTATAGTTCCACTCCTCCTTGCTTTAATTTCTTAAATGGATCTAACAGAAAATCGATGATGCGGCGTTGTCTAACTACTACTTCTGCTGTAGCGGTGTCTCCAGGACGCAGAGGAATACATTGATTAGCTGTAGGCATACAATGCTGATACAATGCAATATCTAATTGATATGCAGCTACTTTGCCACTTGCCGTATCTATCTCAAATGTAGTAGGAGAAATTTCGATTAATTTACCTTCTATGACTCCGTAATCTTGAAAAGGATAGGCATCAAATTTGATTTTTACAGGTAATCCCGTTTTCAAAGAACCACTTTCAGTGGTTGCCATTTGCGCTCTAATTACTAAAGGTGAATTAACAGGTGAAATTTCTGCGATCATGGTTCCTGGTTGCACCACAGAACCTGCTCGTTGAATTGGCAATTGAAAAACTGTACCATCCACTGGTGCTTTTAACTCTCTTTGATTTAATTGGAATTTTAAGCCCTCTATTTGACTTTTATTCTGAGCTATTTCTGCTTTGAGGGCAGTAATTTCTCTATCTAAGTTTTTGAGTTGTTCTTCACTTTTGAGGATAGCTAATTTTCCCGCATGATTTAAACTCTGAAAACTCCGTTCTTTTTCTTGGATGCGTAATTGTGACTGTTCAATATTAGCTTTGGCTTGCCGGATGGTTCTTTCGTAACTATTTAGTTGTTCCGCTAGCCTTAATTTTGATTGTTCAACATCTGATTTGGATTGTTCTAGTAATTTGGTTCTTTCTTTAGCTATATCCTGCTTGTCTACTAGATTAATTTCTGGAACTATTCCTTCTTGCCAAGCTTGTTTGTAACGTTCTACTTCTCTGCTGGCACTGTTTAAACTAATTTCTACTAAATTAGAAGTAATGCGACTATGTTCTAAAGCTTTTCTAGCTTGATTAACTTGAGCCAGTTTTTCTTCTTCTTGAAAATTGAAGGAGTTAATAATCGCCTTGAGATTCTGTCTTTCTTGGTCGATTTGCGCTTGTTTTTCTAACTCTTGGGCTTGATTTTGCTGACGTTGAACTGTCCAAGCTAGGGCTAGTTGATTTTTCAGTAAATTGAGTTGTGATAGTTGGTTTAGCTGTCCTTCTAATTTAGTTTGTGCCTGTCTTAACTCGGTATTAACTAACTCAGATTCTAACACTAATAAAGCTTGCCCTGCCTTGACTGATTCACCCTCTTTAACTAAGATTTTTTCCACAGTACCTGATACAGCCGCATCTAATCTGACTGTTTTACCTTCAGGCTCTAATCTGCCTCTCGCTGTCCCAGTTTCATCAACTTGAGAAAACATTGCCCAAGGTAAAGCTATCGAGATAAAAATCACTAAAAAATATAAAATTCCTCTTGTCCAAGTTTGCGGTAAGCTATCTAGTAATTCTTTGGTGACATTAGACCAGTCATCATTAGAACTAGTAGATTCTGATGATGTAGTTAACTGTTCATGCACTTTTTCTTCATGCACTGGAGGTGGAACAAATCCATTCAAGGTGTTAGGCATGACTTTAATTAATTGGTAGAAAATAAAAGTGGGGATTAATTAACAGGGCTGAGTTGCTGTTGATTAAGATAGAAGTAATGACCCTTTTTGTTCATTAATTCTGCGTGAGTTCCCTGTTCAATTAATAGTCCTTTGTCAAGAACTAGGATCAAATCTGCATTACGCACTGTGGATAAACGATGAGCAATGACTAGAGTAGTTCTACCCTTGAGAATCGTGTTGAAATTACGCTGAATAATTCTTTCTGATTCTGCATCTAGATGGGAGGTTGCTTCATCTAGAATTAGTAATTTAGGATCACCTAATAATGCTCTAGCGATCGCAATTCGTTGGCGTTGTCCTCCAGAGAGCATTCCACCACCTTCACCTATCTGCGTTTCGTAGCCTAGAGGTAGCTTTTTAATGAACTCATCCGCGCCGGCTAGTTTAGCAGCTGCAATCACTGATTCTAAAGTGGCACTAGGTAAACCTAAACTAATATTGTCCCTAATTGTACCACCAAATAAAAATGTATCTTGGTCAACTACTCCCACTTGTTCCCGCAAGGAATGTAAGGAAATACTAGTAATATCCTGACCATCAATAAATACTTTGCCATCTGTAGGAGGATACAAGCCTAAAACCAACTTAGAAATTGTCGTTTTACCTGAGCCACTCCGCCCCACTAAAGCCACCATTTGACCTGGTTTAATTTCAAAGGTCAAATTTTCTAAAATATTCATATCGCTTTCTGGATGATAGCGAAAGGTAACATGATCAAAGCGAATATGTCCCTTTATTGGTGGTAATGATTGACGAGATTGATATTGTAAATCTTCTTCTGCTTCAGTGTCTAAAACATCGTTAATTCTTTCCACAGCAATCGTGACTTCTTGCAACTCATTCCACAAAACTATGAGTCTTTGAAAGGGCGTAATAATATTACCCAGTAGCATATTAAAGGCTACCAATTGACCAATAGTCAATTGATTGTTAATTACTTGATGTGCGCCAAACCAAAGTAAGGCTGTACTCACAACTGCTTGAATAGTATTGCTGAAAATTTGTAGGCGATTGCCAATTACTTGCCCAGAGAAACTGGTTTTGATTTCTTTATTGAGTAAATCTTCCCAATGCCAACGGACTGTTTGTTCTACGGCTGTGGATTTAACGGTGCGTACACCAGATAAAACTTCAATCAGGTAACTACTTTCGTTGGCATAAGCATTAAATATTTCCCTGGATATTTTCCGTAAAAACGGCGTAGCAACTAGTGCCAAAATGAAGAAAGGTGGCACAATTACTAATACTAATAATGCCATTTTCCAGCTATACCACAACATCAAACCCACATAGATCACAACTGTGAGTAAATCTAGGAGGATTGACAAGGCTTCACCGGAAAGGAAGCGTTGAATTTTGCGATTTTCTTGCACACGGGAGATAATATCCCCCACATAACGAGATTCAAAAAAGCTCAAAGGTAAGCGGAGAGTATGACGAATAAATGCCACAATCAAAGCCACATCTATTTTGTTGGCTGTGTGGTCGAGTAAATATTGTCTTAACCCTGTCATTGCTACGCGGAATAGGTTGAAGATGAGCAAGCCTAAACCAACGGCAAATAAAGTTAATTCGGAACGCTGTACAACTACTCGGTCTAAAATTAACTGAGTAAATAGAGGTGTAATTAAACCAAATATTTGAATGAATACAGAGGCAATAAACACCTCAAACATTACTAAACCGTGTGGCTTAACTAATTCAAAAAATTGCCAAAAAGGTGTTGTTGCTTCTTGAGTATCTTTGAAAAAAACAGTTGGTTGCAGTAATAATGTATACCCAGTCCAATCGGCTTTAAATTCTTCATGGGTAAGTGTGCGTTGACCAATTGCCGGATCGGCAACGATGACGTGTTTAGACGTGATTTGATAGACAACTATATAATGTTTGCCTTCCCAGTGTGCGATCGCAGGTAATTTTTGTTTAGCTAATTGGTCTAAACTAGCTTTAACTGGTCGTGTCGAAAAGCCAATGCTTTCTGCGGCGGCGGACAAACCACGCAAGGATGCACCGTTACGATCTACATTGGCGATATCTCGTAAACGATTGACACTAATCCGCTTTCCCCAGTGACGAGATACCATCACTAAACAAGCTGCACCACAGTCTGACGCACTTTGTTGGGCAAAAAAAGGATAGCGACGAGTTACTTTTTGTAATAGATGTCCTACGCGTTGGCTGGGGTGCGGAAAGTAGGCTTTACTGATAGTCTTCGGTTTGGACTCAGTAACTGGTATGGATGGGGAATGATTCTGAGTTTCTGTTGGTGGTGAAGAGTGATTTAATAACCGATGACGCGTCTTAGCTTTGTCTAAGATATGTTCTTTGATAGCGGGATATTGTTGCATCCAAGCTGCAATCACATCACCAGGAATCAAGCACAATTGCAAATTGACACTCGCCCTCGCCCCATAAGGCTGAAATTTTTGGTCTGGAAATAGGGTAAATTCTCCAAATGATTCTCCACTTTCTAGGGTGGTGATCAATTCTCCATCTTGATTGAGTAATCGGACTTTACCCGCGATCGCAATATAAACTCCAGCCTCAACGTTTTCTCCTGTCCAAAACTTACCGATTTTGGGGTTGAGGAATTTAAATTTTGGGTAGCAGCGTTGAAATTCTGCTAATGGTAGAGAATAACCCAAAACATTGTTTAAAAGTTCTGGCGAAACCAACTGATCGGATAGCTTCTGCACCATGAATTTCTGACTCCGTACCTAATTTTGCTAAATCTATGGGCATTAATCCTAGATTTTCTGGGGTATCTTCGGATTTCAGGTCGTGAATCAATATGTGGGAATTTCCATGTTTTTTCACTGTGTTTTTTGACGCTTGATCGACCTGTGGACGAGTCGATAATCCCATTTGTTTGAGGAGTCTTTTAATATGGCGATCGCTAATTTCAATTCCTAATTCTTTTGCCAAATGTTTTTGCAACCAATTAGCAGTCCAGCGTCGAAAAGCATAACCATAATCACGGGGACTGTGGCTGATTAATTCTCTTAAACGTGCTAAATATTGATCATTAATTGCTTTAGGACGACCAACCGGACAGTCTTGCCATTGATGAGCCATCCCACTCCGGGCTATGTGCATCCAATATCTGGCTGTAGCTGGACAACAACCCAATTCCTGACAAATTGCAGACTGCGATTTTCCCTGATCAGTTAACAGCATAATTTCAATACGCTGACGGTAAGAAGCAGGTAAATCCTCTTGCAAACTTTTTTGCAGTAGCCTACGTTGGAAAGGCGTTAAAAATTTGCCCGTGTAACTATCCGCAACTTTTATTGGCGTGTTGACTGACGATTGAGACATATTAGGTTACTGAACACACTAAATTGTAAGCATCCCAACTAGTAACTGTTTCTTAAGCGAGTAACAGTTATTAGTTGCGGTATACAACGCGATAAAACCTTATGAGGTAAGCATTTGCAGAATTAGTCTAGTATTCTACGCATCCCATAACTATCTACGGACAACACCAAACAACATCCTTTAGCTTGTTGAACGTTTTTAGGCAATGTAAAAACTTGCTTACAAAATTTTCAATTTCAACATAATCAGAAATATATTTTAAATTCACTTTTTATGTAGTAAATAAAAGGTTAAAATTAGACAAAAATTTAGTTAAGTAGTAAAGACGCATACAATTTTATGTAAATAAAAAACCTTAAAAAATAATTATTTTTTAAGGTTTAGATTCAATTAAAAATATTCAGTTCAGCAAAAATGTGGCAATATCACCTCTACACCAGTCCTAAATCATGCGTGAAAAACCAGATAATACCAGTTGAGATATAAGAATCCTATTTGATTTCTGAAAAAAACTCAGTACACCTCTGCTACCTCTTTTCCTGTTCCCTGTTCCCTACCTACGCAAATAATTTCAATAATCAAGTCGGATTCCTATATTTAACTCTATCTTAAACTCTGGGGTCTAGAATTACTTGTGAACCAGATTGATCTACGTTGTAAGTCCAGAATTGATTTCTCACTCTCACAGTTACTTCCCAACCGTCGATGGGTTGATAATCTCTTGTGCAGATTTCGCCAAAACTGAATTCACAAAAGTTACCAAAAGTTTTTGGTGTAGCAGTTGTAATCTCTACTTGGCGTTGAGATAAACCGGAACGTTGAATGGCATCATCAATCACATGATTAGCGATCGCTGTTGGTAAGGTATTATTTCTTGTAACAATTGCTTTGGGGTCTAAGACAATTTCTGACCCTGATTGATTTACATGATAAGTCCACGATTGATTCCGCACCCTGACAATTACTTCCCAACCCTCAACAGGCCGATATTCGTCAGTGCAGATTTCCCCAAATTGAAACACGCAAGAGTTACCAAAAACTTGCCGAGTAGCATTAGTAATTTGCAATTGTTGTGGAGAAACACCAAAACTTCTAGCTGCATCATCTAGAATATTATTGGCGATCGCTCTGGGTAATGTATTATTATTCGCCACAATTGCCTTTGGATCTAAAACCATGTGCGAACCGAAGCGATCTACATGATAAGTCCATGATTGATTTCGCACTTTGACAACTACTTCCCAACCTAAGATGGGATTATATTGTTGTGGGCAAACTTCCCCAAAACCAAACTCACACAAATTACCAAAAGTTTTGGGTTTAGCTTGAGTAATCGCTAAATCTTCTCTTGCTAGACCAGAACGTCTGCTAGCATCACCGAGAACATTGTAAGCGATCGCCTGGGGTAATCTATTGTTTCCCTCCACATTAACTTTCGGGTCTAACAGAATTTGTGAACCAGACCTGTTAACATGATATTTCCAAGGTTGATTCCGCACCATCACAACTACTTCCCAACCCTCAATCGGGCGAAACTCCTTAGTACAAATCTCCCCAAAATTAAACACACAAGCGTTACCAAAGGTTTTGCGCGTAGAGTTAGAAATGTGAATATGACGAATAGGGACTCCCGAACGTTTTGAAGCATCCCGAATAATTGCATTCACAATATTTCGGGGTGGGCGATTCTGGAATGATTGAGATAGTTGTATTGGTTGTGGAATAGGAGATGCGATCGCTGTATGTTTGCTAACAATATCAAATCCCGAAGATAAAAGACCAGTTAAAGCCAAAGTCAAAACCCAGCTTCTATTACCAACAACTCGAAATAAGTGATTCATCGATTTCATATAACCTCCAGGCGAGGCTTGTACTTTATAGAACTGACGGAAAAATTCTCAACGAGTTGATCAAGAACCGTTAAGAACTTCATATATATAGAAATCAGTCATCACAATATGTTTTACGCAATGAAGAAAGTAAGAGTACAGGGGTGTAGGGAAAAGAATTTTAGATTTTGGATTTTAGATTGAAATTCAATCCAAAATTTAAAATCCAAAATCCAAAATGGAATCGCCCCATACCCCAATACGGTTCAGATAAGAAAAATAAATTTCAACCAAGCCAGCAAATGTTCACTCAACAAAAAACAAAAAAATGATTTTGGAGGGGGTTTGGGGGACGCAGCCGTCCCCCAATCGGGGGCTTGGGGGAGAATCCCCCAAATCTTGCTCATTGTCTAATAGGCAGAGCAAAAATTGAGAAATTAACTCTCACCACCTTAACTGAACCGTATTGCACTACAAACTGTTTTCTTAACTGAATTGTATTGGTTTAGGGGGGATCAAAACCTTAACTGAACCGTATTGCCCCATGCCCAATATATAAATCCAAAAAGCGGCTCAGTCATCTACTGAACCGCCAACTATGGGATGATTTAATTTTTTGTTAAAGGACGAATTTTCTCAAGACTTAATATTGTCGTGAGTATCCACCGTTATTTCTTCCCCAGCCGCCGCCACCAGAGCGTGCGCCTTTGTCCTCTTTGGGACGAGCTTTATTAACTTTCATTACACGACCCATCCATTCAGCACCGTCTAGGGCTTGAATAGCAGCGTCTTCCGCGTCTGATGTTTCCATTTCTACGAAACCAAAGCCACGAACGCGCCCAGTTTCCCTATCTGTAGGTAACTGCACGCGTGTAACTGTTCCGTATTCAGAAAATACTTTAGTTAGGTCGTCTTGAGTGACGCTGTAGGCTAAGTTCCCTACGTAAATTGACATGAAACTCTCCAGAATCCATTGATGCAGAGATGTTTATCCGGAGAGCCGCTTGAAATTATTACTAAAAACAAGATACGTTTCACCGAAATTAACTTCTCCACTCATATGCTAGCACAACTTTATGAATAGCAAAGTGTGATTTTAAGTATTTGTTTTAATGTATGGTAAAATACAAAATTTTTATATGTCTTAACATTAAGTCTGCACTGCAAAATCTTCGGGGTCAATGCCCCAGTTCACCCAGCAAGCAGCCTCCCGTGCTGAATTAGTATCAGGAGGAACTCGCAAAACGTGAATAAACCCCGTGCTAGGGCAAGTCATTTTTAACAAACAAATTGGCTCGACATCTATGGAGTTGTCAATCTGTAAAAAGGTATATTCTTTCCAACTATCTAATTCTTTTGCTTGCAATTCTGCCAAGATGCGAGTGTAGCCAATACCCTGAATTAACACCCGACGCAATTCGGCGTTGTCTTGTGTTAATAACCATTGAGGTTGCCATTCTCTAGGGTGGACTTTACCATATTCTTCCGGCAGGGCGACACCGTGATGAAAATAGAGACTGTATCCATCGGTAAACTCAATAGCTGGTTCGCCTTCAGCGTGGAGAAGATTTTGATTGTCGAAGCGGAGATGCAGAGGGCGATCGCACACAAAACAATATTCTTCAAAAGGAAATATAATTATGCCTGCGCGCACTACCTGCTCTAAAAGCTGATAAATTTTCGGGTTATAGTAGCAATCACACTCCGAAATAAAGAAATCAAATAAAGCAGCAGTATAATACAAATCGAATGAGGAAATAGCTTTGTGATCTACTCCCTTAGACCAAAGCTGCCAAACTAGTTCGGATTGATTCATTCGCAGAATCATCTCCAAGAAATTCAAATTATTTCCCAGTATTGAATCTAGTTCATTTTCTAAGCTATATTCTAAACACTCTAAGTTAACTGAAGTTTGTCTGCTAAAGTCTCTTATTTGATTTTCGATGTGTTCTTCTGTATCATCTGTAAAATTATTCTCTAGTCCTGTTTCTTTAGAACTGATTAACAAGATTTGATTAATAGCTGCAAGAGGATTATTAAGTAAAAGAATTTTTGGTATATTCTTGCCTAAAAATGAATATAAAACATCAACAATTTCTGATGCTGTGTTTTGAGAAATTAACTCAGATGCAAGTACGATTTTGCGCCACTTATCCAGATAAGATGGAATTAAAGCCTTCTGCTCAGGCGTTAACTTGTTAATCATATCTACTAATTTAAATTATCAAGCAATCGTCGCAAACATTCATCAAATCTCTGCGCCACTTTGCGTTAACCTCCGCGCTCCTTGGCGTTAAAAAAATTATCAATCAGCCACAAAATGCCAACCTTCCGGCTGATATTCTCGCTGAATTTTCACCATCCAATGACCTTGAGGAATTTTAATCGCGTGGTGTTCTTCATGAGATAGCAAAGCCGTTTCGGAAATCACACGCAAATAGAGAGTACCATCTTTATTTAATAACTCCGCCTTACCCTCAGTGATACGATGCTTATGTCCCGTAACTTCGCCCTCCGCCAAAGTTAAGTGAGGTATCATTTCACCTGTAACTTCTGGTACAGGTATTAAAATAACATCGCCTTGCCGCATTGGCTGCATAGTTTTTCCCTTGGGGATAAGTAAAAACCCCACTACGCTTTTTTTCTCAAATTTGCTTTAATTCTGGCACAGGTTGTTGGGATTGGAGACAGGGAAAAGTTCTATGCTTCTACCCTTACACCTACATACCCCTAAACAAAGCGATGGCGTAACCGCCCGCCGGAGGCGATCGCACAATTCAACCCATGATGTATTTTGAAAACAGTAGTCGCCAATTGTGCCATTGATAAGTTAAAGATTAGAAATAGCTGAAAAAATCGCATCTAGCATCGTAGTTAGTGGGGAGTAGGGAATATAAAGTGGGGATAGGGAGCAGAAAAGCAGAGGAGTTTTAACACCAATGCCCAATGCCCAATTCCCAATTCCCAATGCCCCCTTGACATTTCGCTGAAATTACTTCAATTTGACTGTTTAGCTTCATAGCTATTTTTTTATTGAAATTTCCATGTCAACTCTCGTCATTGTCGAATCTCCAACCAAAGCTCGCACCATCCGCAACTACCTACCAAGAGACTATCGGGTAGAAGCGTCAATGGGTCATGTGCGTGACCTACCCCAGTCGGCTAGTGAAATTCCTACGGCTGTCAAAGGGGAAGCATGGGCGCAGCTGGGGGTAAATGTGGACGCAGACTTTGAACCTGTATACGTTGTCCCCAAAGACAAAAAGAAAATTGTCACTCAGCTCAAGGATGCTTTAAAAGAAGCAACTGAACTGATCCTGGCAACTGACGAAGACCGAGAAGGTGAAAGCATTAGTTGGCATTTATACCAACTACTCAAGCCCAAAATCCCGACTAAGCGGATGGTTTTCCATGAAATCACCCAAGACGCGATTAAAAAGGCTTTGAAAAACTGCCGCACGATTGATGAGCAGCTAGTCCGCGCCCAAGAAACTCGGCGGATTTTAGACCGATTAGTCGGTTACACCCTCTCACCTCTGTTGTGGAAAAAAATTGCCTGGGGACTATCCGCCGGACGGGTGCAGTCTGTGGCTGTGCGGTTGCTGGTGACTAAGGAACGTCAACGCCGCGCCTTTAGGGAAGGTACATACTGGGACTTAAAGGCATACCTAGAGCAGAATAAAGCCCCCTTTAACGCCCTGTTAGTGACCCTAGCAGGCACAAAAGTCGCCACGGGGAGCGATTTTGACCCATCCACAGGACAAATCGCCGCCGGACGCAATGTAGTGCTGCTCTCTGAGTCAGATGCTATAGCTCTTAAAGAACGGCTGACTGGTAAACCCTGGACAGTCTCGGAAGTGGAAGAACGCCCAGTCACCCGTAAACCCTCACCACCGTTTACCACATCCACATTGCAGCAAGAATCTAACCGGAAATTGCGGCTTTCCGCACGGGACACCATGCGCGTCGCCCAAAGTTTGTATGAGCAGGGGTATATTACCTATATGCGTACAGACTCGGTACATTTATCAGAACAGGCGATCGCAGCTGCTCGTGATTGTGTAGAAAAACTATACGGCAAAGAATATCTCAGCCCCCAACCGAGACAATACACCACCAAATCCAAAGGCGCGCAGGAAGCCCACGAAGCCATTCGTCCGGCTGGTAGCAGTTTCCGCACCCCCCAAGAAACTGGGTTAAGCGGTCGGGAATTAGCCCTGTATGACCTGATTTGGAAGCGTACCGTCGCCTGTCAAATGGCTGACTCCCGCCAAACCCAAATCACCGTCCAGTTACAGGTGGAAGATGCAGGTTTCCGTTCTTCCGGTAAGCGTATTGATTTTCCTGGCTATCTGCGCGCCTACGTCGAAGGTTCTGACGATCCTGAAGCCGCGTTAGAAGACCAAGAGGTAATTTTGCCTGGGTTAAAAGTTGGGGATCATCCTCATTGTAAAGATATAGACACCGTTGACCACGAAACCCAACCACCAGCCAGATACACCGAAGCTACCCTAGTCAAAACCTTAGAAAGTGAAGGAATTGGTCGCCCCAGTACCTACGCCAGCATTATCGGTACAATTATCGATAAAGGTTACGCCCAACTGGTAAATAATGCCCTAATTCCCACCTTTACAGCCTTCGCCGTCACCGACCTTTTAGAAAAACATTTCCCTGATATCGTTGACCCCAGTTTCACCTCCAAAATGGAGCAAACCTTAGACGACATCGCCGAAGGTGAAGCGAATTGGCTGCCCTACCTACGGGAATTTTATCTGGGCGACAAAGGTTTAGAAACCTTAGTCAAAGAACAAGACAGCCAAATTGACGCGACTAAAGCCAGAACCGTCGAACTAGAAAATCTAGCCGTCAAAGTCCGCATTGGGAAATACGGCCCTTACATTGAAATGGATAACGGTGATGGTGTAATTACCGCCTCAATTCCCAAAGACTTGACCCCAGCCGACCTAGACCCCAAACAAGTCGAAACTCTGCTACGCCAAAAAACCGCCGGGCCAGATCAATTAGGCCGTCATCCTGAGACTGGTGAACCAATTTACGTCAAAATCGGTGCTTATGGGCCTTATGTCCAGTTAGGCGACAAGTCTGACGAAAACCCCAAACCCAAGCAAGCATCTCTACCCAAAGGTGTCACCCCAGAAAACATCTCCCTGGAAACAGCCATTGGTTTGTTGTCCTTACCCCGTCATTTAGGCGTGCATCCAGAAACAGGCTGTAAAATCCAAGCCAGTTTAGGGAGATTTGGCCCCTATATTGTCCATGACCAAGGCAAAGAAGGCAAAGATTACCGTTCCCTAAAAGCAGGTGATGATGTTCTGACAATTACCCTAGAACGGGCGTTGGAATTGTTATCAGAACAGAAAAAAACCCGTGGTGCTAGCAGTAGCAAGTCCAAAGCCGCTTTACGGGAATTAGGTACACATCCAGACGACGACGCAGCCATAAATATCTACGATGGCCCCTATGGCCCCTACATCAAGCACGGCAAAACTAACGTCGGGCTACCAGAAGGTGTATCAGTTGAAGATGTCACCCTAGCGCAAGCTTTAGAACTATTAGCCGCTAAAGCATCGACTAGCAAATCTAGCCGCAAAACCACTAAATCCACCACCACAAAATCTAAGTCAACAACCGCTAAATCCACGACTAAATCAACTACAGCCAGCAAGAAAAAAGAGGTGAAGAGTTAGTCAATAGTCAATAGTCAACAGTCAATAGTCAAAAGTGGCTCTCTTGTGTTCCCTTCTCATAGCCCTAATCAATGCCCCATGCCCCATTGACTATTTACTATCAACCACTGACAATTGACTAATAACTCTCGACGTTCGATAAGTGATGAATGTGATACTCTAAAAAGTAAGGGAGATAACAACACTAAAATTTTAAAATTGGCTTATGCCCGGAATAGGAAAGTGTGTATCAACCCGGTTGTCAGCCAGAGGTGCAGAAATACGCCAGTTTTTGCGTAGCTGTTAATCAACATTGAGGTAGTATCTCAGGAGCAGTCAGTTTAATGGACTATATAGATAAGGTACTGGAAAAGCTAAAAGAATTGGCACGCAAGCTAATTGAAGCCCTACTAGGGCCTGAAGCAGAGCCGGAACCAGAACTGATTCCGATCCCTGTAGATCAGCGATCGCGTCGTCGTTAATCGCCCGAAGGTACAATCATTGACAGTACAACCTCTAAGTATTTTGGTGCTGCACGGGCCAAACCTGAATTTACTGGGACAAAGAGAACCAGGCGTTTACGGTTCTACCACTTTGTCTGAAATTAATCGTCTGCTGACTGAAGCAGCACTAAATTTACAGGCTGTTGTCTTTCCATTGCAGTCAAACCATGAAGGTGTGTTAGTAGATGCAATTCATGATGCGCTAGGAAAACACCAAGGAATTCTGATTAACGCTGGGGCTTACACTCATACTAGTGTGGCGTTGAGGGATGCGATCGCTGGCGTGAATATACCGACAGTAGAAGTGCATCTCAGTAATATTTATCGTCGAGAAGAATTCCGCCATCACTCTTATATAGCCCCAGTAGTTATTGGACAAATTAGTGGCTTTGGTGTGCAAAGTTATATTTTGGGTTTACAGGCTTTGGTGCATCATTTGGAGTGCTGTTAGCGGAAGCGCGGCGTTTAGCCGGTGTTGAGTGCTAAGTGCTGAGTAGTTAGCTTTAGATGTTAGGGTTCATCTTTGTGACTACGGCTATAAAAGGTTAAAAGTAGAAAGGTAGAAGAACTTGCTTTTAACTTTTTACTCATTTCAATCATGCGCTATTTACTAGGGAGTCGGTTTAGAGGTGCTTTCTTAGGGGGTTTATTAGGAGAAACTTTAGCTAAAAGTAGTCACCCACAGCATCCAGTGGTTAGTAACTTTGCTGAAAGTCTAGTTCCTGGTGCTACCAGTCTGGTGCAATTAGGAAAATTTAATTTAGATGATTGGTTAGAGATATATCAAAAAAAATTTACCGATTTAGAACCAGCCAAAATAATTTTCGCTACAATTCCTCTTTCTTTGTTTTGCCATGAAAATCCGGTAAAACTGCACCAAAATTTACTGCAAATCTTGAAAAATTGGGATATTGACCCAGAGGTAAGGGATAGTACCTTAGCCATAGGATACGCGATCGCTCAGTCATTAACAGAAAAGCTTCATCCCCAAAGCCTCATCCCTCAAATCATTGCTTTTATTGGTGAGACAACTACCCCACTCCCACAAAACTTATTAAAAGTAAATAATTTGTTAACAAAAAAAGCCGGGTTAGAAATATTACAATGTGAACTCAATAGTCAAACACAACTCTCAGAGGGAGTAGCGTTAGCATTTTATTACTTTCTCAGCACCCTAGAAGATTTTCCTTTAACGGTTTCCAGAACAATTCACCATCAGCAAATCTGGAAACACAACGCCGTAATTAATTCTCAAGACATCAGTATTATTGCTGCTGTCTTATCTGGCGTGTATAACAGTAGTGTAAGTATTCCTGCATCTTGGAGAGTGTTACTAACCAGAGAATTCAGCCAAATTTCGCCAATGCTAGAATTAGCTGATGCACTTGCGATCGCATGGTCAGGAGTGTATAAACCAGGATTAAACCTCCCAGAATTTCCACAGGAAGAAAATTTTACCCCTTGCGTCTACGCAGCTCCTCGCGTCATCAAGGCGCGTTAGTCATTAGGGAACAGGGAACAGGGAACAGGGAACAGTTTTTCTCATCTCCTACCCTGTCTCCCTTGTCTTCCCAGTCCCCAATCCCCATTCCCCAGTCCCCAGTCCCCAATCCCCAATACTTCGACAAGCTCAGTACAAGTCCCCAATCCCCAATCCCCAATCCCCAGTCCCCAATCCCCAGTCCCCAATGAAAAAACAGCGATTTTTGCAGGCCTGGAATCGGCAGTTGACCCATTGGCGGCGGAGGTATAGACTATTTAGCCGTAGGAGAATATTACTAGCCAAGGTGAGTCACCAACATAAAAAACCTGGAAATGAAGGAAATAAATTGATTTTTCCGCATATACTCCGAACTTTGCTAGAAAATATCAAAAACGGTGACAGGCAAAAACGGAAAGTTGACCTGAGAGCAATGACAAAATCGGTCAAGAATCGTAGTAGGGTGGATGCAATAATTTGGGGTTGGATACATAAACAGCGTTCCTGTTTAGTTTTAGCGATCGCTGTTGTATCCTTAACTGGTGTAATGGGTCACAAACTATATAATCAACCTCAATTAAAAGTAGGAACTCTCGCACCACAGACAATTAGAGCTTCCTATGCAGACAAGATTGAGGATCGCCAAAAAACAGCAGAGAGACGTAAAAATGCGAGCAAGGAATCTATACCAGTATTGATGGTAGATTCAGAAATTACCGAAAAAATCAACCAAAATTTACAAAAATTACTAGATGAAGGAAACGCCATTCGTAAAATTGCGGGTTCTTTTCCTTTTTACGATACTTCCGTGTTATCTCTCTCAACTCAGGATTATCTCCGTTCATGTTCTGACTCAGAATGGCAAGTTTTGCAGGCGGCGATGAAAAACACTAGTCCACAAAGTTTAAGTCGTCGTTTCCGACAAAATGTTGGCAAACAACCACCTAGCAGTAATTCCACACCTCTCAACCCAAATCAACCAGTTTCAGGCGATCAAAGGGTTAATATTCTAGGTAAAAGTGAACTGACGTTAGCTTTAGCTGAACTTTTAGCTTATCGAGTCACAATTGGGGAAAAAAACATTCCCTCCGTGATGACACAGATTGCGGAAGCGCGTCAAGCATATACGCAAGCTAATGAGCAATTAAAAAGCAATAGCATCGCCTCAGAGACAATTTATAACGAAACAGTTCTGTTGCAATTATCAGATGATGAATGGACAAGAACCCAATCGGGAATTTATCAAAGTGCGGAACGCATTTTGACTCAAGGTATTCCCCCAGGTTTACCAGATAGTGTTGTCAGTAGTGCTGCCAGTTTACAAGTACAAGCTTTTGTTCCTAGAAACGGCGAATCGTTGGCGAATAAACTCTTACTAGCCGTCTTAGAGCCTAATTTAAAAGTAGATCAAGAACAAACTCAAGAAAAAGCGCAAAGAGCCGCAGCTGATGTTACACCCGTATTCGTGGAAGTGAAACAAGGTCAGATTATTGTCAACAAAGGAGACTTGATCACAGAACGGAATTTTGAAATTTTAGAGCATTATCAACTCATTCGGCGGGAAAATAATTGGCTGGAATTACTGAAATTAGGCGGTTTAGTGACGGGAGCAATCGGGATATTTGTTCTCTTGGAAAGGCGAATTAAATACCAATTGCGCCAACGCGATCGCCTGTTAGTTTTACTATTAACTTTGAGTACACCAGGATTACTGGCGATGGGTTTACCTTACACTACCTGGGGGGGTGTGGGGTTATTGTTGGGAAGCTTTTATGGCCCTAGTTTGGGTGTGACGGTGATTGTGTTACTGTTGCTGTTATTACCCATCAGTTTAGAAGTCAGCGCAATGACTTTATTGGCGGGTGCGGTGGGTGGAATCTTGGGTAGTTGTATTGCTCAAAAACTGCGATCGCGTGAAGAATTAGCACTTTTAGGTGTGGCGATCGCAGCTGCTCAAGGTGGTGTTTACTTAGTAATTAAAATCCTCATCGGTGCAGCCTTTGGTGCAGGTTGGTATGTTGTCTTGCAAGAGGCTGGATTATTTGCTTTATCGGGTCTAGCTTGGAGTATTGTGGCTTTAGGCTTAAGTCCCTATTTAGAAAAACTATTTGATTTAGTTACCCCCATTCGGCTATCAGAATTAGCCAATCCCAATCGTCCTTTACTCAAACGCCTCGCCACAGAAACACCAGGAACATTCCAGCACACCTTATCAGTAGCCACCCTAGCAGAAGCGGCAGCAAAAAAACTCGGATGTAACGTGGAATTAGTCAGAGCCGGAACGCTATACCACGATATAGGCAAAATGCACGACCCTTTAGGATTTATTGAAAATCAAATGGGCGGGCCGAATAAACATGAAACTGAAATCAAAGACCCTTGGAAGAGTGCAGAAATCATCAAAAAGCACGTCAGTGAAGGGTTAGTCATGGCGAGGAAACATCTTTTACCCACAGCCATTCAAGCGTTTATTCCCGAACATCAAGGGACAATGTTGATTGCCTATTTTTATCATCAAGCCGAACAAATGGCGCAGGCTGACCCCAGCATTGTGGTGAATGAAGCCGATTTCCGCTATGCTGGGCCGATTCCCCAATCACGGGAAACCGGGATTGTCATGTTAGCAGATGCTTGCGAAGCCGCATTGCGATCGCTCAAGGATGTCAACCCTGAACAAGCCCTAACCATGCTAAATAATATTTTGCGTGCTAGATGGCAAGATAATCAACTCATTGATTCCGGCTTAACACGGGAAGAAATGACACAAATCGCCGAAATCTTTGTAGAAGTTTGGCAACAATTTCACCACAAACGCATTGTTTATCCTAAGTTAAAAGGTAAAAACAAAGCAAATAAAGTTAATAGTTAAAAGTCACCATCCTGACTAAAAGCTGGTGGATAAACAACCTTACCGCGATAATTTTGGTCATATTTTTTTAGTGGTTTGACCATGAAAAATTCTTGAGCAACCGGAAACGGAGACTCAATCCCATACTTTACTGATGGCTCAAAGCCAAACCTTTGATAAAAATCAGGATGACCCAAAACTATCACTAACGCTTCTTGTGTCTCTGCTGCTTTCGTTAAAGCCACTGTTACTAATTCGCTAACAATTCCTTGTTTCTGAAATTTTGGATGTACAGCTAAAGGTGCTAGAGCTAATACTTTTAGTTGCTCTTCCCCTATTAAATAAATATAACTTAAAATAATATGCCCTACTATCTGGTTATTGACTTCAGCCACCAGAGAAAGCGCAGGGATATAAAAATCTGATTGGCGAATTGCTTCGATAATCTTCACCTCATTCTCTCCCACAAACGCTAGTCGGTTGACTTCATTGATGGCTTGATAATCTGAAGGGATTTCACAGCGAATATTCATGTTTGAGAAGAAATTCAAGTTTCATAATAAAAGCATATATGTAAGTTCTCTCTGTTTTCCCCCAGTAAGTTCAGGGATCAGATTGAATTCCTATCACTACAAATGAATTCATAAAACATAGACACACGAAAGAGTTTACCAACCAAAATAGCAGATAATTTAAATGTATTAGTTAATACCTAAATAATGTAATATCAGGTTTTTAGGTATTTGCACACATCCCCTGGGAAGATGCTAAGAGATAGAAATTATAGGTAGATTAATCCGGGATGTTGTTATGCACTGGATTTAAAGAGAGGTTTGGTCATCAGCCAAACCTTTTTTTTATTAACGCAGGACAGGGAATGTCTGTGGCGGTGAATCGAAGCAAAAGTCCAGACTTAGCAACCCAATGATGAAGAGAGTGATATTACAATTTCTTCCCCTTACACCCTTACACCCTCATACCCATACACCCATTTTTCAGGCAGGTCTAATGTGAAGCAGTCAACGAAGCTAGCAAAAGGCAGGGGGCATATCTCTTGTTTTTTCTTCAAAATAAGACTAGTCAAAAGAATATTAGTCTGCTATGATAATAAATGTGTGAAAAACACGGCTCAGTAGCTCAGTTGGTTAGAGCACGGGACTCATAAGCCTGGGGTCGTCTGTTCAAGTCAGACCTGAGCCATCATTAAAAGCTTACTATATAAAGGTTTCAGCTTTCAGTCATTTCTAGTCCTGAGAGCTGAATCTCTTTTTTTGGCTCCCTTTGACTATCCAATGACTATCCAATATAGTCACAGGATTAGCATGAAAGTTGGTATTGAGATATCTAAAGGTTATCTTAGATTAAGATTTCCTAGAACTCTATTTGAGGGCAATCAGAAATACTTATCTCTAGGTTTACTAGATACCCCAGAGAATAAGGTCGCTGCTGAAATGAAAGCTCGTCAAGCTGAGTTAGATATCCTAGCTGGTAACTTTGACTTCACCCTGGCTAAATACAGAATTCAGGTTACTCCAGTAAACCCCTCTGCTAAGAAGAAAACATATAACTTACTGGAGCTATGGGAGAAATATACAGAATTCAAATCAGGTCAGGTAGAAGAATCTACCTTAGTCCGTGACTACTCCCTCATAGAGAAAAGAATTAGGCAGTTTCCCACCACTGACATTAATGAAGCTTTACTCATTAGAAATCATTTATTGAGTACCTACTCTGCTGAAACAACTAAAAGGACTATTAAGCAGATTAGTGCTTGCTGTAATTGGGCTGTGTTATCTCAGTTAATAGAAAATAATCCATTTAAAGATTTAGGAAGAGTAATCAAAACAAAGAGAAAAGATAATACTATCCTCACTTTTAATAAAGAGGAGATAAATATTATTCTTGACGCTTTTAGAACAAATAAGTACTGTGCTAAGTATTCTCCACTACCACATTCCTATTATACTAATTATGTGAGTTTTCTATTTCTTACTGGTTGCCGACCAGAGGAAGCTGTAGCACTGAAATGGAAACATATTACTTCAACTCATATTACTTTTGCTGAAGCTGTGCCTTCTGATGTGAGGATTAGGAAGGATACAAAAACTCACCAAACTAGACTATTTCCTATCAATGGTCAACTGAGAGAATTATTAGATACTATTGGACAAGGGGAAGCAGAGAAATTACTATTTTGCAATAGGAATGGTAGAGAACTAAATACTCACAATTTTCTAAATAGAGTATGGAAACCTATATTAAATAATTTAGTTAAAGATGGGTTGATTAGGTATTACTTGCCTCAATATAATTGTCGTCATACCTTTATTACACTCTGTCTGGAAGCTGGTGTTAGTGTTAAACAAGTAGCTGATTTAGTTGGCAACTCTCCCGAAGTAATTTATAAACATTATTCAGGAGTAATCAAGCAGTTAGAAGTTCCAGAAATATTCTGAATATAGATTATAAAAAAGACCCCTGGATTTCAGGAGCCTTTAAAGTAAACTAAATATAAACTAAAATATGACAAACTAACAAATCAAACTTTACTTATCTCCCCACTCTCTAATAGCTTGAACAAACTTCTCTTTAATTTCAACTGCTGTTAACTCTTCAAGGGGAAGTTCTTTCATCTTCTCCTCAGCAAACTGAAGTGCTTCATCTACTAAAGCTTTATATTCTGGGCTACCTACATCAGGAGCATTATTAGGGGTTTTCTTAAGGAAATCAAATAAATTTTTCATAATAAGTAATCTATAACTTTGTATATGGTGGGGCAACTTGAAAATTGCCCAATTTTAGGAGGCTGATTTATTTACTCAAGTGGATTATTTCTTATGGTTTCTCTTACTGCCCTTTTTAATATGTCAAAAGATTGGTTAAACTCTTTCTCACATAACTCAATTTTTCTTATTAGTAAATCTTCTACATCTTGTGACCCTAAATCACCTAATTCTTCCTGCCCAAAACGTTCTCCAATTTCTTCAAGATACTTGCAGATATGCTTTTCTACCTTCTTCTTATTTCTTTCTTCTTTATTAAAAAAATTAAACATAAAATAAATTACTCTGTTTGTTTATATTATTAAGATAACAATTTAGTAATGTAAAAAGTAGGCATTAATAAAATAAGGTGCTAATAATAAAAGACCTTTAGAATTCTATAATTAAAAAACTTCTAAAAAAGGTCTCTGATTCACCGCTATTTTGACCTAAAAGGTGGCTTGAATTAGTTAATTGAAGATTGGTATTGTAAATAGTTCACAAGGCTTTATAACCCATTTTCAGGGCTGTTTTTTTAGTTATTCTTGAGTTACTCACTATATAGAGGATGAGTGAACTGAATCTTTTAAGAAAGACCAAGAGGGGGCTTTATTGGGGGTAATTTACATATAGCCACAACAAATTTTAAACTACAACCCTTCTAGAAAGGGGAGTTACCACCTTAATGTCTCACATGATTAACTACCTCCCTCTAGAAGGGCAAGTACCTCATGCGGCTATGTGTAGACTATTATATTTACTACAGTAAATAGTGAAAAGATTAAACTACTAAACTTTACTGAAATTTTAAATCTAGATTGAGGATTCATCTATGCAGTTTTTAAACACACTAATAGATTTGTGGGTTAGGTTACTAATGAAGCTCCCAATAGACCCCTTCTTAAAAGAAAAGCTTAGTTTTGGTCGCCTTGGATCTAGAGTTATTGAATTTGGCACTGAGGAGTTTGAACAATTCTATAGTGCGGGAAGTTTCCTAAATCTAGATGCCGTTCAAGGTGAACCTATTGATGCTCAGACCATCCTTGAGGGAATTAGAAAAGATGTTGAGCCAAGAGGTGAAGAGGAAGATGACTCAACTCAGTAGACTAAGGTTGGTCGGAGAGGAGAAGGAATAGGGTTCAGTTAGAAATCTGAAGGGTGGGCTATGAGATTATCCTAACCTAGAATGACTTAGATTGGGTTTCATAAGGAGGTCTATACTAAAATAAAAATTTATTAATAAAATAAAAATTAAACTAACTCAATAGCTTACTTATTTATTTATCTGAAGATACTAATTATGGGTAACACTGAGGTTGCTATTAGAGTTAGCTCTTTTGGAGCCTCAGCTAACTTAATTAGTTTACTAATCATTAATCCTGCTAAGGCTAATGGGATAAACCAACCTGATGAGGTTACTGTAAGGAAACCTATCGTGCTAATCACTACTCCTATCTGAAAGAAGTAGGGAATCGCATTATTGAATCCTATGTATATCCTCATTATCTGTCTAAAGAAAATGTACGTTATCAAGGTTAGACAAAAGGAAGCTCCTAGAATTCCTATAGTTTCCCATCTATTGAATAATAGGTCTAGATTACTGACTTGTGTTGCTGATGCACTTCTAGCTCCTCCTGTAGTTAGTAGAATAGCTAAACCAAAGGAGGAAGCTACTGCGTTTGCTAAAGCTCCTTGTGACATGATTAGTTCTGGACTTAAATCATCTTGGATACTTCTGCAAAGTGCTGATGTAGGTAATCCCCATAGTAGGCTGCTTAGTAGTCCTCCTGGTATTCCTCCCCAATGAATCAATAAGTCTCCTGTAGGTTCTACTGAATTTATCTTTATTTTTCTTCTATTTCTGATAGACCTTAAGGAGTTTCCTATGAATAGGGAGCTAACTAATATGAACATTGGTTGTTCAATAGGTAGATTCATTGTAGCAATACTCAGGATTGCTATTATTACAGTGATAATTCCTGCTAGCTTTTTACTACCTGATGCGTATATTAAACCTGCCCAAACGAATCCTGCTACAGCAAGTGCCATACTTTTGTGTACGACACCTATTGTGAATACTTCCTTATCCCCAAATAGTATTAGGGAACTTGCCATAGCACACCCTAATAGTTTTCCGAATAAGTAAGAAAACGCAGCAGTCCATACTAACTGAACTTTGTTACTGTCTTCAATAACTTTATCAGGAAAGTCATCATTGTTTATTCCTGACAGTAGTCCTAGACTCTTTACTACTACTGAGGTAGCCTCTATTCCTAGAACTAGACCACATCCTAGATATGGGTCTGGAACAGTTATAGAAAACAGGAAAGCAAATCCAATGTTAAACCCAGGTATGAGTGCTAGGAAGATTCCTAAAAATCCTCCTATTAGAATTCCTATAATCAGTGTCATTCAACAATCTTCTCCATTTCTACTATCCTATCCCCTACATAGGAAACTTTATACTTGCCTGTACCTACTCTTCCTTGGAATTTACCTAGAGCTAAGGATTCTGTGAACGGCATCCCATTTTCATCTTTGGTTCTAAAGGCTAAGTAGGTATCTCTAGGTTCTTGATTAATCTCAACTATTACTGTTTTGTGTTCTGGTAGATTCCCATTCTGGTCTACTACATCAGGATTAAATGTTGGTTCTCCTAATGCTTCAGCAGTATCACTATTTATTACCTTTACAGGTATAGTCACTCTGGCATCTCTTTGAATGATTCCTAATTGACTATATCTGTAGTAGACCAAGACTTGGCATCCCTCTTTTCCTTCAGTTAAGTAAACTTGGGCTTTTGAACCTTCCTTTACTACTGAAGTGACAATACCTTTTATCCTTCCTCTCTGATTAGCTTTTAGGTTGCATAAGCTCATGTCTCCATAGTTCTTTGGTAATGTGCCACCTAGACTTACTACAAATAGACAACTAGATAAAAGTATTAAAGCCAAAACTAACTGAGTTACCTTGTCTTTCATAACTTAATATTGTCGGGGAGAAGTGAATCTCCCATCTCCTTTATTAAGTTATACTCCTGCTATATATGTTTTCACATCAGGATTATCACTACTATGTTTTGATATGAAAAACCTTGTGAATGATATTATAGGTTGTAATATGTAGTTAATGTAGGTTATGAGAATATCTATTAAGCCAATAAAAACTATGTTCTTAATATTTTGATTTGATATTTGATAGATTAATTGCTATATAAGAGTTACATCCTCCTTATGTTTAGTTTACTATAAGTATCTAAGAAGGGGCAGAAAGTAAACAGAAGAGAAAAGGATAATAAACAGCTTCAAAACTAAACTTTTCACTAAAGTAAAAGTTTATCAAGTTTACTTGAGTCGAGAAAATGAAAAAAGTGAGGGAGTGTGATTGCCCCTCTAGTCAGAGAGGAAAGGAATATCTTACTCCCTAAACTAATCTTACTAAAGTAAAAATTTACTAAATCAAAATAGCGGTATCCTTTACTGTATAAGGGTTTCGCTTACTGTCACAACCAAAATCTATAATACAATACTAGAAAATGGGTTGTGACACCTTAATTCTTGGGGTTTAGGTAGCCTAAAAGGGGCGGATTTTGTATCTCACCCCTCTCTGAAAATATCTAGATAACTTGGGTTAGAAAGGCATTGCAGCCATCTCCTCTCTTTGCTTCTCTAGCCTTCTTTGCTTGTTAGCTTCATTAGCTTCCATAATGGAATTCATTATTTCTACTGATTCTGTATCAATGTAGTATTCTCTAACCCTTTCCCCATTCACTCTTCTTTGCCTGGAGTTAGCTTTTAGTCCTAGCAAACCTAACAGAGTTTGGACAAATTGCATTGGCTTTTCTTGGATATCTGCTGGGACTTTTACACCTAAGTAATCTTCAAATTCCACTCTACGAGTAGTAAACCAGTTAGCTAGATTACCAAATAGGTAAGGTTTATGGTCACAGTTCAGAGTTTCCCCTAATTCAAAACTGTTCTTGAAGTTAATTACATCTAGGAAGTCCTCAAGTAGCTGTTTAGTTTTAACCCTATAACTAACATCAGTAGCAAACTTTTTAATTTTATCTTTTTGATCCTTGAGTTCTAACTCTTCTACATCCCCTCTGAGTAAACTCCAGAGGTAGGTTGCTCTAAATATTTTATTTTCATTCTCTACAATTAGAGGTAGAAATTCTTCTATCCCACCAACCCTGTCCAGAAGTTTGTATCTTTTAACTTTCAGAGCTTCCTCTTGGCTTAAATCTTCTTCCTTCAAAAGTAAAAGTACATCATCCTCTGCAATAGCCTCAGCATTGAGGATAGCTAACTGTTGTTCTCTTTTGATAGATTTCTTTAATTCTTTAGTGGCTTCCTTAGCTCTTTCTATAACCTTTTCTTGAGATTTAGTTAAGTGAACTTTTACTAATTTACCTTCCTTTTTAACTTTATCAATGAAGGAATCATGTAGGTTATTTAAACTTTCGTTTTCTAAAGCAGTAACTTTACAAAACATTTCTATATAATTTTTATCTGATACCTTGATTTCATTTGAAACAGGATTATAATCCAAACCTAAATGAGCTTCCCAGATATCTTTATCCTTCATTGACTGAGGAATGCTAGGAAATCCAAATCTACGTCTTACTATCCCTTTGAGGATTTCTTCCCAGTTTTCTTCCTCATAACGTAGATTAGGGCTAACCCAGAATCTTACTTCCCTGTCTTTAGGGTTTCTAACTCTAGCTGTAGCCTGAAGTAGGTCTGTTGCTCCAGAAGCGTAACCGTTACCAAATAGGTAAACTAGGTCAAAATGTTCCTCACTGACATCAACTCCAGTGGCTAAGGATGGGGAGGCTGCTACAACTTGGTATTGCTTCTGAGCTTCATTAGGATTGTTGATGAATTCAGCCTGCTCTTGGTTTCTAGAATCATCAGAGGTAACTGTTAGCATCCTTACGTCAGGAGTGTTTTTTCTTAGGATAGCTTCTACTAGGTTGACCTGACCTTTGGTGTCACAAGCAACATAGATATTCTTTCCCTCTCTGACAGAATTAATCAAATCTAGAGTTAGGGCATCCGCACTAGGAAACTCTCTGAAGATTCTATTCTTGGAGGAATATTCATTCTTAACCCAGGTGATATCTTCTGAAGTAACCTTTTCCCCACCCCAATTCATCAACCCTACAAAGAAATCTACAGTCTCCTGATTCATGTCTGCATCCAACAAAATTAGTTGCTTGCAGTGGTAGATTTTTTGATTTAATGTCCAGTAGATTTCTTTTCTGTAGTTTCTGCAAGTTTCACCTTTTAAATGTCTGAGAACTTGAGTAGCCTCATCTAGGATGATAGTTGCCCCATGATGGACCTCTGAGTTAAATAAATTATGGAGGGAATCTACAGAGATTACTAATCTAGGAGATTGGTAAGCTACACCACCATCTTTATAGAATGCTGATTTATTTCTAGTAGCAATGTCACGACCTAAGGCAATCCTGTGAGTTATGAAGAGTGCAGGTTCCTCAGATACATTTTCCTGGAGCCATCTGGTTTTTCCAGTTCCCTTACCAGATTGTACAATTAGGACTCTTGTTGCAGGATTCTCAAAAGACAAATATTGTTGATTTAGAATAATAGATTTCATAATAATTACGATGCGGTTAGATAGTCTACTCAGCCTTATAAGCTGGTTGTTAGTTCTTAGATAAGGAGGGAAAATGAGTAACTAACCATCTCATTTTGTCGGCTCTAGATTCCTATCCCTCACTATTATTATAGTAGCACATAGATAGGGTAAGAAATAGGCAGTTTTCCCTCTATTCAGAAAGGAAGGGATACTTCATCTACTTTCACAAAACTATTAATTATAAAACTATTTTTATATAACCTTTAAAACCTGTATTCTTTACTGTGTAAGGGTTTCGTCTACTGTCACAACCAAAACCTATATATATTAACTAGAGAATGGGTTGTGACGCTTGAATAAAATTAGAATCTTTAAAAATCCCTTACTCTACTTAAATATTAATTTAAATATAGCTGCAAGATGTAGGCAACTCTTTTAGTTAACTTGATTAATATAATTGTCCATAGCTACAACTATTAAAGCTGACAGAGATAGATTTCTTTCTCTAGCTATCTTCTGCCAGTTCTCCTTTGTATTAGAACTTATTTTAAAAATAATTTGGTTATCTTTCATGTTAGATAATTAATTTATTACTACTAATATATAGTAATTTTGTACAATATTTTATAAATGTAAATTGAGGGTAGATATTATGGAAACTTCAGAATTTAACCCTGAAGATATTAAATCAATAATTTCCTGTGTAGAGTCTTGCAGAGATAAATTAACCGGAGTTTTAGCAGCTTTAAAAAAGATTGATGAGAACGTTGAAGACCGTAAAATGGCTATGAGTTTAGTTCGTTTAATATTGGATTTAAATATCCCTTCTGTTTATGAGAAAGTTGGTCGCTTACCTCTTAAATAGAAAACTACATAATTCCAGTCAACTTACTGTACCTTTTAGTAGAGTCTTTTAACTGTACACTTGTACTACTTGCTACAAGGTGTACTGTTCGGATTTCTACCTATCAGTACGCTTGTTTACCGTAAACAGGATACTGCTGAGTCTGGTTAGAGTAGGCTCATGTTACTTGGATAGTCAATTGAGATTTTATCCAAGGTATAACATTTTACTGACATCATATCGAGTTGAGAGTGTAACCAATGAAGAAGCATCAGGAACTTTTTAACTTTCACCCTCCTAATCTTAGGAGTTCCCTCCAGTCAGATGTTGAACACTGTTTTGTATCCTTAGTCCTTCTGGCTTGTTTTTTCTTGAGGGAAATCTCATTAATTTGACAATTGAATAATCTTTTTCTATTACGAGCGTTCACCTATCAATTTAAAGCAAACGAAGGTTACGAGTATGAGATTCATAAAATTATCTGGTCCAAGACCTCCAACTAGAGATGAGATAGTAAAGAAGAAGCAGCTTGCATCTGCAATACTTGAGCATCTCATTATGGAGGGGTTGGTTCCAGAACTAATCACCCTAGATAAAGAGAGTAACAATGATTTTCAGAAAAGAACATCAGAATCCCAAACAAAACCTGACCATTGAACATTTACCTGTTGTTCTAGAACAGCTACAGTTAGCTTCTATAGAAACCAGAGAATCCTATAAAAAGGAATTCTTTGATCTAATGAACGAAGGTCAGTTTCCTGGTGATACTGCTCATACTTCTTTACTGACTAATATAGAGTCCCTTTATTTCCCTCTTTCTTCAGGAGAGATGGTATATTACACAGTAACTCCTCCATTAAGTCCTTCTAACCCTGACCCTTACTACACCAAATACATAGTCCACTTTATCTTTCCTAAAGATTTAGTAGACGTTTGGGAAAAGAAGATTGGTTCAGAAAATACAAAACAGGAAGTTAAAAGTTTTCTCAAACCAATAAGGCAGTTTATTACTGCAAATAGGGCAACTTTTTTTCTGGCAGGTATTATCTCAGCTATCATTGAGTTACTGAATAAATGATAATAATCAAAAATATCATTTCTTTTAAGGAGGGGAACACCCTCTATTTTTATGTCTATATTTAGTAGTCCCCTCACTAAAGACTCCTAAGGGGGGACTGATGGTTACTAATTTAGGATGCTAAACATTAGATTACTAAATAAAGTTGCCCCTTAGATTCTCTCTCCTCTCCGACACCCCGAAGGGGTTTTAGTAAACAAAGTCTAGGTCTCTAAATTCAGAACTACTTATTCTTGCCTACTATATACATCTACTCCTTTGTTATTCTTTAATCAAGATAAAAATAAAGGAATTAAAAATCTTATGAATAATATATTTAGAAATCTTACTTCCAAACCTGTAAGGACTACTTTATTAGGAGCTACTGCATTAACTGGATTAGGTACATTAAATATTCCCTTAACTGTAGCTGCCATTTTAGCTTTAGAGATTGATAATGCAGTCACAGCTACCCAACAATCTAAAACTCTTCAGAAGTTAGAAAAGATAGCTGATAGATTAGAAGATTGTGAATTTCAATTAGAGGATATAGAAGAGTTAGACCTTCAAGAACAAGAGGAACTATTAACTAAATGGGGATTCTCAGAAAGGGATTTTAATTAATTAATTAATTAATTAATTAATTTATAAATAATAGATAGCCTCCTTAATGGGAGGTTTTTTATTGTTTAGTTTATTTATTTTTTGCACACTAAATACAATAATTTATTGTTATTTTAATAATATAAAGTTATTTTTATGTTAATTGGAAATGGATATTATTAAATTAAAGAATTCAATATTAGCTGCTAATCCTAATGCAGACTCAACCATATTAGAAGACCTTTGTAATTTAACTCAAAAGTACCAACTTAAATGGGTTCCTAATAAGGATGGTGGTAGTGCTTACTTTGTAATGAGTCATTTATCAAAAGTTAAAGGTTTAGATTTAGATGATTATAAAAGTCATTGGGTTAAATTAACAGAGTGCGGAGAGCGCACCTCGTCAGAATCCTTATCTGGTAGAGGTTTTAAATTAGAGGGGGAGAAGCTAGCTACCTTCAAGAAGAATTGGCAAGAAATGTGGGGAGAAAGCTTAGGTAGAATTAACTCTATTTGGGTTGGTGATTGGACTCATGCTTATAGTTATCTAACTCAGGGTACAACCCAAGCAGCTAAAGATTTCCAAACTTTAGGGGCTAAAGCAATAGGAAGCTCAATTAAGAAAGATATTGAAGAACTTACTGCACCTATCATTAAAGTTGATAGAACATTAATCTACAATTCAGGTTACTCCAAAGAGGAACACTTACAAAGGGATCTTTGCTACCTAGCTGCTCACTCACCTTATAAGTTATCTGCTGAGATTTCTGTTGAGGATTATCCAGGTTCAAGGACTCAACATAGAAGATTTGATTTGGTTCATGTTCAGCCTCATAAGAGTAAAGGTAAAGTTGTCACAACTTATGAGTTAAAGAAAGACATTATTACTTTAGAAGATTTAGTGATGGCAGTTGAAGCTAAAAGGTATCCTGACTTAATTAAATTAAAGTACGGTACTTCTAATATAAAACTAATTATGGTAGCTCCTTTTGGTGGAACTGAGGAGGCTTTAGTTAGATGTCAACAATATGATGATGTAGAAATCTGGACAGTAAGAAAGTTAAGTTTATTTCTATTAGAGAAAGCTAGAAAGTATCACCCAACTGACAGTTATTTTGTAGATAAGATGCTGGTTGAGGATAATGACACAGTTAAGAAATTACTAACTATTCCTCAACTACCTCAAGAGGAATCTAAAGTGTTACATTTCCCTACAAAAAAGTTAGCAGCCTAATTAAATAAAGGGGAGTTTCATTCTCCCTCTCTGATAAATATAAGGAATCTTAAAAATGAATAACTATTTGTTTGTAGTCTGGAGTCCTAAATCTGGAGTAGGTAAGGATACTGTAGCTGAATTGATTCAGAAACATTTATCAGCTACTTTACAGAAATTTGCCAGACCATTCAAGGCGAGTTTTGAGACTTGGTTAGGAATCCCAGAGTTTAGTTTAGATGATTACTATTTTAAGCAATCCAGAGTAAAGAATCCTGTGACTGGTGAGCTAGAAGATTTCACATATGGAGACCTTTGTTATAACGCTTTCCATGTATGGAAACAAATCTATCCTTCTGGAAGTTACCTAACTGCTGGTTACGTTATGAAGCAGATTCTAGAGCAGGATACTAATGTAATCTTAACTGATGTTAGAAAACATTCAGAAATAGAAGTTATAAAAAGAGTCCTACATAAATTTACTCCTGTCCTAATTCATGTGAAGGGAGATAGAGGACAGCAATTGGAAACTGATAAGGATATCACACTTAAGGATTTTGATTTTATTCCTAATAAGTTTTCTATTAATAATTCAAAAGAGACAAGCTTGCTTGAATTAGAAAATCAAGTGTTAAGTGTATTGATTAATTTGCTCACTAAACACCAGAAGTATTTAGTAGATTAGAAATATAGTTAACCCAAGAGATATATGAGTGTAATTGATAGAGCATTTCTCTTATATCAGCAAGGTTATTCCTTAAGAAAACTAAGTTCTATATTTAAGATTCCTTTTACCACTTTAGGATACAAATTTAGAAACCTGTATGGCAAGGATTACATAAAAACAAAAAACAAAAATGGAATCCTACCAATTATTAAAGAGTACCTTAGAAATCCTGATGTATCTGACAGAGATAAAAGAGTTATTAGAGAATGGATGAATTTAAATTTAAGAAATATTATTAAAAATGATTTAACCCACTCTAATATTCCTTTATTTACAGATGCAAAAATAGAGAAATTAACAAAACAAGAATTTATTCAAAGAGAAAGATTTAAATATTATTTAACAGATTATGAATATGATAAACAGTACTAATTTACCAACTTCTTATATTGATATAGATGACTTAAGAGAGTGCTTAGAAGAATTCTACAGTAAGCAATTAGATAATGTAGAACCTTACATAGATAGGCTGTATAGAAACCTAATTCACCTACACCCAACTAATACTTTATGGGGTCAGCTAGATTCAGCTACCTTACTAAGTTGTATTAAGAAGTTAGGTACACTTTATGAGGCTGCTATTGAAAATTATTATTTAGATAATGACAAAGCTAAACAAGTGCTACAACATTATTATTTCCACAAGGATAGAATTATTAATTATGATACTTGGGTCAGTAGATTATTTATAAATGCTTTAGATTCGCTTGCTTTGGAGGTCTTACAGGTTATTTAAATTGTACAGATTACCTATATATTAGAATAATAAATTAATTTTCAGAGGGGCAAAAGCAGCCCCTTTTTGTTTATGTATGCCAAGAAGACCAGGAACCAAAAATAAGAATACTCTAGAGAAAGCTGCTAAAGATTTCATTATCATTTTGTATGCTTTACAGCCTTATGTAAATCTTGAGTACATTAATTCAGTCTTCCTAGATAAGTTTGGTTATGAGATTTCAGAGGAGCAGCTAAAACTAACTATCAGTTCCTCTCTGAATAAAATTAGAGAACTTCAGTTAAATGGAGCTTTATTAAGGGAACAAGCTGAGGAAGTTGGTTTGATAACTCTAACTTCAAAACTCAATAGAATAAGAGTTTTAGAGGACTTAGTTAGGAAATCTATACATGGGCATCCTTTTGAAGTGCAGACTGCCAGAGGAGATGTCTTAACTATAAATAAGAAAGATTTTATTACTGCTACTAATGCTATTAAAGCTATCAGGGAAGAGGTAGGTGAAGATGATAATGGACAAGCTACCTATGTAATTAATATCTCAGAAGCGGCTCCTCCAAAAACTCCAGAAGATGAGGAGTTAAAGGATGAAGAATGTATTTAATTTAAGCTTACATAAGAAGCAAAAACAAGTTTTCTTAGACCCTAAAAGATTTAAGTTATTAATTTCAGGAAGAAGGTTTGGTAAAAGCAGGTTGTTATTAACTTCAGTGTTAGTAGCAGCCCTTTCTTTTAATCAGCCTATTGACCCAGCTTCCCCTCCAGTTTGCTTAATAGTGATGCCTACCTTGAAGGCTTGTAGAGCTATCCATTGGGAACCTTTATTGAATTTACTAGAGGGGCAACCTTTTGTAGAAAGTATATCTAGAACAGACTTTAGGGTAAAACTGAAAGGTGGTAAACCTGATATTCTTCTAAGAGGGGCTGATAACCAGGGAGACTCCCTTAGAGGTCTAAAGATAGCTTATGTTGGGGTTGATGAAGTACAGGACTTCCCCTTGAAAGCTTGGCAGGATGTATTATACCCAGCTCTAGCTGACACACCTAATTCTAAGGCTTTACTAATAGGAACCCCAAAAGGTAAAACTCATTGGCTTTATAACTTCCACCTAGAAGCCAAACTAAATAAAGATTGGTCTTACTACCACTTTGTTACTAAGGATAATCCTTTTGTACCAAGAAGTTTTCTAAGGAAAGCTGAACTAACCCTTCCCCCTAAATCCTACAGACAGGAGATGGAGGCTAGTTTTGAGGACTTTGATGGACAAATCTTTGACCAGTTATCTAATAAACATTTCACTACCAGCATCCTTTCTGAAGTTACCTATTATATAGGAGTGGATTGGGGGGATACGAATCCAGCGATCGCAGTCATAGGGTTAACAAAAGATTACTCTAAATTTTATATAATTGACTCTTGGTATAACTCCACTGGTCAACCTGTAGTCCAAGATGAGGTTCTCAATAAAGTAGCTAACTTTTGCACCAAATATAATGTTAGAAGATGTTACCTCCCTGATGATAGACCAGCATCCATAAAAGCAGCTAGAAACTTGGGGAAACAAAGGAATATAGAGGGATTATTGAGAACTAAACAGGTTAATAGAAATGCAACCAAAGTTATGGAAGGTTGTGAGATAATAAACTCTTTATTTTACCAAGATAGATTATTTATTAAAGATTCCCTGTCTGAAGTGAAGTCCCAATTTCAAGATTACCATAGGGCTACAAATGGAAGTGGAAATATAGTTAACAAACCTGCTGAAAACCAAACAGATCACTTAGTAGATGCAGCTAGGTATGCCTTAGTTAATCTGCATCATGCTATTGAAGCTAAGAAATAAAAATATGTATCCAGAAAGAATTAAATTACAGGTATTAGAGAGTCAGCACCCTGATTACTCTAGACATTTACCTGCATTAGAAGATATAGACCTCCTAGTTTCAGGAGGTTTTAAATTAAAGAATACTATTAGAAAATTCCTACCTCAACGTCCAGGAGAAGAGCCTGAAGTTTATGAAGCTAGAGTTAATAAGTACACTTATTTAAACATTCTAGGTTCTGCTATCTCAGACCAAGTTTCTAGACTTAGTAATTCAGCTTTAGTTGTCTCTGGTGTAGAGGATGAAAAGGTTGCTAAGTTTTGGGAAGATTTTAGAGAGAATATAGACTTAGCAAAGAAATCTGAGAAGAGTTTTATCTCTAATATTTTTAGGGAAATATTGAAGTTTAAGAAAGTCTACTTACATGTAGACAAACCTAAAGTAGATGTTGAAATTCAAAACAAAGCTCAAGAGGAAGCTTTAGGGATTAGACCTTATGGAGTTATGTACTCTGCTCTACAGGTTACTAACTGGAGTGAGAGTAAAGGAAAACTACAGTGGATTAAAGTCAGACAGCTTCTAGATGACACTTCTAATCCCCTAGAAGCCCCTAAAAAGAAAATTATATGGACTTATATTGATAACACTTTTGTAGCCCGTTATGAGGCATTTGTAGAGCTAGATAATTACGGAAACATCTCTAAGATTGGGGATGAAGTAGTTAATGATGAGACTACTATTCCTATCTCTAGATTAGTTCAACATGGTTTAGGGACTATTCCTGTTCTCAAAGTTGAGGTTGCTGATGATTTATGGGTAGCTGACCAAGCTGCTGCTAAGGCTTTAGAACACTTAAGAACAGATTGCTCAAAATATGATTTATTAACGCTGGCTTACTTCCAAAGAACTTATAAGAGAATTCAGACACCAGATGGGGACTTAGAGGATACTTATGTAGATTCTGATGAGCAAACTATTCCTACAGGTTTACAGTATGTACTACCTTTAGAGAAATTTGAATGGAATGAACCTCAAGGTCACATTCTCCCTCACTTAATGGATTCCTTGAGACAGATAGAATCCCAAGTCAAGGATTTAATAAGTATAGGAGGGTTTAGTGCTGAATTAGGGGCAGTAACCCAATCTGGGGTTTCTAAAGAAATGGATTTCCATAAGCAGGATGTTGTTCTGAAAAGTTATGGTGAAATCCTTACAGAAGCCTATCAGGACTTCTTACAGTTGGTAGCTAAATCAGCAGGCTTACCTTATGAAGATATCTCTGTTACTGGATTAAGTAATTTTGAACGAAGTAACTTAACAACTAAATTAGGTAGTTTAGATTCTATAGCTAAGATTGACTTTAATAAGTTAAAAGGGGAGTTACCTCCAACTGCTTTCAAATTAGTTTACCAACAGATAGTTAAAGAATTGGTAGGTAATGTTTCCGCTAAACAGGAACAAGAGATTGCTGATGAAATAGAGAAATTACTCCTGAAATCCCCTGAGCAAATTCCAACCCTCTCTGAAAATATTCAGTAATCTTTGTACACTTTTTCTATATATTAGATACCTCAAATTGGCAACTAGGTAAGCCATAAGCTAGATTACCCAACTGTGGGGATTTGACACAGACACCAGAATTTTATAACAAATAAATATGGAATTAACAATTGAACAAGTCCAAGCTTTAATTGATGAAAAGTTTGCTGTATTAAAAGAAGAAGTTACAGCAGCTAACAAAGGTTTGGCAGCATCTTTAACTAAAGATATTAAGAAAGCTCTAGCTAGCCAATCTACTCAATCTCCTGAAGGAGAAATCCAAGAGGATTCTAATAAGCTAACTCTAAAATCTCTTCAACAAAAGATTAGTGACCTTACTAATCAATTAGCACAGAAAGATAAAGAAGCTTTCAATGCTAAGAAATCTCAAGCTGTTTCTCAAGCGATCGCTAGCTTAAAGACTTTAGGACCTTCTGCACTACAGAAATTGTTCTTAGCAGAGTATAGTGATTCTCTTAGAGAAGAGAATGGTAGTTGGTTTATTGAAAAAGGTGATAGTGTTTTCTCTTTACAAGATGCTTTAAATAATTACTTAAACACAGAAGAAGGGAAGTGTTTTCTACCTGCTTCTGGTGTCAAAGGTTCAGATTCTATTGAAACTAAACCTACTCAAGTTAGTACAGAACAAAAGCTTACTGGCGCAGATGCCTTAATGCAAGCTTTTGTAAATATTTAAACATTAAAAATTAATCTAAACAGAATATGACAAATATTGTTGATGTTGCTGCATCTCTTCAACTAGTTGTTGATGAAGAGATTGCTAGTCTGTCCCTCAATCAATACCCAATGGTGAGCAGACTTCAAAAGAGAACTATCAGCCAAGAAGTAATTAAATGGAACGCAAATGATGGTGGTGCTGGTGTAGTTGGAGAAGCTAATACCACTGATGTTAGTACCTTCAGTGAAGATACTGTAAAAGATGCTCAATTACCTATTGGTGTTGATAGATTGCGTCATTCTTTTGTAATTAGGAAAACCCATATTGCTCAAGCTGCTTCTGCTGGTAAAGGTGCTTTAAGAGACTTGTTTGCTTACCAGATTCAATCAGGTATTAGAGCTATTATGGAAGCTCTCTCTGGTCGTGTTTACACTGGTACTGGTATATCTGCTCATGGTGGTATTGTTGGTTTAGATGCTGTTGTAGCTAATGCTGCTTATGCAGGAATTGACCCAGCTACCTATACTTTGTGGTCTGCTGTTCTGAATACTAATGGTTCTAACAGAGCTTTGACTGCAACCTTGATGTCTAATATGGAGACTGCAATTGCTCGTAAAGGGGGTAACTTTACAGCTATCTATACTACCCCTGAGATTGTTGAAAAATATAAAGCTTTATTTGCTGCTAATGTAAGCATTACTAATCAACTCCCTGCTGGTCAAGCTGACCTTGGTTACACTGGAGTCTTCTATGCTGGTCGTCCTATTATTCAAGACCCATACTGTCCTGCTAACAAACTTTTCTTTGTTAATGAGCCAGAAGTAACTCTTTACACCTTCTCTCATAAAGACACTCAATCTAGACAAGGTATGCATATTGCTATTGCTGGTTTACCCTCTGGCAACCCAGAAGCAGAAAAATATGCAATCTATGTTATGCCTCAATTACAGGTATTTAACAGACCTAAATTTGGTGGATGCCTCTCTGCTATTACCCAGTAATCCTTAATTTACAATGGCACAGTTTACTTTAAGCCAAGTGGAGACTTTTGAACGTCTCTTGGGCTATTCCATCCTCTCCGATGTTGTAAGGAATCAATTAACATCTAACTACACTCAGACTGTTGTTGATAGAGCCTTAGAAATAATTACTGAATTGGAGAATGTTGACCTTCTACTTAAGGAAGCTAGGGAAACTAGTTATGTAACTGAAAGTAGAGGAGCTAAACTGTCCTACTCTCAACATATTAGACACATGAAATCTGAAGGGTCTAGGTTACTCCAAGAGTTAGCCTATATCCTTAAGATTGATGTGATTTTTAACAGATATCTCAATAAGAAGAAACCTTTATCTTATTGGTAGATAAAGCATCAATTAATTTTATGATTTCTTATCATATTAAAACATCCGGTCCTTTATTTAAACAGAAGAACCTAACAAAAGACCTTATAGAAGAAGCCTTACAAGAAACCGCAGATTGGGCTCAGAATAGATTAAGGAATAGAACCCCTGTAAAGACAGGGAGATTAAAGGCTGGATGGTATGTTGCCCCTGGTAAAACTTCTATTAGGTTAGATAACCCTGTTAATTATTCTACTTTTGTGGAGAGAAGAGTAGGGATGGTGGCTAAGACAACTCCAGAGGTAAGGCAACATCTAAACCAAACCTTACTTAATAAAACAAATAAACTAAAGTAAATGCTTTATGAAAAACTTGCTTTAGTAGAGAATAAGCTGGCTAAAGTTGATGAAAAATTGGGTTTACCTCAGCGTAGGCATCTTTTAGTTAGACACAATATTTACAATACAACTACTAAAAGATTAGAGCCAGTAGATACATTAATAATCCCTAAACCTTATATTACTTCTGTATCTCCTAGATTTGCCAACTTACAAGTAGCTGTAGAGGGGGCTGATTCAATCTTTCTATCTATTAATGATATCCAGGTAGAGATACCAAGGGTCTATCCTAAATCTTTATTTACTCCTGGTGGAAATAATAAAGTAAGGTTTGTTATTGACCCTCCTGTTAGTGAGAATAATCAGGTTATCTATTCTAACCCCACTACAAAAGCCATAGACGGGGTTGATTTCTATAAATTAGTATTTCTATCAGATAGTAACCCAACAGTCTGGAATTTGATTCTACAGAGGGAAAGGGATAGGAAACCACAATGAATATCCAGATAGTAAGACAAAAAATCAGAGAATTCCTAACTATTAGAGTTGCTATTTATCAATGGGATTTAGATTACCCAGATAGCTATTATTTTGAAGTAAATAACCAAAGTTATCCTGCAAATACAGCTATTGAGTTACCTGTTCAGAATTTAGTTCATATCAGAGAGGGACAGAATCTAATCAAGACTCAAGGTAGGTTTCCTTATAGGTTAACTTATCTATTTCCTGGTCAGATGGCATTTCATGAACTACCTTGGGCAGCTTTTGAGGGAATGCTTTCTACCATTCATATATATTCTCTACTACAGTCTCCTGACCCAGATATTACATTTTTTCAGCCAGCAGATATAGAAGATTCTATCACTGTGGCTAGGACAGAAGATGAGGATAAAGATTGGTTAATCTATCTCAACTTTGCTTTTGATGCTACTTTTAGGACTACGGATTTACCTGATATTAGTGACCTACAACCTCCAGGCTACTTTGACACTGATAATCCTCCTTCTCTACAAGAATTACAAATTAGAGTTAATAGAGCGAAACCTAATTTCAAGCCAGTTGATAACTCAACTTATATAGAAGACTCTACTATTTTGATTAATTAAATATGACAACGATTTTTAGTTCGTTCACTGCTCCTGGGGTTAAGGTCCAGGAAACAACGATGGGATATAGATCCCTAGAATTAGCTTCTCACCAAGCTGTTTACATGATAGGTTCCTCTGCTTCTGGGGATTATTTAACACCCACTCAAGTAACTTCACTAACTGACTTTACTAATGTGTTTGGTGCTAGCCCTTCTGAAGCTTCAGTTAAATTATTCTTCAGAAATGATAAAAGAGGAATTCTTTATTTTGTAAGAACTCCTATTGCTAAAAGATTTAAGATTACTATTGATACGGCTGCTGCTGGAGCTTACACCACTACAGTTAACGGAACTCAGGTTACTTACACCGCACCTGCTTCTCCCTCTCCGACATTATCTAGTGTTGCTTCAGGTTTGTTAGCTGCTATTAATAACTCTGCTGTGGCTTCTGCTGTTACTGCGATTGCTGGGACTGACACAGATGAAGTAATTGTTAGAGCAGACAATCCTCTAGCTAACTTAACTGTTACTGTAACTGGAGTTAACATGACGGTAGCTGATGTGACTCCTACAACTCCTACCGCTACTGATTATATTTACTCAATTGAGAATTCTTTTGATGCAGATGATGAGTGGACTCAAGGTTTCTTGATTGCTCCTCAAGCTTTCCAAATGTTAACCTCTCAATCTGACCGTTTGGCAGTAGGTAACGCAATGGAAGCTTTGGCTGCTGATTCCAGTTTTGATTGGGTAGCTTTAATAGATGCTGGTGCAGATTTATCTATTGCAGATGTCCAAACTGAGGCTGCTTTATATGCTTCCCCTCAAGGTCACTCTAGCTTCTACTATCCCTATGTAATTGATTTAGATGATGTTGAGGTTCCTGCTTCTGCTGGTGTTACTGGGATAGCTACTCGCAGATTTAAAGAAGAAGGATTCCAACAACCTCCTGCTGGAGCTAAGTTCCCAATGTTAGGAGTTAAGGATGTAGTTACCAAAGTCAACAACCAACAACAAGAAGTCCTCAATCCTTTGAGAATTAATAAAGTCTGGGCATTAAAGATGGGTTATGCTGCTAAGAATGGGAAGAGATATGTAAAGAACCCAACAGGTAAAACTCTCTGCATTACAGACTTACAGAAAGAATCAGAGTGGAAATTAAAATCGACCTTAGCTGCATTTGTTCTCCAGGGTCAGGAAGCTGCATTCATACATGAACTTACCTTACTGAGCTTGCAGTATGACTATCAAGTTATTAGTAATGAACATGATGGCTTAGTAACAGTGGGAGATATACCTGATGAGGCAGTACAGAAAGCTGCTGAGAAGTCAGGACTCAAATATGCCAAGTTGGATGAGAAGCCATTGGAGGGGATTGATGATATTAAAAGGTTACTTGAACTAGATGATGATGATATTGAGGATGAAGTATCTGACCTAGAAATAGATTTAATGTAAGGGGAGTTTATCACTCCCTTTTTTATTTGAGAAGTGAGATTAAAGGAGAGAGATGAGGAAAAAGGGGAGGAGAAATGAGGAGGGGAGTTAGGTAGAGGAGTGAGAGGATAAGGAAGGAGATAGATAGATAGATAGTATAAGTATCCATATTTATAGATAAAAAATCTCTGTAATCCTTACTGGGTAAGGAATTCAGCCATTTAAAATTACATCGTTTTAACGTCTGAAACCCTTATTATTACGTTGGGTTAAATTTATTGTTTACAATTTAGCTTGCCCTATTAATGAAGCCGCAATAAAACATAATAGAAAGCCACCTGTAGCTCCTATAAGTAAACAGATAATTCCAGATACAACAAGGAATCCCATGATTACTACCTTGACGGCTTCTGTTTGTTCTCTTTCCTTGATCTTCATAAGTCTTACATATTCTTCTGTAACTTCATCTCCCATTACTTTTAAAAGCTCATCTTCGGTAAAATTTAACCCTACTTTTTTAGCATATACTGCCATTTCCTCTATACTTAAATCTTTTACTCTTTGATTAAACTTATCATCCCCTTTCATTTTCTCATAAAACGTTGAGGCATCTTTGAAAGACATAACTTTGATAATAATCCATTAAATAATTTTATATAGCTTTTATATCTACTTAAATGACTTATATTCTAGAGTGCAATCACCCAACCCTAACATACTGAACATTATTATGTTCAGTATATTTTCTCAGGTAGTGTATTACACCATATGTTTAAGCTAGTAGTAGTCTGTATTTGCAGGTTTAATTAATCTCTATCTCTCAGTCCGATAGAGAGAGGAGCATCTACCTGAGGTATATATCAATGAGACTCAGTAAATCATCACTATTAGTTATCCTAGCTCTAGGTGCAATATTAATAGGCACTGGATATACTTCATTAATATCTCCAGCATCAGCTCAGAAGAAAAGGACGATTCACTGTAATTATCCTTTTGAAGAACCTTCCAATGTTCAAAGAACTCTAAGGTTGAATAAGTTTGGCATTATTATTAATATTCCAGCGAATTATAGAGCTATGGCAGCAGTAGATGGCTCTATACATTTTACAGATAATGGAACTTATCAACTCCTCAATTGTTTAAAGAATAATCCAGGAGCAACGGGTGGAAGAGAATATAACGCTATAATCGTAGACAAATCTAAAGCTAATTATTTATATAGCAATGTTTATGATAAAGTCCCAGGTAAAGAGAATATGTTTATTGTTTGGGAAAAGACAGAACATGATAATTATACATCCCATAAAATTAGCTTAAGAATTAAAACTAATAAAGGGATTATGGAAGTAAGTCTATCGGAAAGCTATCCTGTAATGCATGAGCAAGATGTTAAAAATGAAATAAGAAGCATTATCCAAATAGCTCAAGGTATTCAAATAATATAATTGCATAGGCTAGTCGTAAATATTATTAAATAAGTGCCTACTAAATACCATCATTCTTTCTATATATTAAAAGCATAGAATTAAATAAAAGGTTATAAATCTATGCTTAAGACAATCATTAGAACCCTCAGTAATATTGAGGACGCTATATCAAAGAAGGTTGATGAAGTGTTGATCAAAGATGTAAAGGGAGAAGGATTAGTCCTCTTCACTGTAGAGGATCTAGTAGATACAATCTTAGATATTCAAGCTGATCAGAGATTTATCATCTCCGAGTTACTTAAGATTCAAGAAAAGTTGGAAGACTTAGAAGAAAGGCTCAATCTGAATAAATAGTTATCTAAAATACACCATTTCTCTTAACCTTTAAGGGGACTACTAATTAGTAATCCCCTTTTCTTTTATATTGATTATTAGATAATGATTTATTTGAATTATTATAACTGGTAATTAGAGGAGATATAATACTACCTATATGAAATAAACTCAAATTATCGATCATAATAATTAAAGGGTCTATACTTAGGCCCTTTTTAATTATTTAGAGGGGGACATGGATTATATGGATCAACAGAACAACTCTAAGACTGCTGATGATATCTATGTAGAGAGCGTTATTAAGTTCCATCTACACGAGATGGGAGTGGAGCCAAGTCTTCTTTTACGGATATTTCCTGAATACTCTGAGTTCATAAGAGAGCAAGTTCAATTACTAGACAATGTAGATGACCATCCCCAATAATCCCAAATTATCTAATATTAATAATATTATTAAGGGGTCTAATTAGACCTTATTTTTATGTCTATATATAGAAGATAGATAACAATAATAATGCTATTTGGGATAGTAAAATCAATTTTAAAATTTAGTTGTCATTTCTATTTTCTTTGTTTAGGATCGGTTTACTAGGTTATTCCTCTTCCATATCCCCTTCGCCTAATCTAGAGGAATATTTGAGGGGTCTCAATTCATCAAGATTACTAATAGTAATTAATTGATAACCCTGCAAATATAAGGAGAATTGTATGCCAAGAAAGGCACAAATTCAGAATGCAAATTCACAACTAACTCAGAACCTAGAGCTTGTACAGGAAATAGCTAAAGAGCTAGGCAGAAAGCTGATTGCTCAGGAGATAGAGAATATCTACCTAGACGAACCAGAATCATGTCAGGTTCAGTTTATAGGATCTGATGGGGAAGTTCTAGTAGAGACAACAGCATTAGAGTTGTTAGGGATAATGACTAGTACCGTTATACCGTCATTAAATATGAGATCAGGTTATCCTCCTGCTCTTCCTTATACCAAACCCGGACAATTAGGGTTATAGGGAGGAAGCAAGATGGTACTGACAACAGATAACTTAGTTTATTTACCTAACGGGGATAATCCCAATCCCGACTTCCAAGAGAGGTTAAATAACTTCCTACTGATCCAGCAATTAGTTGAGGCTTACATCAAAGAGACAGCAACATATGATGGTATGATTGTGACCGTATGCCAGGAGCTTGGAGACGGTATAAGGGTTGTCGTAGCACCGGATGACCTAATAAAAATTAGTAGAGAAGCACTACATACATTACTACGAGAAGCTGGTTATCTATTGCCTCTTAAACCTAGTGAGTTAAGGGATGAGGATGACTTTCCCTTCTAGGAATTAACCCCTCAGAACCTCTACACTGAGGGGTTAATTATATCCGTAGTTCCGGTAGCTTAAAGTACCTAATTGAGTTCTTTTGATCTACTGTTCAATAGCGTAGGTTCCTCACTGAGAGATCATAACTTACCAGTGAGGATCTAAAGAATAGCTAAAAGTAAATACACTATTCTCCTTTGAGGATCTAGAAGAAAAGCAATAAGAATAGCAGTCACTGCAAAATTAAACAGGCCAATCTTTGACTATGCTTATATGCTTCTTTGAGCTAAACATAGCCTTTTATCTCTATTGAGCCCAAGTCATAATAGTCTAGAACTATCCCCCTCTCGGCTCAGAGTTATATATATAATCTCAATCCTGCTTGTTCATATCTGAACCTTTTAGGCAGACCCCACTCACAGTTAGAGATTAATTCAGTTATATATCTTAAATGCTAAGGATGTCTATATTTCTAATGTATTAGGTGAGTTATTTAATAATATTAATTACTTCTGAATCAATTTATACCAAAATTGAGCTATTTAAGTATTAGTGCTTAAAATAGGGTCTTAAACCAGGTTCATAACAGTGTCATACCACTAAATAGCTAAAAGTATTTCCAGGACTGGATTGTAGCCCTTTAAACTTCATACCACTCCCATACCAATTTTAATCAATAAAGTCTGTCATAAATCAAAAAAGCAAGGGGAGGAGAAATCCTGTAACCCTTGCTGTATAGGGATTTTATTAATCGGAGCGGCGGGATTCGAACCCACGACCTCCACTACCCCAAAGTGGCGCGCTACCAAGCTGCGCTACGCCCCGGTCACGATTTACTATAATATTCTCAAATTATAGAATAGTCAAGGGGAAAACTTAGAAAACTTTCAGAGTCGCCGCAGCTTGCAACAAACCAGGAACAGCAAAGGCTGACCATTTACCTTCAGCACACCTACCTGCGTTGAGGATGAAGCGCAGACTGTATTCATGGGGATAGCCTTCTACTTCCATCCACAATAAATCGCTTTCGGCTTCACAGGCTATTTTTTCTTCATCCATTAATTCGGCGGTGAGTTGTTTCATCGTGTCGGCTAGCTTGGCTAACAGACGGCAAAAATCATCCAACTCAGCTGAGGTTAACTCAATTGCCCAGTCATCAGTTCCTACTAACCCTTGAAATTCGCTAGCATGGGGATTCCAGCCAATACGCCAGCCTTCACCGCTTTTAATTAAACGTTCCATGAGGATTAGGGATTAGGGACTGGGGACTGGGGACTGGGGTTAAAAATATTAGTGAGGACTTGAACTAGGGCATTTCTTTGGCTGCGAGTCAGGCGTTTAATGGCAGCGCGATCGCCTTCTAAGGGGTTTTGCTTTAAAGTATCATTACCTGGGTAAGTATTGTCATACATGATTTCATTTGCATCCAGATAATCAGCCAAAGTTAGCTTCCAATCAAGTCGATAATTGGGGGCGCGTTCTTTTATATAAATGTGATATCTAATCAGACGACTAATTAAGGTGTTATTTTCTGCAACTTTACCCGATGATTGGCTAATATATTGGTTTTCCTTGGGTAAATCCGGTAATTGCTGATAAACTAACTGCCACACATCGCTAGGGGTAATTCTTTGCGCCTGGGCTGGTGATTGGGGTAATATGCTGATTGCGGAAGTCCCTAAAATGATGCTGAGATTTAAGGCAGTGATACCTACGGAGGACTTTGCCAAAGCTAATAATTTAAACTGCACAAATTTGATTCTGAGAATTGATATTGAGAAAAACCTTTACTAGCTCATATAAATAAATATTCTGAGGCGAAAGCACAAAGCTGTTAGTTTTACACTCAGCACTCCGCACTTTCAACTCAGCACTAGTTTCACAATTCGCCGATGATTTCTGGTTGTGTCAGTTCATCAGACATCTCAATAATTGCCCTTAGTACAGGTTTCATCATCGCATCTTCGGCACTTTCAAATTCTTCATAACGCCGACGCTTGGCACGATTTGCCACCTGAACCGTAATGCGGTAGCGATTGGAAGCTGCACTAATTAAATCCTCGGCACGGTGCATAATCTGAGACTGGGTTGTCTCGAACTTAGAACGCTTGAGCATAGTAATTGGTTCTTGGGGACATACTTAGTTTAGCAATAGTTATTAGTCATTAGTCATTAGTCAACAGTCAATAGTCAATAGTCAATAGTCAGCACTCACTAAACTCATTACTCAGCACTCACTAAGGATGGGGGAGTAACATCAGGCTAAAGCGGTGGCGCGTTCTGGTTGTAATAAACCATTCAATAGATATGCTGGACGTTGACCGTAAGGCCAAGCAAAAGCGTGACGAAAAGCAGCATCTTGACAGGCTTGTAGTTGCTCAAAATTGATAATGTCGTAAGTTAAGAGGTTTTCATACTCAAAAGGCAAACGGACATTATGCAAGCCAGCATTATCAGTACAGATAGCTATATCTACACCAGCCTCAAAACATCGGTCAAATACTAATTTCAGTTGGCGGATATCCTGCAAAGTCCCAGTTTTGAGGTAAGTTGTGGGACAAACTTCTAAACACTGTCCGAGTCTTGCCACCTCTGGAAGTAGTTCTGGATGCAATAAAGGAATCTGAATACCGTGACCAATCCTCATCAGATAAGGTAATAATTCTGGGTAGCAGCCATCAGTAGTTTCGTAAAGATGTCCAGTGGTGTTAATTCCTAGCGATCGCGCATAATCATACAGACTAATCAATTCTTGCAGGCGATCGCTATAATGACTATCGCCACCAGCCACATCTACAGCACAAACATACTGTCTATTCTGTGCCGCTAAATCAACAATCGCTTTATTTACCTCATACGGTAGCCGTGAGTGCATACACAGAATTTGACTTGTAACAATGGGATATTCCGGTAAATGGCTAGCTTTACCAACCACTTCCACAATTTCCGTCATCTTGTCAATTCTCTGTGATTGACTTAAATGTTCTGGTGTCCGTAAATACGGAGTATAACGCAATTCCAGATAAGCCAAATTCTCGAAAATATAAGCACCACGCACCAAACGATAGATAAAGTACGGTAAAGTCTCTGCTGTTTGCACACTTTCCACTAAAGTATGCAGTTCTAAGTATTCATCTAGAGTATTGCGTGGACGAGTGTAAAAATCTTCAAAATCTGAATAACTGCTAAACCGAGAGATTAACTCTGATGAATGTCGCTCAAAATAACGCCACAAGACACGGGGAACAACAGAACCCCCCAAGTGTCGGTGCAATTCCGCATATAAAGCCATAGTGATAATTTGTCTATAAAATTTCAATAATATTAACAAATATTACTGAGGAAAGATTGTGTACTTCTAGGAAGATTGTGTAAATTTATCTAGATTTGGGGATTGGGGATTAGGGATTGGGGACTGGGGACTGGGGACTGGGGACAAGGTAGGAGATGAGAAAAACTTTTTCCTGTTCCCTGTTCCCTGTTCCCTAATGACTACTAACTATTGACAAATATTACAGAATATGTTGATAATGGTTCTTTGTGGAAACTTTACCTCAATAATAAAAGCTTGGCTAACGTCATTGTGATAGGGGCCCAATGGGGCGATGAAGGGAAAGGTAAAATAACTGACTTACTCAGCAGATCCGCAGATGTGGTAGTACGTTACCAAGGGGGTGTGAATGCTGGACACACAATTGTAGTCAAGGGTCAGACCTTCAAACTGCACTTGATTCCCTCTGGTATTTTATATCCAGATACAGAGTGCGTGATTGGCTGCGGGACAGTCATCGATCCACAAGTTTTAATAAAAGAACTCGACCAATTAGAAAGTTTAAATATTTCTACGAAAAATCTGCTCATTTCTGAGACAGCCCATGTCACGATGCCCTACCATCGATTAATCGATAAGGCATCAGAAGAAAGACGGGGAAGCCATAAAATCGGCACGACTGGTCGAGGGATTGGCCCTACCTACGCTGACAAATCAGAGCGTACAGGGATTAGAATACTAGACTTGATGGACGAAAAAGCCCTGCGCGACCAGTTGGAATGGACGATTAATTATAAGAACGTTATTTTAGAAAAGCTGTATAACATACCACCGTTAGATCCGCAACAGGTGATCGAAGAGTATCTAGGTTATGCAGAACGTCTGCGACCTTATGTCGTTGATACTTCATTTAAGATATACGATGCAGTACAAAAACGGCGCAACATCTTATTTGAAGGGGCGCAAGGGACGCTGTTGGACTTAGACCACGGAACTTATCCCTATGTGACATCTTCCAACCCAGTGGCGGGAGGGGCTTGTGTCGGCACAGGGTTAGGCCCGACAATGATAGATCGCGTAATCGGGGTTTCTAAAGCTTACACCACCAGAGTTGGTGAAGGCCCATTTCCTACCGAATTGGAAGGTGAATTAGGAGAACACCTGTGCGATCGCGGCGCAGAATTCGGCACAACCACCGGACGCAAACGCCGTTGTGGTTGGTTTGATGCTGTTATCGGTCGTTATGCCGTGAGAATCAACGGTATGGACTGTATGGCGATTACCAAACTAGATGTCCTCGACGAATTAGAGGAAATCAAAGTTTGTGTTGCCTATGAAATAGACGGTGAACACTGTGAAAACTTCCCCACTAGCGCGAGAAAGTTTGCCCAGTGTCGCCCCGTTTACAAAACCTTACCAGGCTGGCAAGTACCCACCAGCGAGTGCCGCAGCTTGGAAGACTTGCCACAGCAAGCATTGGACTACCTGAAATTCCTAGCAGAATTAATGGAAGTCCCGATCGCGATCGTCTCACTAGGTGCGAGTCGTGATCAAACTATTATCGTAGAAGACCCAATTCACGGGCCAAAACGCGCCCTACTCCACCCTGATGGTACTCCCGCTTCCTTGCTGAGTGCGTAGTGAGTGGTGAGTGCTGTTAGCGGTAGCGCGGCGTTTAGCCGGTGGTGAGTGCTAAGTGCTGAGTCAGAAGTTAAAAGTCAAAGGTCTAAAGTTTTTTACTAATGACCAATGACTAATAACTAATGACTAATGACCAATGACTAATGACTAACACCTGATAACTGATAACTGATATGGCTTTGACTGTTGAATCTAAAACCAGACCAGAAGGTAGCAAACCCAACGCATTACGTCGTTCTGGACTCATCCCCGCTAACTTATACGGTCACAAAGGTAGGGAATCTATCTCTTTAGTAGTTGATGCTAAGGTTGTAGAACGTCTACTAAAATCTGCTGCCGTAGAAAAAACAGAGATTGAACTCTCTATTCCCGAATTGCAATGGACTGGTAAAACTGTACTGAAAGAAGTTCAGGTACATCCAGCTAAAGGTACTCCTTACCACATTAGTTTTTGCGCTACAGCTAACAGCAAGTAGACAAAAGCAAGAGCAATTAGAATTTTGACAAAATTGCTAATTAAACCAGGGATAAAACCCTGGTTTTTTGTTTTTCCAATATTTGAGCAATTAGAACCCTTCGGGAAACCCCCCACGCACTTTTTTTGTAAAGTCTAAAATTGGTATAAATCCCAATCTCGTATCTAACGATAGTACGTAAATCCAACAGGTAGGAGTAATCAAATGCAAATCGTTAAGACAGAGGTGAAAATTTCTACGCCTGATGGACAAATGCCTGGGTTCTTGTATAAACCTGCTGAATCTGGGCAGAAACCAGCAGTAATTCTTCTGATGGAAGCATTTGGCTTAACTTCCCATATTCAAGATGTAGCAGCCCGAATTGCTAATGAAGGCTACGTAGTTCTTACGCCAGATTTGTATTATCGTGAGTTGCCAAACAATAAGTTTGAGTATGCAGAGGTTGAGCAAGCGATGGCGATGATGTACCGCCTTGACTTCGGTAAACCCCTAGAGGAAGATATTGCAGCTGCGATCGCTTATGTAAAGTCGCAGCCAGATGTATTCCCAGAGAGAATTGGAGTGACCGGATTTTGCTTAGGTGGTGGTCTGTCCTTTCTCTCCGCTTGCAAATTTTCAGACAAAATAGCAGCTGTAGCTCCCTTCTACGGCATGGTTCTAGATGACTGGATAGAAGCAATCACCAACATTACAGTACCTATTTATTTATTTCATGGTGGTATCGATCCATTTATTCCCCCAGAACGTGTTCAGCAAATCGAAACTCGTTTCCAAGCACTTGGCAAAGAATACAAATTAAAAGTTTATCCTGATGCTGATCATGGTTTTTTCTGCCATGAGCGTTCTTCTTATAACCTGTCAGCCGCAGAAGATTCATGGCGTGAGCTAACACAGTTTTTTCACAGACATTTACAAAAACCTATCTAAGTTGATTCACCGTTAACCACAAGGGTCACAATCTTTCATTTGGTAGACTGAAGGCATTAATTGGGCGAAGTTGACCTATGACTACAACGATAGACCAAGCAAAACAACAAAAGCCCCTCAGTTTTGAAGAGTTTCTCACCCTTTATGGTAGCGATCGCCGCTATGAACTGATCGATGGAGAAGTATTTGACTTGGAACCCACAGGACTGCATGAAGAGGTTGGGGCTTTCATTACCGCCAAGATTTGCGTTCAGATTGACAGCGCAGGCTTACCTTGGTTTGTTCTTCAGCGAGGACTATTGCGCCCTTCTAACATCGGTGTGACAGCATTCCGCCCTGACGTTGCAGTTGTTGATAGAAATGAACTCACCAAAGAACCACTGTGGTCTGAACAATCGATTCTGACCCTTGGTAGTTCAATTAAGTTGGTGGTAGAAGTTGTTAGTAGTAACTGGCAAAATGACTATGCCCGGAAAGTTGAAGACTACGCGGTTTTAGGTATTCCCGAATATTGGATTGCAGATTATGCAGGTAGTGGTGGTACTCGACACATTGGCAAACCCAAACAACCCACCCTCTCTATCTGTACCCTAATGAATGGAGAATATGAAATTCAACAGTTTCGAGGTACTCAAAACATCGTCTCTTTCACCTTTCCAGGTTTAAAACTAACGGCTGAACAGGTGTTGAGAGCAGGTAGGTAATGGTAATACCTTTTTTTAATTGAAGATGCACTTGATTCTGCACTGTAAAGACTTTGTATGCAACTTCTCTACATCATTTACTTGCTGCAACTTCCTAAAGAATTGGTATGAGGACGAAAATTTGCACAATAGAACTAAGAATTAAGACTTTCATTGAGTTAAAAATAGTACCATAATCAAGGTTTTAGCTAATCCCGAACTCAAATTAATTCAAAATTCCTATGACCGAAGTCACTCTTCCCGCTTTAATTGAGCAAATGTTACAGCCAGGGTTCTACCCCCATCCTGTACAAGAATCGATTCAACTCATTCAAACCCACATTTCCTATGTGTTGCTGACTGGGGACTATGCCTATAAATTGAAAAAACCTGCAAATTTCGGGTTTCTAGATTTCTCCACCCTAGAGAAACGCCAGCATTTTTGTCAGGAAGAATTGCGGTTAAATCAACGGGGTGCGGGGGAACTCTATTTAGAAGTGTTACCGATAACTTTGCAGGGTGAGCAGTATATTCTGGGGGGGACAGGTGAGCCTGTAGAATATGCAGTTAAAATGCGTCAGTTTCCCCAAGATACTCTACTTAGTTCACTATTTGCGGAAGGGAAGTTAGACGAGACCCATTTAGAAAAATTAGGACGTGTTGTGGCACAATACCACGCCAAAACCGAGACGAATGACTATATTCGGAGTTTTGGGGAAGTAGCTCAAGTTAGAGCCGCATTTGATGAAAATTACCAGCAAACCGAAAAATATATTGGCGGCCCCCAAACTCAGACACAGTTTGACGAAACTAAAGCTTACACCGACCGTTTCTTTGCCGAAAAACAAGAGTTATTTCAACGTCGCATCCAAAATGACTATATTCGGGAGTGTCATGGCGACTTACACCTGAGAAATATTTGTCTGTGGCAAGATAAAATTTTGCTGTTTGATTGTATTGAATTCAACGAACCATTCCGCTTTGTGGATGTCATGTTTGATGTTGCTTATGCAGTCATGGATCTGGAAGCACAGCAGCGTCCTGATTTAAGTAATGCTTATCTTAATACTTATTTAGAAGAGACTGGCGATTGGGAAGGATTAGAAGTATTACCAATATATGTAAATCGTCAATCCTATGTCCGAGCTAAGGTGACATCATTTTTGTTAGATGACCCTGGTGTACCAGCTAGCGTCAAAGAAGAAGCCAGCAAAACAGCAGCCCAATACTACAAACTCGCTTGGGAATATACTCAACCCAAACAAGGAAAACTGATTTTAACTTCAGGTTTATCTGGTTCGGGAAAAAGCACAACAGCTAAATATTTAGCACGACAAACAGGCGCGATTCATATTCGTTCTGACGCAGTTAGAAAACACTTAGGGGGAGTTCCTCTGCATGAACGGGGAGGCGATGATTTATATACGCCAGAAATGACACACAAAACTTATGCACGGTTATTGAATTTGGGGATTATACTAGCTAATCAAGGTTACACCGTGATTTTAGATGCTAAGTATGATAAACAAGAACTGAGACAAGAAGCGATCGCCCAGGCACAAAAACACCAACTACCCCTGCAAATTATTTACTGCACAGCCCCCTTAGAAGTAGTCAAAGAACGTCTAGCTAACCGTACTGGTGATATTGCTGATGCCACAGTAGACTTATTAGCCTCACAACTCAAGCAAGCAGAAGCCTTTACCGACACCGAAAAACCCTACGTACAAATTTGGGATACAACTCAACCACCACAAACACAATTACCAAAATTCAGTAGTATAAAGTAAATATTTTGAGGATGAGGCAGGGGGTGGAAGAATTTTGGATTTTGGATTTCGGATTTTGGATTGAATCATACATTCTAAAATTTAAAATTCCCAATCCAAAATTGAAAGCGCAAGGGACAAGAGGTAAAAACTTTTATACACCCCCACACCCTCACACCAATTCACTAAAATCATGAAACAGATTCAAATCCAGAAACCCTTGTTAAAAATGGATTTCTTAATTTTGAATTTTGTAGCTTGCTTCCCGATAGGGTATTTTGAATTTTGAATTGGTATCACACCCCTACACCCCTACTTTCCCTATGTCACAAAACAAAAACTTATTCAATTTTTCCCCTGAGTCTATATCTCAATTTCTCTTTGGGGCATTCATCGCATTTATTTTGAACTCGACAGGAACGACAATTACCTTAAGTATTTTCTTGGGGATTTTGGGTTGGTTTATGTTGGGTTGGTTTACCAATACTACTAAAACTAGTCCCCAACCACCCACCGTACCCTCGGCTGATGGGATTGATGCTGGATTAAAATATTGGTTATTTTTCTTACTAGGATTTAGTTGGTTAGGCTATCCAGCACTCATGAGCATCATACTTGGCGGTATTGGTGCTTTGGCTGGGGGTTGGACGATCGCTTGGTGGAGAAGTAAGGAACAAACTCAAACACAATTACCAGTAGAAGTTGTAGAAGAGGTGGACGGTCAACAGCAACAGTCTACCAGTAGAATTACCAGACAGCAAAAAAGGAGAGCTAGCCGTCGTTATCGTCGCGTACCTGGTAGTTTCAGTTTTAAGTTTTGGGGTAAGTAGGGACTGGGGATTGGGGACACTTCGACAAGCTCAGTGCTTCGCTGGGGACTAGGTATTGGGATGAAATCTTCTCTGCTTCTGTGTGTCCTCTTTCCCACAACTGATGCTCTATTATGTTTTTATATCTTTCTAAGTTATTACCGTTATTTTTTTATCCGTTGGGACTGGCTTGTTTCAGTTTAGTATTTGCTTTATTTAATGTGAAGAAACGACCGCGTGTTGCAGCGATCGCTATTTCTTGGTCGTTAATTTTATTATTATTGTGCGGGAATGCTTGGGTTTCTAAATATTTAGTGCGATCGCTAGAATGGCAAAATATCCCCTCAGTCCAATTACCTACAGCAGAAGCAATTGTGGTATTAGGCGGTGCAACTAAATCAGCCTTTCCTCCGCGTCCAACAGTTGATTTGAGTGAACAAGGCGATCGCGTAATTTATGCGGCTCAACTATACCGTCAAAAAAAAGCTCCTCTAATTATCCTCAGTGGTGGAAGAATTGATTGGCGGGGGAGTGGTTCATCAGAATCAGCAGATATGGTGACTCTCCTGACATCTATCGGGATTCCCGGCGAAGCATTAATTCAAGAACCAGATTCCCTCAATACTTATCAAAATGCCGTCAATGTCAAAAAAATTCTTGAATCTCGCGGTATTCGGCAAATACTGTTAGTCACTTCTGCCTTACATATGCCGCGATCGTTGAAAATTTTTCAGCGTCAAGGTATTGATGCTATCCCCGCACCAACAGACTTTCTCGTCAGCCAAGGCGAACTCCAAGAACTCGCCAGCAGCCCCAAAGCCGCTATCCTCAACTTATTACCAGACACTAACAATCTACATCAATTTACTAATGCCCTCAAAGAATATGTTGGTAGCTTTGTTTATTGGTTACGGGGATGGTTGTGATTAGTCAATAGTCAATAGTCAATAGTCAATAGTCAATAGTCAATAGTCAATAGTCATTAGTCATTAGTCAATAGTCATTAGTCATTAGTCATTAGTCATTATTACTCATTACTCAGCACTCAGCACTCATTACTCAGCACCGGCTAAACGCCGCGCTACCGCTAACAGCACTCAGCACTCATTACTCATTACTCATCCCTAACTAATCGAATCGAGAACTGACATGATACTTGTGTCCCGCCATTGCGAGAGCAATAAAGCCCCAAAGTACCATCCCAGGCATCCCTAACATTCCACTATTACCTAACAACGTTGATAACATCCCCACACTAATTGCTCTGGATGCAGCCATAAAAGTATCAAACCGATATTCAGAATATTGAAAAGATCCCGCAAACGCCATAAATATTGCGACTAAGTAAAATACACCGCCAAACCAACCTAATGTGAAAAACATATCTAAAATGCCACTATCAATCACAATCGGTTCTAAAATGCCTTTTTTATTCACAATAAAAGTATTGCCGACACCGTTGCCTAAACCATTAGTTAAAGCACTATTCAAACCATCTTCATATATTTTTTGTCTGACCTTAGCACTGTCATCTTTATCTAACTGAGAAAAAGTTTCAAATCTAGTAGTAATAGGTTCGGAGAATTCTTTGATTTGTGTTAATGGAACTATACACAGTGCCATGATCAAAATCGTTATGAACAGGCGCATTTGCAAATGAGCTTTTAAGGCAGTCAAAAAAGTAAGAAATGCTATTAACCAACCACCCCATAATGTACGTACTGTTGTGAGTAAGAAGGCCAAATAACCAATTGCAGAAGCAGGAATACGGAGAAAATTTTTATTACTAAATAACAATACCAAACCTGCCATCATCATAGCTGCATAGGGTGCAGGAGATGCCATCGTACTCCAAACCCTTAATTTTAAAGGCTCAGGATCACCCATGCTAGTCAATTTTGTACTGGTTAACCAGAATAAATCCCACTCAGGCGCGACTAGAAACTGTATCACCCCATAAATACCTGTGACTAATACACCCCAGAGAAAAGTCCTCTCGATAGTACGACGGTATGAGGGATAATCTCGCCAATTAATAAATAGATAAAAACCAAAAGTAATAGGTGTTAACCAATCTAAAAGACCCCGTGCCGCAGTAAAAGGTGATGTTTTAATCACGCCAATCAGAAAGCCGTAAAACACACCTAAAAATGCCAATACAAAAGGTAAACTGCCTTGGCGCAGTGACCTTGGCAGTTCTTTTAAAAAAGTATGTAAAGTTAATAACGTCACTAAATATTGTGACACCAACATAAAACGCGTTGCGTCCCAACCACTTCTATAATCGACCAAACGAGCCACGAAGGGAGTAACAAACCAAATCCACCAAGTAAAACCTGTATAAAGTAAAGGGTATCGCAGATATAAAAAAATACCGACAGCAAAGGACATGATCACATAAGCCGTGCGAAGAATACCCGCCGCACCAGCAAAAATACAGACTGCGGAAAACAGAACGAAAGATAGTATAGCTGCCCAAGCTAACGGCGGTTGTTTGCCGAACACAAATTGTTTTCTCGGTGGACTATTAGGAAGTGTATGTATTTGAACCACTTAAAATCTCCGGTTAGTCAATAGTCAATAGTCATCAGTCATTAGTCATTAGTCATTAGTTCTTCTCCCCTGCTCCCAGTCCCCAGTCCCCATTCCCTATGCCCTATGCCCCATTCCCCATTCCCTTTTGAATTGCCACGTTTGCCAACCTTGCCAGCGACCACGCCAGGATGCTAATAGTTTTTGTCCTGCTAACAGGCCTTCGCTGGGGAGAAAACGTAACCATTGAATTAAACCCATAGCGTCCCTTGTTCCGACTAATCCAGCCCAGAACAAAAACGCTAATCTTTGTGTGGGCGATAAATGTTCTAGTAATGCTAAGGTTTCGTTGTGTACGGCATTAACTACAGCAATGGCATTGAATTGATTGCGCTGATCTTCGTCAAATCTTCGGGCGGGATAATGGTTCACTCCGACTTGAGGATCATAAATGAGTTTCCAGCCGGCGCGCTTGAGGGCGAGACAAAAGGCTACTTCAAAGTGGACTTGTGCGCCTGTACCTAACATCCGTTGGTCAAAGTGTAGTTTTTGAATGGCTTGGCGGCGAAAGCTCATGTTAACACCCTTGAGAACATCTACCTCACGGGGTGCGCCGATGCCTTGATGGTGATTACCAATGATGCGTCCAAACCAATGCACCTGTCCCACGACTGGACAAGCTCCATCTTCTAAATGTTTTCCGTGATATACCCAATCCCTGCCGCCGACTCCGCCGACGCGCTCATCTGCCAAGAAATGAGTTTCAATCTGTGCTAACCAATTAGTATGAGGGGCGGCATCATCATCGGTAAAGGCGACAATGTCTCCTTGGGCAACATTTAAACCTGCATTCATCGCTGCTACTACACCAGGAATAGTGACTGTAGTGGCGCGTAATGGTAAAAGCAGAGGGTCAAAGGTGGTGAGAAATTCCCAGGTTTCCTGGTCTGAATCACGGACTACTAATACTACCTCATCGGCTGGTCGTATTTGTTTGTGTAAAGCATTTAAACAGCGTTCTAGGTCTTTGGTACGACGGTAAGTAGGGATGATGACGGTGATTTTCATCACTGCTTTAACTCCTCGAATAAATCCACATAGCACTTAGCCATGTTTGTCCAACTGTGTTGAGTGGCGATCGCTCTGGCGGCTGTACCCATTGTTTGTCTCAGGAGGCGATCGCTACTCAAAGTCAACATCGCTTTGGCTAAACCTTCTATATCGTCTGAATCTGCCAAAACCATGCCAGATTCAGGTTTTACTAAATCGGCTGCTCCTGTACTACTAACGGTAATCACGGGCAAACCAGAAGCCATTGCCTCAATTACTACTAAACCAAACGGCTCATACCGAGAGGGAAATACGAAAAAATCAACAGCTTTCATCAAGTCGGGAATATCACGGCGTAGTCCCAGAAAATGGACTCGCTCTTGCAATCCCAACGCTGCGGCTAATTCTAGATAGGGACTACCTTCCGTAATTCCAGCTACCGCCAGATGTAAATCAGGAACTTTAACTAAAGCTTTGAGAACTGTATCTAGATTTTTGCGCGCAAGTCTGATATCACCAGCAAACAACGCCAGAGGAACATCTATTGGTAGATTCCATTGCTGACGGTCAATTTTTCCTGGTGCAAATTCTTCTAAATCTACACCGTTGACAATGACTCGAATATTTTTTGGCAATACACCAATGGCTTGTAAATCCTGCGCCACCTTCTTAGAAACCGCCACCACAACTCGCGCCTGAAGAAAAGCTCGTTTTTCCCAATGTGCATTTAAAGCTGTATATAACCACTGGTAAAAGTTATAAAAAATTCGGCGTGACTTAGGTGCAGCCTTTCCAGAAGAGAATTTCAACCAGGAACTATGGACAAAATGCACTGCATTGACATCACCACGTTCATGAGTAATTGCACCATTGATTTTAACTACATCAATCTCATGGCGATGTTGACGCAACCAATTGGTACTGACAAAAGCAAAGATAAAATTACGCAATAATTCTGTCGGCCATCCTTCCACCGGAATAGCCACCCAATTAACTTGGGGATTCTGCTGTAGTTCAGCAGCTACTTGACTAGCTAATAGAGTAACGTGATGACCACGACGAATAGCTTCTAAAGCCACTTCATAGTTGACTCGTCCTTGACCATCACCTTTAATGACATTATGTGTAACAATACATACTTTCACAATTAATTACCCTGTGAAATATAGGATTAATCGGGGATGGGGACTGAGGAGGTAGGGGGAGCAGGGGAAGCAGGGGAAGAAAAACTTCACTCATTACTCATTACTCATTACTCATTACTTATTACTCACTACTCAGCACTCTAAACCCCAAATGGTTGCCACAATCTTTGAACATGAGAACGACGAATAATTTCTGGCCAGGCTTGTAGTGAGCCTCGCTTCCATAGATATGCGGTCATGTGTACGACATACACAAAACAGAAAACTGCTAGCTTTAAGGCATTAGGGAATAAATTTTTATAACGTTTTATACCAACATATAATCTGGCAGCTTCTATAGAAATTTCGTAGTTAGTTAACTTACCAATGTCAGATACCATCAAAGAGCTTTTACCATTTGCTCCGGCATGAAATACTTGTAATTCTGGACAATGAAGAATTTTGTAGCCTCTTTTTAAGGCTCTTAAACAAAGTTCTGCATCTTCATAGCCAAAAAATATATTTTCGTCCCACTGTTCTTGTTCAAGAAACTGACGAGGGAAAATAGACGCATGAATTGCTACAGTTTCGGGAATATCGCTAGCACAGAAATATCCTCGAAAAGACAACTTGCCAGAAACCATTTGACCGCCATCTGAACAGCGACTAACACCGGAAATAATGGTGTTATTTTGCTGTTCAGATGACATTTGCTGATATCGCGCGATCGCACCAGCTAGAAAGTCTGAATCAACGTAAATATCATCATCAATAAATGCCACAAAGTCAGTTTCAGCAACAGAAATGGCATTTACCGCATTGTTACGATTAGCACAAACACCAATCCGAGGCCCAGTAATATAAATCGTCTGGGGATATTGTTGAACAATCCGATAATTTTGTTGCTGTACTTCTATATCTGGTGAATCATCAGACACCACAACAGAGTGCGGTTTGACATCAGAATTCCACAGCGATCGCAAACAATTTTCCAAATCTTGTGGACGATTTCTAGTTGTGATGCAAGCAGATATTCGCATTTTAATTACCTACTAGGGGATTGGGGATTGGGGACTGGGGACTGGGGACTAATGACTATTGACTATTGACTAAAACTTAGATGCGATCGCAGGGGGTGTAAAACTCAGCATTAGTCCGGCTAAGGTTCTGAGTTTTAGACTCTCTTTGAGGGAACGCCAAAAGTAAGAACGTGCTGCTTCTAGTTGTTGATTCCGCATTAAACCTATGCCTAACGTGGTGCTGACATGGGCCCATTGCTGTTGAAAATAGGGTTGAAATTCTTTTAGTCTTTCATCTGCCATAAATTGCTCATAGCAGAACATATCGGCTTGTGCTTTGCGGATTTTGGCTTGGGGGTTGCGTTTACCACTGAGCATTGTGTCTGTTTGTTCATGGACACGATAACGCGTCAGTTTTTCTGGATAAAAATAAGCTCCTAATCCAGAACGACAACAAAGATAGTTCAAATATATATCCCATGAACCCCCAACTTCAGCCGGAATGGCATCCCAATCAATCACATCCCGACGAATTACCGCAGCTGTGGCAGAAGAGACGGATCTATCTATTAAAGCGAGACGATAAAAAGGTTGATATATGCCTTTAGCCAGATGCGATCGCTTATAGAACTGAGAACATTCTTGAGTCATCGCATCATCTATATTGCCTTGTGCATCGATGACGTAATGATCACAAAAAGCTAAAGCTAAATTTGGGTTAGCTTCCAATGGTAGGACAAGCTTTTCTAAAAAGTCTGCTTCCCACATATCATCATCTAACAAACTAGCGACATATTTTCCCCGTGCCATTTTGAAAGCTTTGATGGTGTTTCCAAACATCCCCAAATTTGTTGTATTGCGCGAAAAGCGAATCCGAGGATCATTAAAAGACTCGACAATAGCTTGGGGATTTTCAGGACTACAGTTATCAGAAACAATAATTTCAATATGGCGATAGGTTTGTCTGACAGCACTTGTTAAGGCTGCTTTTAAGTAATCTGGACGATTATAAGTAGGTGTGATGACGCTCACCAAGGGAGTTGGGGAGTTAGTATCTATAGCCATAATTTTGAATAATTATTTTTGCCAGATTGTGTTTTTACAAGCAAATAATAACGATGCCACAAATTAGTTTTAATTTATGATGACTTCCAGCCTTGTACTGCTATGGGATGAATTTTGGCAAGAATCCGTGATATTTTTGACGGGACAAGAGCTAAAGTTGATAATAGTAATAATGTCCCATGCCAAAGAATAACTTTACTTGCTGATCCGATGATTTTCCCTTGAGGAGCAAACTGAAGAGCTAATTTAATTTGTGCTATCGCTCTACCTATATCACCTCTTGTGAACAAGCCTTGTGCTGTTTCTAGAGCGAAGTAAGCACAATTGATTTTTGCTTGTTGGATAACTCTTGCAGGTACAGTGTTAGGTAAATAGTCTGCAAAAATTTCTATAGCTTTGTACAAATTCTGGATGTAATGACCATTGATGACATTTCGTCTAGTCTGAGAATAGGAACGCACTCGATAAAGTGCCAAGGCTTCAATTTCATACCAAATGGGGTAATTAGCTGCAATTCTTACCCACATTTCCCAGTCTTCACCACATTTTAAGCGATGATTAAAGCCTCCCAAATTTTCGTAGACTGCGCGACGTACCACTATTGAAGGTGTTTGAATACAACAAACACCAGCAATCTGATTTAACCAATGACTGGGTAAAATACCACTCTGTTTCTGTTCTAAATCAGACAAATTTTGCCAATGATTATATTCATCAATAAAAACATTACGACAAAAAGCCGCGCCAATTTCTGGATGCTGCTGAAAGGCTTGCGCCATCTTTTGATAGAATCCATCGCGTACTAAATCATCGCCATGTAGCTGATGAATTAATTCACCTCGTGCCAGTTCTAAGCAGGTTTGAAAATTTTTGGTAATACCGACATTCTGTGGTTGGCGATAAAACTCAACACGACCTTTTCCTAATTCTGCTACTACAGCCTCCGGATCATCTTCTAGGGAATGATCATCCACAACCATAATTTGCATAATATCGGGGCCGGGATCTTGCGCTAACACACTAGCTAAGGTTTCACGCAGATATTCTGCACAATTGTAAGTAGGAATCATCACTGACCACAGTGGACGTTTAACTCCCTGTGGAACTGGTGAAATGATGGGAATATCATTATTGTATGGACTCATTGTTTCAGAATAAAAAGTTGGATATGAGTTTTTTTAAGATGATTTCAGGTAGTTGAGGGCTGCGGAATTAGCTGTTGTTTGATATTTTGAATTCCTTGATATTTTGCGTAATAGCGATCGCATTCCCTCCCAAGCCATGATTCTCGTAGCAGATTTAATCACTTTGAAAGAAGCACGATACTGAAGTGCTATTTGCAATTGAGCGATCGCTTGCGGTATCTTGTCTTGAGCAAACAATGCTAAAGCCGCTTCTAAAGATAAGAAAGCACAGTTTTGCTTGGCTTTTTTATGAACTTTGCCGTTGATAATAGAGGGTAAATAAGATTGGAAAATAATCTCTACAGTATCAAAGGTTTCTTGAATGAAAGTTTTACTTTTAGCATTGAGTTGGGTAACAGACAAAAAGTGTCTACGCCATAACGTTAAAGGTTCCACCTCAAACCACATGGGGTAATTGGTGAACACTCTCACCCACATTTCCCAGTCGCCACTCAAACCACAGCGTCGGTCATATCCTCCTAGTTGTTCATACACCTCACGGCGTACTACTGCAACTGATGGGACAGAAATACAACATAGTTCGGCAATGCGCTCTATCCAAGGGCTAGGAAGAATCCCACTTTCTGGTAACTCTAAACAAGAAAGTCCTTGCCAATTGCTATGCTCATCAATATATACACTGCGACAAAAGGCAGCACCAATTTGCGGATTTTCTTGGAAAGCTTGCGCCATTCTTGGATAAAAACCATCGCGCACACAATCATCACTATGCAGAAGATGAATCAAGTGACCGCGTGCTAATTCTAAACAAGTATGAGAGTTGTTAATTGCACCGACATTGGTAGGTTGACGATAGAATTCCACACGACCTTGACCTAGTTCTGCAACTACGGCTGCGGGATCATCTTGTGTGGAACAATTATCAATCACTGCAATTTGCATGATTTCAGGGCCAGGATCTTGCGCTAACACACTAGCTAAGGTTTCACGCAGATATTCTGCACAATTGTAAGTAGGAATCATCACTGACCACAGTGGACGTGTAACTCCTGCTGGAACTGGTGCAATTTGAGGACAATGAGGATGTGGTAAATTCATAACCTTAATAATTTCCAATTACATTTACTACTAAATTGTTGTACTTTCCGTATTAACAGCAGGACGAGCCAAAAATTTTCCACTCTTAAATAAGAAACGAGTTAAATAATATACTCGCTCTTGCCAGGAGTAGAAAGACCAACCCATAATTAAACGGGAAATCGCCCAAACTTCACGACTATTCCATTTACCTTGCTGGTAATACTTAGTGCGGCGATACTGAAGATTACGGGATAGGTCAACTCTGGTAGGATAATTAATCCGTTCTAAAAATTCGTTAATGTAGCGGTTGGTTTGTTCAATTCCTGCTTGTGCTTTTGCTTCCTGTTCTTTGGTGGCTACCCCTTGACCGATGTGATTGTTCGCGCCATGAATGCGGTAACTACCTAAATTTTCGTGTAGTGTTTTAATCTTACCTAAAAAAGCAGTGCAGTAAATTATGCAACCATCAGCCCAAATCCGCCATTTAATCGGGTCAATAGGAAACACTTTTTCTAATGCTTCCCGACGATAGGAAAGTCCAGAAGTCGGAGGAAAACACCAAGCATTACCAGTATTCAAGACTACTTTAGCTAAATCCTCACTCAACTTTGGCCCCTGAGTAGAAGCATTATTCATGTACTTGTCATCAGCATCAATAATATCTAAATGGTGCATGACACCTACTACATCTGATGTGTTAAATATCTCAACAATGCGCTGCACTTTTTCAGGTTTCCAAATATCATCAGCATCCAAAAAGGCGATGATATCACCACTAGCGGCTTGAAACCCTGCGTTAAAAGCACCACCTTGTCCTTGATTGGGTTGGAAAATAGTTTTGATTTGATTTGGTGCTTTTGCTTGCAGTTTGGTGATCACATCACGACTATCATCTTTAGAACCGTCATCGACAATAATGATTTCGATGTTGGAATAGGTTTGAGCTAAAACAGAATCAATTGTTTTGGGAAGATAACGAGCGTAGTTATAGTTAGAAATAATGACGGAAACTTTCATAGTAATATTTATGATCGGGAATGGGTAATGGGTAATGGGTAATGGGGCATTGAAGTGAAATTTCTTGTATACCAATTCACTAAAATTCCGAAATAAATCCAAATCTAGAAACCTGTGTAGGATGGAGATTTATTAATTTTGAATTTTGAATTTTGAATTTTGAATTGGTATTACACCCATGTATAGGAATCCGCTTTGATTCCTGAAATCATTTGCGTAGTAAGGGAACAGGGAACAGGTTAGAAGGGATAAAAGTGTACTGAGTTCTTTTCAAAAATCAAATAGGAATCCTATATATTTCAAGATTGACTAGTTTGATTTTGCATTTGGTGGTATTTCCACAACTTTCCTTTGAGTTCTAGTAATTCTTGATAGCCGCCTTGTTCTATTATTTTTCCTTGTTCGAGAACGACGACTTTATCAGCTTTAGCAATAGTTGAAAGTCGGTGAGCGATCGCAATTACGGTTCTACCCACAGCTAGTTTTTCTAAAGACTCTTGAATCAATCGCTCGGATACTGAATCTAAAGCACTGGTGGCTTCATCGAGGATGAGGATTTCGGGATCTCTGAGTAATGCACGGGCTATTGCTAGTCTTTGTCTTTGTCCTCCCGATAAGCGTACACCGCGATCGCCTAATTTAGTATCGAATCCTTCTGGCATTTCTTCGATAAATTCTAAGGCGTTTGCTAGTTGAGCCGCTTCGCGAATTTGTGCGTCACTTGCTCCTGATGTCCCGTAGGCAATATTTTCTCGTACCGAATTGTTGAAAATAAATGTGTCTTGACTAACTACAGCCATTTTTTGACGGAAGGAATAGATATCCAATTTCTGTAAATCAATACCATCGACTAAAATATGGCCTTCGGTGGGATCGTAAAATCGGGGAATTAAATCAGCTAATGTAGTTTTACCTGCTCCAGAAGCTCCTACTAGTGCGGTTGTACGACCACGTTCAATAGTCAAGGTAATATTATTCAGCACTAAATTATCGGCAGTATAGCCAAAATCTACAGATACTAAATCTATTGAGCGTTTTAAACCTGAAAATTTAATTTTGCCATTTTGGAGATAAGGTTTATTCTGAGTTTGCAAAATCTCTTTAATCTTCTCTGCCGAGCCTTGCAATGTACTCAAGAAAGCCATAGTACCATTGACATCTTGAATGTTAGGAATGACTCTAACTAGAACAAAGAAAAATGTCAATAATGAAGCAACTGGTAATGTAAAACTTGTGAAAGAAATTACAATCAAACTAATTAACACTGTTGTGGCGATGCCTTCTGCTATCGGCTTCACCATTGTCCACGCTAAGACAACCTTAATAGCAGCATTCAGTTGATTGGTACTAGCTCTATAAAAACGCTGTCTTTCAAATTCTTGTGTACCAAAAGCGTGAATTGTACGAATCCCGTTAATAAGTTCAACAGCCGTAGCTGTAAATTGAGAGTTAGCTTGTGAAATACCAAAACTGGTTTCTCTGACGCGTTTATTTAATGTAGATAGTCCTACAGCTAGCAGTGCAAAGATGAGAACAGAAACCAAAGAAAGTTGCCATGATATTAAAAACATGACAATGAAATAAACACAAACTGTGAGGAATCTAGTAAAAACGAAAGCCGCTCCACTAAAAGCCTGTTTGATTCTTTCAATCTCTGTAGTAATTGTATTAATGAGTTCTCCAGAACGGGTTTGAGTAAAATAACTCAACCTCATCGCCTGCAATTGTTCAAAGATTTGCTTATGCAAGCGATCTGCTAAATTCAGTTGAGCCGATTCGGTGTAGATGCCGGCAAAGTAATTGAAGGCGGCACGCATCCAAGTACTCAACAAAATTAATATAGATATGCGATATATAGGGCTAATCGGCACAATATCAGAGACTAAAACTACATCAACCCAAGCAATACCTGTGTGCATTGGTTGATTAGGATTAGTCAGATTTTGTAAAAATGACAGGAGAAATCCAATACTAACACCTTCAAAACTGGCAGCTAGAAAGGAAAATATAACGGCTAAAATAGCTATTTTGCGAAAATGCTTGAACTCTCGCAAAATCAAATAATTGTTTTGCCAAAATTTATTGGCTCTCAATAAATTAATCGGTTGTTTAGGCATTTTAATTTAGTGATTACTTGTCTAGAAAAGATATGGTTACAACAGTTGTCAGTTATCAGTCCTAACGGTATATGTTGGAGAATTTATAAGAGACACCAATACTATTCACTGTTCACTGTTAAAATCTGGCTTGATTTAGGAGATTGATGGACTGTCAATATTTAACAGTCCATCAATCCGTAGTTAAAACTAGATTTGTGCAGAATTTTAACTGTATAAAACCCTATTAATTTAGTATTTCTTACATCCTGGTTAACTCTCAGGATAAAGTAAATTAAAGAGTTATACTCTGAAAATGCACTATTTACGACTCTGTTTTAACTTCCCATGAATTTGTGACGATTGGTAGCGTACTTAGCTGTTCCTGTCTAGATAAACTGATTCGTACCGCATCTTCTAAAGTCCAGCAACGGGTGAAAATTAAACTAATATCACCCCGAATGACATTCCATAATATTGGGAGATTTTCTAAGCCAGATTGGCGTAACCAGTACACCAACTGACTATTTTTCTGACTATTGGTAGAAAATCTAATTAGTTGAAATAGTTTGCCTTTTTCCCCTACACACCACTCACGACTAAATAATGATTGTGGTGAATAAAGTTGTATGAGCATGAATAACACTGCCATGACTGGAAATAATGACAGCAGTAATAAGCCTGCAATTAATCTATCTATAAATTGCAGCCATATTGCTCCTTGGCTAGTTCTTTTGAATAGTCTTGAGCCATCAGCAACGCGCAAAAATATCGGTTTATGAGCTTGCTGACAAGCTTCAGCCCAAAACTCTAACATATCTGTGCCGAGTTTTGCATCTATACTCACCAAATTAACTGGCGAATGTTTTAAACACTCGACTAGCAATTGTTGATTATCAAAAGAGGGTAAATATAGCTGTGCTAATGTTTTAGCAGAGTTCACTAAAAGCTGACCCCGCCGCCATTGCAGTGTGTAGTGAGAGGAGCAAGAAGCCAGTTGTTGAGGTGTAGGAGGATAGTAATGATCAAGGTTTGGAACTATTGTGCTGGTCATAGGTCTTTGGATTTATACAAAGTAAATCACTGCGGTAACATCAAAGACTATCAATGCCAAAGACTTTGAGGATAATTAGCATTTTTGGTCAAAGTTGTAGATATTGCCTTGAAAAACATCCTGGTAACAATTGTATAAACAGCTATTATCTAATTTGTTTGATAGTGCTGTTGGGCAATTTCTGGTAACTGAAATACTAAATAGATAAATAGCACTAAACATCATGATAAATTTGACAGCGAAATGTTGAACTCTCGAATTTAAATTAGGGATGTTGGAGAGATTTAGAGAGCCGTAAATTCAGTGCCAGAATTTATCTTTTGTTATTAGTTTGAGTTTTGGCTATCTATCTATCTATTTACTTAGTTGAAAAAAATTGATCAAGCTAGTTCAGTATTGTCTTTGATTCACCTAAAATCAATTTCAATCTCTAGGATATAAGACTCTGTAGAAATGACTATACGCCAGAAGGAATTCTTTATTTACTCTTTAAATAGACAGTGTTTTTCTAGTTTAATATAAAGGTGATATAAATATACTTAATTATTCGCTAACAATAATAGTTAATTTATTACACTAAAAAAGTTTAATAATTACAGATAAAAAAGTCAAGTATTCCAATAATTTTTAATATAAAATTGGGGCTATTTACAGAAATAAAACGCATAAAAAAATGTGCGATCGCCTGTCTTGCATTTGCCGCGATCGCACAATAAAAATAGGGACTGGGAATTGGGTATTGGGGACTGGGTTAAATATCCCCCCTGCACCCTGCCCCCTTGCCTCCTTCTACTTCTCCACCCCTTGATGTAAAGCAAATCGATTCTCCCTGGCGTACTGCACATATGTACTACCAGAGTTAGCCACCCCGTTAGCAACGATTCCAATCAGGTTTAATCGGCTTAACATGGCTGTCGCTTCCGCGATTTGGGTACGAGTCACCTTACCCATACTTGCGACTAACACCACACTCCGACAAGAAGAAGCCGTCAACATCGCATCTACTAAACCCAGAACGGGTGGTGCGTCGATAATTACCAAATCATAGTTCTCCTCAAAGGCGTGCATCAGTTCCGCCATGCGGGGAGAACTCAACAAATTGGCGGGATCAGCAGGTCTGGGGCCGGCTGTCAAAATATCAATGTAAGTTGAACCAACTGAATGAGTTCCAATCTGATGCGGCAAAGTAATCTCACTAGACAAAATAGTGGAAAGTCCTTGCTCATTCGGCAGATTTAACTGTTCATGCAAACTAGGCTGGCGTAAGTTGGCATCAATCAACAATACCCGTTTGTGTAGCCTAGCTGCACTCATCGCTAAACCCAAAGCAAAACCTGATTTACCCTCATCTACTACAGGTGAGGAAATCATCAAAGATTTTAAACTAGCAACGGAATTTAAAAGTTCGATGTTTTTGTAAATCAAATCCAAGGATTCCCAACGGGGAGGAGATTGTAAAACCTCTACTGTCCAAGGTGCAGGCGTTTCTGGCTTACCAAATGGCAACTTAATTACAGAGTCTCTGGTTTTAGCTGGTGGTAGTTTAGGTGTAGTTCCCAACAAAGGTAACGCTGCTTGTTTCTCCAATTCAGCCGTAGTGTGAACAGAATCATCAGATGCTTCTCGAATGAAAGCCGCAATACCACCCAACATTAACCCCACTACCGCACCTAACAACAGATTTTGCTGGAGATTGGGGCCTAACTTCATACCAGCTTGGGGTTCTTCCACAACTTCCCAATTAAATCCACCCTTGGCTAGTTCTTGACGCAACTGTTGTTCTGCACGCAACAATTGCTCTAATCTTTCCCGACTGAATTGCAACTGTGGTTTAATGCGGTTGTAATAAGCCAAAAGAGGCGGGAAGCGTTTAATTTCTTGGCGTATCTGATTTTCTTTTTGTGCCAGAGTTTGATCACGGGCAGTTAATGCAACTATGATTGTCTGGGTTTCTACGAGTTGACTAGCCAGAGTTAAATCGATTTCACCAAACTGACCCTGTTCTAGAAGTGGTTCTCCAGACCTCATCGCACTAGCAGACTTCACACCTAAAGTTCTGCCTACTTCTTGTTGCAATAATTCCTTTTGGCTTTGCAGTTGTTCTTTCAGCTTTTGAACGCTTGGGGTTTCATCAGTGAAACGCAAACGTTCTTGAGCTAACAACAATTCTGTTTTTTGAATTTCGTTGAGTAAACCTTGATAGCGTGTGGACTGACTCAGACGAGAAGCCACTAAAGCATTTTGGGGAGAACGGTTTAATTGTTCTTCTAGAGATTTTTGTTTAGCAATAGCCTCTTGATATTGAGAGCGAGTAGTGCGGCGTTCTTGCTCAATATTATTCAAAGAATCTTCTAAGGCTTTGGCTTGTGCTTCTGGGTCGATTAAATTTTGGTTTCTGCGAAATCTTTGTAAGTTAGACTCAGCCGCATTCACTTCTTCGCTGGCTTTGCTCAACTGTTCTCGGATAACTTGTAAACCCTTTTGCAAACGAGTATCCTGTTGCTGTTTGTTGTATTCCACATACACTTGGCGAATTGCACTCAAAACTTTTTGAGTCTTTTCTGGATCGTTATCTGTGTACTCTACTTGGAAAATTTTGGTAGCTAGATTATCTTCTTTAGTTCTAAGTTGCTCCAAAGCCAAGGCACTTTTGAGGTCAGCTACAGTAATATCTGGATATTCAGATTTTAGTTTATCGACTGCCTTTTGAATCAATCCTGAACTTTGCATCAAATTCAGTTGTGTGGCAGTATCTATCTGTACATCAGGTTCAAGAAACTGATTCTCAGGTCTAGTTGTATCATTTTTACCTTGATAGTTTGGTTCTACCAATAGCTGCATTGAGCTTTTAAACGTAGGCTTAGTTCTAGCGGTGACAAAAGCTGCGATCGCAATTGTAATGATAAAGACTCCCACAAACCAAGGAAATCTGCGAATAAACACCGCCAGAATTTGTCCATAACTGGGTTCTGGATCTTGATTGGAATTGACAATATTGGTGCTGAGACTAGTTTGAACCACGTTTATTATCCTTATTTGTGAATGGCTAGGAATTGGGGACTGGGGACTGGGTATTGGGGACTGGGTATTGAAAATAATTTTTCCCTTGTTCTTTCTCTGTCACCTGTCACCTATTACCTGTTCCTTTTTTAAATACAAGCTTGGGCAATAACTCGTTCAACTTTGCTAAAAAAGACCTGTTCGGAAAAATTATTCACAGCATGATTACGAATATTTTCATAATTCCAAGAGATTCCTCCGGACTCTAATAATGCTGTTTGTAACGATTCGGGTGTTTGTCTTTTAAAGAAAACTCCTGTTTTTCCGTGGATTTGTGTATCTAATACACCACCAGCACCATAGGCAATTACTGGTGTCCCACTAGCATTAGCTTCTACCGGTACTAAACCATAGTCCTCTAAAGCTGCAACTATCACTGATTTAGCTTTAGAAAATAAGTCTTTACGCTGGCTATCACTGACATGACCTAAGAATTTAATATTACTCAATGCCTTCGCTTCTAATCGCTTTCTTTCTGGGCCGTCGCCGGAAATAAACAGCGGCCATCCCAACCAGTTAAAAGCTTCAACAATAACGTCGAGTCGCTTGTAACTAATCATGCGTGCCGATGCTAAATAATATTCATCTTTAGTATCTGAGAAAATAAAGTTACTCGTATCAATGGGATAATTTACCATGATGGCTGGTTTGCCATAAATTTTTTGAATTCGTTGAGCAACAGTTGTGGAATTAGCTATATAAATATCTGGTTCTTGAGCATATTTCAGGTCAATATCGCGCATTGCTTGGAATACTTTGGTAATTAAAGGCGCGAAATAGCGATAATCACTGTATTCTCGTAAATAAGTTTCCGTATCCCACAAAAAGCGGGTGACGTTGTGACAAAAACAAATATGTTTAGCATCTGGTCTTTTTTTGACAGCTTTTGCAAAGCTGGTACTACTACTAATAATTAAATCGTATTCTTGTAAATCTAAAGCCCGGAAAGCTGGAAAGTATAAGGGAGCAATTAAACGGAAATATTTAGTAGCTCCTGGAATTTTTTGTAAGTAAGTTGTATTAACTAGGCGATCGCCAACATTAATAGTTTTTTCAGGGTCATATAAAGATGTAAAAATATCTGCTTCTGGATAGCGTTTACAGAGTAATTCAAATACTCGTTCTGCGCCGCCACGTTGAGTTAAATAATCATGTACTAGGGCAATTTTCATAAGTTTTAGTCAATAGTCAATAGTCAATAGTCATTAGTCATTAGTTATTAGCAAAAACTAATCATACCAATTCACGAAAAACCTGATACAGATGTAAACCCTGAAAGCTTTGCTGCATCTAAGTTTTTTAATTGCGAATTGCGAATTGCGAATTGCGAATTGTGAATTGGTATCACTATGTGCGGGAGAAAATAATAAGATACCCTCAAGCCCCCTTGTGGAAGGGGGCTGTTTTTTAGGTATTTAAGCCAAATCTTTTGACATTAATTTTTCAAAATTCAACTAATATTGCAAAATCAAGCATCTGTCTTAAATTCTTAATTTTGTAGCTTGCTTCCCGTAAGGGTATTTTGAATTTTGAATTGATACTATCCAACTGTCACCAGAACTTTTTCAGGGGCAAAATATTTGTTTTGTTCGGCTCTAAGTTGGTCGCAAAGTCTGCCTGCGGGTAGTTCTATATCATCGTAGGTGAGGACTTGATCTTTGGAAATATCTCGTTTGAGGCGACACCCTTCTGCTAAACCCATTGGTAGGAGGTTTTGTTGTTGGACAATATCGGAATTTTCACATTGTCCGTAGGTCATATAATAGCCGATGCCGTCTAAGGTTTCTCCGGCCTTTAGGTCAATTTTTGCAGTGGCCACTACGTCCACCATAGGCGCGCCTAAAGGAGCCATGACTGCATCTTGGAATAAGACTGCACGGGCTACAGACAAGGGAACTTCAAAATGACAGAGGTGGTAAGGGGTGTAGAAACTGTAAAGAGGGCCTTCACCGAGTTTGTAGAGGTTGAGATAGTGGCGTTGTTTGGGGTCGTCGTGGGTAGCGAAGACGAATACGCCAGGGCCGGGTTTTGTACCAACGACATAATCAACGATTCCGCCTAGTTCTTTAAGTTGGTCAACGTCGTACATATTGGTCATTTCGTCTACGTGACCTGTGAAGTCATAGCCCAACATCCCGCGTCTAGCTACTTTCATCCCTGTGGCGTTAGCAACGATCGCCTGCTCGAATGATATTTTGGAACCATCGGCAAAGCTTGTCACCATGTGGGCTTTTTGTCCCCAACGTTTAGCGAAGGCTTCTTGGGTGGTGGGGTTGCGGTAGGGGTCTTGTAAACCTTTGATGTTACCGCACAATAGAGGAGTCAAACCAATACTTTTCACGAAGCGGTAGAGATTCATTTCTACCCCTGGTTGGTCGCCATCACAAGCCGAGAGAATTACACCAGCCTTATCAGCGTAGACTTTGAGAATACAGCCGATAGTACCGTCAAGTTCGGCATTCATCATAATAATATGTTTGCGATGGGCGATCGCTTCCATGACGATATGCGCGCCAAATTCTACCGCACCAGTCACTTCGATAATGGCCTCAATACCTTCTGCCTGACAGATGAGTTTAGCATCTTCAGTGATGGCATATTTACCTTGAGCGATCGCCGCTTCTAATTCACCCACACTATTGACAACTTCAATCTCTTCAATTCCCGCTTCTTGATAAGCGCGTTGGGCTTGGTCAATACTCCGGTTAAAAATAGCTACCAACTCCATCCCAGGAACAGAATTGATAATTTGGTTAGCAATTCCGCGACCCATAAAACCAGCACCAATCATTCCCACTTTGACGGGATTACCAGCAGCAGCACGAACTTGCAAAGCGCGATCGATAATAATCATTTTCGTTAATTCCTATATTTATTTAACCAGGCAGGGGGGCAGGGAGCAGGGAGCAGGGGAGAAAAACTAATTACTCAGCACTCACAACTCAGCACTCACAACTCAGCACTCAGCACTCACTAACAAACCGCTTCCACTGGGTCAGGGCTACCGATGGGGATAGTTTCTAATAGTGGCCAGTTAGCATCTTTTTCAGAAATCACGGTGACTTCTAAAGGCCATTGAATATTAAAGAATGGGTCATCATAACGCAGACCTTTCTCGTATCCAGGTGTATAAAATTCACCAACTTGATAGACAACTTCCGCATCATCAGTTAAGGCTTGATAACCATGAGCAAACATTTCTGGCACATACAAAGCTCGACGATTATCAGCAGTTAATTCCACACCAATGTGTGATAAAAATGTTGGTGATTCAGGACGCATATCAATAATTACGTCATAAATAGCACCCTTAATACAGCGTATTAATTTAGTTTCTGCTGCGGGTTTTAGCTGATAGTGCATTCCGCGCAATGTGCCTTTTTTATAGTTATAAGAAAGGTTACACTGAGCAACTGCTGGCTTTAAACCGTGATTGATAAATTCTTGAGCGCAGAATGTCCGAGCAAAAAAACCACGGTGGTCTGGCTTTTCTTCTAGGTCAATAATAAACGCGTCTTTGAGAGATGTATTGGTAAAAATCATGTGTTTTGCGTATAAGAAATAATTACTAATCACTTTGTATCTACACAAATCGAAAGGCTCAACAGGAACTTTCTCAATAATTTGGTTTGGGAAAGGTATCATCCCAATATTGAGTACAAAGTCCTGGTCTTTTCGCAGGGTTAGTAGTGTAGGCAAAGAATAGAGTTGAACGCTCTTGTGTGCGGACTGTACCGTGATGTAAAAGCCTTTGGGTATCAGCTATAATTACTGTACCGGCTGCGCCAGTACACGACCTCCAGGCAGATTTAGGCACAATTTTATTTAATTCTTCATCATTGATGCCTGAATTATATAATTTGCTGTAAAGTCGATAGAAATTCAGACTGTTGATAGATGTCAAATGTGCTGGAACATATTCAAAAGGCCCGTGTTTTTCTTCCACGTCATTTAAGTAAATAATCAGCTTGATGATATGGCGGTCTTCTGAATCCCGATGCCATAACATTGTACTGAATTGATTGGTATTAACAAAGTCCTTGCGAATTTGTACACCATGATAAGCTATGGGAAGACCAACATAATTTTCCAAGATTTTCAATAATCTAGGTTCGTTTCCCCAGTTATAAAAATCCGGTATATGGGTAACTGTATAAATTTCTGGGGGATTTTGGTCTGAATCTTTATAGTTACCTTGTCCCATACTGGGTAAGATAGTATGGGCTGCATTCAGCAATTGCGTTGTCGAGTCGAACCCTAATTCTGCGAGGGAAGTAATGCAAATTCCTTCATGTTTAAGAGCATTAACCATCCGGCGATCGCGTTCTTCTATAGCTGGTAATTTGGCAGTATATCGCCAGAGTCGGATTCTATAGTCAACTTCTGAATTCAGTGCTTCTATTTTATCTTTGATGGCATTTAACATCATTGGAATCCTTCATTATGCTACTTGGTTTTAATCAGGTAACGTCTGTTGTTGCTATGATTATTGATAATTTCTTGCGTTGCTCCTTCTTTAGATACAAGCACAGTTTCTAAAATAGATATACTTACTAAACCAAAGTAAGGAATTATGGTCGTCAATGCTAAGACAGGCCATCTTCTCAAAGCTCCTAACAAAACTCGCCAATTATTATGAGTAAAATGATTAACGATCAAGTTTCTACAAAAGCTTTCTGAATAGCCTATTTCTTTAAGTTTGACATTTATTTCTGGTGAATAGGTATATTGCATTTTGAGCAGTAATTTTGGTTTTACCATCCAATGACTAGCTCCAAAAGCATTTTCTAGATAAACGTCTTTAGTGATTTTGGCGTTACCATGAAAAGCACAAAATCCCGTAATATAAACTTGGTAATCTAAGTTGTTTACACCATCTACCCATGTTTGTAAACTACGCTGTGCTAAATCAGTTCTGTATACTTGGGCTGACATTAACTGTACACCAGAGCGATTTGCTTTGATACAATCTTCAAATACGTCTCTACCTTCTACCTCTATTTCTTCCCCATCAAACTCATAACATTTTTGATATACTAACTCACCTGTAATTTGATGACGACAAGAAAAATTTAAAATTAGCAATGCTAAATCTAGAGAATTATTTAATGTTTGAACCAGATAAGATATTGTTTTGGTATCGATTTTATCATCATCGCTAATTGTCCAAACATATTTGCTGGTAGCAGCTTGAATACAATAAGCAATGTTTCTCATGACTCCCAGATTTTCACTATTTCTGTTAGCATGGAATCTAGTATTATGAAAATAAGTTTGCCATTTCTGAATAATTTCTGGCGTATGATCAGTAGAACAATTGTCAGAAATTAAAATTTCACATTCTGATTCACAACCTTGAATAGCGGATGCTAACCATGTTAATTGTTGATCTAGCAACTCAGCCCGATTATAAGTAGGAATGGCAATGGTCAATATTTTATTCATACAAATTTCCAAGACTTATTTAATTAATTTAGCTAGGTTGTAAGATCCCTGACTACTTCTAGCAGCCAGGGATCTAAACAAATGGGAACACACTAATTGCCGAGAATGTTTATTACTTGATATTCCAGAAAAAATCTTGGTTGATTTGTTCAGTCCGAATTAAATACTCTAGTTGCTTTAAGCGGGTGAATCCTCTAAACAAAAAGGTGTCTTCAGTCATATCGATTTGACTGAACAAATCAAACAATTGTCTAGCACCTTTTTGGGCATCCCAATCACACTTAAAACCAGGTAAAATGCTGTTAATCTTATCAAAAGATACGCGATAGCTACGGTTATCTGCACCGTTATCACCAAAAGATAATTTACAACCAGGGAAGGTATCAGCGATGATTTCAGCGATTTCTTTAACGCGGTAGTTATTAGCTGTGTCACCAACGTTAAAGATTTGGTTGTGAATAATGTCGCGGGGTGCTTCTAGCGCGCAAACTATGGCTTTGCAAATATCCAAAGCATGAACTAATGGCCGCCAAGGCGTACCATCACTGGTCATTTTAATTTCTTTAGTAGTCCAAGCCAAGCCGGCTAAGTTGTTCAATACGATGTCAAAACGCATTCTAGGGGAAGCACCAAAAGCTGTGGCGTTCCGCATGAAGGTGGGAGAGAAGTCATCATCAGCTAGGAGTGTGACATCTCTTTCCACTAAAGTTTTGCACTCTGCGTAGGCTGTTTGAGGGTTAATAGGAGATTCTTCTGTGACATCACCTTCTGTAGCGACACCGTAGACACTACAGGAAGACATATAGACGAAGCGACGAATACCCATTGTTTTCGCCAAATTCGCTAACCGTACAGAACCCAAATGATTGATGTCGTAAGTAATATTGGGTGCTAGTTGTCCGGTGGGATCGTTGGATAACTCCGCCATGTGGACTATTGCTTCCACGCCTTCTAAATCTTCGGGGTTGATATGACGAATATCTTTGTTGAGGGTTTTGGCTGTGATTGGAGTACCGTTGTATAACCAGCCAACTTTATAGAAACCAGTGTCTACCCCAATGACTTCATGTCCGCGCGCAGTTAATAAAGAGGGTAATAAACAACCTAAATAACCTTCAGTTCCAGTTACTAAAATTTTCATTGGCGTGAAATTCTCTTGTATGAAGTATTGGAGTTATAGGAATCCGACTTAATTTGGAGAAGAAATCTAAGTATATGTAGGGTGTGTGAGGCGTAAGCCGTAACGCACACACTAAATGCCTTTGTGGTATCTGCTGTACTCTCGCTGCTAGCAAAACGGCAATATTGCAGGAGGAAAATCCACACTGTCATTTGCCTCCCCTACATATCTGTTCAACAATCAACTAGAAATCCTATATTTATTGTGGTAGATGAATTAACTAAGTAGAACGGTGTAGATAATTCAAGGTTTGTAGTGGGGACTTTAGTCCTCTAATAAGGACTGAAGTCCTTACTACGAACTTGATACCAATTCAATAAAATCATGAAACAGATCCAAATCTAGAAACCCTCGTAAAATATGGATTTCTTAATTTTGAATTTTGAATTTTTAATTTTGAATTGGAGCGAAGCGACTTGACTATCCTTCCTCAAGGAATCATCATAGATGCTCGACATCTGATTCCATTTTGGATGTAATTCTCCCCATTTGTCTGCCAAAATGGCATTTAATCGTACCTTTAGTTCCCCTTGCCCCCTGCTTTCCCTATCCCCTGTTCCTTAAATACTACCTACTGTTGCTGGGATATCTGCGTGTTGGGTGACTTGTGCGGCGATCGCTTTGCCAATTTCTAGGGAAGAAGTGGCAGCAGGTGAGGGAGCATTGCAAACATGGATGGCATTTTGACTAGGTACAATCAAAAAGTCATCTACTAGTTTGCCATCATCCATCAAGGCTTGGGCGCGTACCCCTGCATGGGTTGGGACTAAATCTTGGGACTGGACTTCGGGAATCAGTTTTTGCAGACTTCTGGTAAAGGCTGCTTTACTGAAGGAACGAATGATTTCTTGGATACCTTCGTCGGCGTGTTTGGCGGCGAGTTTCCAAAAACCAGGGTAAGTCATCACCTCAGCAAAGTCTTTCAAGTCGAAGTCGGTTTTATAATAGCCTTCCCGCTTGAGACTTAAAACGGCGTTCGGCCCTGCGTGAACGCTACCGTCAATCATTTTGGTGAAGTGAACACCCAAGAAAGGAAAATCAGGGTTGGGAACTGGGTAAATCAGGGTTTTTACCAAATACCGCTTTTCGGGGGTGAGTTCGTAATATTCGCCCCGGAAGGGAACGATTTTCGCTTTGGGGTTGACTCCACCTAATTTAGCAATGCGATCGCTATGCAATCCGGCACAATTGATCACAAAACTGGTTTCAAAGCGGCCTTGATTGGTTTCCAGCACATAATTTTTACCACTGGGAACAATTTTCAGGACTTTGGTATTCAGGCGTAATTCCCCACCTTGCTGTTGAATTAATTCGGCGTATTTTAAACAAACTTGTTTGTAATTAACAATGCCTGTGGAAAAAACGCGAATTCCACCCACACAACTTACATGAGGTTCGATTTCTCTAACTTCTTCTGGAGTAATTTTTTGGACTTTAATCCCGTTATCTAACCCACGTTTGTAGAGATTTTCTAAACGTGGTAATTCTTCCTCATCTGTTGCTACAATAACTTTGCCACAAATTTCATGATCAATGCCATGTTCTTGGCAAAATGCCACCATTGAGTCTCTACCATCACGGCAAAACTTAGCTTTAAAACTCCCTGGTTTATAGTAAATACCAGAGTGAATTACACCGCTATTATTGCCAGTTTGATGAAATGCCCATTGGCTTTCTTTTTCTAATACTAAAATTCGCGCTTGGGGGTAACGTTTACCTAAAGCCATCCCTGTGGATAGCCCGACTATTCCCCCACCAACAATCACAAAATCGTACATTGGTATTACTCTTAATAAGGCAAAAGGTAAAAGGCAAAAACAAGAAATAATATTTTTCTTTTGACTTTAACTGTGTATAAGTCAGATATTATAACTTGATCAGCATCAATCCTCGGATTTTTACTTTTTACTTTTTACTTTTGCATTTATCCCCATACTTTCCAAGGCGCTTGGTTATTATTCCAGAGTTCTTCTAGATAATTTTTATCTCTTAATGTATCCATTGGTTGCCAAAAACCATTATGTTTAAAAGCAGATAGCTGGTCTAAATCGGCTAACTTTTCTAATGGTTCTTTCTCCCAAACAGTGTTGTCATCAGCAATAAAATCAATAACTGCTGGTTCTAATACGAAGTAACCACCATTAATCCAAGCTCCATCACCATCTTGTTTTTCACGGAAACTGGTGATTTTAGTTTGTTCTTGTCCTAGAGAAATTGCACCAAAACGGCCTGCTGGCTGTACGGCTGTCAATGTTCCTAATGACTTTTGTTGTTGGTGGAATTTAATTAATTCAGTGATGTTAACATTACTCACCCCATCACCATAGGTAAAGCAAAAAGCTTCATTACCAATATGTTCTCTCACACGCTTTAAGCGTCCACCCGTCATGGTGTTGTCACCTGTATTTACTAAAGTGACACGCCAAGGTTCAGCATAACCAGAATGAACATTCATCTGATTAAAACGCATATCAAAAGTTACATCAGACATATGCAAAAAGTAGTTAGCAAAATACTCTTTGATGATGTAACCTTTATAACCACAGCAAATGATAAAATCATTAATACCGTGGGCTGAATAGGTTTTCATAATATGCCAGAGAATTGGTTTACCACCAATTTCCACCATTGGTTTAGGTCTGATGCTAGTTTCTTCACTAAGGCGAGTTCCCAGACCTCCGGCTAAAATTACTGCTTTCATGCAACTACCTCGGAGATTTTTAGGTTGAATAATTTTAATGTAGAGATGTTTGATTTTTGATTGACTTTGCAGAAAATCTGAAGTCTTTGCTCATCAAAGAATCATTGTTCAGTGATGACGATAAATTTATCAGGATGAAGAGGATGCACTTGGATGGGAGAAAAATTCATTTACCTCTGTAGTTTTCTCCGTACATAATTTAACTGTTATTTGTAGTAGTTGTATAAAGAAAGGATAAATAAACTTATATAATCTGTAAAAGCTTAGTGAATAAGAATTATTTTAAAAGTCGTTGATCCGAGTGCAATTTGGCGTATTGATTCTTGGGGATTGGGGATTGGGGATTGGGGATTGGGGATTGGGGACACTTCGACAAGCTCAGTGCTTCGCTGGGGATTGAGACAAGGGAGACAAGGGAGACAAGGTAGTATTTACTTTTCTTTTAGCACGCTGCTCAACGCTCCGCTTCCACTAACAGCAACAACTAAACGCCACGCTACTGCTAACAGCATGGGCTAACGTCCCGCTACCGCTAACAGCACTCATTACTCATTACTCAGCACTCACCACTCACCACTCAGCACTTCCAATCGTGGAATTACCGGGAATTTGTATTGTGAACTCAGTTCCTTTACCTAACTCAGAATGTACACTTAGGCTACCGCCATGTTTTTCTACCACAATTTGACGGGCGATCGCTAATCCCAATCCTGTGCCTTTTCCTACAGCTTTGGTAGTGAATAAATGGTCAAATATTTTTCCTTGCACCTCTTGAGTCATGCCTTTGCCATTATCACGGATACGGATATATACTTGGTTTGATATAACTTCAGTACGGATAGTAATTATCTGGGGATTGGCTTCTAGTTCTTGAAAAGATTGAGTTTGCGCCATTTCATCAAACATATCGATGGCATTGGCCAAGATATTCATAAACACTTGGTTTAACTGCCCAGGGAAGCATTCAATGGTGGGTAAATCGCCAAATTCTTGTATAACTTGAATTGCTGGACGGTGTTCGTTGCCTTTGAGGCGATATTTCAAAATTAACAATGTGCTATCGAGTCCCTCATGGAGATTCGCAGAAATTTTGTATTGGCTATCAGCACGGGAGAAGCTACGGAGGCTATTACTGATATCTGTGATCCGATTTGTTGCTCCTTTCATCGAATTGAGTAACTTTAGTAAGTCTTCGGAGAGAAATTCTAAGTCGATAGCTGCGGCATTATCTTGAATTGCCTTGACTGGTTTGGGATAGTGCTGTTGATAAAGCGTTAAATGTCCTAGTAAATCTTTGACGTAATCTTGACCATTGGTGATGCTGCCATTCAGAAAACCAATGGGGTTGTTGATTTCATGGGCAACCCCAGCTACCAGATTTCCCAGGGATGCCATTTTTTCGCTTTGTAGCACTTGTAATTGAGTATTTTGCAGTTCGATATCTGCCTGATGGCGTTCAATGGCAATACGGGCAAGATAGGTGGCAACTTCCATGAGTTTGCGGTCATGCAGGGTAAATTCACCAGCGACTGGCTGATACATGGCCAGAGTAGCCAGCACCTGTCCCAATACCTCTCGGTTAAGAAATCTGGCATGATTTTTTCTCACGAAAGCTCAAGAGTTTCAGCCATACCTCTTACCCAAATTTGGAGATGAGGCAGGCTTAACCGAGAGGTATTGGCACCTGTCCTTCCGCACCTAAAATCGGTGTGGAGGTACAAGCCCGCAAACCAAAGTCTAAGGCGACTCGATAATTAGCCCAAAAGGGATCGGTGGCAATATCTGTAACGGTGACGGATGCTTTGCAATAGGCAGCAGTTCCACAAGAGCCGACCTCTGGGCCAATTTTAATGCCATCGACTAAGGTATTATAGGCTGCTGGCAAACTGGGAGATGCGGCATAACGTAATCGCCCTTCGGCATCAATCAGCAAAAAGGAACAATAGGCTGGATGGCGAGCATGGCTTTCAATGGATCGAGCAGTTTCTTCCAAAATAGTGTTGAGGGAAACCCCTTGGGCAATCAATGCCAGAATTTTTTGTTGTCCATTCGAGAGTGCTAGGACTTCTGCCAAATCCTGAGACTTTTGTTGAGCATCTTGGAGTGAGTGTTCCAACTGTTGATAGAGTCGGGCATTTTCTAGAGAAATGGCAGCTTGGGTACAGAGGAAATTGAGAATTAAAATTCGCTCTGCGGTAAATACTCCGCAAGTGAGTTGATTATGGAGATATAAAATGCCAGTTAAATGCCCTTGATGGAGTAGGGGGAAACATAGTATGCTTTTGGGCTGCCGTTGTCTGAGATAGTCACCAATCACAGGTAAGGTAGTTTCCATGTTGTCAATCACTACCACTTCTTGGGTGTTTTTGACGTACTGAATCAGCTTGATGGGGACATGAGGATGATTGGCGAGTGGTTCAGCACAGAGTTTTGTTTCATTGGGAGTAGCGTAGACGCTCTGCGGCTTGTCGTCAGACATTGCTCTTACTTGCCATTCTCCAGTCTCACTCAGCAACATCAAGGCACAGCGATCTGCGCCTGAGTTTTGCAGAATGATTTGGGTGAGTTGATGTAGCAGTTCATCAAATTGAATCGTGCTAGAAAGTGCTTGAGAGGCTTTGAGGATGGTGGCAAAATCTAGGGAGTAGTTAATTTTGGTACTAATGGAACTCTTGCGGGTGTTGGTATGACCAGAGACAGATGTTGGGGAGATCGTCGCTAGGGTACTCAAAATGTTTGTAGATGTTTGTGCCTGTTGCAAGATGGGACGGAGCAGATCGGGATAACGGGTTTCTAACTCAGCAATTTTGGCTTTAGCCCCCCAATGGGCATAGCAGTAGTAGGCTTCTTGCATATAGCCTGCGGCAATTCTTTCTTTCTTCCATTGCAGATAGAATCTGGCGGCGAGTTCGTTGGCTAGTGCTTCTTCTTGAATGAATCCGTTGGCTTTTGCTCCTGTAATTGCCCGATCATAAAAATCAATTGCCTCTACTCTGTGGTTTTTCACTCGATGTTGTTCGGCAATGACTAAATCTAATTTATGCTGATAGTTCATAGGAGCCGCTTTTGCCCAAGTTGCCATTTCTTTTAGGTCTTGGTCAATGCGTTCTTCGTATTCTGCTTGATAGGATGCCAATCGAGTGAGGGCATCATAAAAACGATAAATGACATTCAGGGGATTCCCAGTTATTCCACCTAAATACTGTATTGCTGCATCAGCAGATTGAATCGCGACTTCCCAGTTCTCAAACCAGAAAGCGAGCATTAACTTATTAATAAATATATAAGCTAATCCTGCGTGGTCATTCGTGGATTGATAGAAAGACACCATTTCCTTTTCATCGTAAATTTCACCACTAATTAAGCAAGGATCGGGCGATTTTCCTAACAGATTCAAAATCGCTTGATGATGAATTTTTTGGTAGTTAAGAATCCCCCCCTGATTTATTTGTCGCAGAACCTGTTGATAGGAATCCATTTTAGTTTCCAAATCTGATAAGGGTTCACCCATCAAATAAGGGAACATACAGCAGTTCAAAGCAGAGTAACCAGCCGAGGAGGAGTCTCCTGTTTCTAGACCGATGGCATAAGCAGTTTGGAATTGCATCAGGCATTCCCGAAAATGTCTGTTCCAATGAGTGATACCGACACCATTCATCAACAACAACCGAGATTTGTCTTCTTCAGTCCCTAATTTTTGACAAATTTCTAGGGAAAGCTGACCAAATTCATAGCCTGCTTCGTAGTCATTCAAAATTGCACAATGTAGTAATCCATAGGCAGTAAAAAAGAGAGCAGATGCAGGCGATATTCCTTGACGTACAGAGGATTCTATCCCCTGATATACAATTAATGGATATAGGTGAGGCGCAAAGAAATAAGCCGGTGTGCCTACCTGAAACAGAAAACGCATAACAGCGATCGCCAATGGGTCGGTTTCTAGGGGAAGGTCAATTAATTCCCTGGGGGTGCGATCGCCAATGGTTTGTCTAGTCCGCGCCAAGGCGATCGCATAATCTTCTAAAGACGGTGTTTGAGGGAAGGTAATGCCAAACTGACCCAGAAATTCCAACCCCAATCTCAAAGACTCTTCTAATTTGCCCTGGGCAACAAGAGCTTCTAACTGAAGCTCACGTACCCTGACTAAATCTAAATTAGTTCTAGCCCACTTTTGTAACTCCAAGACCAGTCGTTCCATTTCGGCGAAGTCACCTTGTATATATGTGGCTTCGATCATCTGGGTGTAGAAGTCTAAAGCCAGGGAGTAATCTTGCTGCCAAATTTCGGAGCTTAACAGTGATAATGCCGTTTGAAAATAGTTCATCGCCGAACTGTAAGCTGCCGATTTCTTTGCTTGTTTGCCAGCGATAATATTAAGTCGGGCTAACTCGAAGATAGCATGGGGTTCTACTATCTCTAATCGACCGATATTTAACTGATTAACAATTTCAAAAACGGTAATGTGACTATTTCCGTCTTTTTGTGCCTTTAAGAATAAATTGCCAATCTGGAAATGAGTTTGAGATTTCTCCTGTTCTGGAATCAGAGAATAAGCAGCTTGTTGGACGCGATCGTGGAGAAAGCGATAATTGCAGTTTTCCTGTGGAGTATCGGGTGTTTCTGGAGTGGCTGACAAATAAAATTTGTACAAATCACTTTGGGGCAGAATCAACCCTGCGTGTAACGCTTGCCACAATTTTGTAGCCACCTCTGCCTGGGATTGCTCGGAAACGATCGCCAATGTATTTAAATCAAACTGCGCGCCCATACAAGCCGCCAGTTTTAAAATCTCCTGGGTAGCGGTTGGTAGCTTTTGCAACTGCTGCGCCATCAACTCCACCACATCATCAGTTAAAGCTGCATCTTGCACCTGCACAATATCACACTGCCAATACCCCGCATTCGCGTCAAAGTGAATTAACCTGTCTTGATGTAACGCTTTCAAAAACTGGGTCGCAAAGAAGGGATTCCCTTGGGTTTTCTGCATCACCAGTTTTGTCAGTGGTTGCACTAGGGATGTGGCAGCATGAAGGGTATCGGCAATCAGATGATTGAGACTAGTAAAATTTAGGGGTTTTAGGGTAATGGTATTGATTTTTGCCCCAGCTTTCTCCATTCCACTCAGAGTCAACATCAACGGATGAGCGGCAAACACCTCATTATCCCGATATGCCCCTAACAGTAATAAACAGCCCGTTCGCGACTCCGACATTAACACCCGAATCAAATGCAACGAAGCGGAATCTGCCCACTGCAAATCATCGACAAACATTACTAACGGATGTGCAGGGGCAGTAAAAACTTGCATAAACCTGTGAAACAACAAGTTAAACCGATTTTGGGCGGCGGTTCCTGATAGTTCCGGTGCTGGGGGTTGGGTGCCAATAATCCGTTCTAGTTCGGGAATCAGTTCTACAATCACTTGGGCATTTTCTCCCAGGGCGGCGAGAATCTGATTTTTCCAGTGTTGCAATTGGCGATCGCTTTCACTGAGTAGTTGCCCAACTAAGTCTCGAAAAGCTTGCACAAAGGCAGAGAAGGGAATGTTGCGATTAAATTGGTCAAATTTGCCTTTGATGAAGTAACCCCGTTGTTTGACAATCGGCTTATGTACTTCATTGACCACTGCTGTTTTGCCAATGCCGGAAAATCCCGCCACCAGCATCATTTCTGATCTGCCTTGGGCTACCCGTGCAAAAGCATCCAATAATAACTGGACTGCGGTTTCTCTACCGTAGAGTTTTTCAGGGATGAGGAAGCGATCACATAAATCCCTTTGTCCTAAGTCAAAGGCGGCAATTGACTGTGTTTGTTGCCACTGGCTGCAACATTCTGCTAAATCATGCTTGAGTCCCAAGGCACTTTGGTAACGGTCTTCGGCATTTTTAGCCATGAGTTTGGCGACAATTGCCCCCAGAATTTCCGGTATATCAGTATTTACTACATGGGCAGGTGTGGCAATTTTAGCGATGTGACAATGGACTAATTCTAAGGGGTCATCGGTAAGAAAGGGTAGGCGACCTGTGAGTAGTTGATAGAGGGTGACACCCAGGGCATAAAAGTCACTGCGATAATCAATACCGCGATTCATGCGTCCGGTTTGTTCGGGGGCGAGATAGGCTAGAGTGCCTTCTAGGGTGTTGGGGTTTTGAATTTCTTGGGTTTGTTTGGGTAGTAGGGAGGCTATGCTCAGGTCGATGAGTTTAATTTGTTTTGATTGTGGGTGAATGAGGATGTTGGCGGGTTTAATGTCTTTGTGGATGACTCGATGTTGGTGTAGTTGGTGCAGAATATCTGCTAGTTGGATGGCTATGGCTAAAGTGTCTGCTAGGTCTAGGGAATGCTGCTGGATATATGTTTCTAGGGAGATACCTCCCCAGTCTGCCATGATCAGGGCGTAGCTGTTGCCGTAGGGTTCTAGACTTAGGGGTGGGATGATGCCTGTGATGGGTAGATTTTTGGCGATCGCATATTGATTGCGAAATTGTACTAATTCGCCAAATGTGGGATATTCTTGTTGCAGCACCTTAATTACAACTGGTAGTTTCTGATTTTCTTGTACGCCTCGATACACGGCAGTACGAGAACCCCGGTAAATTTGTTCTGTGATGGTGTAGCCAGAAATTTCCGGGACTTTTGGTGCTGGTGGTGTCATAAGCTCAATGACTGATACACTTAGGCGATTTATTACTATTATTACAATGCCCAAATGTATCAATAACTTAACATTTTTGGCTCTATTTCCTCAACCTATAATACCAATTCAGATACCCGACTTTTTCAGAAAGTCGGGTATCTATAACCTCTGATAATTTGTGTGGCAGACTACTAAGAACTGGTATTACTGGTTAGTGCTGATGTATCCCAACATAGCAGAACCTTGGAATAAAGCATTACATTTGCTTTCTTCGACAATACAGATACTACTGAGGGCTTGTTGATAAACTTCTGTATCTTCCTGTTCTAAAGAAAGTTGGGCGGCTAGTTGTAAATCTTCGATGGCTTTGGTGTGTTGGGGGTCAGATTTATGACCTGTTAGTTGTACAATTTCATAGCGCACCATACCCCGTTTTAGGTAAACTTTGGCGAGTTTGTCGTTAATTTTTAAGGCTTGGTCAAAGTCAGCGATCGCCTGTTGGTATTGTTGCACAGAGTTGTTACTATACTGGGCGATTTGATAGCGGACAGAACCACGTTGAAAGTAAGCTTCGGACTTAGCGGCGTTGAGTTTCAAGGCTTGGTCAAAATCTGCGATCGCTTCTTGATATTCTTGGAGCGTGTCGCTACTGTATTTAGCAATTTGGGAGTAAACAATCCCCCTTCTGATATAAGCTTCGGCTTCTTTGTCGTTGAGAATCAAAGCTTGGTTAAAATCTGCGATCGCCAGTTTATATTCTTTATCTGGGTCGTTGCTATATTCTGCCATCATATAGCGCGCATTGCCTCGATTGACAAAGGCTTTGATTTCCTGGGGATTTAGTTGTAGTGCGGCACTGTAGTCTGCTAGCGCGCCTTCGTAGTCTTTGAGATTGTAACGCGCATTACCCCGATTCACGTAGGCTTTGCTGTTGTTGGGTTCTTTTTGGATGGCTTGGGTAAAGTTGTCTGCTGCCTGTTTATAGTCTCGCACTTGGTAAGCTGCATGACCTTGCTGGTAATAATCAGCAAAACTTAAGGTAGGAGGATTAACATTAGGCTGTGTAATTAAGCTTTGCTGGGCATAATGATTCCGTGACACCAAAGGACGAGTTAATTTCATCATTACATCTAAGTATCCCAATACCCCAAACCCCAGCAAGCAACAGACTACAGGATATAGTCGCTTTCTCAGACGGCGGCGTTTTGGTGCAGCACTAGGGTTAGTGGATGGCCAGTTGCTTTGGTATAAAGGCATGACTGGCAATGGTAAACCAATAGGTTGCGTCGGTGGAGAGTAGCGTCTTCTTTTGGTGGTGGTACGGGGACGTAAATGTTCTTTTCTTTCTATCGCTTGCACGGAAGGGAAAGGATCTCTACCACCCAAGCGGACTGCCCGTTCACACCAAGGACAACTATGTAGGTGATTGCTGTAGCGATGCTGGTGATTCGCGCTACAAACAGTCAAAGAATCTTCTGCTTCTGCTAGGGCAGATAACCAAGCTTGAGCCGTAGGACGCTGTTGAGGGGCGTAATGTCCATCCTCAAAACACTGCACAAACAGTTGTTGCAATCGAGGATGCAGAATTTCCCAAGGTGGGGCAATCGGTGTAGGCAGATAAGGGACTTTGCGCTGTTGACTGTAGGTGAAATGTCCAGCCGCAATTCTGGCTTCGTAGGGTGGTGGTTCTGCAACGCCTTGATAAATCCCAGAGAAAGGATGTGTCCCTTCCATTAATAACTGGAAGATTAACACCCCTAAGCCAAAGACATCATGACTTAAATCGCGATCGTGGTGAGCAAAGATTTTATTCTGTAACTCTGGGGGTGTAAATTCCGGTTTACCCACCGGACACCGATACACCATATCGTTTTCGGAGTCACGCACTTGGAAAGAATCTGTATCTACCAAGGTAACTAAGGCTGTATCACTAACGAGAATATTTGACTCGTTGACATCGCCTACACAGTAACCACTATTATGTAAAGCGGCAAAAGCCGCCGCTAAGTTGCGCGCTGTCCGCAGCAAATACTGATAATTAAACAACGGACAGTGTTGACGGCGAGTTCTGGGATTGTAAAAGTCAATGATGGGACGCATTCCCCGAATGCGGGGCATTAAAAATCCCACAATGCTTTTACTGTCATCCGTTCCCCACAATAATTCCTGTGGCCAGGCAATGGAAATATGCCCCAGATTTGCCGTTGGGTTTTCCGGTGGGTTAGCCAGCATCGCCCGTAGTTTATGGGCATGAGCGACTGTTGATTTGTGATAAACCTTAGCGACTAAATCACCTGCGGATGGTACAGCATAAATACAAGCTTCACCACCGCGCCCCAAACTGACGCTAAGACTGAGAATTTCTTCCTGGGGAAGATAACGTAGTACCTTCATGAGCAATCACGGTTAAGGGTTTATTGGGCATGGGGCATGGGGCATTGGGCATTGCTTCTGTTTTCCTACTCCCCCTACCCAATTCGCAATTCGCAATTCGCAATTGATATTCTGATACTCAGAAGTTCTTAATTTTGAATTTTGAATTTTGAATTTTGAATTGATTCACCCCTTGCCTCACAAAAGGGCGGCTAAAATCAGGGTTAAGTCGTCATCAGTACGTTGGGTAATGCGCTCAGAGCCTAAAAACTTCACTAGCTGTTCTTTTGCTTCCGTTTTATCTTCTGTTTTTTCCACAAAATCGAATAAAGGCAAAAAGAACGGTTTGTGAGGTTCGCCAACAACCATATTCAAAGCCAGCATTTGTAGTCCATCGGTGAGGACTCCAATATTTACTATGGCTTCGCGCCACAGTCTCATTTGCGCTGTCTCTAAAGCACCTGGTGAAGTCAAAAAAGTTGTTTCGTTAATATATTCGCCGTTATTGGGGATGGTTAGGGCTAGTAAGTTGCCCATGCGATCCTTTGCTACTGCTAAACCATCACCAATTTGTACGACTGCGACCATTTCTGGGGAGGCGATCGCAATAATTAAGGTAGTTGCTAAATCCTGGGGCTGTTTTTGACAAGCCGCCGCTTCATCTTCCACAGCTTTTTTCGCGGCTAGTAAGGCATCAGTTAACAGCCATTGCACTGTTTCATCTTCAGCTAAGGAGTCTTTAGTTATATTTTTCAGCGAAAGGTTTTCTATGGCTGTTTCTACAGCTACCATCGCACCGATTTTCCCTTGGCTGGCAGAACCCGCACCATCTGCGGCGGCTGCTACTAAAACGTTATCAGGCAATAGTTGCCAGTGGTGGGCATCCTGACACAGCTGCTTATTTTTGAGGTGGCTTGTACCACAGACAGAGGCGGCGACTACCTGCCAATGAGGGTTCTGTTTTGATGTTTTCATATATTTGTTCTGTCAGCTAGCTGTGAAAGTGTCAAGCCGCAATCTAGCTAGAAAGGGGGTAGGGGTTTAGGGGGTGTAAGGGTGTAAGGGGGTAAGGGTGTAAGGGTGTAAGGGGTAAAAAGATTTTCATGTTTGATGAGCAAGCATTATTTCTTTTTACTTTTGCCTTTTGCCTTTTAACTTTTGCCTTTTAACTTTTTACTTTTACCTTTTGCCTTTTGCCTTTTGCCTTTCCTAGATAGAACCCCAGCCAATTGGCGGTAGTGCGATTTGCTCATCTATCTGCGAGTGGGAAACTGCCGACATACTAGCCGATAACCAGACAAACATTTCAATAAAATTTAGCCCTTTGAGTTTTAAGGGTGTGCGGACAGCGATTTGATTGAGGCGCATCATATTCGCGTTTTCTACACCCACACTAAAAAAGGCTACGCGTTTATTTGCTTCATCTCCTTGCAAACGAATTGCCGCTTGCTCGACTAAATGATCTAGTTCGCCTTGTGGCTCTCCATCGGTAATCATAAATACCCATGGGCGATAGTAGGCAATACCATGAGCGCGATACAAAGATTTACGCTCTTGCACCATATCTAAGGCTTTATGAATACCCGCACCCATACTAGTTAATCCTTGGGCTGTCAAAATCGGCGGATTAAATTGATCTGCGGTGACAAAATCTTGCACTACATTGATATGACTATCAAAGGTGACGATCGCAATTTCTACTCGTCTGGCTGCTATGGAATTTTTGATTAATTCATCTTTCAAACTCAGCAAGCCCTGGTTAAGAGCTTCTATGGCATGACCTTGCATTGAACCAGATGTATCAAGTAACAATACACAAGGACAACGTGGTTCTGGATTCTCTGCAAATTCTACTACTTCATCTAGGGTTAATGTATCACTCATAACGTTTTGTGTTATGTTATAGTCCAAAGCTCTATTTTCCTTTTTTCAAAGTATATATTTTCCACAGTGGAAGCCAAAAAAATTCATGGTAGATGTTTGATGGTAGCTGATCTAATCTTCATTCAACAAAGCATTCGCACCGCAATTTCTACATCTTTAATGAAATCTTAATCAGGATGTAGATAAAATAGTGAATGGTTCACATTGGAGACATTAATCTATCTACCGAAATTTATATAGAGCAAACATAGAATATAATAAATATTTCCCATTTGCCTACATGAATTTTTAAAGATTTTGTGTGGGATTTTTATTTTTCTATATAGAAATAAAATTTTTCAAGTATCTCTATCACCATGACAAAAGAATCGTTGTAGCTAAGATAACTTAAAAATAAGAATAGTCAAGAAAGTGAGCATTTTTACAAACTATTACTAATTACTCAGACAAAAAACTTAGCAAATTTGCCTCCTATTCCCCATTCCCCATTCCCTATTCCTTGTTTGTTCCCTATCGAATATGAATCATTCTGGTACATTTACCACACTACGTCCTCAGAGTTTATTAAGACAACTAGCGAGTTGTTTAGACACCACTTGTTTACAGGTTGTCAGTAACTTTGTTACTTGGTCAATTTATCTAGAAAATGGCACAATTACCTATGCCACTCATACGGTAGAACCCTTTGACAGATTAGAACGTCATTTGCGTCGCCTCAGTCAACAATTTCCTTTAGTCACTCCACAGGTGCGTGTTCAGTTACGCTTGCTATTTGAAACTGATTTATACAAACAAATTAACGAGCAGCAAGATGCTGATATCATTCAGCCACAAGATTATCAAGCGATTCAATGGCTGATTAACCAGAAATATTTAGATCAGCAACAGGCTACAGTATTAATTCAGGAATTAGTCAAAGAAGTTATTGAGTCATTTTTGCTAATTAATACTGCTAATTATGAACTAAGTGATTCATCACAAAAGTTACCTGTAATTTGTCGCTTAGATACACCAAAAGTAATAGAACGTTGTCAAAAGAGATTGCAAAATTGGCAGACTTATTTACCAAAATTTACTTCTCCATATCAGCGTCCCTATTTGTTGCTAAATCATACAATCCCTGGTAAAACTTCTCCCGAATTGCAACCCCAATTAACTTACTGGATGAAGGGTTTTAGTCTGCGTCATCTCGCTGTGATTATGAATCAAGATGAAATGCAACTAGCACAATATTTATACCCTTACATCATTACAGGGGAGATTATTTTACATGAACCAGATCCACCATTTGATCAGTTACCCAAGAGGGTGACAGAATTATCAGACACACCTGAATATACAACAGCATTGTTAGAGAAAAAGTTAGTTGAGACGGTTGTAGAACTCAGTAGCAATGCTACGCCTATCACCCCAATTGTAGAGATCGAAAATGTTGCTATTGTCAAGCGATCGCAGATTTCTACTTCTACAACAGCAACCAACAAAGAACTAAATAACACGAACTCTTCTCCTGAAAGAGTAATTCCCGCTACCGTTACTCCAGAAAAACTCTACAAAATCGTATCTGTAGATGACAGTCCCACAATTTTAAAAGAAATTAGTTATTTTTTAGAGACGGAAAACTTCACTGTCATTACCATTAGTGACCCCTTAAAAGCGGCGATGTCAATTATTAGGCACAAACCAGACTTAATTTTATTAGATTTGAATATGGCGGGAATTGATGGTTATGAACTGTGCAGAATTATCCGTAATAATTCGATGTTTAAAAATACGCCGATTATTTTTGTGACAGGCTCTAAAGGCATAGTAGATAAAGTCAAAGCCAGATTAGTAGGTGCGTCAGGATACTTAACTAAACCATTCACCCGTGCGGAATTGTTGAAAATGGTGTTTATGCACTTGACGTAATGGAAGTTGAGTGTTGAGCAAGTATGGTATTGCGGTTAAACACTTAAACCCTTAAACTCCTATAGGAATCCGCTTTGATTCCTGAAATTATTTGCGTAGGGAGGGAACAGGGAACAGGGAACAGGAAAGAAGGAATCAAAGTGTACTGAGTTCTTTTCAAAAATCAAATAGGAATCCTATACATCTTTAGATCCGTTTTGAATTTTGCATTCTGTAACTGGGAATACTAACCATGTAGCTATCAAGCTTCGCTGATGGTTTTGAATTGCCTGTATTTGGGAATTGGCAAAGATTCCAAATGGAAACAGAGATGAAAAAGTATAAACTCAGAAAATTTACAGCCTTCCCACTACAGATGGTGCTAATTGTTCCCTTTGTGCTGCAAATTTTCGGTGCAGTGAGCTTGGTAGGCTACTTGTCCTTTAAAAATGGACGAAAAGAAGTGCAGGAATTGGTCAATAAATTGATGGATCGAACCAATGATCTGGTTGAGCAACACCTTAACTCTTATCTGGCTATTCCCCACAAGATTAACCAAATTAATGCTGATGCGATCGCAATGGGATTATTGGATGTGCGCGATCGCAAAACTCTCGGCAAGCACTTTTGGAAATTGATGCAGGTTTATGACCTAACCTACATTGGCATTGGACTGACAACAGGCGAAGGCGCAGGTGCGGCTCGTTACGATGGCAAAACGGTAACAATTGATGATTGGGGGGCTAAGTTACCAAATAACGCTAAAAACTATGCTACTGATGACCAAGGCAATCGCACTCGCGTTAATAGCACCTACGACTACAATAACTTTCATGAAAGTTGGTACACAGAACCAATCAAAGCAGGTAAACCTATTTGGTCACGGATCTACATTTGGAATAATGATCAAGAATCATATATTACAGCCAGTACAGGTCGTCCCATATATGATGCTCAAAACCGATTGCTGGGAATGGTTGGTTCTGATATTCATCTGTTAAAACTAAGTGAATTTTTACGGCGGTTGGATGTTAGCCGCTCAGGACAAGTTTTCATTATGGAACGCAATGGGATGTTGATTGCCAATTCCAGCACTGAGCAACCATTCACTATAGTTAATCAGAAGATTCAACGGTTGCAAGCTACTGACAGCCCAGATCCCGCAGTGAAAGAAATTGCCAAACAGATTCAACAACGAGTACATGGGTTGGAGTCAATTACTGCGCCTCAGAAATTACAACTCAAATTGCGGGGAGAACGTCATTTTGTCTATGTTACCCCCTGGCGTGATCAATATGGATTAGATTGGCTGGTGGTAGTAAGTTTACCAGAAAAAGCTTTTATGGCTAACATCAATGCCAATAAACAAACTACGATCTCGCTTTGCTTAGGGGCATTAGGTATAGCAACTATCATCGGTTATTTCACATCCATCTGGATTACCCGCCCAATTTTGCGAATCAAATTGGCAAGTCAGGCGATCGCATCAGGTAAATTAGACCAAACAGTTGATCACAGTAATATTCAAGAACTTAACATCTTGGCCCAATCTTTTAATTATATGGCAGGGCAATTAAATGAACTTTTTACTACCATTGAAGCTAGTAATGTAGAACTAGAAGACAGGGTAGAAGAACGTACAATTGAACTCAAAACAACTTTAAATGAGTTACAACGCACCCAAGCCCAGGTAATTCAAAGTGAAAAAATGTCCAGTTTGGGTCAGTTAGTGGCAGGTGTCGCCCATGAAATTAATAATCCAGTGAACTTTATTCATGGCAATATCACTCACCTTCATGAGTACACTCAAGATTTGCTGAGGATGATTCACCTGTACCAAGAACGTCATCCTGAAGATGACCCAGAAATACAAGCTCTAGCTGAAGAAATTGATTTAGAATTTTTGACCGACGATTTGCAGAAGATGTTATCTTCCATGAAAATGGGAACTGATCGCATTCGTAGCATTGTCCTATCATTGCGGAATTTTTCGCGTATGGATGAGGCAGAATTTAAAGCAGTGAACATTCATGAGGGAATCGAAAGTACGCTGTTAATTCTGCAACACCGTCTCAAAAATCAACCAGAATTACCAGCAATTGAAGTCATCCGTGACTATGGCAATCTACCACTAGTAGAATGCTATCCTGGACAACTGAATCAAGTGTTCATGAATATTTTGGTCAACGCCATCGATGCCTTAGATGAAGTCAACCTCAAGCACACTGATGAGGAAAAAAAGGCTAATCCCAGTCAAATTACTATCTGTACATCTGCTAATGATCATCAATGGGTAGAAATTGCGATCGCTGATAATGGCACAGGAATACCTGAACCATTGAAAAACCGCATTTTTGACCCCTTCTTTACTACCAAACCCATAGGTAAAGGTACGGGAATGGGTATGGCTATCAGCTACCAAATCATTACCGAAAAGCATGGTGGCAAATTAGAGTGCTTCTCCAAACTAGGCACCGGCACAGAGTTGATCATTCAAATACCAATCAAACAGAATGGGCATTAGAATAGGGTGTTGACTCTGCGCTCACACCCCATTCTCATTTGTTTCAAGGCAAAAATGTAGGCTCAATCTCCCACCATTTTTGGGCAAAAGGTTGGCGACGTGTATTAGTTCCGCAATGAATTTCGCCTCGTTTGCGGAAGTAGGGTTCCCAATCATCGATGAAGTGACAAACTAAACCCAACGGTTCTAAAACTTGTCGTACATAAGCCTCAAATTGACATTGATGATCTAACTTCGGCCCGAATGGTTTGGGAATACCAAGGTGCTGATTGAGGACAATCATGTTAACCATGTTTGGTAAAAAAGTTTCGGCTCTCCCATCGCCATCATCTCTAAATAAAGCAGGTAGTTCAATAATATCTGCGTCGCTTAATTCTAATTCTTGTTTGAGAATTTCTCGATTCCAATGAATGTGTTCTTGATATCTTTGGTTTTGGTTGGTTAAATCTTGATTATCGAGAATATCTGCAATCGTAATATCGGCTGGTTTTCTGTCGAGTTTTTTGCCTTCTCTTAATAATAATTGACCATGACCTTGCTCTCGCAGATGTTTGAGAATGTTATAAGCTTGGTTGGGACTGGCTAATAGTAATTTAAATCCTTTATCGGTAGGCGCAGGGACAAATGTCATAAACTCATCAATATGTCCTACACTCAGCCAGTCCGAAAAAATTTCTAGGGGTGCTTGAATTTTTTGAGCATAGAGAAAATCTCGCAATACTCTTAACATCCGCCGTGGTTCGGGGATAATATCCTTGCGAGTTCCGCCGAAAATCAACCGCCCCAAGGGATAGTGAACACCTTTGACTGTCACTGGTGGGGAAACTTCTAAATTCCCAAAAGAGTCTAATTTTGTGGCTAAATAGCGACTTTTTCGGGTGAGATAGCCAAAGTCAATTCCTAGTAGTTTGCGTTTGGGAAATTCTGCGAGTCCGCGATCGCGTGGGGAATCAAAGACGACGGGAAGTAGATGTCCTGGGGCTTGAGTGTAACCAATTTCAATCTCGTCTTGTACCCAGGGATCATCTTGATGAAACTCATAGGGGATAATATCAAGTTGAGCGTTAGCTTGTGCAACAACTTTTCTCAGTTCATCAATAAATTCTTTATTCTCGCCAGTAGATAAACGCGAAACAAATACTGTAATTGGTGATAAAGTATTAGGAGTCATGATCCAAGGTGCAACTCGAAATACTACGCGATCGCTATATACAGATTTACCATCTTTGACCAGACTTAAACTAATTTCAACTAAGCCGTCAAAATCAAAATCAGGATAACTCAACCCTTCAATGGCTAAAATAATATCCCGATCAGTATCCCTGATTCTCGCTCTAGAAATACCAGGGCCAATTAACTCATAACCGTCTCGATCTAATTCATCATAAATGCGAATGCGTTGGGCAGTATCTTTACTAACTGATAACTCTAGTTCATATCCAGCAGGTAAATTTCTCAACCCAGCTTTACGCACAATCATAAAGCTAAAATCTTTCAGGTCAAGTAATCCTTGAATTAAACTCGCTTCATGATCACTCCGACCATCAGAATAAACGATATCGCGATCGCTATTCACTAATAAGACTGCGCCATGTCCATTACTTCCCCATTCCCAATTACTTTTATGGGGATTGTTAGCTTCAATAATTCCGTCTCTATCTGCATCAACATCAAGACAAACTTGTACCGCCGTTAACTTGATCCGCAATTGTTTTAGCAAACTACCATGATCATCTTGAAAAGTAATTTGTAAAGTTCTGTCTGCAATTTGATCACTAAAAGTTCTAGCTAGAAGATAAATTTTCTGAACTTGTGTGAGAAACAAAGGAGTTTGTGCAGCAATTGCTTGGTTATGATCTCCCAATAATTCTATTTCGCCTGTTGTTTTGAAAATCACAACTGTGCTTTGTGGTGGAGCCAGCGTTTTTAAAGAAACTTGCACTGGTCGACCAACTACAACTACATCTTCATAGTTACCACTACGTTCTCTATTACTCAAGCGATGCTCATCTAAGGCTGCCAATTCTAGTAATTCAGTCATAAGATTAATTGAGTTTATCTTGATATAGAACAGACTTCAACTAACTAAACCACCTTAATCGCTGTGAAATCATTTTGAGAATTTGTTGATTTTTTTTAGAAAAATGAAATATTGCTAAATTTACTGATGTGGTCTCACTAATCCTATACTAATTTCAAAAATTGATAACAATTTGATTAATAAATTTTTCTGATATATCATGCAGTGTTTTCTTCTAAAAAGGCGTAGCCTCCCGTAGAGAAGAGAGTGGATAGTCCAGTAGATGTAAGACTACTTATCCCTATCGTCTGATCACAAACAATCCACAATAATTTCTTAATATACTTAGTTTATTTTATACGCATAACTTAGATCAACGCACTGATTGGGAAAAACCCTGTCTTTCTCAATCAGCAACTTGTTCTTATGCTTAAATGCGGCAGCGAAAACCTATTTACTAAAGTCTTTATAGAGTGCTACTATCTTAATTAAATAATTAAGTACACTAAATCGACCGATTTACAGTAAATAGGGATATGATATCAACTCAGCTAACACAGCAGTAGCAATAATCAACTTAATATTTCAGATAAAAAGGTGTAAAACTTCATGTTGAAATTTATATTTCAGCGCACGATGATTTATTGGCGAAAACAGTTAACCTTGAGATTTACCATTCAAAAAAGCTTACTATCGATTCTTTCTATAAAATTGTTGGGAGCGTTTATTACTGGTTTAGCCCTCAGTTTTTTATTTGCCGCTTGTACAGCTAATAATGCTAGTAATACTACTAATGTATCTGCAAACAATAACAATCAAAATCAAGCATCAGTAGTCAGAATAGGCTATCAAAAATCAGCTATTATCCTAAAAAGTAGAGGACTTTTAGAAAAGCGATTACAGCCAGAAAATGTATCTATTGAATGGATTGAATTTCCGGCTGGGCCGCAACTTTTAGAAGCTATGAATGTTGGTAGTATCGACTTTGGACATACTGGAGAATCGCCCCCAGTTTTTGCTCAAGCCGCAGGTGCAGAGATTGCATACATTGCTGGGATTGCTCCTAGTCCTGCGAGTTCCGCCATTTTAGTTGCTCAAAATTCTCCGATTAAAACAGTCAATGATCTAAAAGGTAAAAAGGTTGCTTTTCAAAAAGGTTCTAGCGCGCATTATATGCTAGTGCAAATTTTAGAGAAAAATGGATTGAAATATAGTGATATTCAACCTATATACTTACCCCCTGCTGATGCGCGTGCTGCTTTTGTTAAGGGTAGTATTGATGCTTGGTCAATTTGGGACCCGTTTTACGCCGCAGCTGAACAATCTAGTAATGCCCGTGTGTTAATTGATGGTACGGGAATCAATAAACTAGGCGGATATTACCTGGCAAGCCAAAATTTTGCCAAGACAAAACCACAAATTATCAAAGCCATGTTAGAAGAAATTCAAAATGTAGAAACATGGTCTGATCAAAATCGTGAAGAAGTGGCAAAAACTCTCTCACCAATTTTAGGCATTGATTTGGCAACCATGAAAAAAAGTACAGACAGAAGAAAATTTGGAGTGACACCCATTACTCCAGAATTAATCACTCTTCAGCAGCGAGTGGCTGATAAATTCTATGAGTTAAAATTGATTCCCAAACAAATTAACGTCAAAGAAGCGATGCTGACATCTGAGCAATACGCCGCTTTTTCACCTAAAATCCAATAATTTGTAATTATGACTAATCCTACTGATTTGCTTCATCGTCGCTATGGTGTAGACGCATTTAATGCAGATATTCCTTGGAACCAGACAATATCTAATTTGCTCTCTCACCGTTCCATCCGCGCTTACCTGAATGATCCTCTACCAGCAAACACTCTGGAAACTTTGATAGCAGCTGCACAATCAGCGTCTACTTCTTCTAATCTCCAGACTTGGAGTGTAGTTGCTGTTCAAGATACGACACGCAAGGAGAAGTTATCACAGTTGGCGAATAACCAAGCACATATTCGCCAGTGTCCTTTATTTTTGGTGTGGTTAGCAGATTTGGCAAGATTAACACACATTGCTGAAAACCAAGGATTACCCCATGAAGGTTTGAATTACCTGGAAATGTTTTTGATGGCGGCTATTGACGCTACATTAGCAGCACAAAATGCGGCGATCGCTGCTGAATCTTTGGGTTTGGGAACAGTCTACATTGGTGCATTGCGTAACCGTCCAGAAGCAGTAGCAGAGGTTTTGAATTTACCACCCCATGTTGTTGCGGTGTTTGGGTTGTGTGTAGGTTATGCAGATTCATCTATTAATGTAGAAGTTAAACCACGTTTACCCCAAGCAGCAGTATTACATCGGGAAACTTATCAGTTAGAAAAACAAGAACAGGAAATTGAACTGTATAACCAAATCATGAAACAATTTTACAGTTCTCAACAGATGAATGTTGGTGGTGATTGGTCAGAACACTCAGCCAAACGCATAGCATTTCCTGAATCTCTATCGGGACGCGATCGCCTGCGAGAAGCCTTGAACAATCTGGGGTTTGAATTGCGTTAACTAAAGTGCTTTTAGCATTGTATGGGTGTGGGATGAATTTAAACACAAATCATCCCACTCAGAAGCAACACCGAATTTTGAATTAATCTTACCGTTCCTGCTGAGTTGGTCGAATTAGAATTTCATTCACATTCACATGGGGTGGCTGAGTTACCGCATAGGCGATCGCATTGGCAATATCTTCACTTTGTAGTGGTGTAATAGCTTTTAATCGTTCTTCAACATTTTTCTTCGCTACAGGATCGGTGACATGATTATTAATTTCAGTCTCCACCAAACCAGGCTCAATCACCGTGACACGGATGTTATCTTTTAACACTTCCTGACGTAATGCTTCGGAGATAGCATTAACTCCCCATTTAGTGGCGTTATATATGCCAACACCTGCACGAGCTATCCGGCCAGCTACTGAAGAGATATTGACGATGTGACCACTACCTTGAGCTTGGAAAATGGGTAAAACAGCATGGGTAGTATAAAGTACACCAAAAACATTAACATCAAACATTCGCCGCCAGTCGGCAGTGTTACCACCAGCAATATTACCAGTTAAAGCCACACCTGCATTGTTAACTAGAATATCTACTCGTCCTAACTCTGCGTTTGTCTTGTGGATGAGGTTGTTAGCTTGGGTTTCGTCAGTAACGTCAGTCACAATTGGTAAGGCTGCACCACCATTTTCAGTGATGCGTTTTGCTAATGCAGCCAAGCGATCGCCTCTTCTGGCTGCAATCACTACTTTTGCCCCTTCTGCGGCTAAAGCGATCGCTGTGGCTTCTCCAATTCCCGAAGAAGCTCCGGTAACAATGGCTATCTTGTTCTCTAGTTTACCTGTCATAATTTACTCCTGAATCATCTATAAATGCCATACTTTAGGAGGATTAATTTTATTTTTTAAACCTATAAATTTGTGCTTATCTTAATTACTCATTATTAGCTAATTTACTTGCTTCATCATAAGAAATCAGGAGAAATATTACAATTAAATTTGATGAATTTAAGCATCAGAAATTAAGATTTTGTCCAGCAATAAAAAATATAGGCATATTTCTCAATATACCTATATTTATGTAAGGATAATACCAATTCAATAAAATCATGAAACAGTTCTAAATCCAGAAACACTTGCAAAATATAGATTTCTTAATTTTGAATTTTGAATTTTGAATTTTGAATTGGTCTGAGGAAGATGGAGACTAGAGAAATATTCTGATTCAGCAATAGTAAATAGCATGAATTTCTCAAACTGCGATCGCTGGATTTTGGAAATATACAGGTTCATTGCCAGGCTTCCATTTAATGTTACAACCAATGCTGGGTTTCTGCTCTCTGTCTACATCTCGACCAGCTAAAACAGCTGCGATCGCACCCCGCAAATCTTTGCCAGTTACAGGGATACCATTTTGTGGACGACTATCGTCTAACTGTCCACGATAGACAAGTTTGCGGTTTTCATCAAACAGAAAGAAGTCAGGAGTACAAGCAGCAAAAAAATCTTTAGCCGTCTTTTGTGTCTCGTCAAACAGCAGAGGGTAATTTAAATCTAATTCCTGTGCAAAAACTTTTAAAAATTCCGGTGCATCATCGGGATGATTATTCACATCATTAGCACTAATCGCCACTATTCCCAGGTTACTTTGTGCATAGTCCTTTCCTAGTTGAGCTAATTCCAACTTAATATGTTGGACAAAAGGACAATGACGACTTAAAAATATGACTAACAAGGCCTTTTTGTGAGCGAAATCTGAGAGAGTAACTATCTTACTAGAAACCACATCCGGTAAATAAAAATCAGGTGCTAAAGTACCCAAAGGTAACATTGTCGAAACAGTTCTTACCATAAAACATCAATCCTTGCTTAAATCCTGAAACTTTGCGTACCTCTGCGTTCTTAAAACAGAACTTAAACAGCTACAGCTAGACGCTTGTTATAAGCAGAAGCATCTCCTTTGATAGCCTGACTCTGTTTCCCATCAATACCAACCGGAATATCACCCACAATAGTGACTCTCTGCACACGACGAGGTTGATTACCATAATCGGCTACAGCATAGTGTTGAGTGGCGCGATTATCCCAAAATGCCACATCACCCACTTTCCAACGCCAGCGCACTGTATTCTCAGGACGTGTCACATAAGACTGCAACAATCGGATAATATCATCAGATTCAGTGGTGGATAATCCCCGAATCTGACGCACAAACCCACCGATGAATAATCCTCGTTCTCCAGATTCAGGATGCACTCGCACTACTGGGTGTAAAGTCTCATATACAGTTGATGTAAAAACTTGGCGATAGGCTTTGAGTTCATCAGACAGATTAACTGCTGCTTCTGCATAGTCATAGGCGTTGCTATGAACAGCCCAGAGTTCATCCGCAATTCTACGTAGGTGTTCTGGTAAATCTTGATATGCAGTTACAGAATTAGCCCAAATAGTATCACCGCCATAGGGAGGAATTTCCAAGGCTCGTAAGACAGAACCCAGAGGAGGACGGTCTACAAAAGTTACATCAGTATGCCAATTATTCGCACGAGCAGCAGTTTTCCCATAATCCAAATCCAAAACCTCTGGATTTCCTGCCAAAGATGGAACTGTCGGATGCGCTGTAGTAATTTCTCCAAAGCGGCGCGCAAAAGCTACTTGTCCATTAGCATCAAGATTTTGATTACGGAAGAAAATTACCTTGTATTGGATGAGAGCCTGACGAATGTCGCGGATAATATCATCACTAAGATTAGCACTCAAATCAATTCCTAAAATTTTCGCGCCAATACGTCCAGCAATTGGTTTAACTTCCAAACGTTGATCAGTCATCGTTCATCCCCAGTCATATAAGTTTTTTCATTAAGTGAAGGTGGGGGGTACCCACCATTGGCGTAAATGTCAGTGAGGGAGAGCATCAGGTACAAAAATTGATATTAAGCGCGGTTATTCGTCGCTCAGTATGTCCATTTGGTGTGTTTGTGGTGTACTGCTACTAGAACAGTAACTACTGTTTGTCTATCGTTTTATCGTGGATTAGCTCTATATTATTACACAGCACTATTCACAGCACAAGTGCTTAGGCGATAAAATATCTGATGAGCAAAATCTCAGTTTACCTAATGATTAGTTAATCTAATATAATACTCATCTCCCTAGCATTTCAGTAATTAACGGGAAACAACAACTTAAGTTATGCAATACCTTCTTGCTGGATTATATTTAGTGTGCTAACTTTATGAATAACTAAATTTAAGCATTACTAAAGTTATGCGAAAATTGCCGAAAAAGTAGTTCAAGTAGCTAACTAATTTTAGGTTTTTGATTTGTAGGGGGGTTTTGAGAGAGATTCATGTTGGAAAAACAAATATCTTTTCAAACCTGCCTTGACTTTAGATTCAATCAAAAATTTAAAATCTAAAATTCGGATGGTCAATTTTTCAGCCAATTAATAGTTTTCAGTCCTTTCTCGGAAAATACTGGTGCAAAAAATTAGTAAAAAAAATCCTGAAGTAAACAAGAGTTTGTTTACTTCTTTGCATCTTCCACCTGCTCTGAAATCTCCGAATGTTTGTTGTTTTGTCCTTGGAGAGAGTATTTCTTTTTTTGGCTCTTGGATGACTCAAATAGCCCTTGTGTGGATGGTGTATCAAATCACAAACTCAGCCATGTTAGTGGGTGTAGTTGGATTTACAAATCAATTTATGGGGTTGATTATTACACCATTAGTAGGCGTGTTATTGGATGGTTGGAATTTACGATACGTATTACTGATTACACAGTTAGTATCTATTTTGCTTTCTGCTACTCTAGCATTTCTAACTACTAATGGTCATCTCACTGTTACGTGGATTATTATCATTGGGATCATGCAAGGTACAGTCAAAGCCTTTGATTTACCTGCTCGTCTCGTTACTATTCCTAGATTGGTAGATGACAAAGCAGATACTTATAGTGCCATTGCGATTCATTCTTTTTTAATTAATACAGCCAAATTTGTTAGTCCCATGATTGGTGGATTTCTATTGGCTCGATATGGGGCAGCCTCTTGCTTTTTAGTGGATAGCATTAGTTATCTACCATTTATTTCTGTTTTATTAACAGCCCAAATTAAATCAGTTGAACATAATTCTTCAGTGAATAAAACTAATATCTTTCAAAATTTACGAGAGGGGTTTGTATTTGCTTATAATTTCCTCCCCATCAGATATGTTTTAATCCTACAAATCGTGATTTGTTTTATGGTCATGACCCATGTTAATCTCATACCAGTATTTGTGAGCGAAACTTTAAATGGTAGTGCAGAAACTTTGGGTTTTTTGATGACAGCGTCTGCACTAGGTTCGATAATTGCTGGAGTTTATCTAATTTTAATGAAGGAAGCTACAAGATTAATCAAAGTTATAGCTTTCTCCTCTACAATTTTAGGCTTAAGTTTAATGATTTTCTCTCGTACTCAAAATTTACCAACTTCTTTAATATTGATTCTCATTGTGGGGATGATGAATACACTCACATTGGCAGCTATTAGCAACTTTGTGCAATTAGTTTTAATAGATGAAAATAAACGAGGTAGAGTCACTAGTATTTTTACAACAGGTTTTTTGGGAATATTACCCTTTGGTAATTTATTTTTTGGCTGGCTGTCTAGTAGTATAGGTGTCAACAATGCTCTATTTTTCGGTGGTGTGTGTTGTTTAATTGGAGCTTATATTTTTATCAAAAATTTGCCTAAGATTAAGAATATAGTGCTTTCAGTTTATTTAGAAAATGGCGTTATTTCTACATCAAAGTCAAATTAACCCAGAGAACCTACAGCAAAACCCCAACTGCTTAATATAACAGCCAGGGTTAATTTAAACTGCTACTGGGGTACTGAAGTTAGAAATTGATCGCTGATCTAAATTGACAAACATCAGCAGATAAATTTCCCTTAATTGCTCAATTCTAATAACTGCCTATTGGTATGAACATTTTCTGTTTTCATCACTTGATATAATACAGTTTCTCTAATGTTGATAAAGCCGTCACTACTTCTATCTCTGGGGCGTGGTAAATTTACAGGTAAATCTAGAGCAATTTGTCCTTCTTCAATGAGAATCACTCTGTCTGCTAGTGCTACAGCTTCTTCCACATCATGAGTTACTAAAAAGGCTGTAAATCCTCTTTCTTGCCATAGATTTTCAATCAATTGCTGCATTTCTAAACGAGTCAGAGCATCTAAAGCTCCTAGAGGTTCATCAAGCAGTAACAAACGTGGTTGATTCACTAAAGCTCTAGCTAAAGATACTCGTTGGCGTTGTCCTCCAGAAAGTACGGATGGCCATTCTTTAGCCCTATCTTTGAGTCCAACTTTCTCTAAGGCCCAAAGAGCCTTTTCCTCCCACTTGTCATGCAAGCCTAAACCCACGTTGTCAATCACACTTTTCCAAGGTAACAACCGAGGATCTTGAAACATGACGCGGATGGAATCACCAAGTTTACGCAATGGCTCTCCATCTAATAGTATGCCGCCACCACTTGGCTTATCCAAACCTGATACTAGACGCAACAGGGTGCTTTTACCGCAACCACTACGCCCTACTATGGCGACAAATTCCCCTGGTGTTACTTCTAAATTCAAAGAGTTTAAGACAGTTTGTTTACCAAAAGCCTTCGTCAAATCTAGAATACTGAGTTGTGTACCTTGTACACTTGCTTGTAAATTTGCAACCATTTTCTAAATCTCCTACAATTTCGAGTTGGATAATTATCTTTGTTGATAGTTGGGATTCCATGCCAAAAATTTGGTTTCTAATGTTCTGGCGATGACATCTGCTAGCTTACCGAGCAAGGCATAAATCACAATACTCAACACCACAACATCTGTTTGCATGAACTCACGGGCATTCATTGCCATATAACCAATTCCAGAATCAGCCGCTATTGTTTCTGCCACAATTAGGGTTAACCACATAATCCCTAAAGAGAAACGAACACCAACAAGAATGGAAGATAATGCACCAGGAAAAATTATGTGCCACAAAAGTTGCGGAGTTTTTAATCCATAAACTTTGCCCATTTCAATTAATCCCGGATCTACACTACGAATACCGTGAAATGTGTTGAGATAAAGTGGAAAGAAAACCCCCAGTGATACAAGAAATAATCTCGCTTGATCACCAATACCAAACCATAAAATTACCAAGGGAATTGTTGCCAAATTAGGGATAGTACGAAGCATTTGTAAGGAACTATCTAACAACTTTTCTGCTACACGAGAAAAGCCGTTGAGTAAGCCTAAACCAAATCCAATACTACCTCCGACAATAAAACCAGATATTGCCCGTGCAGCACTGATGCCTACGTGATGGAAGAGTTCACCACTAGCAGCTAATTTCAAGGCTGTGAATAATACACCACTAGGTGCAGGCAAAATTCTACTAGAGAGTATTCCCAGTCTAGAAGCACTTTCCCAAAACGTCAGGACTAAAAAAGGCACAATCCAAGGCACTATTTTCTGGACATATGGATGATTAATCAGCCATTTGAGTGATATGTGGTAGCTTTTGGTATTTCTCAGAGTAATAGTCACGTTGCTGCGCTCCGAATTCAAATTAATATACGGCAAGGCTTTAGCCTAAAAATTTCAAATTTTTCATCCACGTAGAAACATTTAGGCAATTGTATATTTTTTATAAGTCATGAAGAACTCTTGAGGAATTGTATAGAGTTCGCAGACGAAGATGATTTTGCCTATGAAATTGACCCCATCTTTGAGGACTTTGTTATTAAATACAGTATATCGACCAATTTACCGTAGATTATAGCCAAAATTTTACACCAAATTCTGTAAAAAGCAACATTAAAAGATAGGAAGTAGGAAGAAAGAGATTTTGATCAGATTTTATTGATGCACATCCTAGCCAGGTAGAACAGGGTAAATATTTGCAGTTGTGATCAGGCAGAGAGCCAGGGGACAGGGAGCAAGGGGAGAAAAATCTAATGATTATATTTCCTCTAATTAAAGAATTTAGTTTCTGGAAGTTCCTAAATACCCATAAGTTGTGGGCAATACTAATTTTGAATGAAAAGCCTAGATTCATAGCCTATTCTGGAAGCTCAAAACAATACTAACTATCTAGTAAAGCTACGAAAGCAGCCACTAAATCCTACTTTTAGCTCGGTTGTGTTCTGGAATGTTAAGGACTGCAAAATTTGTAAAAAATTATTAGCAAACTTATTTTCAGGCATACTTGCATTTTTCATAAAGATGTGAGATGCTCTGTTAAAGAATAAACTACGGTAAATCAATCGATTTAAAGTAGATAATAAAAATACATCACAAGTATCCCATTGACTGACTACTTAGCCAAAGTCAAGAGAGATATGATTTGGGCTGATCAAAGACTTTTAAAGTCAAAAATATCAAATTAATGATCTTGTTAGCAAAGACATGAGATAAAGCACAGGAGTCAGAATTTGAGCTTTATTCTTGTTTTTCATGATGAGATAAATTAGTTTATGGAACTCCCCAGATGAAAAATTATGTAAAAGTGTTTAGAAGATAAGAATATAGGGCTTCAAAACATCACTCAACTGGGCTAAGGGAAACTTTGATCACGCCCAATAGTAAACAATCTTCAAATCTAGATTGATGAACTGAACAATTAACTTATGACTCAACTGAAAACACTACCTAATTACGATCCAACATTATTTGAGGGTGCGGCTGAAGTCTACGCTCAATATAGGACTAAATACCCGCCTGCTGTATTTGATAAACTAACAGAAATATTTCATCTAAATGGTCAAGGAAGACTGTTAGATTTAGGGACTGGCCCTGGTTTAATTGCTATTCCCCTTAGTAGGAAATTTCAGGAAGTAGTAGCGATAGATCCTGATGGGGAAATGCTGCGGGAAGCGCAACAACAAGCAGCAAAAGCAGGAGCGAATAATATTACTTGGCTAGAACAAGGTGCAGAACTGATTAACACTAGTTTAGGAGTATTTAATCTAGCTACCATTGGGAGAGCTTTCCATTGGATGGAACGGGAAATTGTACTAGAACACCTGTATGAATTATTAACAGAAGATGGAGCGATCGCACTTCTCAATACTGGTGATAATCCTTGGGTAAGTTCCTTACCTTGGAAACAAGCTGCAATTGGAGTTGTGAAAAAATGGCTAGGCGAAGAAAGACGCACCGGACAGCGTGGACAAGGTATTCGTAAACCAGTTGATCCTCCCCACGAAGTTGTAATTGCTAATTCCCAATTTGCTCGCCAAGAAGTCTATGAAGTGTCATTTGAAAAGTCTTGGACAGTCTCTAGCTATATTGGCTATCTATACACTACAGCTTTCTCCTTAAAAATTTTCTATGGCGATCAAACAGCAGCTTTTGAAGCAGATATCACAGAAGCATTACTAGCAGTTGAGCCTTCTGGAGAATTTAAAGAAGAATTGACAGCAACAATTCATGTTGTTTGGAAACATTAATTGCATATTTTGTAGCTTTCTAGAGCTATCGTCAACCTCAACAGTCAATAGTTTTCATCAATCAATCGAATATGATCAACCGCCGTCGTTTTATCAATTTTGCCACATCTAGTGTAGGTGGTTTTTCCTTAGCTTATATGTTGGGAAGTTGTAGCCAACAAAGCCAACAAAATGTGGCAAATAGTACCAGTTCTCTGGAGATCAAAACTAAAGTTCTCCGCATGGGATATCAGAGTGCAGGGGATCTCGTCCGCAATCGGCAAGTTTTGGAGAAACGCTTAGATCCATTAGGAATCAAGGTTGAATGGTTACAATTTGCCCAAGGGCCTCAACTTATGGAAGGGATGGCTGCCCGTAGAGTTGACGTTGGATCAGTGGGAGAAACACCGCCAATTTTTGCCCAAGTCGCTGGTTCAGAAATTGTTTACGTCGTTGGTACACAAAGAACCGCAACAACCGGCAGAAGTAGTGTGATTGCTGTTCCTCCAGAGTCACCACTACAAAAGCTTGAGGAGATTAAGGGACAAGAAGTTTATTTTCAAAAAGGTTCGGCATCACATTATTTTATACTAAGAGCTTTGCAGTCAATTGGTTTGACCATCAAAGACATTAAAATCAAGAGTATTCCGAATGTTGAAGCTAGGGCTGCTTTTATCGAAGGGAAAATACCTGTTTGGGTGAGTGGAGATCCCCACTATGCGATCGCGGAAGAAATGGGTCGCATTCGTGTTCTTAGAGATGCTGTAGGGTTAGATACTCCTGGTGGTTACTATGTCGCTGACAGGACATTTGCACAAGAAAATCCTGGGGTGCTGAAAATTGTGATTGAAGAACTTCATGCCCTTGATAAATGGGCGGAGGCAAATCGAGATGAAGTGAAAAAATTGATGATCACAGAACAAAAACTTAAGCCAGATGTAGCTGACAAAGTAATGTCTCGTCGTACTTTTGCTGGACGCAGAGGATTAAGTCCTGCATTGATAGCGGAACAACAACGTGTAGCAGATTTGTTCTTTGAAACAGGTGTTATCCCCAAAAAGATTGATATTAACGAAGCTTTACTGCCATCTGATTTGTACGCTGCTATTACACCAGCAGAAATTATGGTTTAGATGATGTTTTTAGAAACATTACAAACTGTTATATGTTCAGATGAAAGTATTGATCAGTAATTTTGCACAATTTCTCATCAGAATTATTTAACTAGATAGGGCGGCTAAATCAGCCGTCTATTTCCATTTTCTGTGAACAAGCTATTAATTGTGAATCGCTATAAATGCGAGATCGAATTGCATGACCAAGAAGGTAAGAATTTCTAAATCTTTTCAACGTGCTGCTAATGCACCGGATTTGCCTAATACACCATTTAGGTTTATTTGTTATTTTGTGAACCAGTTTCGGTGGTGGTATTTAGCAATGGTCATTTCGGAGATACTGCACGCCACCTGCGGGATTATGCTCCCCTATGCGATAGGTGAAATTATTCGCAGTGTAACGCGATCGCCAGGAGATCATCAGCAAATTTTTGATGCTATTAGGCAACCCTTGATCCTGTTCACGGCCTTAAGTGTGGGTGAAGTTGTCTTTGGACGCACAGCCGGACTATTGCAAACTATTCTCCATCCCATCCACCGACAACATATTGTCCGTTCTCTATATGCTTACTTGCAACATCATTCTCATCGTTACCTGAGCAGTAGTTTTGCTGGAGCATTAGCACATCGCATCGGTGAAACTTCTTTGGGTGTGACTCAGACAATGCAAATGCTGATTACGGAATTTATGTCTGTAATCATCGTGTATATTGTCTCGACGATTTTACTGTACCGCGTTTATCCTCCCCTGGCTGCATTCGTGGGTGTATGGGCAGTTCTGTTTATCAGTATTTCCTTTTGGCTGGCGACTCGTTGCCGAATTTACTCCCGCCGAGCCGCATCTGCTAGAAGTGAGACAACTGGTATCATTGTAGACGCAGTGACAAATCTCAGCAGTAGCCGACTGTTTGCTCGTTTGGGTTTTGAACGACGTTATTTAAATGAGCAATTAAGGCACGAACTCAAAGAGGTGAGAAAGTCTAATTGGTATTCGGAGCGAATTCGCTGGTTTCAGTTCATCTCAGCCGCAATTTTGAAAATCGGGACTTTATACTACTCACTTTCGCTGTGGAGTCAAGGATTAATTGCGGCGGCTGACTTTGTTGTAGCGACTAGCTTATCATTACTTATTATTAGTGAAGCCCGAAATTTAAGCCGACGGTTTATTGAATTTTTTGAACATATCGGTAATGTTGCTAACGGTGTGTATACCATTGTTCAACCCCATGAGTTGATTGATCGCGAGCAAGCGATCGCTCACCCCATTACCCAAGGTAAAATCGAATTTCGGCAAGTTAATTTCAGCTACATAGATGGGAAGAAAGTATTTGAGAATCTTTCGATCACGATCAAACCCGGAGAAAGAATTGGCTTAGTGGGCTTCTCCGGTTCTGGAAAATCCACCTTTGTGAATTTGATTTTACGTTTATTTGATCCACAATCGGGACAAATTCTGATTGATGGGGTCGATATTCAAGATATGACTCAGGATGCCCTCCACGCCCAAATTAGCTTGATTCCGCAAGACCCCTCCCTGTTTCATCGGACATTGATAGAAAATATTCGTTACGGACGCATAGATGCAACTGATGAGGAAGTGATTGCAGCCGCACGCAAGGCTTATGCTCACGATTTTATTTGCCAAATTAAAGACGGTTATCATTCCTTGGTGGGTGAACGTGGTGTCAAACTATCTGGAGGACAAAGACAACGAATTGCGATCGCGCGGGTAATTCTCAAAGACGCGCCTATTCTCATCTTAGATGAAGCCACTTCCAGCCTAGATTCCATTACCGAAAAAGCCATTCAAGATACCTTAGACTTGGTAATGAATGGCAAAACTGTAATTGTGGTGGCTCATCGACTTTCCACTATTGCCCATCTCGATAGAATTTTAGTGTTTGACCACGGCCGCATTGTTGAAGATGACACTCATACTAATTTACTGGCAAATCGCGGTGCTTACTATAGGTTATGGAAAATGCAGGCTGGTGGATTTTTGCCTGTAGGGGCGAATAAATAAGCTGTTTTACCTTTAATTTGAATATTAGCAGGGGGGCAGGCTTCCGCCGTGAGCGTCAGCCGAACGGGAGCAGGGGGCAAGGGTGAAAATATTTTTCCTCTACTTTCCACTCCCTGCGCCTTGTCCTCTTCCAGAGGCTTAAAATCGAATTGGGGTAGGTAGTATTGTTTCGAGATTCTGGAATAGGCTAAGAATCTAGGCTTTTAATCCCAAATCCCAAATCCCAAATCCCAAATTAGTATAATTGTCAACTAAACTTCAATTAACTTAAAACCCCAAGGTTTGAGTGCAGCTAAAGCAATTTCTTTATCTATCCCTTCGTAGACTTCCCATTCTAGGGGATGGTCTTTCGGGTGTCCATCGCCGACATTTCCCGCAACCTTAATGATAGGACAATTGACCAGGCGATCGCGCTCTAATCTTTTAGGGATGGCTAACTGGACTTTGCGTCCGATAAATTTTACTGTACTATCTTTGGCGATAGACTCACGAATTAAACAGATATCACCAGCCGTTCCCCAAGTGGTTTCGTAGATATGGAGAAACGATATGTAGGTTTCTGGTTTGATGGTTCTTTTGAAAACTTTCATGGTCTGTCATCCTAAGATTGAGGAGCGAAAAAGTTGTTAAAACACAATAATCATCCACATACTAGCAGCCAGTCCCAGAACTGTGAAATGTTGCCAAAGCATATTTTTCCAAGGTTGTTTCGCAATCTTCTGGGTTAATACCATCGTTAACAACACTGAGAATATCAAAACGCTACCTTGTAAGAAAGCAATGACTGCGGGATGTGCTACCAAAACGGGTAATTGTTCGCCCTGTAAGCCAAAGGTAGCAAAGGTGACTGGCAAAATTTTTCCCCCTTCGCCCAAACCCAAACGCAGGTAATGGGCTAGGTTTCCCCCTAAGACTAGGGGTAAATAACCATAGGTGAGTTCGATAAATTTGCGGGGTTTGCGGCGAGGATTGAATAATTTCATGCAACCATAGGCGATAAATACTACCACCGCCGGTGTTAATAAGGCGAGAATAGATATAGCTAAATGTAGCCAAAATTGAGTTAAATCTAACTGTAGACCCAAGCCAGTTTGTAATTCCGGTAAACGATGGAGATATATTGCCCCCAGTAGTAATAATAATAATGCCACTTCATGATTGTAGGGTACATGAGTTGTCCAGAGTTCAATTCCTGGGGGACGCAAGTTAAATTCAACGGAACGATGGGGACAGGCTTTTAAACAAGTCATGCACAACACACAATCTCGGTTATCTTCTAACTGGGCGGGATGGGAATATAAAGGACAACCATCGGTTTCCATCCCTTCCCCCTTTTCCGCACCGCCTTTATAACATTGATAGGTAGTGCAGGTTGCAGAACATATCCCCTGCTGCGCCCGTAGTTCCGTCATGGAAAGTTTAGCAAATAAACCATTCATGCCACCGATGGGACAAAGATAACGACACCAAAACCGCCTTTCAAACAGGGCTGAAAAAATCATCGCCCCAGAGGTAATTAATAGGAGTAAACAAGCACAAAGATAGGCGGTGTTTTCTAAATTCCACAGTTCTTCCCAGAGGAAAATTAACGTGAATAACCCAAATAGAAACCAACCACCCCATTTTTCCGCCTTTTCTCTGGGCCAGCGTTGCAATTGACGGGGGAATAACCATAAAGATAATTTTTGAGTGATTTCACCGTAAATCATGAAGGGACAAACAGCACACCACACCCGCCCTAAAAAGGGGAAAATTAATAGAACTAGAGGCCACCACCAAGCCCAAAATAAATTTAAAGCAAAATTGCGATCGCGTGTTTGTGGCCCAACAAATAATACACCCACAATCAATGCAAATGCTACCACAGTAAAACCATAGTTAATTTTATCCGGCCACCAATTACTCCGTAAAAACCGCCGCAGCCCAGGATAAAGATTTAACAAATTTACGCGAAATTGCTTTTTCTTAGTTTCCGCCGACCAGAAAATTTCCTCTGTTAACTCGCTACCCTTCCCGACTTGCACAATTGCCCGTTCTACAATATTTTTCAACTCCTTGAGATTGCCAGGGAAATCGTAAGATTGCAGCCGGCGCAAAGCTTCAGGGGTAATGTGGGGTTTAGCCAGACCACGCGATCGCACATACAAACTGGTGTAATATTCTACCTGGGCTTGAATATCTGCTTTCCGCACCCGTAGCGGCGGAACTTTAATCACATGACCTACACAGCGTTCAATTTGAGACTGGGCTTTTTCCGCAACTATTAAAATTCTGGCTTTACTGGTGCGGGGTGCTGCTGTTGGTTCTCCTGGTCGAGTTACGGGGGTGTAGGTGTTAGTTGTGAGTAACTGCGCCACAGGCTGTAATAACTCTGGTGGTAACTCCTGAAGATTGTTTAAAATTAAACTTCCTTCCCCTAGCCATTCTAATAATCCTGGTTTTCCTCCAGCCCGACCAAATAAATCTGCACCACTAGTTTGTAAAATTCCACAGTTAACTTTAATTATCGGTTCACGGCGTTTTGGGGAACCAAAGTGAATCAACGCCGCAATATTATCTTTTTCTAAGCCTGGTTCGCCGAAAATTTCTACAGATTCCCTATCAGCTGAAGCTTCGCGGATTTGTTCTCTGAGTCTGAGGGCGTAGCGACTTGTACCTACAATTCCCCGTTGGGCTTTCGTCACCAAATATGGACGTAACGCCACAGAACGTTCTTGTTCATAAGTTAACGCAGATGTCACCTGGGCTAATTCTTGCGCCAATTGACGAGAAAAAGCCTGAGTAATTTCGGGATACTGACTAACTACATCACGGAACTCAGCCGCCGGGACAAACCAGAGATGAGATTCAGTGACAGCTTTAATAGTGTATGGGGTAAATTCATCTAAAAGTAATTCTTTGAGGTTAATTACTGCACCTGGAAGGAAACCGCAAGGAAATACAGGATGATTTTTATCAGTAATTTCACTTTCTAGCTGACCATCTACCAGAATATAAAGTGCATTTGGGGGAGTATCTTCTAGAATGAGACTGTTTCCTTGGGGTATGACTTGAGTTTGCATCAGGGGAGCGATCGCATTTAACACTGAGGATGAGAGAATCCCTAAAGTTGTGCGTTCCTGTAGCCAAATAACCGTCTCTGGAGATTGAAGCATGAGTTCCCCATTTTGCCTGCTTGCTGTATAACAGGAATTATCCCTGAAAACTGTTGTGTGATGAGTGTATTGGATCTGCCTAATCTTGTGGTTCCCTTGGCGTTGTTGGGTTTAATTATACTAACGGCGGTGTTTTTCAGTCGTTAATGGGGAATCCTCATATATATCGAGGTTACATTTACCCCAACACTAAAATATGACAACAAATAATTCCACAATAGCTAAAACCGTTACGAATGTAACCTTAGAAGGAATTACCACATTTGTTTCTGGCTTTATCCCTAGCGGCGCAGCTGGAACAGTCAACGGTACTCAAACAGCTTTAGGTGGTTTATCTGGTGTTGTTTACGATGCCGTTAATAATATCTATTACTCACTTTCAGACGCACGTTCAGATAGTAATGGATTAGCTCGTTTTTATACTTTTACTGCTAACTTAACTAATATTTCTACACCATCGGTTAGTTTTACCAATGCTACACCTTTAAAAGATATTAATGGGAATTTTTTCACCTCTGGCAGCTTGAATCCAGAAGGTTTTACTTTTACTCAGAATGGTACAGTCTTCGTGGCTTCTGAAGGCGAAGTTAATATCAATGCAGGTCGTGTAATTAATCCCTTTATTAAAGAGTTTAATTTATCCACAGGGCAGGAGGTGCGATCGCTGCCCATCCCAGCCAACTTTTTACCTGTAGTTGTAGATACTAACAGTAGTGGAACAATCAATACAGGTGACACCCAAACATCAGGTATCCGGGATAATTTAGCCTTTGAAAGCTTAACTATCTCCCCCAATCAACAAACTCTATACACAGCCGTAGAAAACGCTCTTTTGCAAGATGGGGGATTAGCTACATTTAATCTAGGCTCTCGCTCGCGCATCATACAATATAATCTAGTCACAGGGCAACCTGAAAAACAATACTTATACGTAACGGAACCAGCCGCAGAAGCACCAGTAATTCCCACAAGACCATTCGTAGGTAATGGTTTAGTTGATTTATTAGCTATTGATAACCAGGGGACATTATTAGCCTTAGAACGTTCTATTCTAAGCGGAGGTACAGTTGCGAATACAACTTATACCAATTTAATATGAAGTTGCATATAATAGGGGGAGGTAAATGTGATAAGTCCTCAGACCTATGAGCCGCCCGTTTAAGATAGAAATCGTGGAGAGCGAAGAAGAACTCAAAAAACGCCTGCAAACAGCCAGTGAAGGTAGCCAAAAAGAAAAGCTACAGATGTTGTGGTGGCTCAAGAGTGGGCAGGTAAAGGAGCAGCAAGAAATTGGAAAACGCTTGGCCAGAGATACTTCGACGGTGACGAGATGGTTACAGAGGTATAGAGGGGGTGGATTGTCTGAGTTATTAGCAGTGAAGAAAGCACCAGGGGCAAAACGAAAAATTACTGAAGAGGCGATCGCTTCATTAAAGCAAGAGTTGGAAACAGGAGAAGGATTTAGCAGTTACAGAGCAATAGTCGAGTGGTTGAAACTCAAACATGGATTGGATATCGAGTATGGAACAGTCTATGACTGGGTGAGATATCGTTTAGGAGCGAAACTCAAAGTACCACGACCCCAAAGCTATCAGCAGGATGAAAAACTCAGAGCCGAATTTAAAAAAAACTCGGTGTGCTGATAGTTAGTCTCGAACAACTGCTAGCACCAGGTAAAACTGTGCGCTACCTGTGTCAAGATGAAACGAGAGTGGGACTCAAAACCCTCACAGGCAAAGTAATTACAGCTAGAGGAGTTAAACCTACTGTTGAGGTGAAATGGCTGCGGGAAAATTTTTGGATTTATGGTGCAATTGAACCGTTGACTGGAAAGCATTTCCAGCATGAATACCCCAAACTCAATGGCGACTATTTTCAGCAGTTTTTAGACTGGCTATCTGAACAATTAGGCTCCGATTACGCCATTTTACAGATTGATCAAGCTCCTGCCCATACTAGTTCTACGATTCGTTGGCCAGACAATATTATTCCTCTACTACAACCATCTCATTCTCCCGAACTTAATCCCATCGAGAGGCTTTGGCAATTTCTCAAAAAATCTCTCAAAAATGTACTTTTCTCTTCTTTACAAGATTTACGTGAGCGCATTCAGCAGCTATTTGACCAATTAACTTTTGAACAAGTCATGTCTGTGTCTTCTTATGACTTTATTTTAGAAGCTCTTTTATATGCAGCTTCATATTAAATTGGTATTACCCCTCTTTTGTTACTACGGGGAAAGTATAATCAGGAAGAAAGCAGACAAAGCAAGTAAGAGGAATGGTTACAGCGCGTAGACAGCCAGTAAGCACAGTGGCATTCATAGATAACTATTGCCAGCACTATTATTCAGTATTTGAGGATGTGAGGCATTTTGAAGCATTCAAATTCTTACATTTGGGCATACTTTCAGAAATTAAGAGAAAAACTCTGCCAGAAATAGCTAAAACAGTGGGGCTAAAAGATAGCCAAACACTACATCATTTCCTGAGAGATGCACTGTGGGATATCAAAAAATTAAGAGAAATAAGGCTATGGTTAACAAAAATGTTTATTGGAGAAAGAGAAATAATTTTATGTATTGACGAAACCGGAGATCAAAAAAAGGGAAAATCAACAGATTATGTGACTAGGCAATATATTGGAAACTTAGGTAAAACAGAGAATGGAATAGTATCCGTAAATGCTTATGGTGTAGTAGATGGAATCACTTATCCTTTAATATTCCAAATATTTAAACCGAAAAATCGCTTAAAAGAAGGGGATAAATATAAGAGCAAACCCCAAATAGCGGTAGAGATTATTCAAGAGTTGAAAGAATGGGGTTTCAAAATTAAATTAGTGTTAGCAGATAGTTTATATGGTGAGAGTGGAGATGTAATTAGATGTTTAGAAAAATTAGAACTAGAGTTTATCGTAGCAATTCGCTCCAATCATGGAGTGTTAATGCCCCCAGGAAGCCGAAAACGTTATAATCGTTGGAAAGCTTATGAGCAAAAGCTTTCACATCGTCAATTAGAAACTCGTTACCTGAGAGAAATTATTTTTGGTCAACGTCGCCGCATCAGATATTACCAAATCAGTAAAGTTAATACACCCGACCCCACTGGAGATGAAAGTTGGTACATCATGACTAATTTATCAACTGATTTGTCACTGAATGTCGCGCAACTTTATAGTTTAAGAAACTGGATTGAATATGGTTTTAAAGAAGTTAAAAATGAACTGGGTTGGGCTGATTTTCGTCTGACTGATTATGAAAGTATTGAACGCTGGTGGGAAATCATTTTTAGTGCTTACCTTTTAGTTAGCATTCAGGCTACTTATTTTCAACTTTATGCCCAAACTCAATCAACATCTAGTTCAGAATCACCTTCATCAATAGACTTTAATATTTATCAATATAGTCAACATCCTAATTGGGAATCTGGTATAACATGGAAGAGTGCTTTAAATAATCTTAGATTGCTCATTCAACCCTATATTTTTTACTGTTTGATTCAACCTTGGCTCACAGTATTTAACATTCCTGGTATGAAGCGTTGCTTTTTGAAATTAATCGACTTTATGAATGATTTTCGCGCTTCTCCAGTCAGTTTCTCTGTTGCTAGTTGAATCTCTTGTCAATTTTTCTTTTCCTAAAGTAACAAAAGAGGGATTACACAATTAAAATCTATGAAGTAAAGCTACAAAACGCTACAGATATCAGTAGTCTCAATTCATTACCAGCAGATATTTCCGCTATTCCAGTGCAGAAGCGGCTGTTATTAACTCTCAATTCCAGTAACTTAGTTGGCAATGTAGAGGGTTTGGCTTTTGGCCCCACACTACCAAACGGTCGCCTGTCAATCGTGATGGTTGTTGACAACAGGACTTACGCAACTGGCACAAGCAATGGTGAGCTTCGCGCACCGAGCGCCCAAAAACTACAGAGAAGACATAGCAATATCTGGACGTTTTAGTTGCTCAATTAAATAATTAGAAAGCAAATTGTGCTTGAGCTTGTAAATAGTTTGACCTGTTTGATAAGCTAAACTTTTCAGTCTTAGCCAAACTAACATAGCGCAAGCAATATGATTTCTTTGAAGACGGGCTTTACGGCATTGACATGATTCAATACCAGTTAGTTGCTTTATTTCTCGATGAAACTCCTCTATTTTCCAACGAATTTTACACACCTGTTGTGTAACATCCGTAGAACTTTGAGATAAATCGTTTGTTGCGACATAATCCGTCCTATCGGTAGAGATAGTAACCCGGAAAAGTTTCACTTTTTTCTCAGCAGGGAATCCTTTAATTTTTATGATTTTACCACATTTTAAATCTTCCTGACTCCATTCTAGAGATTCAATATTCTTATATTTTTCTCTACCAAAACTATCATCTACTAAACGATTAGTCTTTAAAGGACAATAATAAACTTTATCTAGACTATCGATATAAAGCATTAAATTATTGACCGCATACCAAGTATCCATTAAAACTGTATTGAAAGGTAGAATCTTTTGATATACAAGCCCTTGGAGCATATTTTTCACATGGTCAATCTTGCTGAAACCATCATTTTCTGGATTGAAAATTCGATAATCTATTACCCAGAAATTGAGAGTTTTAGGATTAACATATATGCAACTTACTATTCCTATCCCTCTAACAACACCATGTTCATTACCACTATACTGCCTTCGTACTATTTCTATTTCTTCAGAAAATCTTTTATCTAAAACTGTATCATCAAATATAATATAAGCATCCTCGTCAGTGACAATTAAATCTTTGACATTATCCCAAAGTAAACGAGGAGTTAATTTTTCATTTCTTAAATAATAATTAATTTTGTCATGACTAATATTTGACAAATGTTCTGCTAGATTAGTGATTGTATAGTTAATTTGACTGCTAAGTAAATATTGACAATAATTAAGTTTAGTAAATTTCATCACTAACCAACTTTTTGATGTACTTCTATCAATTTTCTCATAAAATTTTTAACAACAAGATACATCACTATTTATTGTTACTAATTCGAGTCAAACCAATCAAACACATTCTCGCTAAATCAATACCTATGTACTACTGGCTAGCGATCGCACTGTGCCAGTTGCGTAAGTCCTGGACAATAACTTCAACACAGCTACGCAAATATTAACCCTAAGTGCAGATGTCAATCCCATATCTGCGGCTGCCATCCAAAGTAATGGTAACACCAGCGTCACGGAAGGTGGTGCAACAGACACTTATACACTCGTCCTCACCAGTCAACCCACTGCTAACGTCACTGTCACTATTAATTCTGGTTCACAACTGACTACCAGTGCTACTCAGTTAGTTTTTACACCCCAAAACTGGAACATCGCCCAAACTGTCACAGTCACCGCCGTAGATGATAGCATAATTGAAGACAATTATGCAGTCACTATTCAACACACAGTTACTAGTTCCGACACTAACTATAATGGTATTAGCATTGATAGCATTACTGTTAATATTACTGATAACGATACTACTCAAAACACAACAAACTTAGAATTCACTAGAGGTACAGCCGGCGACGATGTGATTGATGGTGGTTTAGGTAACGATTACATCACGGGACTAGCTGGAAACGATGACCTTGACGGTGGTACAGGTAACGATTACATATTTGGTGGTGATGGAAACGACATCATCAAAGGTGGTTCTGATACCGGTTTTGATTCACTTTATGGTGGCAATGGTAATGATACTATCAATGGGGGCGATGGTAACGACATACTAGATGGTGGTACAGGTAATGATCGTCTAGTTGGTTGTGCAGGTGACGATATTTACACTGTTGATAGTGCTAACGACATAGTGGAAGAGAATGTCAATGAGGGTAAAGATCAAGTCAACTCTTTTATTAACTGGGAATTAGGAAATCATCTAGAAAATTTGACTTTGTTGGGTAGTAACCCCATTAACGGGACTGGTAATCAACTAGATAACCGGATTTTCGGTAACAACGCCATTAACATCTTAGAGGGTGGTGATGGTAATGACTGGTTAATTGGTAAAGGCGGTAATGATAACTTAATTGGTGGTAATGGAAATGACCGACTCAATGGTGATATTGGAAATGATCTTCTCGTCGGTGGAGACGGAAACGATATTTATGAAATAGACAGTATTGGGGATCAACTGATCGAAAATCCTAATCAGGGTATAGATATCGTTTTCTCACTAGTGGAGTTTACTCTAGGTGAGAACTTTGAGAATTTGACTTTAGTTGGCACTGCGAATATTAACGGTACTGGTAATGGTGTGAGTAATCGCTTGAGTGGTAATAGTGGCGATAATCTGCTTATGGGTAATGGTGGTGATGACTATATTTCTGGTGAGAGAGGGAATGATATTTTGGTTGGTGGTGCGGGAAGAGATATCTTAGTTGGTGATGCAGGTATAGATATTTTCGATTTAAAGGGAAGTTTAACTGATTTTGATACTATTCGGGATTTTCAATTAGGTGAGACTGTACGCTTGTCTGGTGCTGAGTTTGGGTTAAGTCAAGCTGGTACTTTAGATGCAGGTTTATTCCGTTTGGGAACTGCGGCGCAAGCTCAGAGCGATCGCTTCATCTACAATCAAACTACAGGCACACTTTTCTTTGATGCTGATGGAACTGAAGCTACTTCACAGGTGCAAATTGCTGTATTCTCCAATCGCGTGGCCTTAACTGCTGCTAGTTTTGTGGTCACTGATGTAATCTAGGTAGCAGGCATTGAAGATAGGGGGTAGGGATTGGTGAAAGTATATCATCGCTAGACTCAATAGTTACCACTTATAACTCGATTCAAAATCTTTCCCTGTACCCTACACCCACAACGTGTTAGAAAGTAGAAGACAAACCCCCTTTTTGCAACTGTACTAATTTTTGTTGTTTCTAAACCATAGATAAAGCACTATCAACTAGTTTTTTGAGTTTCAGATAAGCTTCTGGTGCTGTCAAACAATCTGTAGAGGAATTATCATTGTTAGGAATACAAAATTCCCAACTGTCTGGATAGTAACGTATGACAAAAGCCGGAATCAGTTTTAACTTTACGGCTTGTTTACCCAGTTCTTGGGTTTTTTCGGCTAAAGTCACTTCGTCATGAAATAAATAGTGATTCATAAAAATAACACCAATATCTTGATTCAGTTTGATTCATGTCAGGCGTTGATAGAGTTTTTACTTACTAACCATCACCATCAAAGCTGTTATACACAGAAATTATGAGGAAGTTGTGAGGAATGAAAAGATAATTCAAACTTCTCGATAATAATGCCTGTATTGACGCTGTAATAGTCTTTTTTTGGGTTTGGTTAAAGATATTTACGAGAAAAAATTATGCCTTATGTGGGTATTGTTGCTTAAACACATACACTAACAATTCTGTATCTATAGCCAGTAGTTTAGCAGTGTCTGTGGCAATTACCAAGAGAGTGCTGAGTAAAAAGTAAGATTAATCGCACCGACTAAACACCGCGCTACCGCTAACAGCACTACTGAATGTAATTGGGTCTGTATTTAGAGACAAATTTCGTGTTTACTCAAGTATGGAGATAATTGACTTTTGACCATCGAATTTTGACTTTTCCCCAGGGATTGATTATGCCAAAAGTAAGTTTAAACGGGATCGAATTGTTTTACGACAGCAAAGGTACGGGCGAACCCTTGTTATTAATTTCTGGTTTTTTGTGTGATCATACTTACTGGTCAGTGATCATGCCTGATTTGACTGCTCAATATCAGATAATTCGTATAGATAATCGGGGTGTAGGAAGGAGTTCTGCACCAGATAATCCTTATGGCTTACAACAATTAGCCCATGATGCAGCTGCGTTACTGGAACATTTGAACATTGATCAAGTACACGTTGCAGGTCATTCGATGGGGGGACAAATCGCCCAAGAACTAGCTCTGCTATATCCACAAAAGGTGAAAAGTCTAATATTACTCTCATCTCTGGCTAAGGGAGATGAGCGATTTAATCAGATTATCAGCACCTGGGGGGAACTCTTGCAGCGCATAGATACGAAGCTGTATCAACAAGTCGTATTACCCTGGATTTTCAGCGATAATTTTTACTCAGTGCCAGATATGGTCGAACAGCTCATTGAATGGGCTGTTCATTACCCTTTCTCTCCGCCAGTTCACAGTATTTATCACCATAGTCGAGCTATTCTTGGTGCGGATACTATCAATCGTCTACAAAATATTCTTTGCCCCACTCTCATATTAGTGGGCAAACAAGATATTCTCACCCCCCTAAAATTTTCTCAGCAATTATCCACAGGGATTCCCCAGGCTAGGTTATCAGTTATTGAAGGTGGTGGGCATGGTTTTATTATTGAATCACCCAGAATTGTGGCCAAAGAAATGCTCGACTTTCTAGCACAACCTAATTCAAAGCGTTAATACATTTTACAGCAAAATATGCAATATTTTCATCAATTTAATGCAGTTGATGCAACTAATAGGCTTCAGTAATACCTAATCAATGCGATGATAAATAAGTTCATAGTGTTGTTGTTTGTTTTTATCGGCGGATACTGCTGTCAATCCGCCTATTTATTTAAAAACTGGTAGAAACCCTGAAGTACCTAGTTGTATAATTATTAAAGTTTCACGATTTTACATATATATTTTGTTTTATAAAAACTTGTACCAATTTGAAAAGAGCATACAACAGATGGATTTATGAAAAGCTCACCATTCAACCAATCCAAAATCCCAAATCCAAAATCTCAAATTTAACGTGGTATTAGATTGGCAGGGTAATCATAAACTGCGTTCCCTTTCCAGGTGTGGACAAACAGTCGATTTTGCCGTTGTGTTTATCCACGATAATTTGGTAGCTGATAGCTAATCCTAAACCTGTTCCCTTACCTACAGGTTTAGTTGTAAAAGAAGGCTCAAAAATTCTCTCTTTTACCTCAACTGGCATACCCAAAGCATTATCAGCAATGCAGACTGTCACTGTTTGTTCTTCATGCTCAAACGATGTGGTAATCGTAATTGTGTTAGTTGTATCATGAGCTATATTCTGCTCCAAGCGATGTTGATGTAGTTCATCAAAGGCATCGATCGCATTGGCAATAATATTCATAAATACTTGGTTGAGTTGCCCAGGGTAACAACTTATGGGAGGTAAGTCACTATATTCTGCTACTACTTCAATTTTAGGGCGATTTCCTTGGTCTTTGAGTCGATGTTTCAACAACATCAAAGTGCTATCTAGGCCTTCGTGGATTTGAAACTCGACTTTGGAAGATATATCAGAACGCGCAAAAGTCCTCAGAGAACAACTGATGTCTTTTAAGCGCGTGATTCCTTGATCCATTGATGCTAGTAATTTCGGTAAATCCTCAACTATATACTCTAAATCTATTTCCTCAATTAACTCATCAATGTCGGCATCTGGATCAGGTAACTTTTGTTCATAGAGTTGTATTAGACGCAGCAAGTCTTGGACATACTGCTCAATATGAGTGCGATTACCCCCAAGAAAACCCACCGGATTATTAATCTCATGTCCAATACCCGCCACCAGTTGTCCCAAAGTGGACATTTTCTCACTTTGAATCAGTTGTAATTGAGTTTGTTGTAACTGTTGTACAGATTGGCTTAACTCAGATGTGCGCTCTTGTACTCGTTGTTCTAGGGTTTTAGTGAGATGAGAAATTTTCAAATGTAACTTTAAGCGTGCAATTACCTCTTCTTGTTGGAACGGTTTAGTAATATAGTCTACTGCTCCAATTTCCAGTCCTTTGACTTTATCTGTGGCATCAGATAAAGCAGTCATAAAAATAATGGGGATATTTTCAGTGATGGAATTAGCTTTGAGTCGTTGACAAGTTTCAAATCCATCAATACCAGGCATCATCACATCTAAGAGAATCAAGTCAGGATGAGCATATTCTGCTTGTGCGATCGCTGATTCCCCATCGGTGGCCATGAGTGCTTTCCAACCACATCCCTGAATCGCTTCTGACAGGACTTTGAGGTTATTAGGGTTGTCATCTACCAAAAGGATGTACATTGTCTGTGATAAATGATCAGTCATCATTGGCGTGACTCCGTAGTAACAAATGATTTAAGGAAATTACGTATTTTTGCGGTTTGGAAGTTGGCAGTCAGTTTTTTCAGTTCACTGACAAAAGTTTTCATCCGACTGTCTTGTTGGAGTAGTTCTTCTATGATTCCCTCAATTGCTGGTATATCTCCCATCATTGACAAATGATATAGTTGTTGCAACACATCCTCTGGTGGCAACACCATCTCAGTATCAGCTTGTTTTGGTGTGGGTGTAACTTGCACAAACTCTGCCTTCAATAGCGATCGCAAAGCGAGAAAGAGTTCATTCATTTGTAGAGGTTTGGGCAAAAATGCCGTTGCTCCGGCTTCTAAACTACGTTGGCGATGATCATCAAATACACTCGCACTAGCAACAATAATCGGAATCTTCTTGGTTTGGGGTTTCTCCTGTAAATGAACCATGAGTTCAAAGCCATCCATATTAGGCATAGCTAAATCCAGCAAAATCACATCTGGACAATGCTCATTGGCTAGGTGTAGTCCACGTTTACCGTCACTGGCTTCTAAGACACGACAACCAATATCTTGCAACAAGCTAGCTAACATATAGCGGTGATGTTCATCATCATCGACAATCAAAATCTGTGGTGCATTACCCTCAACACTGTTAAATTTCTGATTGCCGGGGGAAATGATCATAGGTTGCCAATCATGATCATCTGGTGCTGGTACGGTCAAATCCAACCAAAATAGGCTACCCTCACCCAAATTACTCTGCACTTGAATCTGACTGCCCATTAAGTTAGCAATTTTTTGACTAATTGCCAGTCCTAAACCAGTACCTTCAGACTTGCGCTTAATATCCCCCACTTGCTCAAAAGCCAAAAAGATTCTCTCTAATTGGTCTGGTGCCATGCCGATCCCAGTATCTTCAATTTGGAAGCGGATTTTGATCGTGGGGGATTGGGGATGGGAAGTTGTATTTTGCTCTTTTGGCTCCGAGTCCCCAGTCTCTAGTAACTCTACCCTGAAGGTGACACTACCGTTATCTGTAAACTTAATGGCGTTGCCTAATAAATTGATTAATACTTGCCGTAGGCGTTTTTCGTCAGTTTGAATTGCCACTGGTAAGCGATCGCTAATCAAAACTTTAAACGCAATTCCCTTTTGTTGAGCGCGGATGCTGCAAATTTCCGTAACACTATGTAAAAAGTTGGCTAAATGTACATTAGTCGCCTCTAAATCCAATCTCCGAGCTTCGATTTTAGACAGGTCGAGAATATCATTGATCAACATCAGTAAGTGTGTACCGCATTGATAGATAATGTTGACACCTTCTCGGTTTTTCTCTGTCAAATTGGGCGATCGCTCTAGAACCTGGGCAAAACCCAAGATGCCATTCAGTGGTGTGCGTAACTCATGGCTCATATTGGACAAAAACTCACTTTTGGCTTGGTTAGCAGCATCAGCAGCTTGCTTGGCTTCTAAGAGTTCGCGAGTGCGTTCTTGGACTTTTAATTCTAGAGTTTTGGAATAATCTAAAAGTTGACTATTGGCAATTTCTAATTGCTGATTTGTCGCTTCCAATTGCTGCTGTTTATAGGCGTTGGTTGAGGCAATAACACTACTAATAAATACAAATAAAGTGGGTGTCATTGGTATTAACACACCATGTAAAAACATTCCATAGCTACCCCCTAAAACTGCCCCAGTCATACATACAGTTGCCCAAAAGATTTTACCTCCGGGAATCCGTCGTTTAGTAGGCGCACTAGCTAACCACCAACTACCACCAGAACCAATTAAAGACCACAAAATAATCCAGGATGACGTAGCTATCCCAGAAATTCCCACTAGATTGGCGTGTCCTGTTCTGGCACCGCGCACTAATTGCAGCGCAATATTGGCATGAATTACTACCCCAGGTGTAGGTTTTTGCGCTGAAATCAAAGAAGAACTAAAGGGAGTGCTAAAAAAGTCATTGGTACTGGAAGCCGATGAACCAATAAATACCATGCGATCGCGCATCAAATTAGGCGCAACTTTGCCTGCTAACACATCGCGCATGGTGACGGTGTGAAATGCCGCCTCTGAACCATGCCAGTTGAGGAGAATTTGATAGCCTCCTAAATCATCATCGGCATAACCTGCCACTTGATTTGCTAGTGGTTGATAAATTTGTTTACCTAGTCGGAATATCTGCCGTTTTGCGTCAACGGCTTCCAAGGAGATGTTTTCCTTTTCCAGATACTTAAGAGCCACTACAGTCGCTAGTCCTGGTTTAATTTTGTGATCGTCTTGGGCATCAACCGCCGTCAACAAGGCGCGACGCACAAAGCGATCGCCATCCAAAACTAAATCAGCTATTCCTACTTGGTTATTTTTTTTCAGTTCTGGCGGCGGATTGACACGTTCACCAGTAATTTTCTCTACACCAATCAAGTTGGGAGTTGTGCGAAAAACCTCCACAAGTTGTGCATGACCACTACCTTCTGGTAAATCCCGATATAAATCTAATCCGATGGCGCGGGGTTGTTGCGCTCGGATTTTGGAAATTAATTCTGCTAGAGAATGATCGGGAATCGGCCATTTACCAACTGATTGGATATCTTGTTCATCAATAGTGACAACTACAATTTCCTGGGCAATTTCACCAGATGATTGCTGACGCATCCACTGATCACGCATTTTCCATTCCAGGAAATTAAAAAATCCCCAGGATTGTCCAACAATCACAGCTAGAGCAACCGTGGGGGTAATAATCAAAACACTACGAGTCCGTCGAATGAAGTTATAGAATCTGTGCGACATATTTGCACTACACAGTTGTTATAGATATTGATAAATGTTGGTGGAATCAGACTCCACCAACATTGAGGTCTAATTGCTGGAGCAATTTAGTTAGCAGCTACTAAAACAGGAGCTTTCACAATCTCTTTTAAGCTCACGGAAGAGAGCAATTCTTCCCATTGCTTAGTCAGAGCCACATTGGTATTTTGCTGGCTGTACAATCCGGCGAGTGTATTGACACAGTCATACCAAACACCATGTTTTCCAAATGCTGCTGCCCGTTTCAGAGGATCTTTTTCCTGCATCGCTGTGGCTAATTCAGCACTAGGTTGGATACGCTGAATCCAACCATCAACATAAGGTGTGCTGGGGCTGAGTTGCCCATCAACTTTGACAGCCAAGAACCATTGGTAGTTTTTCCCAACAGCTAAAGTTGGTGCTTCTGCGGGTAATTTAATTCCCACTATTCCAGATTTTCCATCAATGGAAATAGTCGTTTGATACTGTGTATTACCTTGTTCATCTTTCAGGCTAAACACAGCTTCCTTAGCATCAGAAGCAGGGATATGAACCAGAATTGTGGGACGCTCTGATACTGTTGTACCGTAGAAGTTTTGGGGTAGGAGTGCAATTAAGGCGGCAGGGCCTGTTGAACTCACGGTTGAGGGATTTAAGTAGTAAGTACCAACGCGTGATGCTCCCCCACTTGCTTGTCTGGGTGTGCCTTTCCCATCCACAGGTGTAAATAGCTCACCTCTAGAAGCACCGCCTGTTGCTTGTCTGGGTGTGCCTTTACCAGCTACAGGTGTGAACAGATTGCCTCTGGAAGCACCGCCTGTTGTTTGTCTGGGTGTGCCTTTTCCGTCCACAGGTGTGAATAGATTACCTCTAGAAGCACCGCCTGTTGTTTGTCTAGGCGCACCTTTACTAGCTACAGGTGTGAATAGATTGCCTCTGGAAGCACCGCCTGTTGTTTGTTTGGGCGCGCCCTTCCCCGGTACAGGGTTAAAGAAGTTACCACGAGAAGCCCCCCCTGTAGATTGTCTGGGAGCATTATTAGTGCTTGGTGGTGTGAAGGTCACAGCATAGACACTGCTCCATGTACCACTAGCTAGCAAAGCGATGACGCTCAAGGCACTAGCTAAACCTCGAAATTTCATGATTATCAGCCTCTCTAGATGAAATGAGATATGGAAATTGATCTGATTGTGGGGAAGAAGCTTAAACAATCTATTGCGCCAACATTGAAAGCGATCAATGGCTACTAGCAATATAAACTACTTTGGCAGCAATGTTGTAAAATTTTCTGCAAGATATTCCCAATAGCCTAAGTGTAATTACACAAGTTAACTCCAATTACCGACTAGTACAAATGCTGACCAAAAGAAAGGCTCACGGAAGTCAGTTTGTCGAATCAAATTGATTTGGGCTTGTCGTAAGGCTTCGGCTTTTGTCAGTTGGGAATTATTCAGATAGTCATAAAAGCGTGTCATGAGCATTTCTGCGGCTTTGTCTTTGACTGGCCAAAGAGTGGCGATGGTTGAGCGCGCACCGGATTTGATGGCTAAACCTGCTAGTCCTAAAACGGCGCGATCATCCCCAGTTGCGGTATCACAGGCACTCAATACCAGTAATTCGATCGCTTTTGATGAATTACCACTGCGATTTTTCAGGAGTTCGGATAATTCCTGCACACTGACTCTTCCATCCCAAGTGAGTAAGAAAGTATCTTCCAAACGAGAGCTAAATTGTCCGTGAGTAGCTAGGTGAACAACATTAGCCCCACTAGATTTGACACGATCAGCAAGGGCTTGATTGGTAAATTTTTGATTCAGTAAAGTTGCTGAGGCTACTGTTTTGGAAATGTGTTTGACTTCCGATTCCACCGCAGGTAAAGCACTAAAACCATGACGTGATTGACTAATACCACCAACAATGGCATCAATATGAGATTGCTGGAGGGATTGGGCAGCCATAAGTTGCAATCCTGGTGATAGGGCGACAGCATATTTTTCGATCAGATATTGTTGACCGTCAAATAGTGCCGCGATGGGGATGTTTCGCAACTTACCATCCAAAACAAACACCAATGTCTTGGTATCTTTCAGAGCCTGTGCTTGTTGTGCAGGGCGAATCAACCAATCATATATTTGTTGGGATAAACGCTCCCGGTCTTGGGAGTTGGAAACTGGGTTGAGGGCGACGAGGAAATTGTCGAGTGTCTGCTCAATTTCCGCTTGAGATTTGCGAGTTGCATAGTAACGTAAAGGTTGCCCTGCCTGGGAGAGAATCACCGCTAGGCGATCCGGGAGGATAATGGGATAAATTACCGTGGCGGTGGGGTCAACTTGGTCAATTTGCTGGGCTTTATCTAAACAAGCTTCGCGGAAAAAGTTATCTAGTTCGGCGATTTGCAGTGATTCAATTAATTCTCTCGCTTGTGTTAATTCTTTTTGGTTGGGTTGTTCATCTAGTAGTAAACCCACTAGTTCCCGATAGACTGGTTCGACACTTTCACGGAAAGAAAACTGCACATCGGGATTTACTGCCGCCATATCGCCGCGCAGTGCTTTTAATGACTTCACAGCTTCAGTATAGGCGGCAATTGCGGCTGGGCGATCGCCTTGTTGCTGATACAACTGTCCTACCTGCCATGCTGATTGAGCAATGATATCGTCGGCGGCGATTTGTCTGGCAATATGCAGGGATTGTTGAGCTAGGGTCTGAGCCTCTGACCATTGTTTGGTACGACTGTAGAGTTGTCCCCACTGATACAAGGCGTAAGCTTGTGCGGGAGCATCCTCTAGTTTTTGGGCAGATTTTACTGTCGCAGCCATGAGTTTAGCGGCATCTTGACGAGGTAAAACTTGCTCGGAGTTTTCTAGTCGATTTAAAGTGGCAACAAAATTAATTGCTGCATACAAGGAACTGTGACTAGGTGGTAATTCTGACAACTGTTGGTATAGTTGCGGAGCCACAGGGATGGCATAATCTAGTTTGTCGTAATCTACCAACAATTTGAACCGAGCTAAATTCGCTTGTAGAGCCTCATTCGGATTGGTAGCGGCAGCTTGTGCATCTTCAAAGTAATTGAGTGCGGATTCTGGGTCTTGGAAGTCTGAAGCGACTTTACCTAAACTGGAGAGGATAGAACTTAGTTCGGTTTTAGCCCCAGTTTTTTGAGCTGTGGCTAAACTCTGCTCTAAAACAATTTGGCTTTTTTGATCACCAATGGCGTGTAGAGCTAAACCCAGCGATCGCAATCCACTGACTTTAATTTCTGAATCTGGCATGGCTGCTAGCTTTTGGGTTAAAGCCTCTAGTTGTTGTTGCGATCGGCGATAAAATCCCAAACTTTGTAAAGCTTGTGCCTGGTTGATTTGAGTACCTAAACTGCCTATTTGATCGCCTGCTTGTTCATAATATTTTTGTGCTTGCTGCCAACTGGTTAAGGCTGTTTCTGCTTTGCCTGTGCGTAACTGTAAATTGGCTTGAGTATTGAGAACCTGCGCCCAAACAATGGCATCAGCAGGAATCGTCTGCAAAATTTTCAGGCTTTGCTGACTCGACTGTTGAGCTGCTTCCCACTGGTTGAGTTCTTGTTGGACTAGTGAAAGATAACTGAGACTCAAAGCTTCGTTTAGGCGATCGCCTTGACCATGATAATACTGTACAGATGCTTGCCATGCTGTTGCTGCTTCTGTAAACCGTCCTGAACGGTAGAGGTTTCTTCCCTGTTCTAACCAATTACCATTCTCAGATGTAATTGCTTTTGCGTTGTATGTAGAAGCATAAGTTGTGGCTGCTGGCATAGATGATCTAGCAGGTGCAACCACTAAAAATAGGCTCACAATACTCAAGCAAATATAAAAAAAAGCACGTTTTTTGAGGTAGAAAACCATAAAAGTTACTGATAAATTCCATATTTTTCTGACTTTCATAACACCATAACTACAAGTATTAGCTTTGATGTTTGACATCGAGGCAATATAAAACTAAACCCCAAACCCTTGACTTTGTTGAGGTTGACACCCAACAACTAGGAATGGTATTGGATTTCTATATGTGCAGAAATCAATATATTTATATTGCCCAAGTATAGATTTGAAATAACGTCTGATATGAATTAAGTTTTGAAAGTATTGTAAATTTGTGAATTAGTAGAAATGCGGAAGTATTTTTAGTTAAGAATACGGAAGAGAATTTGAGATTTGAGATTAAGCAATTAAATCCTCAAAAAAATTGAAAGGGTAATCATCAAAACCCTTTCAATGCAGCACGCTGCGCGCTAGCGTTGCTATATTTCATCTAGATAAAACGTAGCTTCCAGGCGGCGATCGCTAAAGCACCCCAGGCTAAGATAAAGGCGACTCCGCCAAAGGGTGTAATTGCACCGAAGATTTTAATTCCAGTCAGGCTCAAAGCGTACAAGCTACCAGAAAAAATAACTGTACCAAGAATCAACAGCCAACCGCTAGCTATCAAAGTAGTTGGTGGTGATGATGTCCGACTGATGAGGACTGCTACTAGCAACAAAGCCAGAGCATGATACATTTGATAACGCGCACCCACATCAAAAATTTCTAGCGATCGCTCGCTAACTTTTTCTCTCAGCGCATGGGAAGCGAAAGCACCAGCAGCCACTGACAAACCACCAAAAATGGCAGCTATACACACAAAAATCTGTGTCAAGTTGCTTTGAAAGGAATTAGTCATTAGTTGTTAGTCAATAGTCATTAGTCAATAGTCAATAGTCATTAGTTTTAGTCCCTATTCCCTGTTCCCTGTTCCTCCGAAGTTCTGAGCGGAGGTTTCCTCCGCTCAGACTTCTCTCTGTTCCCTGTTCCCTGTTTCCTATCTAGATATCAAAATAATATGATACTGAGCCTTCTTCGCTGACTTTAAAATTCGCGTTGAATTCTTGAGCTTTTTCGTCTAAAAATTTTCTCGCTGTCGTTGCAGGGAGTTGTGACTGCATCGCGAAGCCTAAAACGGTGATGCGTCCATCATTTTGTTGAATCATGTTATAAAAAGTAGATTGTAGGCGATCGCTCACTTGTTGTTGAAGGACTTTTCTCTCGTTTCTACTTTCCTGATATAGTCCCCAAGCTAGCCATGAACCTAAAATCACGGTGGGTAAACCAAAAATTAAACCTTGTGTGGCAGTGGCGTTTAATAAAGATGCTCTTTCTCTATTGAAATATTCACGCACCAACTCCTCATTTTCGCCTGGGGAAATGGGTTTGAACATGGAATTCCTTTCCACTACCGCAGAGACAGAGGAGATTAAAAACGTGAATCCAAGTGTGATGAGCCAACCAGCAGCTAGCTTTTCAGCAGTCTTCATAATTCCACTGTAGATTTAAACCTTGTCTAGTGATTTTAACCTCACTGTCGGGAAAATGGGGAGAAATAATAAGGTAAAAGGCAAAAGGCAAAAGGTGAGCCACTGCGTTGGTGTTAGCGTAGCGTTAGCGACGTAGGAGCGTCGGCAGTGCGGTCTTGGGGGTTTCCCCCATGAGCAACTACCGTGCATAGTTTCCCGGCTTAAAGCAAGTGGGGAACCCGAAGGGCAAAGAATCTTTTACCTTTTACCTTTTTACTTTTTACTTTTACCCTTTGCCTTGTTTATCAGCCGGTGTACCATTCTGGTGTCAAGGGATTAGCGACGGGGGTTTCAGTGGCTCTAGTACCGTCCATAATCCAAATTTTGTCTGTACCGGTTGTTTGATCACGCCAGTAGAGGTCTGTCTTACCATCACCGTTGTAATCACCAAGGTATGGAGAAACGGCTGCACTATTGCTGGGAAGGAAGGCTTCACTGCTAACGGCTGTACCATCCATTAACCAAGCTGTGTTTTCGCCTGTGGTTTGATTGTGCCAGAAGATGTCTGTCTTGCCATCACCGTTGAAGTCGCCAATGTTGGCTGACCAGGATGAGTCAAGGGTGTTGACAGTTCCTTCGGTGACGAAGATACCGTTCATTGTCCAAATCTTGTTCTCGCCGGTGGCGGTGTTGCGCCAGAGGATATCAGTTCTAAAGTCACCGTTGAAGTCTCCCAAGGTGTAAGACCAAGATGAATCTTGGGCTTGGAGATCATATTTCGTGGATTGAGAACCATCCATGAACCAGACGCTATTTTCGCCTGTGGTAGTGTTACGCCAGAAAAGATCACTCTTACCGTTACCGTCGAAGTCAACGATAGTGGGAGTTAAACCTACAGCTGTTGTGTCTAGAACATTAGCACTGGTAACTGTTGTGCCATCCATTGTCCAAATAGCGTTCTGGCCACTGGTGCCATTATGCCAGTAGATATCTGTTTTGCGATCGCCGTTGAAGTCGCCAATGCTAGCTGTCCAACCTGCATCAACTTTTTCTAGATAGACGAAGTTAGAGACTCTTGTCCCATCCATCAGTGCGATCGCATTTTCACCTGTGGAGTTATTACGCAACAAGAAGTCTGTTTTGTTATCGTTGTTGAAATCAGCAATCTTATAACTCCAAGTGGTCAAATCATATTGACCAAGAGAAGCTTCTTGTAAGGTTGTCGCACCATCCATGAGACGGACTAAAATCTCACCTGTTTGAGTATTTACCCAAACTCTATCGGCTTTACCGTCACCGTTAAAGTCGGGAGTAATTGCAGCACTAGTTAGGTAAGGATTGGGATTTGGGTTAGCACTGTTAGTGGGGGATATGATGCTTCCTAAATCTGACTCTACGGAAGAATAACTAGCAGAGCTACTTGGTAATGCAATATTAAAATCCGACTGAGTTTGAGAAGAAGACAGGAGGCTTTGTGACTTTGCCAAAGATATATCAAACGCGCTATCTTGTTCGCTCGGCATAGTATGTTTTTATGACTGTTTGCTATTCAAGTTTTAACTCCTGAGCTAGAGATAATTCTGTTGCCAAATAACATTTTTTGAGAAAATTTTTAATTGTAAATAACATTTATATTTTATAAAAATCATCGTTTGAGAACATATTGATCAATACATGACTTTTCTATTAAAAGAAGAGTTTTATTTGAACAAAAATCATGTAAATTCCTCTTTGATGTCACGCTTTACAAATAAAATAAATGAATTATGTATATTGTTATAACAGAAAAATCACGAAAAATGTATCGAGTTTCTAATTGCCAAATTATTATGTTAGTAATGTTTGATGAAATCAACACAATCCTGATAAATGTTTTCTTGTTACTTTATTTTTTCAAATAAACTGTTTACGACAAACAGAAAATCTTTATTTGATAAATTGCTCAAAAAGTGATAGTGATATTGTCAAAAACCCAAACTGCTTCAAGAATTCGAGAAACAAATTATTTTGAAAGTGGGAGTATGAGTAAAATGTCTACCTGGGTTTTGGCAAAGGTACTGAAGGTAAAGTCAAGATTAGTTAGAATAACTTCAATTAGCAACTATTAACCGTAGTTGTTAAAAGTGTAATAATATACAATAAATCGCAAATAGATTTCACCTATGCAATTAGAATATCGGCAGCGTCGTGAACAGTTAATGAGCAAAATTGGTAATGGTACAGCTATTTTCCGTAGTGCGCCAATGGCAGTTATGCACAACGATGTCGAATACAATTACCGTCAAGATAGTGATTTTTTTTACTTAACTGGCTTTAATGAACCAGAAGCAGTAGCAGTGTTAGCACCTCATCATCAAGAACATCGCTTTGTGTTGTTTGTGCAACCCAAGGAGAGAGAAAAAGAAGTTTGGACTGGTTATCGTTGTGGTGTAGAAGCAGCTAAAGAACTATATGGTGCGGATGAAGCTTACCCCATCACCGAACTAGATGAGAAATTAACCCAATATTTAGAAAAAGCCGATCGCATTTATTATCATTTGGGACGCGATCGCCACTTTAACGATAAAATCCTCAATCATTACCAAAATTTGCTGCGGACTTATCCCCGACGGGGAACAGGGCCAACTGCTATTGAAGACACTGGTACAATTCTGCATAGCATGAGATTAATCAAAAGCGAAGCAGAATTAGAAATGATGCGTCAAGCAGCTGCGATCGCTATTGAAGCACATAATCAAGCAATGGCGATCGCTAAACCTGGGCGTTATGAGTATGAAATTCAAGCCGAGATAGAACGCATATTTCGCCTGCGGGGTGGGATGGGGCCTGCTTATCCTTCCATTGTGGCTTCTGGTGTGAATGCCTGTGTCTTACATTACATTGAAAATAATCGTCAGATGCAAGAAAATGACCTGTTACTGATTGATGCAGGTTGTGCTTATGGTTATTACAACTCTGATATCACCAGAACATTTCCGGTAGGTGGTAAATTTACACCAGAGCAGAAGGCATTATATGAGATAGTTTTAGCAGCCCAAAAACAAGCGATCGCCAAAGTCCAACCTGGTAATACTTTTAGCTCCGTTCATGATGCTGCTGTGCGTGTTTTAACGGAAGGATTGGTGGAATTAGGTATTCTCAAGGGTGAAGTGGATAAACTAATTGAAGAAGAGAAATACAAACCATACTATATGCACCGTACCAGCCACTGGCTTGGTTTAGATGTCCATGATGTGGGTGTTTACCAACATGGCGAAGATAAACCGCAGATTTTGCAACCTGGGCAGGTTTTGACAGTAGAACCAGGGATTTATATAGTACCAGACACCAAACTCGCCGAAGACCAACCACAAACAGATCCACGATGGATAGGTATTGGAATTCGCATTGAAGATGATGTGTTAGTCACACCCACAGGACATGAAGTGCTAACAGACGGTGTTCCTAAAGCAGTAGAAGACGTGGAAAGGATTAAATAATTCAGGGAATTGGGAATTGGGCATGGGAAATTGGGCATTGGGCAGTAAAATCTACCTTGTCTACCTTGTCTACCTTGTCTACCTTGTCTCTCATTCCCCATTCCCCATTCCCTTAATAAGTTTTTGAAACTCCTCATTATCTGCGATATCATCAAAATCGATATCATTGGCAGCATCTTCTTGATATCTGGGATTGAGATTAATTGCTTGTTGCAAATTTTCTATAGCTAAATTTGCTTGTCTTTGTAGTGCATAACAGGCGGCTTTATTATAGAAAGCACTGGCATAATCTGGTTTAATTGCTAATGCCTTATCAAAAGAATTGATTGCTTCTTCATCCTTACCTAATCTGACGAGAGTATAACCGCGTTTATCCCAAATTTTAGGAGATTCAGGTTGAAATTTTAACGCTTCGTCAAAAGATTTGATTGCGTCTTCATATTGTTCTAACTCAATTAATGCTAAACCACGATTTAGCCAAGCTGTAGCATCTTCTGGTTTGATTTGTGTGGCTTGATTAAATGATTTAAAGGCTTCTTGATGTCGCTGTAAATAACCGAAAGCCACGCCGCGATCGCACATTGCTTGATGGTAATCTGGTTGAATTTTAATGGCGCGGTTGTAGGAAGCGATCGCTTGTTTATAGCGTCGTAATCTAGCGAAGGTCAGCCCACATTTAAACCAGAGTATAGCATCATCAGGGTTGAGTTTCACCGCTTGCTCGTAAGCTGCGATCGCCTCTTCATATCGTTTTTCTGCAAATAAGTTATCCCCCTGCGCTATATAATCATCAAATGTCAATTTTGGTTGATTATTTTCCCGTGGCGGTTGAGGTTCAGGTGAAGGTTCTTGTATGTTAATGACTGCGGGTTTAGCTTCAGCTAATTCTTGTAAAATTACATTTTTACGCTGTTGAGCATCTAATTGTAATTCAGACAATTGCGCTACAAATTCTGTCTCCAGTTTTTCGAGTTTTTCTAAAATCAATAATTTCTGCTGTTGAGCATTAAATTGCAACTCAGAAAACTGTGAAACAAACTCCGAACCTGATTTTTCTAAATCTTCGAGAATTTGACCTTGGCGGTTTTGAGCATCTGTTTGCAGTTCAGCTAACTTAGATACAAACTCTGATTGGAGTTTTATTAATTCCTGCTGAATTTGTGACTGTGATGCTGATATTTGTTCTTTTAATAAATTCTCTAACTCTTGAATATTTTGTAAAACTTGCTCTTTTCTACCATTAACTTCTGACTGAGAATTAGCCAACTGTTGTGTAAATTCCACTTGTATGTTATTTAAATTATCCCACAAACTATCTTTGTGTTTTTGGGTATCTGCTGTTAATCCTAATACTTGAGTTTGAAATTCACTAACTATTGCTTGGAGATTTTCTAATTTGATATCTTTGTGTTGCTGTACATCTGCTTGTAATGCAGCTAGCTGTACACCAAATTCTGACTGTAAATTATTTAAAATAGTAATGAAATTAGTTTGCTGTGCCTGAGTATCGGTATATAAATTTCCTAACTGAGTATTAAACTCTAACTTAGATGTTTCTAAGCCATTTATGATGATGTCTTGCTGATTAGATGTATTTTGTTTTAACTCAGTCAAGTAATTAACAAACTCTGTTTCATTATTTTCTATATTTGCTAGTGTTATATTTTTCCGTTGTTGGGCTTCTAACTCTAACTGAGTTAATTGACTTACGGATTCAGATAATAAATGCTCAATTTTTTCTTTAAAAGTTGCGACTTCTGCGGCAATTTTAGCTAAGTTATCAACCTTAGCTTGTAATATTTCTGATGTTACAAAAGATAAATTATCTTGCTCTGTTTTAATTTTTTGCTGTAGGTTCTCAGCTTCTCTTTCTAAAGCGCGGGTAATTCCTTTAGCTTCTTGGATAAGATTTTCTGCATCTTGCTTGACTAAAGTTAATTGTCCTTCCAGTTTTTCCACACCTTGTAAATGAGACATAGCCCTATCCACAATTTCACGGATAGCTACCCGTCGCAGTAGCCAGAATAAAGCAATAATTGCTACTGGAAATAAACTCAAAATCACTAAACAAATATTCAGCAAGATAGTTGTCCGACTCAGTTCAGACTCTAACACCCGCTTTTGTGTCGGGACTTGGGCTAATGTTTGATTTAGGGTTAGACTCTGCTGAGAATAGACGGATGGTGTAGATTGTCCGTTGCTGATTTCAGCAGACAACAGCAAAGGAGAAAAGACTAGGACGCTTTTCACAACTAAGGATAATATCAATTGGTTCTGGCTCTTCATCACAACCATCCTGATGTGTTGTCAGTATTTTGCGGCGTGCTTATCTCCTAATCTATAACAGAAATGAGTGATTCACGTTGGTGGGGTGATGCTGGTAGGATTGTCAGCGATCGCAGTTTTAGTTTAGGACTATGCAACTTATGGGTGTAACAGCTTAACATTGTCTTTCTGTTTCCTGTTCCCTAGTTCCTTTCTCCAGTTAATATTGAAGCCAAAAGCTCAGGACAAGATAAGTGTGGACAATGTCCAGAATCTAGCTCAATAGCATCAACCCCTAAACGCTGGCGTGCAGCGTAGCGCGACCATACCGGATATAGTATTCTATCTTTGGTACAGACAATATATTTACGCTCAACCGAAGGCAAAGCTTTGAGAGGATTCGTTTCATAAATATAAGCCATAGATTGTTGCGAACGACTTTTAGAGATTGCCCACTGTGCTACATCCGGTTGACAATCATGCAAGAACAAATCCATTAATACTGCTTCGTCAGTAAAATCTCTACCTAACGAAGCAGGTTCATACATATTCGGTTCAGAATGAAATTGTTCTAGTTGACTAGGGTCTTTTGGTTGGTAATTTAAGGATTTGAGCGTATCAGCATCAAAATTATGAGCAAATTGGTCTATTGTACTGACACCAGGAGACGGAATCAGCGTAGCCACAAACACTAGTTGACGCACTTGCACCGCTTCTGCAACCAAAGGAATTATAGTCCCAGCCATTGAGTGACCAACTAGGACAATATCATCATCAGTTTTTGGCAGTGCTTGAATTACTGTATCTGCAAATTGAGACAAAGTAGCAGAGGCATTTTCAATTGGTAAATCCATTGCTACTGTTTTGTGACCCTGTGCTTCTAAGTGGGGAATGAGTAAATCCCAACACCAACTACCTTGGAATGCACCGTGAACTAAACAAAAAAGACTCATAACAAGGGAATGGGGAATAGGGAATAGGGTAGAATAAGCCGCTTATTTTCAGGTAAGTTTAAAAATATAATCTATCAAAAATAATTTAAGTCAATCAGTTCTCATCAATTTTTCTCGTCACAAACCCCTGAAAAGGCAAAAGCATCTTTTTCTGTCCTTTTACTTTTACCTTTTACCTGTTACCTTTACCAGTCCTCAATCCTTGCCATGAACATTCCGGGAATGGTAACGTCTACAAGTTGGCTGACTAGTAGAAATAGTAATAGTTCTCAAACCATGAAGCGTAGACAAAAAGTAGCCTCAATGATGAGTCTAACCTTAATCTCTGGCTACCTCTTACCACATTCCGCTATCATCGCCGCCCCACCGAGAAACCCAGATAAGGCTATTAATTGTGAGATTTTAGTAGTAGGTGGTGGACTTTCTGGTGTAGCTACGGCTTATGAGGGTTTGTTGGCTGGAAAAAGGGTTTGCTTAACGGAAATCACCGACTGGTTGGGAGGACAAATTTCTTCACAGGGAACATCTGCATTAGATGAACGACCTACTCAACGCAGTCGTCAGTTCTATTCTCGTGGTTATTTAGAATTACGCGATCGCATCCAAAAAAAATACGGTAAACTCAACCCTGGAGACTGTTGGGTGAGTGATTCCTGTTTTCTCCCACGTGATGCACATACCATTCTGGCGCAGATGCTCAAGGATGCGGAAAAACGGGGTAAAGGGAAGTTGGAATGGTTTCCGAATACGGTAATTAAAGAACTGACGATCTCTAAGAATAATACTAGTACAGGTGGACAGTTAATTACTGGCGCGATCGCTATTCAACATCAGCCAGCTAAAGGCGCGCCACCCCTCAACACTTTTCCCCTATCACAAACCATAGAAGACGCGTATCGCTATAACAATTCGTCTCGCTTTACTAAAACTATTATTCGCTTCGTTCCCAAACAAAGTAAAAGTAAGATTCCCTGGTATGTGGTAGACGCTAGCGAAACCGGAGAAATTATTGCTTTGGCGGATGTCCCCTACCGCTTAGGTATAGATGGACGTTCCTTCTTAGAACCTTCATCTTCTAGCAGCAGTAACGACCCCTACTGCACCCAAGGCTTTACCTACACCTTTGCAATGGAGGCGACAAAGGAACCTCAACCGCAAAAAATGCCGCCTTTTTATCTGCAATACTCTCCTTACTTTAGCTATGAGTTGGAACGGTTAGCCAGTTTTGACCTAGTATTTACCTATCGTCGCATCTGGAGTCCCAACCAAGGACAACCAACCAGTTTTAGAGGCGTTAATTTTACTGCTCCCACCCCAGGAGATATATCCATGCAAAACTGGACTTGGGGTAATGACTACCGTCCTGGAACTGCTAAGGATAATTTAGTCTACACTCGTCAACAGTTACAAGCCACAGGACAATTAAAACCCGGCGGTTGGATGGGTGGACTCAGAACAGAGACTTTCCGCAAAGCCGAAGAACACGCTTTATCTTACTATTATTGGCTAGTCGCCGGCACAACCGATTCCCAATTAGGAAAGGGCGTGAAAAAGCAACAAACCAATAACCGCTTTTTATCTGGTTTAGATTCCCCAATGGGGACAGTACATGGCTTATCGAAATATCCTTATATGCGCGAGGGAAGGCGCATTATTGGCCGTCCCAGTTGGGGGCAGCCAGGAGGTTTTACAATTTGGGAGATTGATATTTCTCGCCGCAACTACAACGATGAATATTACCGCAAAACCCTGCCAGCGAGTATGTATCGCCAACTCAAAGCCGCTTTGGCTGGTTTGGAAGCAACATCAGTAATTTCTGGTCAAATTAAACCAGATCAAGTGATGCGGCGGACTCGTTCTACTATTTTCCCTGATGCGGTGGGTATTGGTCACTACGCCATTGACTTTCATCCTTGCATGACAAAAAGTCCCCCAGAAGCCCCAGGTAACACAGAACGAGCTGGGGAAAGACGCGGCGGCGGACAGGCTTATCCCTTCCAAATTGCACTGAGAGCAATGATTCCTCAAAAAGTAGACAATTTAATTGTCGGTGGTAAAAGTATTGCTACTAGTCACATTGCGGCGGCGGCTTATCGGGTTCACTCCTTTGAATGGTCTGCTGGTGCGGCGGCGGGAACTGTCACCGCTTTCGCCCTCAAAAATAACGTCGCACCTTACGAATTAGTAGATGATTTACCCAAGGCAGAACCGCAACTGCAAGCCCTCAAACGTCTATTAGAAAAGAATGGCAACCCGACTGCTTTTCCTGATACCTCTATTTTTAATCAAAATTGGGAAGATTGGCGGTAGTTACACCAATTCGCAATGGGCTAACGCCCCGCTCCGCTAACGCAATTCGCAATGGACTTCGTCCCGCTTCGCTAACGCAATGGACTTCTCTCCGAGACGCTGCGCGTAGCTTGCTTCCCTGGAGAGGTACGTCCTGCTACGCTCTAGGCGCAGCTATGTCGCAGGCTTTACGCAATTAAGAAAGCCAAATAGTATCTGATACCAATTCACAATTCGCAATTCGCAATTCGCAATTGATAAATCCTGACTTGACAAGGGTTTTTGGGTTTGGATCTGTATCAGAATTTTAGTGAATTGGTATGAGTTTCAAGGTTTGCATCTGTTGCTTAATTTTTGAGAATTGGTACTGTAGGCCAATACGGTTCAGATAAGAAAAATAAATTTCAACAAAACCAGCAAATGATCACTCAACAAAAAACGAAAAAATGATTTTGGAGGGGGTTTGGGGGACGCAACCGTCCCCCAATCGGGGGCTTGGGGGATTCTCCCCCAAATCTTGCTCATTGTCTAATAGGTAGAGCAAAAATGGAACAATCAACTCTCACCACCTTAACTGAACCGTATTGTATTATAGGCAGGAACAGGAAATAGTCCGCAAAAAATCACCGAATTTTTCGATAATTCGGTGATTCTCATCTCACTATTTTTACTGGTTCAAGAACATTCTGGTAAATCTCTTTGAGCGTAATTGCAATCAAAATAAATTAATGCGTCTCTACTTGAGGAAAATTGACTAGTAGTTGTGTATGATCTACTACCTGATGACGCATCTTGTAACCAAATTTTTAAATAATAAGTATTATTATCACTCTGCCATAGTTCATAACGATATTTACCTCCCATCCCTTCACTACTTAAATAGTCAGCTAAGGCTGTATTGATTGTAGACACAAAGCTAAATGCTGTTAAAACAGTAATGGCTGCTAATCTGAATAAATGATTCAATTTCATAGGAACACACACCATTCATAGACAATAAATTATCTATTTTCAGATTATTTTACTAGTATATATTTTTACATCAGTAATTATTGCGAATTGTGACAAATGCTCCTGGGTAGTTGTTGGATCACACGCTGAAAAGGTGATGGATTGTGCAATCCTTGGGAGAGAATTAGTGAACCTTGAATGGCGATCGCCACATCTTCCCCCCGATGTTTAGCCTGTTCTTCCTCCATCCCGTCTGCTATTAGTGCACTAGCGATCGCATCTATCCAAGTGCGAAATAATCTTTCTACTTTAGTGTGAAAGATATCACGGGCTGAACCCAGCAGCAAAATCGCAAACAGACAAGGTTGTTCTCCCTGTTGATAGAGTTCGTTGAGGCGATCGCACATCCGCCCCAATTTTGTTTCCGCATTGCCATCAGAACGCAACGCTTGCAAAATATTTTCTCCTAACCACTGTTCCAAATAATCCAACACCGTCTCGACCATCTCATCCTTACCACCAGGAAAGTGATGATACAGACTAGCCTTACCCAGTCCAGTCGCTTCCGCAATTTTGGACAAAGTTGCACCGTCGTAGCCATACTGCCGAAACAGTTGTAAGAGATAGGGAATATAAGTCTGTTTGGGCATTTGCTTGATAGTTGAAACATTATTGCTTGTATGTGTTGACATTGTACCGAACGTTCGATAGAGTCTCAATAGACCGAACGAACGGTACAAAAATCTATGCCACGCAAATTTGGAGAAATTGCCTTTACTCCTGAAGTTCAGGCTGCACAATCAGAACGGGGTTCACGGCAAACTTATGAACGCTATATTGCCAATGGCCCTGCCAACGACACTATTACGCCACAAATTGCCGAATTTATCGCCCGTTTAGATGGATTTTATTTGGGAACAGTCAGTTCTAATGGCTATCCTTATATCCAGTTTCGAGGCGGAACACCAGGTTTTCTCAAGGTACTGGATGAAAAAACTCTAGGATTTGCTGACTTTTCTGGAAATTTGCAGTACATCACCGTTGGTAATCTGTCGGGGGAAGCCAAAGCATTTATGTTTTTGATGGATTATCGTCATCGCCAACGGATCAAGGTGTGGGGAAAAGCTGAATATATTGAAGGAGATTCGGCTTTAATTGAGCAGGTTCATGTCCCCAATTACCCAGCAAAAATTGAACGTGTGATTCTCTTTCACATTGAAGCAATCAGTGAAAACTGTCCACAACATATTCCTATCCGCTATGGTGTAGCTGAGGTGGAAGCCATAATCGCACCTCTTCAGGCTCGGATTCAAGAGTTGGAACAGAAATTAGGTAAAGCAATGAGCGATGGCTGAGAGCATTCTGCCAAGCATAACTGATCACACTGATTGTAGGAAATACCAATCATGTCTAATATTCTCAGACCTCCTTTACCTCCATTTACCAAGGAAACCGCTTTGGCTAAAGTCCAGGCGGCGGAAGATGCTTGGAACACACGCAATCCCGAACAAGTCGCCTTAGCATACACAGAAGATTCAGTTTGGCGAAATCGGTCAGAATTCTTTACCGGAAGAGACAAAATCCGAGAATTCCTCACGCGCAAATGGAATACTGAATTAGACTACCGACTTAAAAAAGAACTTTGGAGTTTTACCGACAACCGAATTTCCGTCAAATTTGAGTACGAATATCATACCGATTCTGGTCAATGGTATCGTGCCTATGGTAATGAACAGTGGGAGTTTGCAGAAAACGGACTGATGCAACGACGGGAAGCTAGTATTAACGATGTTCCTATCCCAGAATCAGAACGTAAGTTTCATTAGAGGATACTTCAGCTAATCCTTGTTAATCCTTATGTAACCCGAATGACAATTCTTTGGGGTGTTGACTCTTGAGAGTGGACTTCATCCCGCCACTGACCTTACCCTTTGCTACGCAACGCTACCGCGAACGGGAACACTTCGTGAACAGGTTCAGAGGGGAACTTCCCGCCCGAATCAGTTAAACTAATTAGTTGTAATGTAGTTTTGTAGAATTCTGTTGGTTAACTGCTCTTATGGTTACAACACGTTCAGCAGTTGTTTTTGCTATGGGTACAGCACCAACTGTCACTCCCGAAAAGACTAGTCAGACTGTCCGTAAGACTTACCCTAATTATAAGGTAATTGTCTTAAATGATGACTTTAATACTTTTCAACACGTAGCTGAGTGTTTGATAAAGTATATTCCAGGTATGACCAGCGATTTGGCTTGGGATTTAACCAATCAAGTGCATTATGAAGGGCAAGCGATTGTTTGGGTAGGCCCTCAAGAGCCAGCAGAATTGTATCATCAACAGCTGCGTCGGGCTGGGTTAACAATGGCCCCACTAGAGGCAGCTTAGGTCATGGCTAAATCCAGTGCAGACACATCAAAAACTAATACTCGTAAAGATGCCAGATTAGTCTGGAATCATTCTACGCATCTTCCTGGTTTGATCCCGATTTTAGAAAGACTTTGTCAAGAAGATGGGATTCAAACCATTACACCAGGGGTAATTGGTAGAGTCAAAGGTCATGCACCCAAAATGCAATTGCGTGTGTCTGTACCTATTCGGGGTGGTTACAAAATTATTGCTAGGCATGGTAAGACCGTGCAGGAGGTGTTTATCCTGACGATTCTGGCGCAGGATAAACTCGAAGAAATAATTGCGATCGCCATGAAACAATAAAGATTGACCTCTCGCTATTCTTCAACTCGATGTACTGCAAATTTATGTAGCGGCAAACTCAAAATACACGAAAAAGTTAAAAAATATGACAATGCTGTTGTTATTTTCAAAGTCATGATTAGAGGCTCATAATTGTGAAAAACCATTTTTTCTAGGCCAAACGCCACACAATAAACAAGCCAATATGTAAAACTCATTCTAAATAGAATTATTTCTGTTTCTTCCTGGTCATCATTTTTTGTATCTGGGCAGTTCCACAGTAAACCCAAGCCAAGGATACAAGCCACAAAAGATACAGCAACTACGAATTCGTGACACAATAAATTGCTTGCGTGCATTGATGTTTATTCCCATCTTCGGTCATTGGAATTCAGTCTAAAGGAATATTCCGAGCGATGGTCAAAAACAGTTACAAACTGCAATAAATCCCTGCAAACTGTGTTAACAAATGCAACAAGAAATATATTAGTTTTAAGTGGTTAGTCATTCGGGAACGGGGAACAGGGAATAGGGAATAGGATCTTAAATTGATTATATTGAGATAGGTAGTATTGTTTCGAGATTTTGGAATATTCCATAAATTTAGCCTTTTAATCCAAAATCCGTCTTGAAAAGTTGAGCCACTGCGTTGGACGGGTTTCCCTGCTTGTAGCAAGTGGCGTTCCTACGACGGGAAACCCGCCTACAGAACTTTCCGCAAAATCCAAAATTGGTATTAGTCCCAATGCCCTACTCCCTATTATCTAATAGGCCAATCAAGGGAATTTCGATGACAAATTCTGCACCTTTACCTAGTTCAGAATTACACCAAATTTTGCCGTGATGCTGTTCGACAATGATTTGGTAACTAATTGATAAACCTAATCCTGTACCTTTACCAACTGGTTTAGTGGTAAAAAATGGATCAAATAATTGGTGTTGAATATGCTCTGGTATACCCAGTCCATTATCTGCAATGCGGATAGTAATCCAGTCTGGGGTAATAGATGCGGTAGAGATGGTGATTATACCCTGATATTTGCAATCTTGATTCAAAGAGCGATCGCTATGGTATCTACTACATTCTTCTACCGCATCAATCGCATTGCCCAGAATATTCATAAATACTTGATTAATTAGCCCCGCATAGCAGCATACTAATGGTAAATCCCCATATTCCTTAATGACTTCAATATTTGCTACATCGCCATCAGTTGTTAAACGGTGTCCCAAAATGACTAATGTGCTATCAATACCTTCATGAATATTGACTTTCTTTAATTCAGCTTCATCTAGGCGAGAAAATGTCCGTAAGGATAAAACAATTTGTCGGATGCGTTCTGCACCTATTTCTAATGAAGAGACAGTTTTAGGTAAATCTTCAATAATAAATTCTAAATCCACCTCTTGCATTTGTTGTACAATATTGTTTGGAGTTTCGACTACATAATTTTGGTAGAGTTTTAAAACGTGCAGAATATCTTGAGTATATCTTTGAATATAACTTAAGTTGGCATAAATGAAATTTACCGGATTATTAATTTCGTGGGCAATTCCCGCCACAAGTTGTCCCAAACTAGACATTTTTTCAGTTTGCACTAACTGAACTTGAGCTTTTTTGAGCTTTTCATTAGCCGCTACTAATTCCGCCGTTTGTTCTTCGACTAATTCCCGTAATTGTTCCCGATGTCGCTGAAGTTCTGCTTCTGCTGTTTGTCTAGCAGTCACATCTCGTATAACTAAAATTGCACTAGAATCAGTATTTTTAATCTGTACATAAGCCCAAGAGACTTCTAAAATTAAGTTTTTTTCTAATCTTTTAAATTCATAAATATCCGTAGCATTTAACTGATGTTTTAAGGCACGAAAAACTGGGTGTAGATGTTCTGGGACAACTTCACCGTTTTTACTAAGAGGCAGCAAATCAATTAAATCAGCACCAAAAACTTGTAATCGATGTTTATTAACTAGATGATCAAAAGTAGCATTTGACCAATTGACTTTGCCATTTTCATCAGTCCAGATAATGGCATCAATAATAGTACCAAGTGCTACTTCCATTCTGCCTAATACAGATCGTAGCTTCTCAACCAGTGGAACTGAATCAGCTTTCACAAATTCTCCTGTGCCATTCAGCCAAATAGCTTTGATATTGTTTCATTTATTTCTATTTGTAAACATGAGTCATAAATCCACTTAAAAAGTAACAAGTATTTACCTGTTACCTTACCCTTTAGTCAAAAATAAATTTTCTAGCAGGCCTGATTTAAGTAGGTTTCAGCCTGCATTTTTTGTGTGTTTTCATTATGTCGTGATGTATAGGAGAGTGTTCCAGTTCCTATATTTCCCAAGATGAGAGGCTAATTATCTATCTCAACATTAAGTTTCCAGATTTATTGTGTTGATGTTAGCTAATAGGATGCTTCAGTATGAGTAATTCCTTGGTAGAGCTAGATTTTCTGAGACTGATGCACCATAAGTTGCTGATATTGTTTTGTCTGGAAGTCCCTGAAGTTGACACTTCTGAATCTATTTACCATCCAGGTAAAGATAAATCAGCATCTAAAACAACCTATTTTGCAAAAAACATAGCATGATTGATTTTTGCAGTGCGTGAGTCTGAAGATACTTCAGGGTATCCTGAAGGCTGACAGTTACTTGTATAGCTCAACTAAACGGAAACAATGTCAGGTAAAAACATTCTTTTTCTATGTCTCCTACTGTTTATCCCCATTTCCTTGGCGGCACATTTCCTGGAATGGGGAGAATTAACAGTATTTGTCACCGCAGGTTTGGCAATTCTACCTCTAGCTGCTTGGATGGGTGAAGCTACAGAAGAAATTGCTGTGGTTGTTGGGCCAAACCTGGGAGGACTATTAAACGCTACCTTCGGTAACGCTACCGAATTAATTATTGCCCTAGTGGCTTTGAATGCTGGCTTTGTTAATGTTGTCAAAGCTAGTATTACTGGTTCAATTATCAGTAATTTGCTGCTGGTAATGGGTTTTTCTATGCTTCTAGGGGGACTACGCCATAAAGAACAAACATTTCAACCCATCGTGGCGCGGGTTAATGCTTCCTCTATGAATTTAGCGGTGATTGCGATGTTATTACCCACAGCGATGAATTACACCGCTAAAGGTATTGGCGAACCGGTATTACAGCACCTATCTTTGGCTGTGGCTGTGGTGTTGATTTTGGTTTATGGCTTGACGCTGCTATTTTCGATGAAAACCCACGCCTATTTATATGATGTAGGTGTGGCAGAAACAGAAGAAGCAGAAAACCATTCTCAACCAAATCTGTTGTTGTGGTCTGGGGTGCTGTTAGTTTGTACTCTATTGGTGGCGTTAGAGTCAGAGTTATTAGTTGATTCTTTAGAGGTAGCTACTTCCCAACTGGGTTTAACAGCGTTGTTTACAGGGGTAATATTAGTTCCCATTGTTGGTAACGCGGCGGAACACGCTACAGCAGTTACCGTGGCGATGAAAGATAAAATGGATCTTTCTGTATCAGTGGCTGTGGGTTCTAGTATGCAAATTGCCTTATTTGTCGCCCCTGTATTAGTAATTGCTGGATGGATACTAGGCAAGCCAATGGACTTAGATTTTCAACCATTTGAATTGGTGGCTGTAGTTGTATCTGTGCTAATTGCTAATAGTATTAGTTCTGATGGCAAATCTAATTGGTTGGAGGGGACATTACTATTAGCTGCTTATACTGTACTGGGATTTGCCTTTTACTTCCACCCACCGATTAACGGTATTGGGTAGTAATGCTCAAAGTTAGTTGCATATAGAAATCTTGAGATCCCCGATTTTCATAGAAATTGGGGATCTTTTTTCCTGAATAAATAAATCATCTCTAATTCACTAAGCCTTTATAGTCTTTAGAGTGAGACTTAGATATATTTATTCTTAGTCAGATTTACTAGTAGTGATGAATTTTTATGAGGGCGAACGATGGGACTCGAACCCACGAGTGGTGGAACCACAATCCACTGCCTTAACCACTTGGCTACGCTCGCCATTGACGTTTCTGATTATAACACTATTTTTATGAATTGATCCACCTTTTTCTATTTTTTCTCAGGAACGGACTGAATCTCTTAGCAGTCTGGGGAACTTAATCAATTTCTAGGGAGTTAAGGCTAGCGAATATGAAGCTATGGAATATTTTGGTATCTTTTGGTTCTATTGGACTTGCAGCTGTGTTGGGGTTAGTGATGGCTAATACTAATCCTAGTCAGTCGGCTTATGAGGATTATGCCGTAAAACAACTAACATCATACTTAAAAAAAGATGTCTGCAATCAAACATCAAAGCTCATAGAGAAGTTAATCAATACTAACTGTGACAAATTCATAGATTCTGCTAACCCCCAGATGCGTCAACTCCTTTCACTCACCACTGAAAAGGAAGACTTAATCTTGTTTAGTATCTATCGCACGGAATTGAAAGTGAATAATTGGCTACCTGCTTATAGATTTGAGACGGTAGGCGCATTTAATAATTTCTATACTTATACAGCCGAACAGCAATAGAGACTGGGTATTGGGAAAGTAGTTAGGTAACAGGTGAGCAAGATTTGGGAATCATAGGGATTAAGCCCTGGAAAATTGCTTGTGATGAAACTCTGTCCTCATATTGGTTGTTTATATTCCCACAACCCTACTACAGCCGAAGTTTGTCTCCAATGCGGTAAGCAACTTTTACTCAATCATCGTTATCATTTAATCCGACGTATTGGTCAGGGTGGCTTTGGTATCACATTTTTAGCAGTGGATGAACAACTCCCCGCTAAACCCTGGTGTGTCATTAAACAATTTCATTTCCCCTCCCAGTATGGTCGTAATTGTCAGCAAGCCGTGAAATTATTTCGCCAGGAGGCTGTGCGGTTAGATGGGTTACAACATCGCCAAATTCCAAAGCTGTTGGGGTATTTTGAACAGGAAAATCAGCTGTATCTAGTGGAAGAATGGATTCCTGGACAAACTCTCAAAGAGGAATTGCAGCAAAATGGCGTTTTTAGAGAACCACAAATTCAGCAACTCTTGAAAGATTTGTTACCAGTGCTGCAATTTATCCATGACAAGCAAATTATTCATCGGGACATCAAGCCAGCCAATATCATCCGCCATGCAACTACAGGGGAATTATTTTTAATTGATTTTGGCATTGCTAAACACATTACCGCTACAGCTTTACTCCAAACAGGTACTACCATCGGTTCTCCCGAATATATGTCCCCTGAACAAACCAGAGGGAAAGCATTACCAGCCAGTGATTTGTACAGTTTAGGTGTCACCTGCATCCATTTATTAACTGACATTTCCCCTTTTGATCTATTTGATGTGAGTTGCGATCGCTGGGTCTGGCGTGATTATCTTCTATCAGGGAACACTATCAGCAAGCAACTCGGCGAAATTCTTGACCAAATACTGCAAAATGCTGTTTCGCAACGCTACAAATCGGCGGCTGAAGTTTTGCAAGTCCTGAATACCTGTCCTAGCACTGTCCAGCCACAACAATCAGTTAACACTCTATATTCTGAGGTAGGAGTTGATTACCATAAATTACGCGATTTATTAGCTTTCAAACAATGGTCGCTTGCAGACCAAGAAACTTGGGTAGTAATGTGTCAGGCCTTATCTAAGCCCACGGGTAGTTATTTTTTTATGAGTGACATCGCCAAATTACCCTGCGAAGACTTACAAATCATTGACCAATTGTGGCTCAAATACAGTCAAGGGCGGTTTGGTTTTAGTATCCAAAAGCAAATTTATGAGAGAGTTGAATGTGACTATGTCAGGTTTTGTGCGGCGGTAGGATGGCATTTATATAACTCTAATTCTCCTCCTAGTTGGCAACTTCCCCTTTATCAGTCGTTTCCAGACGGGAATTATCCCTCACGGGTGTGGGCTGGTGGGACTCAGTGGTGGCGACATATAGAGGCGGTAGGGGCTAGGTTAGCAAATTGTAGATTGACTGAATATTCACCCTAGCTGGGAGTGCTGAGTAATGAGTAATGAGTAATGAGTAATGAGTGTTTCGTAATCAATTCTTTAATTTTGAATTTTGAATTTTGAATTTTGAATTGATAAGTCCCCAATCCCCAATCCCATACTAAGTTTTGAGTGCTGATTGTTGTAGAATTGAATTTATCGTTAAAGCGCAAATCAAGAGCAAAGTCGGTTTTTCCTGGACTGTTTGCTGTTCTATCCTCGAAAATATACTTTTAAGGCTAGCTTAGAAGTAAATAAGTGTACTGAGGATAAAAAAGTGTTGTGGATTTTCTGCCCACAGAACTGCGGTTGAGCGATCGCTGCCGTATTTACGAGTAGCCGCAAAAGCCTGTATACAGTTCACGCTGCACTGCGATCAGCAACTAGGAAATACAGGGTTCTTCTACGTATACCTGTGAATAATATTATAAGTCTAATCAGAAATTCTGATTTTGCTGACTAATCGCCCCCAAAGCCTGCATAGGGCAGGCTTTGCTTATATAACAGGTAAAGACGTGAAATAAAGCATCTTGTAGAGATTCGCGCCAGAGAGGTTACTGTAATTGAGTGAGGGTTGTTCGTGGAGACACTTGTGGAACAGCAAAAGCAAGGTGTAAAGGTTGATATGAAAGTAGGCGATCGCATTCGTGTTAAAGAGTCAGTGGTAGTGTACCATCATCCTGAACATCGCAGTAAAGCTTTTGATATCAAAGGCATAGAAGGCGAAATCGTGGATATTGTTACCCAATGGCAAGGTAGACCTGTAAGTGCTAACTTACCATTGTTAGTCCAAATTAGTAAAAAATTTAAAGTCCACTTACGTGAAAGTGAAGTGGAGCTAATCTAATTCCATTATGGGCGGCGAAACCACCTCAAAATATTCACTTCGCCGCGCATTTTTTCTAAATCTTGGCGATTTTGTGCCGCAGTCTTGGCATACCACTCACAATAATGCTGAAACTCTAAGCGTGTTTGCACTTCGTGATAAAACCGCTTAGTTGTTTGGTATACAGCAAAACCTTCCTCGACTTGGGGCGGTAGTGCAGGTAAGACATGGGGGAGATTTTGGGACATGGTTTATTTACGGTGTGAGGGTCTACGGATTTAGGGAGGAACTAATAACTAGCGACATACTGCTATTATTACTCGTCTATTTTAGAGAATATTTGAAAAGTCAAAAAGTATACTATAGGAATCCGACTTGATTATTGAAACGATTTGCGTAGGTAGGGAACTCTTAACAGGGAACAGGGAACAGGAAAAGAAGTAACAGAGGTGTACCGAGTTTTTTCAGAAATCAAATATGATTCCTATAGAAACCCCTCTCCAAACCTCTCCCCGAAAGGTCGATAGGCTTTGCGAGTAACTATTGAATTTTGACTTAAAACACATCTGCTGGGTCAGCAGAACGTAATTTCCGCATAGCGATCGCACCCGAAACACTACACATGATAATGGTGAGAATAAACACATTAATTGCTCGATCCAATTTCATGGCAATGGGTAACATAGTTGCCGCAAAAGTGATTTGATATAGTCCAAAGGAGAGCAAATAGGCAGGAAGATATCCAAAGATAGCTAATAATAAAGCCTCTTGTAATAGGGCGAGGAGTAAATAGCCGTCAGTATAACCCATCGCTTTCAAGGTGGCGTATTCTGGTAAGTGGTCAGATACATCAGAATAAAGAATCTGATACACAATCACAATCCCGACAATAAACCCGACTCCCACACCCAAACCGAAAATAAACCCAATCCCTGTACCATTAGCCCAATATTCTTTTTCAATTGCAGCAAAGCCTTCTGGTGTCAGAACTTTGACATCATTAGGTAAACCTGCGGCTAATTGCGATCGCACTTTTTCGGGATCTGCACCAGGTTTTAAGGTAATTAACCCTACTTCTATCTTGTCGGCTTTCCGTTCGGGAAATAGTCTTAAAAATGTAGAATCACTGGTGATAACATTGCCATCAGCCGCGAAGGATGCACCGTTACTAAATACACCTTTGACATCAACACCGATATTATTCAATTCCGTGAGGAACTTGCCTTCTTTTTGAAAAATTTCGCCAACTGCTCCGTATTCAGGACGACCTGCTTGGTCAAATAGAACCTGATTTAACGGTTTGAGTAAATTGATATTTTTTTTGACTTCGGGAAACTTAAACGTGGGCGTAGTGGGATCAATACCCCAAACTAAAATAGCCCTATCTTGTCGTGTTTCGGGATTCCGCCATTGTCCCGTATTAATATATAAAGGACTAACTGACTGTACGCCTTCATAACCTAGTGCTTGATATAGTCTCTCTCTAGAAAAACTTTTAACGGAAAATAAGGTTTGAAATTGGGGATTAATTAACACCAAATCAGCCTGTAAATTCCGGTGGGGTTGCACAGCCGCATCAAACAGCGCGCTTTCAAACCCCAACTGAATAAACATCAACATATCAGCAAAGGTAATACCCGCCACTGCTACTGCTAGGCGCGTTTTTTCCTTCATTAATTGTCGCCAAGCAAGCGGCGTTTTACGCAACATTTTCATATTGGGGACTGGGGATTGGGGACTTATCAATTCAAAATTCAAAATTCAAAATTCAAAATTAAAGAATTGATTACGAAACACTCATTACTCAGCACTCATTACAACTCAATTGCTGTCTGTACTTGTAAGTTAGTTAAACCTGCAACTTTTTTACTGTCTTCAGGACTCAGACGAATTTTGACTTCGACAACTCGGCTATCTAGGTTTTCTCCTGGTTGGTTGCTAAAGACGTTTTGGCGGTTGACTTGTAAGCCAATATGAGAGACTTCGCCGCGTAGTTCTCCGGTAAAGGCTTGTCCGGTAATGATTGCGGGTTGTCCTAGTTTGATTTTGCCAATATCAGATTGATAAACTTCTGCAACTGTAATCATTTGGGCAGTTTGGGCTAAGTCTGCAATGCCGTTATCGCCAATTTTTTCACCGACTCGATTATGAATTTTGAGAATTTGTCCAGCCATTGGGGCTGTAATATAAGCTGCTTCTAGTTCTGTGACGGCACGTCTGAGTGCAGCGATCGCATCTTCTACTTCTGCTTGTGCTGCTTGCACATCTACAGGACGGACTTCGGCAATACTGGTTAATGTGGCTTTGGCTTCGCTGACTTCCTTTCTACTGGTGGCGTTAATTCGGCTGAGTGCAACTGTGGCTTCGGATAGTTGTTTGCTGGCGGTGGCGTTAATCCGATTCAGCACTGCTTTGGCTTCGTCTAGTTGCTGTTTGGCGGTTTCTAAACTCAAACGTTTACTATCAAAGGCTGAACTGGAAATTGCGCCTTCGGAATATAGCTGTTGATAACGTTGATATTCCGCGCTGGCGTTATTTAATTCGGCTTCGAGTTTTCTGATTGTGGCTACTTGGGCGATTCTATCTCCTTGCCATTGTGCCTCTATGCGGGCGATGCTTTCTCTTTGTTCTATGATGTTTCCGAGAGATTGGGCTTGTAGGCGTTCTACACTGGCTTTTTGCGCTAGGATATCGCCACTTTTTGCTCCTGCTTTGACTTGATTGAGTTTGGCTTGGGCGACTCTGACTTGTTTTTCTGCTTGCAATACTGCTGTTTTTAGGCGTGCATGGGAATCTAATACGGCAATGATTTGTCCTGCTTGGACTTTATCTCCTTCTTCTACTCTAATTTCGGCAATGCGATCGCCATCTAATACTAAAGGTGCAGATAGTTTAATAACTTCTGTTTCTGGTTCTAGTCTGCCTAGTGCTGTAATTTTAGGTGTGCTTTGTTCTGTTTGGACTGTACTATCTGTTGCTACTGTTTTCCCTATTTGTCCAAACTGAGACACTCCATAAACAATAATGCCTGTAGTTATAGCTGTCGCTGCTATGACTAACGTAGTCAATCCTTTATTGATTGTTTTTGATAATAATTTTTGACTCATATAACCTCTAGCAATACAACTGAATGTATCTATATCTTTCAGAGAAACAATCTCAAAATATTTTATCGATGCCAATTTTATTCCATCTGTCCCAAATAGACCGTGAGCATTTTGCCCAGTAAGGTACATTGCTCAACAAAATCAATTGTTTGGTTACACCATAGCCTTTCTAAAATTAAGCCGTTGACTAAGCTCAACACAAAAGAAGCTAAAGCCTTATCATGTATACCTAATAAGTCTAATACTACCTGCTGGTAGTTTTGATTAACTCGGTTTAATGCACTATTACTTCCTAAGTCATCTATGTCTTGATACTGACAAAAATTTACCCAAATATATAGCCATTTGATAAAGTAGTCTTCGTTTCTGACTAAATATCTACCCAAAGATATCATTTTATTTTCCAATTTTTCTGAGTTATTTATTTCAGCTAATAATTTACCCATATCTTGTTGGCTAATGTCTTCTACTAACTGCTCAAACAAAGCCTGCTTACTAGGAAAATAGTGATAAAGCGTGCCTGTAGACACCTGTAAACTTTGAGCAATTTCTCTGATTGTAATTGAACCATAGCCTTTCGTAGCAAATAAGTCAAAGCACTTACAAAGAAGTTCTTTACGGTACTCGTCATGATCAACAACTTTGGGCATATTTTTTTATATCGAACAGTCGTTATTTTTAGTAATACATTTAGGTCTATTTTTAAATGGTTCATAAAAACACTAGTTAAATTTAGATTTAGATTAAGTCATTGCGTTAACTTTTACTACTATTGATAAAAGCCAACCCTGTCTAACTGCGAGATGATTTTAATATCTGGTATGATTGAGTTTAGGGATGATCCCAAATTGACAAAAATTTTCCTCCTGCCTACCCTGTAACCCTTGCTATCGCTACCTTCCTCATTGCAACCATTAATTCAGTAACACCGAAAATCTTAGTGTCTACCTACTTTGACAATGAGTGTCTTTTAAGTGTCATATTGAAAAATTAGGACATGAAAACAACGGTAATCTCATGATTTTAACTGTTGAGTAACGTTGTTTTAAAAACATCTATGGCTTTACTTTACTTGTAAAGATACATCAACCACCCTAATTGGTGAATTAAATCAAAAATACAGTATTAAATCTCACACTAATAAATCCAGAGTATGAAACTAGTTCTATGTTTTTTTACTCTCCCTAAATAAATTTAGTTGCCTGTGTGCCTGTTTTTTAGTTTTGGAAAGGTGTTCAACAAGAAACTTGAAGAATTTAATATTTTCTCAAGGTTTACGACTTTCAATATATGACGGACTATTGCACCTGTCAAGATAAATTTTTCGCCTGATAATGTAGAACGGCGTAAATATTTGTAGTTGGTATAAGGCAGGAAGCAGGGTTCAGGAGGGAAGAGGGTTTTAACCTAGTTTACCTTTTCTAAATATGGTTGCGTTTTTCCCACCGACTTACTTACTTAGTTAAATTTAAACTAAATTTAAAAAAAGAATAAATTTTTGCTTAACCAAATTGTGATAAGTTCATCTTCAGTGATTCTGACTAGGCAAAATTAGCGAAACATCAACAGTACTAACACCAAAGCTACTGAGTAGCTATCATGAACTGCGTACACCAGAAAACATGAAAAAGTCTTTCTCTTACACCCCTATACCCCTTTTTCAAGCTAGAACGGTGTAGATAATTCAAGGTTTGTAGTGTACTCCTCCGGGGAAGCAAACTACGCGCAAGCGTCTCGTAGAGAGGATGGAAGTCCTTACTACGAAATAGATACTAATCTTTTTACATTACTTCACTATAGTTTGGTTTGTTCAAGTCGTTCTACTTAAACTCGCCAGTAAGTATTTGAGTTCAAGCTCCTAATTTAGTTATTGTCTGGCATGGTAGATGAAATTTACGATAGCGCATCAAAGAGATGATAATTATGACAAATTTGCATTTAAAACGTGTAGTAGTGACAGGTTTAGGAGCAATTACACCTGTAGGAAATAGCGTAGCAGAATATTGGCAGGGACTATTACAAGGTCGTAGCGGTGTTGGGCCGATTACAGCCTTTGATGCTTCAAAACATGACTGTCGAATTGCCGCAGAAGTCAAAGATTTTGACCCATGTGATTATTTAGATCGCAAGGATGCTAAACGTATGGATCGCTTTGCCCATTTTGCGGTCTGTGCCAGTTTACAAGCGATCGCAGATGCTAAATTTACAATCAGTGAGTTAAATGCTCCTTTAGTTGGCGTAGTTATTGGAAACGGTTGTGGAAGCATTCATGTTTTAGAAACGCAACAAGAAATTTATCTCACCAAAGGCCCAGACCGATGTAGTCCGTTTTTAATCCCAATGTTCATTGCCAATATGGCTGCTGGATTAACAGCGATTCATACAGGAGCAAAAGGGCCTAACTCTTGTACTGTTACAGCTTGTGCTGCGGGGGCGAATGCTGTAGGAGAGGCTTTTCGTTTAGTCCAGCAAGGTTATGCACAAGCAATGATTTGCGGTGGTACAGAAGCTCCCATTACACCTTTATTAGTAGCTGGGTTTGCTGCGGCCAAAGCTTTATCAACCCGTAATGCAGAACCTACTCGCGCGTCTCGTCCTTTTACCTCTGATCGTGATGGCTTTGTCATGGGAGAAGGTGCTGGCATTTTATTGCTAGAAGAACTAGAACACGCCAAAAGCCGTGGAGCTAAAATCTATGCAGAAATAGTTGGCTATGGAATGACTTGTGATGCTTACCATATGACATCACCTATTCCGGGGGGGATAGGAGCTGCTAGAGCTATAGAGCTAGCAATCAAAGATGCTGGTTTATTTACCGATCAAATCAACTACATCAATGCTCATGGTACTAGTACATCAGCTAATGATCTCAATGAAACCTTAGCCATCAAAAAAGCACTAGGAAAACACGCTTACAATGTCAGTATCAGTTCCACAAAATCTATGACTGGTCATCTTTTGGGCGGTTCTGGGGGTATTGAAGCTGTGGCCACAGTCTTGACAGTCGCTAACGATGAAATTCCTCCCACCATCAATTTAGAATCTCCCGATCCAGAGTGTGATTTAGATTATGTTCCCCACCATAGTCGAAAACAACAGGTAGACTTAGCCATTTCTAATTCTTTTGGTTTTGGTGGTCATAATGTGAGCCTAGCTTTTAAAAAATTTGTAGAATCTTAATTAAGGTACAAACAAAATTCCGTCAAGAAAAGAAAAGTAAGAGGATGTTTGAAAAGTCCTTAATGATGAATCAAATACTGTCAGATCCTCCTAAATTATTCTTTTGAATAAAAGTTAGGAGGGTCTACTAGTGTTTAAAATCATAGGTAATTACTTCTCCAACAACCTTTAATTTTTAGGACAATCTTCTAAAATTCCTGCTACTCTAAGAGAGTAAAAAGCTAGGACTATTTTGCTTTTGCTATAGATAATCAAAGAAACTTCTATGAATGATGCTCAAGACAAGAATTCCGATCAAAAAGAGGCTATTACTCATTTGGGCAGAGTAGCTGATATCATTTTCGCACTGGCTATGGCACAGTGTTTCTTAGCTCTTGATTTTCCCGAAAAGCTTCAGCGTCCCACAAATTCAGAAGTTATCGCATTTTTACTAGCACAAATTACACCGCTCACCAGCTACGCGATCGCATTTGTGATTGTGGGTTTTTATTGGCTCGATCATATTAAACAATTCAAATATTATAAGAAATCAGACACTATTCATATCTCACTTTACCTACTCTATCTCATGGGGATGTTTCTCATTCCTTACTCTGATACTTTAGTAATTTATTTTCCTGACAACGCGATCGTTAAAATATGTTTTAGTATTAACACCACTTTCATCGGGTTAATGTCTTTTTTAAATTGGACTTATGCGACTCATAAACACCGACTGATTTTTGATGAAGTTAGTAGTAAAACTATCATTACAACACGCTGGAGAATCTTAATAGAGCCTATTTTCTCCTTATTGACGATAGGAGTTGCAATTTTAGATCAAAATTGGTGGGAATATGTTTGGTTCTTACTACCAATTCCTTATCTATGGGTTGAGCATATTTTTGGTAAGGGTTATATTGAAAGCTATGAACAAGAGAAAAATTATGCTGAAAAAGAAGTGTAGGCTTCCTAAAACCACTCAGCAAATTCAGCTGATTTTCGCCATCAATAGTAATTCCTAAATCTATTAAATTTGGTAAGTTTTTAAATACGCTGTAATCAATGTTTTAGTCTCTGCCAATACTTGTTCGCGGAACTCTTGATTACGGGTGAGAGAAAGCCAGAGTAGTTCGTTAACAATTTTCACAATTGTTGTGGCAATTAATTCACACTTTGCATCGTCTAAAGCTGGACTGCGCCGTTTCAAAAAATTAGCGAGTTCTTGAAGAATCTGTGCATCGTAATTATTTAAAGTGCTGATATCAGCAGCTATCATCAAATCAATCAATTGTTCTAGTACAGCTCGATAGCCAGGATGATCAGTAGCAAACTGGTCAAAAGCGCAAACCATACGATCAACATAAACTTCGATTGGAGCGTCAGCTAATTCAGCGTGAAGTTGTACAAACAGTTGGTATTCCTTTTCAAAGTAGCGATTTGCCCAAGCTTTTAGGATGGCTTCTTTATCAGGAAAGAACTGATAGAGAGACCCCACAGGAACCTCAGCACGAGCCGCGATCGCTCTGGTTGTAGTTTGGTCGTAGCCTAATTCAATAAATAGCTCTTCCGCAACACCGAGAATGTTGAGGACACGCTCTTGGCTGCGTGCCTGTTTCGGCTGTCGCTGTTTTTTCGCAGGCTTTTCCAGATGATTTGTCATGATCAAACATAATCCTTGCAAAAAATGAATACTGTTCATATTATAGAGATATGAACACTGTTCATATCTTATGCTAATTCCATATAATGGAGGTAATTTTATGGAGTTTATGAATCGGGCGATCGCGGAATTACACCTTGTCCCTGATTTTTACTAAACCTTAACTAAAGGATCAATCTTTCTTAGTTGAATTTTTACGTGGAAACTTTATTATTTTTTAAGATGTGCTTCAATAAACATTGATCAAGCAAAAACCCCTGTGTCAGTCAATTTTTAGTTTTGCAAGAAAAACACTAGTATCTGGAGGGTGGTTGCTGTTGCTAAAGCCGAAGATTTTCCAAAGTCAAGATATCTAGTAGCACATAATGACCACTGCTTATACGAATAGTATTCTCGTCTCGCCTTGTTTAGAGATTTAAGGCTTCTGCTGCTGTTCAGTCTTTTACACAGTCAAACGTTCAAACCGTATAGCTTCCAATAACTGCTCGTAAATACTATTTCTACTTTCTGCAAAAATCATAATTGAGATTGTGTAAGAGAAATTACAACATCCTTCTTGGTCTTTGCATTCAAGAATAGACAATATAACTACTGCTAGCGTCATTAAGTTTACATTATGAGTTAGCAAACGAGATGTGCTGGAGTTACTTAAAAAGTAAAATTAAAAACCTGCTGTTCTTAGATAGGTGTGAACTCACATAGCCTTTCCAGAATTTGTTCTAAATTCCAGCAATGAGTGATGCTAGTTCATAGAGAGATGGCACAAAAATAAGTCAAAACCACAGTGAAGTTTTAGATGTGAATGTGATTGTGCAGTAGTGGTAGGTGCAGCCAATCGCTTAATTGGCTCATCTACATAGTCAGAATATCAGACACTTCCCGAAAAGGTGACAAAAATCCTGTGCATTCAGGATAGGTAACTCATGTCCGGATATGTTTATTGATATAGATATTTTCTTGACACTCCCGCACTCGTTCGCCCTAATTCTCCGTATTGGTGCTTGACAAATGTGCTATTTCTCTACGAACTGACTTCTACAATATCCAACTACTGTGATTGAGGACTTTGTTAGATGATCCAGTCTCAAAACCTTCATAGTTTGACTGATGTCCTGACTTACTGGGCTAAGCTACAGCCTGAACGTAGGGCTTATACAATGCTTGATGCTAACGGTCAAGAAGATAGCTACATTACCTACGGGGATTTATATTCCAAAGCTATTAGCATAGCCCAAGGGTTGTTATCTTACCGACTGCAATCACGTAATGTAATTTTGCTTTATCCGCCTGGAATCGAATTTATCGTTGGATTCTTTGGTTGCCTGTATGCGGGTGTATCGCCTGCGCCTCTTCATCCGCCAAAGCGCAATCGTTCTAACAAAAAAATTGCAGATATCGTTCGTGTCACAGAGGCCTCAGCAATCTTACTTCCTACTACACATCAACAAGTTTATCAAGAAGCTTTGATGAAGGAAGAAAACTGGTCTAAGGATGTGATTTATATTCCGACGGATATAAATATTGAGCCATCGATTACCACACACTTACCTCTACCAGCAATTGATGGATCAGCGATCGCCTTCTTGCAGTTTACCTCTGGCTCAACATCACTACCCAAAGGGGTGATGATTACACATTCAAATTGTCTCAATAACCTAGAGATGATTTTGACAATGAGTCAGGCCAACTCCGATTCTACTTCTGTATCTTGGCTGCCACATTATCACGACCTGGGCTTAGTTGCCCACATATTGCATAGCCTTTACAGTGGTGGTCACTGCGTACTACTTGCCCCAGCCACTTTTGCTTCTCAACCTATACAATGGCTACGTGCCATTACTCAATATCGCGCCGCATATACAGGCGCACCAAACTTTGCTTATCAACTTTGTGTTGATAAAATCCAGCCCAGCGACCAGCAGACCCTTGATTTATCCTCGCTGCGGATGGCAATTAACGCCGCCGAACCAATCAATCCGCAAACTATATGGGATTTTTGTGAAAAGTTTGCGGATCAAGGATTCAAACCACATATGTTGCTTCCTGCTTATGGTATGGCAGAGGCAACAGTTTACATTTCTTCTGGACACGTTGATGCCAACCCGGTCTTTAAGGCAGTTGACTGGACAATACTAGGTCAGGACAACATAGTTCAAGCACCAACAGAGGGTGCTAAAGAGAAGATTTTTGTTGGCTGTGGTTTTCCTTGGTTAGATCAAAGGGCTTACATTGTTGACCCCGATAAAAACTGTATATTACCTGCAAATCATGTTGGAGAAATTTGGACAACAGGCTCTAACATCATGGCGGGTTACTACAACAATCCAGAAGCAACAGCTAAAACCCTTGTTTCCCTACCAAATGATGATCGGACTTTCCTACGTACGGGCGATCTAGGTTTCATTGACGAAACTGGCGAACTATACATTACAGGACGAATCAAAGACACCATTATCGTCAATGGTGTTAATTACTATCCACAAGACATTGAACTTTGTATTGAACAAGCACATCCTGATATTCGCTCTAACTGTGTCGCTGCGTTTAGCGTCCCAGGAGAATCTGGAGAAGAGTTAGTAATTTTTGCCGAATTGACAAAGGCTGGAATAATCAACCTGCGCCGCTCTGCATATTTAGAAGAATTAGCTGAAGCCATTTGTTTAGCTCTTGGAGATAACTTTGAAATTCAGTTACGTCAAATAGTGTTTTTAGGGCATTTGCAAATCCCCAAAACATCTAGTGGCAAAATTCGCAGACAGCAATGTAAACAGGACTTTCTTCAAGGTGGGCCTGATGCTATAGCCAGATGGCCTAAAGAAGAATCTACAACTCAATCACAAGGAGAGATAAGTATGTTGAATATTGAAAAAACATTTGAACGTATTACATCTATGGGGCCAATGCACCTCAAGGTCTTTACTAGCCTCATACAGATTCTCACCAAAAAATATCAGGTGCGGATGGCTGACTTTGATGTAGAAAAGTCAATCTTTTTCTATGGGATTGATTCTTTGAAAATCATCGAAATTCATAGCATCCTGGAAGGAGAACTAGCTTGTCAAATTCCTACAGAGGCATTCTTCTACGCAAATACCTTCTTGGGGATGATTGATGATATTGCTCGTGCCATCTCTAGTGAAGATGGACTCAAAGTTCGGTTGACCCATAGCCGACCTTTAAATATTGAAATAGACAACGCCTTAGAATACCTACTCCGCCCTCGTAACAACCAAATCAGTGCTAGCCAAAGCCATCAAACTAATACTTGCTTACTTACTGGAGCATCGGGTTTTGTAGGGACTTATTTTCTTAAGGAATTACTCGATACAACCGATCTCAAAATAGCCTGTTTAGTTCGTGCAGCTAATGAAGAAGCAGGTCTTCAACGTATCAAAAAAACAGCCAAGAAGTTTGACGTTAAGCTCATACGAGGATGGGAAAATCGCGTACAGATCATTATCGGTGATATGTCTAAGAAGCGGTTTGGATTAGAAGATAGCCGCTATGAGGAATTAGCGCAAACCATTGACAGCGTATATCATGTAGCGGCTGTAGATAATTTCTATCTACCATACGACATCATCAAGAACACCAATGTTGTTGGCACTATTGAAGTAGCTGATTTTGCCCTATCTGGAAAAGTCAAAGCGTTTTATAACGTGTCTAGTTGTGCCTCTTCCTTGCTAGAAGATTGCGCCGACAGTCCGATTCCTATCGGTCTAGTCAATGGTTATGCACAAACTAAATATGTCACAGAGCAGATCGTATTGCGTATAGCAGAACAGGGAAATCCTTGGGTTAACTATCGCCTGGGCTATCTATATACTCTTCGAGTGGCAAATGTCGATAAAAACACTCCTTTGAACAAACTCTTTGAATTGATTGAAAAGGCCTATAGCAATATAGGCGATGACTTTTTTATCGATGAAGATGCCTTTGAAAATTTCCTATGTGCTATTGCTCACATAGGTTGCATACCTGATATGGACGCTGATTTCGATTTGATGTCTGTTGAATATGCTGCTAAGGCAATCGTATCTACATCCTTACTGCCTGTTGATGCCAGAAAGAACAATTATACTTTCTACAATCCACTCCCCTTAAGTTGGTCTGATGTCATTGGCTACTTTAAACAACAGGATCAGAAAATCGAGGTTGTACCCATCAGAACTTTCGTTGAAAAGTATGAAGTATATGTCCGCAATACTAACAAGAAGGGCATGAAACTGTTGAAATCTGTGGTATCACCTGAGTTGGAATACCAATTTAATAGAATGTTCCGCAATATCAATACAGATGTTGCTGATGATTATTTACAGTGGTGTCCACCATGTGACCAACAGTTTACTCATCAATATGTAGATTTTGTTTTGAGTAGTGTGGAATAAATCCTTTTGTAATACCAATTTGCAATGGACTAACGTCCCGCTACGCTAACGCAATTCGCAATTAAAAAACTTAGATGCAGTAAAACTTTCAGGGTTTACATCTGTATCAGGTTTTTCGTGAAATGGTATAACCTGTTGTAAATTTAGCTGATTGCTAGCAAGGAATAGTAGTTTTAAAACAATTGGTAGGTAAATAAAATAACAATTTTTACCACCTTAACTTTTACCTTGCTGCAATCATTAATGAATGTGTTCTTTTTTGAGAAAAATTAGATGCTTTGCATAAATTTTGCAAAGTTTAGATTATGATGCAGAACAAACCGATTGATTTTATTGAACGTAACAATATTAAATCCTTACTAGCATTGCTCAGGGACTGGATAGCAATTTTATTAATTATTGCATTTAGTATTTGGGCAGATAATATTGTGGTTTATTTAGTTTCTATATGGATAATTGGTTTATTTCAGTTTGCCCTCGGAGAAGCAATGCTGCATGAAGCTGTTCATGACAACTTATTTACTGAAAAGTCGTGGCATGAGAAGCTAGAATTTATATATGGATTACCTTTCCTCAGAACTATTCATTATTATCGCAAACACCACTTTGCTCATCACAAATATTTGTGGTCAGAAGGTGACTACGTACCTGAAGACTACGAAATATTGGGACTAAATAAACAAGATAAGAATGTATTTTTTATTATGTTTATTAAGCCATTTTTCGGGTTATCTTTATATTATTTTTTAGTAGAAGTGCTATACCCATTTATACAAGATATCTGGACATTTGATACCCTGAAAACCAGTTACAAACGGTATCTATTCTGGATAATAGTCATTCTCGGATTTTCTTGGTCAGGTCATTTAGGTATTTTGTTTTTTTACTGGTTTGTCCCGTTATCATGGTGTTTTTCTTCTTATTCAATCTTTTCAGAAGTTCAACAACATTTTAATACTTATTCAGGTACTAGATCCCTAGTAAATCCTTTTTATGATTTTTTATTTCACAATGGAGGCTATCACTATGTCCATCACTTATGTCCTACCATTCCCTGGTATAAGTTAGCAGAAGCACATCAAGCTTTGTGTGCTGATAATCCCGATATTTCACATGGAATAATGGATACATACAGGCAATTCCTACGTAAAACTCAAGATGGGATAGTAACTCAAATCATAGTCGAAAGAGGTTAGTGAAACTAAGTCTACTAGTAAGAGATTCATTAGCAATCAAGAAAGATGATAAACAATCAACAGACAACACAACAAGTAATCGAAAATTCAGCAAAAGAGCCTATGAAAATGCTGAAGTTCGGGAAGAGTAGTGGGTTTCAAATGGAGTTAACACGACGAGTTAATGAATTGATTCAAACCACTGGGTTACGGGAAAGAGACTGTCCACAAATGTACATCAAGGCGGTTATTCTACTGCTAAGTTTTTTAATTGTGTATGTATCCTTGGTTTTTTTAGCAAAAACATGGTGGGTGGTTTTATCCTTAAGCATTTTACTGGGACTGGTGATGGCCGGAATTGGTTTCAACATTCAGCATGATGGTTCACATAGTGCTTACTCTAGTTATCCTTGGGTTAACAAGCTGATGGCTGCAACTCTAGAGTTAATAGGTTTTAGTTCCTATTATTGGTTGTGGGGACACACTGTACTTCATCATAAATATGTCAATATTACAGGTTATGATACTGACTTTGACTTTGGTATTTTGACACGAAAAACTCCCTTTCAATCATGGTTTGCACATCATCGCTGGCAACATTATTACATTTGGTTCTTGTATGGAATAGATCCAATCCATTGGCATTTTGTCAGTGATTTTGAAAGTTTTTTCACAGAAAAATTCTATGAGCGTCATTATCCTAGACCCAAAGGTGTAAATTTAACTATCTTTTTACTCGGTAAGACCATCTTTTTCACTCTTGCTTTCGGAATTCCCTTGATGTTTCATTCACTCTGGACTGTGCTTGCGTGTTATTTAATTACATCATTCACGTTAGGTATAGTTTTGAATGTAGTATTTTTATATGCACATGAAGTCGAAGAGGCTACATTTCCCATGCCTTTGAAAGATACGGGTATGATTGAAAATGACTGGGCAATCCATCAGATTGAAACTACCGTTAACTTCCCTTGCAATCCTGTACTCACCTGGTTCTTGGGTGGACTTAATTATCAAATCGAACATCATCTGTTTCCCAACATTTGTCATGTCAATTACCCTGCTATTTCCAAGGTAGTTGAAGAAACCTGTCAGGAATTCGGGGTGAAATATAAGAAACACCAATCCATCTGGGGTGGTCTAAAATCACATTTTCGTTGGATGCGTCAAATGGGTATGGTGCATACAATGTAAATTTGTCACTTCATTTTTGCAGAATAATTTTAAGTGATTGAGCAAAATTAATTATATGTACTTAAGGAAAAGCTAGCAGGAAAATATTATATCTTTGTCTATGACAAGGATATAAAAGCTATAAATAAGAAAAAATAGTGACTGATCCTGAAATTTTGTATAATTAATTAGCTGTGTCTAATTACTTAAATAGGTTTGTAAGATGGGCATCTTGCTTCTGAGATTTCGGATTAGCGAGATGCCCACTCTAAAGTGATAAATTATAAAACGGCAATGGCATTGTCCGTGTTGCTGTACATGGCTGAATCCAAAGATTTACTGTGGTAAGGAGTGTATGCTGCGATCGCCGTTATATTACCCTAACTTTCGCTGGCTGTGGTTAGGACAAACTCTAATTTTGTGTGCTGCTCAATTTTGGTTTGTCTCGCTGACATGGCTGGTACTTCAAAAAACGGGTTCAGGATTGGCTGTTGGTACTGTATTAGTAGCTGCGGCAATTCCCCGTGCATTATTTATGTTAGTAGGAGGCGCAATCAGCGATCGCTGGTCAACACGAAATGTTGCTACCATCGCATCTGGAATTAATACTATTTTGATTGGATTGGCTACTGCTTTATTAGTATTTGATGCAGTCAAACTAATATATTTAATTGTGTTAGCGGTTTTGTTTGGATTGTTGGAAGCTATTTTATATCCAGCAATCCTCGCTTTATTACCTCGATTAATCAGAAAATCCCAATTGGCAGAAGCGAATGCTTGGATACAGGGAAGTGAACAGTTTACTGAAGTTATTGGCCCTGCTGGTGCAGGGTTCATCATTGGTGCATTTGGATTAAACATAGCCTTTGCCATCAATACACTCATCTTTGCGTTTGGTAGTTTGTTTATCTATCTAGTACGGACTCGTCGTCGCTCACCTGTAGCTGTGGAACTAGAGGAACAAGCTCTAACAGGTGATATTGTTATAGGTTTAAAATATGCCTGGACACAGCCTGCAATCCGCATTAGTCTGTTACTTCTAGCAATGATTAATTTTGCGATGTTAGGGCCAATCATTATTGGTGTAGCAGCCTTAGTCAATGCAAGATTTGGAGGTGATGCCACAACATTTGGTTATCTGCAATCTGCCTACGGCATAGGTGCAGTCATTGGTGTTTTAGTTGCGAGTCAACTGAGTGCAATTAAGAGTCCCAAAACTCCCCTTGTTTCGCTATGTTACGGTCTGGGTGCAGGACTAATAGCACTGGCATTTGAGCAAGATATTTGGAGAGCATTCGGAATAATTGCCTTGATGGGGATAGGAGGTGGGACTGTAACTGTAATGGGTATCACTTGGTTACAACAGAATACAGCTGCAAATATGCAGGGACGGATTATGGGTCTGACAATGTTTGCGGCTGTAGCTCTTGATCCCCTATCTGAAGGCGTTTCTGGGGCATTAATGGATGTGAGCTTACCTGGATTATTCATCTCGGCTGGAATTTTGATGTTACTTACTGCGGTAGTTTCTTCGCTCAGTAAAACTCCCGAAGATGAACCAGCCATTACCTATTCCTCAGATTTAGATGCAAAACCAGTGATTGCCGTCAAGAACCTGAATCACTACTTTGGTTCAGGTGGACTACGCAAACAAGTATTATTTGATATCAATTTAGAGATTTACGCCGGTGAAATTGTGATTATGACAGGCCCTTCTGGCTCTGGTAAAACGACCCTTTTAACTTTAATGGGTGGCTTGCGTTCAGCTCAAGAAGGTAGTCTAAAAATTTTAGGTCAGGAAATTTGTGGTGCAAACAAAAAACAATTAACTCAATTGCGCCGCCAAATAGGTTATATTTTCCAGGCGCATAACCTCATGACATTTTTAACTGCTCAAGAAAACGTGCGAATGTCTTTAGAATTGCACGATCAGTATCTGGATACGGATCTCAACAGTAAAGCGATCGCTATGTTAGAGAGTGTTGGTTTAAAAGAACGTGTCAACTACTATGCGGAAAATCTTTCCGGTGGACAGAAACAACGTGTAGCGATCGCTCGTGCTTTAGTCAGTCATCCTAAAATTGTCTTAGCTGATGAACCTACTGCTGCACTCGATAAAAAATCTGGACGTGATGTTGTTGAATTAATGCAAAAGCTTGCCAAAGAACAAGGTTGTACCATTTTGCTTGTTACCCACGACAACCGTATTTTAGATATTGCTGACCGCATTATTTATATGGAAGATGGGCAACTTAAAAGTAATCAAGTTGATATGGCAAATTACAGGTAACTAAGTTGACGCTGATTCTTTGCTACCTTCGTGCTAACGGGTTCGGGAGTTCGCAATCGACGGGAATTCCTCAGACTGCGACTTCCTCATCGACTCCACAATAAACTACGCAAAATCAAGGTTTTTCACCCTGTGAACAACCTTTATTTAAATTTGCCGATTTTTGTCAGCATTTCAAAGTATCTTACTTAATTCATTTTGGATTCTCATCTCGCTATATACGGCTAAAGTTTCTTTATTGACTCGTCCTGCACTCAACCATTCTAAATTTTGTTGTGCTTGCTCTTTCCAATGAGACAATTCACGAGGATTACTTAGTAATTCTGCTAAAGCTGTGGCTAGAGATTGACTATCTTTGGGTGGCACTAAGATACCCGCTTTGCCATTGTCTAGAGCTTCAGGAATACCATCTACATTAGTAGCCACAATCGCACAACCTGCTTCTCTGGCTTCTGGAATCACCAATGGGGAGGGGTCACGATGGGAGGCGAGAACAAAAATATCAGCTGCTAATAGATAACGTTGTGGTTCTGGCTGAAAACCTTCAAAATGAATGCGATCGCTAACAGCCGTTTTTTGGGCTTTTTGTGTAAAAGCTTCCCTATCTGGGCCATTTCCCACTAAGTAAAGATGTACTTGGGGAAATTGGGGAGCTATTTGGGCGAAAGCATCGATTAACTCACTAATGCCTTTGCGTTGATACATTCCTGCCACAGTGGCGATCGCTGGATGTTGTAATTCTACAGGTTGATACTCTTTAATATTACGAGTGCGAACACTGCCCAATGTTCCATTCGATATTACCCGCAATTTATGCCCAGGAATTCCCCGCCGCACCATTGACTGACAGACGGCTTTGCTCACAGCAATTACCCGATCTGCTAAACCCATGAGTATGGCACTGCGTTGAAATTCATTGTGGACTGTAGAAACTAAAGCATAGTCAGAATTAGCTTTAAGAAGTTTGCCTAACACAACCCCCGTCATCATATGAGCGTGAACGATATCTGGCTGAAAATCTTTGATAATGGCTCGATACCGTCTAACAGCCGGAATTAAATTCATCGGTGTTCTAGCTTGATCTAAAAGAAAATGCTGCACACCATAACTAGCTAATAATTTTTCATATTCTCCACCGGCAGATGCAACAGCCACATCATGACCGTTTTTAGCTTGCAGACAAGCCAAGTCTACAGCTACATTGACGATGCCGTTACCAATTTCTCGGATATGATTCAAGATATGTAGTACACGCATTGACTTTTCAATATTGAGTTCAAATTTCAATCATTTTGGAAATTGGGCAATTCAATTTTGGATTTTGCGGAAAGTCTAAGCGGAGGTTTCCTCCGTAGACGCGCAAGCGGCTTGCCGCAGGCATCAGAACTTTCCAAGACGGATTTTAAATTTTGGATTGGATTTCAATCTAAAATCCGTCTTGAAAAGTTTCCTACGGCGGGAAACCCGCCTACAGAACTTTTCGCAAAATCTAAAATCTAAAATTCTTTTCTCTACACCCCCACTCTTCACCCCGGTAGGCGATACATCATGACTTTGCCTTTGGCATTTTCCTCTACAAATACTAGATACTCGCCATTTGAGCGTCGAAAGGCGCGGATACCGTAGGGTACATCAATCCAGCCGCTTTCCCCTCCGACTTCTGCGCCTGGTGTGAGTATTTGTAGTTGCTTTCCGGTTGAGGCCTGATAGACATAGACTTCTGCTTTTTTACTGGCTACTGCAAAAACTCTGTCTCCCGCTACGTCCATTGATTTAATGTGAAGTTTGGGGTCGGTATTGGGGTTGTAAGGTAAGGCTATCCGCCAACGTAAAGTTTTCTTCTTACTCCAGTTGTCATAACGAACTATCTCCGTACCAACTAAACCCCAATCTCCATCTACATTGGGACGGTCAGTGGTATAGCCACCTAAATACATGACATCTTGTTGGGGAATATACTTGATTCTGGTAAGGGTTTTAAAGGGTGCGGGCATGGGTATTTTCTCGCCAGTGCCTTGACCATAAATCGGACAGCCATATTTATCTAATTTCTGATAAGGATAATGTTTGATGTAGCCTGCTTCGGCGGCTTGCCAAATATCTCCTTTGCTGTCAACTTCCCAACCCCATACAGAACCATCTTCTGCACCTAGAGTTTTGTATTCGTTGCTTTGAATTGCACCATCACCATTAATATCACGCCATAACCAGCTACCATCTTTGGGTTGATTAGGTGGCCATTTGAGATGATTTTTACCGAAAATTCCACAGGGGACAGCAATTTCACCATCAAAGCGGTAGATTAACAGACGTTCTGCCATCATTTCTGAGGAAAGATACATTAAACGCTTGCCACTGAGACGACGGACAAAGGCGGCTGTGGGTGTGGTGTGTAGTCTCCCATCGTCAGGATAACGAAATTTATCTAAGGTGTAGGCTTTATATGTCCATTCTTTACCACTGTTTTTGCTGTAGTCCATGACAAAGTGTTCATTTTTAGTAAACACATCTTTACCATCACTATCAGGATCAGCATCAGCATTATCTAGGAACTGTAAACCTAATAAACGCCACTGGAGTTTGCCGGCGGGAGTGAATTTCCTTAAGTCTGCGCCGGTGTGATTAAAACCGTTATTACTAATGTAAATATTACCGACTTTATCTGTGCCGACTCCAGTAATACCGTACAGTTTTGAGTCTTTGACTTGACCCCGAATATTGTTATAAATTCCGCCTTTGTCGCCAAATGTGCCGATTTTCACTGGTTTATCGGCAACTTTGTACATGAGGATTTGCTGATTTTGACTATTATCTGCTACTAAAAGTTGACCTTGGGGATTAAAAGCGATCGCAGTTGGTTTGGCGACATCTGTAATTTGTGCTAGTTGCTGTCCTTGGGGAGAATAACGGACAATTTTGGCTTGATTTTGGTGATTTTGAACTACCCATACATGATTTTTGCGGTCAATAGCGATCGCACCTGGTTTGGTGACGCTAAAACTGCGTAGTTCTTGCATGGTATCAGTGTTGAAGACACGGACGCGATTACTAGCCACATCACTGACATATAATTCTTTCCCTATAGTGGCTAATCCCGTAACTTCATTTTCAGTATTGATGATCAGCATACTTTTATCCCAACCACGCCCCCCAGTAAAAGGCGCAGGTTTTCCAGACAAGTCATAGCGTCTCACACAATACCAAGTCGTCCCCTTTGGCGGATAATCATCCTCTGGTTTCCCTTCATGACCTTGTTGCATAGCTATATAAAGGTACTGCTGATTACCTGTAATCGCCATTCCTCCTAGTCTTCCCCAGCCATGCAAGTCATCAAATTTACCAATAACATCACCATTTTGGTAAATACCGACTTCTCGGCCTGCTTCATCCCAATGACTATTGATGTAAACTTTACCTTCAGGTGAAACATACATCCCCGCCATTTGGATTTGTACCCACTTACTACCACCAAAACTATTACCTATCCACGATGTTCTATAAGATGTTTTTGTAGCGACTTTGTAAGTATTGGTGGGCAATTTATTTAATGTTCCAGATATAGAATCCCCTATGGGTGTAACAATTACTCCCACTACTAAAGCGAGTATAAAAAGATATATTTTTAAACCTCGAAAATGTTTATTGCGAGATAGTTTTTTGATATACTGACTACAGTTTTGCTGAAGAGTAATAAACTGTGTTCCTAATCGTTTTTCCATAGTTTATTTCAGTTATTAGCGGTTTTGATTCATCTAGCACCTGAATTACTCTGCAATTCAAAGGCTGACATATATTTGATGTTGGCAACTGAATAATTAAGCTAATTTTTGGTAGAACACGTACATAAACTAACAGATGATGACTAGAAACTTTTCCTATTCACAAAAGTTTTATTAAAATCACATAATTAGTTTAAATCAGGACTTACGCAAAAATAATGTAACTCCGTCATTACGAGCGATAGCGACGTAATCTCACATAATCCTGGGATTGCTTCCCTACACTCCGTTCCGGTCGCAATGACATTATCGGCGTTGCGTAAGTCCTATAAATAAGTAAATGTATAAATTAAATCTATTTGTAGTAAAAAGCGAATAGGCTAAAACTCTCTTGTACCCTGCTTACAAAGAGGTTGTTTGAAACCTCCCTGGGGATGTATCAAATACTGTCATATTCCCCTCAATCTACTCCACTAGCTTTCAGCCAGGAAAATCTTCTAACGCAGCATCTACCCCTGAAAAACTTAAAAAAGGGAATTTGATTTTGTTTCTTGTTACCCCTTTTTTAATGATGGCTAGAGGGAAGCGAATTATATGCAGCTTTAAAAAGAATTGGTATCAAATCTGAAATATTCAAAAATTATTTAAGGTGCGTTGGCAAGATAACGCACCCTATTTTACAAGTTAAAACTGTACTGCTTGAGCTGTACCAGCTAAAGAAGTAGTGCGATAAATCTGTGTTTGTCCTTGATTAAATTTAGTCGTCACAGAAAAACGATTAATTGTTGTAATCCCATTGGTAGTAATTGGTGCTTGGTTGCTTTTTCCTAAATTCACCGCAGGTAAAAGTAAACTAAACGTGGTAGGATTACCTTCTACAGTTTTACCAGTGCTGACTGTTACTAATGTTCCAATCTCTAGTCCTACAGTACGGATTTGATCCCCTGTAAAATGTAATGTTTGTTGTCTGTCTTGGTAGTCTAAGCGTGGTCTACCATCAAAGCTGGTGGTTGAGTAGGTAACTGTAATCCCATCGCCTTGAAGTGCATACAAATTTGGTACTTGTCCTTCCAAGGCTTGGGATGGTAATGCGGATATGGTGGTCAAGCCAAGACCTATGGTGAGTAAAGGAATGAGGGTTTTTTTGTGCATGGTTGAAAACCGAGAAATATTTTTCCACGAGTTATTTAACAGGTCTTAAATTTCTATTTATGCAGATTGAATTGTAAATTTTATTTACATAAAAATTCCTAGCTTCACCAGAAATCTAGGAATATCAAGGATTTTCATCACGCACTATGTAACTAATCAACAAAATTAGGTCTAGCTTGACTAGTTGATTCTAGTCTTGTTGTTAAAGCTGTCCAATTTTCTTGTTCAATTAAATTAATTAATTCATCAAGATTCTGGCGATATTTTTGCAGTGAAATCAACAAGGCTTGGCGATTATATTGCGCCATCATCACACCTAGTTCTGGATTTCCTCCACCAACGCGGCTGGTATCCCGAAAACCGGAACTAGCGAGATTTTGGGCTAATTGTAAAACTTCTGGGTCAGTTTCACTCATACAGCTTGTTATCAATGAGGAACTGATCATCACTGGTAAATGAGAAATCCAACTGACGGCGCGGTCGTGTTGTTCTGGTTGACAATGATAGATATTAGCACCGAGCGATCGCACAATTTCTTCTACCTGCGCTACAGCATCGGGCGGCGTTTGTGATGTTGGCGTTAATACATAGGGTCGATTGACAAATAATTTTTTTTGTGCAGCTTCAATTCCACTATCAGTAGTTCCCGCCATTGGATGACCGCCAATAAAATTTGCCCACATAGGAGCAATAGCTGTTACAATGGGTGCCTTTACTGAACCTACATCCGTAATTACCGTAGTTGATTTTAAATGCTTAATTAAATGCTCAACTTGGGGAACAATAAGTCCAATAGGTGTACAAACAAAGATAACTTCTGCGGTTGCTAACAAGTTCATGTTTACAGATGCTACATCGACACTACCTAAAGCTACTGCTGTCTGACAGGTAGATTCCTTGCGACTGACACCTAAAACATGATGACTTTGCGATCGCAAATCATAACCCAGTGAACCGCCAATCAATCCCAATCCTAAAATCCCTATTTTCATCTTTAATTATGTAAGCTGATTATTCTTATTTTCCGTCTACTTGAACCAATATAGGGAAAGGGGAGCAGGAGAGCAAAACTAATGACTAATGACTATTGACTATTGACTATTGACTAAAGGGTAGCATCGATGAATGTAGAGGAATTGCTAGAAAAATACACAAGCGGAGCAATGGACTTTAGCGGTGTTGACCTCTCAGAAGCGAATCTGAGCGGGGTCAAACTGAGTGGTGTGAACCTTAGTCATGCGAACTTGAGCGTCGCTAACCTAAGTGGAGCTAATCTCAGTGGAGCCGATTTAAGCCATGCCAAATTAAATGTAGCTAGACTTAGTGGTGTCAATCTCTCCAATGCGATTCTCAATCATTGTTGTTTAAATGTAGCTAATTTAATTCGTGCTGATCTGAGCCGCGCTCAAATGCGGGGAGCTTTATTAGTACGCGCGGAATTGATTCGTGCGGAACTGAGTCGTGCTGATTTGTTTGAAGCTGATCTCAAAGGAGCTGACTTACGGGAAGCCACACTGCGTCATGCTCACCTCCGTCACGCCAATCTCTCTGAAGCAATATTAAAAGGTACTTCCTTAGCGGGAGCGAACTTAGAAATGGCTAACTTCAATGCAGCTGATTTGAGCCGTGCTGACTTAAGCAGCACTAATTTGCGAGAAGCTGAACTAAAACAAGTAAATCTATCTCAAGCTAACCTAAGTGGTGCAGATTTGAGTGGTGCTAACCTACGTTGGGCTGATTTAAATGGAGCTGATCTGAGTTGGACGGATTTAAGCAACGCCAAATTGAGTGGAGCCAGTTTAATTGGAGCAGATTTAAGTAATGCTAATTTAACTAATGCGAGTTTAGTCCATGCGAATTTAAGCCAAGCTAAATTAATTAAAGCGGAATGGATAGGTGCTGATCTAACGAGTGCGATTCTCACAGGTGCAAAACTTTACTCTACACCAAGGTTTGGCTTGAAAACGGATGCTTTAGTATGTGAATGGGTGGATTTAAGTCCTGAAGGCGATCGCACTATTATTCAAAGATTTGATATAGAGGATGTCCGCGATTTTTTTAATGAAACGCCGCCAACTATTTGTATTGTCGTTGATGCAGCCCTAGAATCAGAAGCCAATTTCGCTTTAGCCGGTGCTTACTACCACATCGCGCAAGAATATCAGCTATGCAAACAACCCCCTAGTATAGAAGTAAGTCGCCGCCGTACAGTCATCACCTTTCGAGTAGATAGTGATGATACCCTATTACCTACCGCTTGTATGGCGATTCTCCCCTTTCGAGATGCAGCCAATACGCAAAAAAACATTTACACAATGGTAGACACCATAGGGAAAGAAGATATATCTCTTTTGGATCTAAACACACTCCAAAGGGCGAAGCAATTGGTAGCCCCCATCCAGGAAGCTATAGTTCAGGCGAAAGCCATTAGACAGGTAAAAAGAAATTTGGAATTAGCCGCCAAAATTAACTTCTTTAAAGCTGCCACTCAAACAATCTTAACTAATTCCAGTGGTCAAACTCTGATTGTGCATCACAACCCAAATTTTGGCAAACGATTTATTAATGCTGCCGATCATGTTAACTTTTTAGCTGATTTATCTAATGATTCACCTACACCCACACTACCACCCATGAATACAGTGATTGATTTTGTCAAAACCTTTCACTATGTCAATGAGTGAGTGGGGGATTGGGGATTGGGGATTGGGGATTGGGGATTGGGGATTGGGGATTGGGGACTGGGAATTGGGGATTGGGGACTGGGGACTGGGGACTGGGTATAAGGAATAGGAAAATGTCTACCTTGTCTACCTTGTCTCTCCCACCCCTACACCCTTAAACCCTTACACCCCTAAACCCTTATATTCCAATGGGAGATAGAAATAGATGTCTGGTATCTTCAACAAAATGATGGGGCGGACTCGTTATGTAGTCTGTCGGATATTTCTGCACTTGGCGGGATCGGAAATCGCGCCCATTTTGGGAGAATTAAATAGAATCGCTAGAGATGCGATCGCCTCTGAAGGTGATATACAAGTTATGGGAGAGGGTCTAGTAGACCTGTGCGAAACCCTGGTACGATACGATGAGTATTGGCTATCAGCGTCTAATGAAGGTGATGTCTTCTGGAGTGAAGGCGAAGCAGGAGACTACTGCAATGAACTATTTAGCGATTCAGCCGAAAGATATGGTGCTGATTTAGAGTTAGATGCTAGTGCCAATCAACCTCTATCACTCCCCACCACACGTAACATTGTAGTGATGATTACAGTGGCTTTTGAAGGAGAAGTCCCCGATCTAGAAACAGACTTAGCAAATATCCAGGCGTTAAAAGAAGGGTTAAAAGCCTTAATTAATCTACATTACAACCACAAACTCAGAGCAATTCAAGTTCATTTCTCTCCAGCCAGATTAGGTGATGAACTCACTAACGATGAGTTGTTGCAATATTATCCAGAGTTAATTCCGTTGTAAGGGATTGGGGATTGGGGACTGGGGACTGGGGACGGGCGACAAGGTAGACAAGGTAGACAAGTTAGGAGAGGATAAAAACCATTGACTAATGACTAATGACTAATGACTAATGACTATTGACTTCTCTCTGTAATTTTCTGGATGAAATTTTTACCAATGTACGGTTATATTTGATGCCTCAAAAACTGGTAAAAATTTCTTTGTCTCCGTGCTTCTACCATGAAATTATTAACTTTTCAGAACTGGACACGCTGCTTCAAACTATCTATGGTTGGTGCATTATTGTCACTGAGTACCATGAGCATGAGTTCTGATGCAGCTTGGGCTGGTGTCATTAACCAGAAAATTACAGCAAGTATACAAAATCTGCAAAAATCAGATGAACGCTGGATTCAGATTAATCTTTCTACACAAAGATTAATTGCTTGGGAAGGTAATAAACCAGTGTATGCGATCGTAATTTCCTCTGGTAAGAAATCTACACCCACACGTATTGGTACTTTTAAAGTTCAATCAAAACATAAAGTTACCCGAATGCGTGGTAGAAATTATGATGTTCCCAATGTTCCCTATGCAATGTTTTATGATGGGAATTATGGTATTCACGGTGCTTATTGGCACCGGAGATTTGGTACTCCCGTTAGCCACGGTTGCGTAAATCTTGCACCTAATCATGCTAAGTGGTTATTTAATTGGGCTTCTTTAGGCACATCAGTAATTATTCAGAAATGAAGGTTTAAAAAGACGCGATAATCCGCGTCTTTAAATATGAATTTATAACTCAATATAGCTATAATTACGTATTTTGGTAAATCTTTAAAATATGAAAGCTAAGAACAGTAAATTATTCAAATAAGTAATGTAAAAATAATAATATTAAGTTCGTAGTAAGGACTTTAGTCCTTTTTTAATAACTAAATCCCTCACTAAAAATCTTTAATTATTTTACCTCAATCTACTTACATTATATTTTAATTTTGAAAAAACTCTAAAGATATATCAAAATTGCATAACTTGTGAACAATTGCGCTCACTTTAAGGTAATGGCTTTTACAGCATTTAAGGCTGCTCATCAATTATGAATAATGAGGAAGCTGTGAGTGAGGAATCGGGAAAGATGGTGAATCAGAATCTAGTCAGCTTGGTGAGTTTTATAGCTGCTATCGGTTTCAGTATTGGCGCAATCACCATAATTCAATCCATGAATATACCCGTTCTTGTAACTCTCAGTGCTTCTTTATTTAGTTGTTTTGCTTTAATAGTTTTTATTCTGATATATAGTCTAGTATCCCATTTCAAATAATGGCGAATTTTAATTACATATTACCTGCGGAAATATCAGGGCGATCGCTAGGAAAATTTACTACTTCAACTTAGTACCTAATCATAGCGATCGCCTGGGTAATCTGGATGTTCAACTTAAACATTTAGCTGACTTTGATTACACCCCGATCAAAGACGCGATGATTAGTACCAATAGCAACGACTTCGATTTTATCGGGATAAACATCATAAGCAGCAAAGCTTAAATTACTGGTAGAATGTTCTGTCCATTCCGAACGACTTACAGGACGATTTCCTGCGCCTGCGCCACAAATTAAATAGGTAGTTCCATCGATAGCGCGAGTGCGTTCGTAACTATGTTCATGTCCATTGATATACAATTGCACACCATATTTTTTAAATAATGGTGTGAAGGTTTTAATAAACTCAGAATTGCTACCATAGACACCAGATGAATAAATCGGGTGATGTCCAAAGACTATTTTCCAAGTAGCATCACTACTACTTAACTCTTTTTCTAACCAAGATAATTGATTTTGCCAATCAGCATTACCATTGGTGTCTAAAGCAAAAAATTGCACACGTTCCCGACGAAAAGTATAATATCTGCGTCCGTTCATATTAAACCCAGGATATTTAACTTGTGGTTCGCCATTATCAGTGCGAATGTCATGATTACCTAGACAAGCTTGAAATTTTACACCACGTTTGAGTAAATCTTGATAGGGACGTTCAAAAACAGCCTGGACTTTTTCAATTTCGCCGTTGTTGTAAATGTTATCACCTGCCAACACAACTAAATCATAAGGATTGCGCTGGTGATATAGAGTCATCGCCTTAGCTACAGCATACTGTCCTTTGGCACCGGTGCCAGTATCGGCTACAGACACAAACCGCAAGAGTAAATTTTTTTTCGGTGGTGTAGCTGCGGTGACAGAATCTATCAGTTGCTTACGGCCATTTTGATGAATTAACGTCCAAGTTAACACTCCACTACCAACGGTGCTGAGACTACTTAACAATAAAAATTGCCGACGGTTGAGTTTCATCACACACTAAATTTTCATAATTTGTAATTCGTAATTGTATTATGTAGACGCAGCTTTAACATAGGGTAAGAATACAAATTGCTAGATAGTTGTAGATATAATCTGTGCTTTTGGTGAAATTTCCATGTCACAAGACAAACCTCCTGAACCAACAAATAAATCTTCGTCGAGAAGTCAACCCCGCCAAAGAACAGTCCAACCTATTTGGAAAGGGATAATTCTTCAAATTCTCAGGGGAACGATAGGAATATTAGAAACCACCGTAGAAAAACTAGAAACCCCATCCACTGAAACAACCCCAGGATTTTGGCGATCGCTAGAATCTAAATGGAGTAGATTTTTACTTAAGCAAGTCCGTCCTTTTTTACCATCGAATCTATCTACAAAAGTGACGGATACAGCTTTGACAGGAATCATTGCTAGTATCTTGGCGGTAATTGTGGTGTGGACAACTACAACTGTATTCACCAAAAAACTAACTCAAATTGCAACAGTTCCCCCAGCACAAGAAGTTCGCACACCCACGCCTACAGCAACACCACCGACACCACCAACACTACCAACACCACAAATCACAACACCACCAGAACCACAGCCATCAGCAGAAATCACACCCACCCCAGAAGCAGAACTTCCCCCACCCCCAGAACCAGAACCGACACCAGAACCAACACCAACCCCAGAACCAGAACCAACCCCAGAACCAGAACCAACCCCAGAACCAATCCCAACGCCAAAAATAGAGTTAACCCCAGAACAAAGACTAATTGCAGCCATTGAAAATCAAGTGGCAGAAATTAGTAATGCCTACGTTTCTGGCATCATCGAATCAATTGAAGCTAACTTCCGCAGCAGTAGCTTGAGCGTCAAAATCAAAGATGACTGGTACAATCTCCCAGAATCCCAACAAAATCAACTAGCCGCAGACATATTACAGCGTTCTCAAGAATTAGATTTTGCCCATTTAGAAATTATTGATTCTCAAGATAGATTAGTCGCACGTAACCCCGTTATCGGAACTGAGATGATTATTTTTCAACGCAGGGCAACAATTTAATTGGAAGATAATCAGTTTGAACTGGAAGATGAAAATAATTAAATGTCGCAATTCGCATATAATGTCGCAATAGCATCTAAATGACTGAAACGTTTGCCCTGCAAGAATTATAGGCTATCTAATAACACAGAAAATAAATTTGTTTAATTCGCATTTTCTATGTCGTGAATCCTGTATTCTCATATTAAACGTCGTTTGTTAATATTTCGGCGTTTTTCAAATTACGACCTTGGTTAACTATTGTTGTTGATACTTTCTCCAGTTGTGTTTTAGGTTTCCACTTATGGGTAAAACAACCTGGTTCTGCTGAAGTGGCTCTTGCTTTAAGACATTCTATGTTGCCCAAGCAGTATCCCGATGACTATGAAGTGAGTAAACCTTGGGGTTATGGCCCTCCTTTTCAATACTTTTTCACTGATAGCGGCAAAGATTTTCGCTCTAAACATCTCAAAGCCATTGGGAAGAAACTAGGATTTCAATGCGAATTGCGCGATCGCCCAAACCAAGGTGGTATTGTAGAACGGATTTTTAAAACGATTAATACTCTAGTTCTCAAAGACTTACCCGGTTACACAGGATCTAATGTTCAGGAACGCCCTAAGAACGCAGAAAAAGAAGCTTGTTTGACCATACAGGATATAGACAAGATTTTGGCTAGTTTCTTTTGTGACATTTATAATCATGAACCTTATCCTAAAGATCCCCGCGAGACAAGATTTGAAAGATGGTTCAAGGGAATGGGAGGAAAACTACCTGAGCCTTTGGATGAGCGAGAATTGGATATTTGTTTAATGAAAGAAACTCAACGAGTTGTTCAAGCTCATGGTTCTATCCAGTTCGAGAACTTGGTTTATCGAGGAGAATCACTCAGGGCTTATAAAGGTGAATATGTGACGCTGAGATATGACCCAGACCATATTCTGACATTATATGTCTACAGTTGTGATGCAAATGATGATCTAGGAGATTTCTTAGGGTACGTTCATGCAGTAAACATGGATACTCAAGAATTGAGTTTTGAAGAATTGAAAAGTCTTAATAAGGAGCGTAGCAAAGCTCGTAGGAAACATTCTAATTATGATGCCCTACTAGCATTAGGCAAGCGAAAGCAGCTTGTAGAAGAGCGTAAACAGGATAAAAAAGAAAGAAGACAAGCAGAACAAAAACGCTTACGTTCTGGTTCTAAGAAAAACTCAAATGTTGTTGAATTAAGAAAAAGTAGAGCTAAGAATTATTTAAGGAGTAATGAGCCAATTGAAGTATTACCAGAGAGAGTTTCCAGAGAAGAAATACAGGTTCAAAAAACTGAGGTGCAAATAGAAGTATCTGAGCAAGCTGACAATTTAAAACAGGAAAGGCATCAGTTAGTTATTTCTAGGCGCAAACAAATTTTAAAGAATATTTGGTGATTTATGGCACAATCACAACGTGCAATTCAGCCTAATGTTGAAGTCTTAGCTCCTCAACTAGATTTAAATAATCAACTTGCTAAAGTCGTTGAAATTGAAGAGATATTCAGTAATTGCTTTATACCCACTGATCGGGCTTCAGAATATTTCAGATGGCTAGATGAGTTACGAATATTAAAACAATGCGGTCGAGTAGTTGGCCCAATCTAGTTTTTTTTACTACTCGGGGATTACTTCTTCCTTCAGGCTCTGGTATCTTTTCATCTAAAACTTCTCTGACAAGCCAGGTGAAAAAAAAGGTATTTCTTCTGGTTGCAGACGCTGAAATTTAGGAATAGCTCGACGCACGACATTAAGTGTTCCAGTAAAGCTCAATCGTAAAGGGGAGATTTGAGCGCGCTCGGCAACCTGGAACATAAGGGAACGCACAGCCCAATGTCCAAGAAGCCAGCCATATATTTCTTGAACCACTTCACGGGGATTTAGGGAACGAATCAGGGTTTTACGCCCTAACAGATGGATTTTGAGTTCATCAATGGTATTTTCTACTTCCCAACGCCGATGATATTCCATCGCCAACAATAAAGCGGGAAACAGGACAACATCTGTCAAACTGGTAATCAAACGGTAAATTTGCGGCTCTCCATCAGTATCGATAGTATATTCAATTACGCGCACCATGATTTTCGTGCTACCTTTTTTCTTTGATTTCCCATCAGGAGCAATCCATGACAGATATGAGCCATCCTCTAAGACTTCCTCCACTTGGAGTTTTACGTTCTTTGGTACTCTTCCCAAATAATCACATTTTTGTGCAAGGGTCGCTCGTACCATTACATAAGAATGTAACCCTCTGTCCCACATCAATAACATTCCTTGTGTCACAGACCGTAGTAACTTTTTAACCCTGACCCGCTCACCAATACGGTAAGGACACATTAAAGCATCAACAATTAAATGCGTTCCCGCTTCAATCAGTAGTACCAAGCGAACTTTTGGGAAAGCGGCTTGAGTGCCGGGACGTGTTGCTGGGTATCCAAAGACTCTGGCATTTGCCTCACTATCTGGTACATCCAACACTGTTCCATCCACTGCCATAATCCGCAATGCAATCCTCCCACAAAAGCCTCTGGAGTCTTAAATGTGGCTCTTGGGCGTACTACTAGATGGAACAGACTACTCATCACCTGAGTTCCAATCCTCTGTCGAGCTTCGGTAATTGACGATTTACAAGGTACTCGCCAATACTTTCCTCTTCTCAACCAAGCTTCGCTTAAACCATCAACGAGATTTTTCAACACTGTTCTCATTGAAGCTTTCGACCACAAACTCATGGCAATTATAAGACAAATCACCAGATGGGATGGTAAGACACGTTTTCGAGCTTCGCCTGCTTTAGCTTTTGCGATCGCCTGTTCAATTGCATCAGATGGAATCTCTGTTTCTAAAGCTTTGAGTACCATACCTGATTCGACCAGAGGTGAGACTAGCGAGAATTCTTTGAGTTGCATTCAATACTAGTATATTCAGGGAATAACCCTTACTTTACCTGATTTGGGGCTTAACCGAACCGTATTGCTACTCAGACAACCGCCAAATTTTGATAGTAGCGTCCCTACTACCACTAGCTAAAGTCTTACCATCTGGGCTAAAGGCGACTGAATTAACCAAATCAGAATGACCATTGAGGATACGAATTTCTTGCCCTGTGGATATATTCCAGATTTTGATTGTCTTGTCAGAACTACCACTAGCTAAAGTTTTACCATCTGGACTAATGGCGACTGAAAAAACCTTACCAGAATGACCATTGAGGGTGCGAATTTCTAGCCCTGTGGTGATATTCCAGATTTTGATTGTGTTGTCACCACTACCACTAACTAAGGTTCTGCCATCTGGACTAATGGCGACTGATCTAACCCAACCAGAATGACCATTGAGAGTCCGAATTTCTTGTCCTGTGGTGATATTCCAGATTTTGATTGTGCTGTCAATACTACCACTAGCTAAGGTTCTGCCATCTGGACTGAAGGCAAATGATGTAACCTGACTAGAATGACCATTGAGGGTGCGAATTTCTTGCCCTGTGGTGATATTCCAGATTTTGATAGTCTTGTCAAAGCTACTACTGACTAAAGTTCTGCCATCTGGACTAATGGCTATTGAACCCATCAAAGGAGCATAACCAGTGATGGTACGAATTTCTTGTCCTGTGGCAACATTCCAGATTTTGATAGTTGTGTCCCAACTACCACTAGCTAAAGTTTTACCATCTGGACTAAAGGCGACTGAATTAAACACAATAGAAAAAGAATTACCATTAAGGGTACGAATTGCTTGCCCTGTGGCAATATTCCAGATTTTGATAGTGTTGTCATGACTACCACTAGCTAAAGTCCTGCCATCTGGACTAATGGCAACTGACTCAACTTGTCCTTCTATGACTCCATATTGATTAACTTTTGTTGAATGTCCAATTAGGGTCTTAGCTAGAGTAAACTGAGCGGTTGATGATGCAGTCGCAACTGGTGAATTTCGTGGCTGTGCTTTTGGTACATTTGCAACTGGCGGATTGGGTGGCTGTGGTGCTGGCGCAGTAGCCACTGACTGCACAGATAGCGCAAGACTCAAATAAGTGTTCAACGGAATCCCCAGTACAGTAGTTGCATTTGTATCTGGGCGAGTTTTAGCACGTCCGTGAATACCGACTAATTTACCCTGCTCATCGAGTATTGCTCCCCCACTCATCCCTGGAAAACCACCAATGTCATACACAAAGGCGTAACCATCTTTTGGGTTTGACACTCGGCTGGAAATTGCACCCCTGATAAACTTGATGTCTGATGTTCCTTGGGGATAACCTGCTACAGAAATATTTATACCTAATTTTATTTGGTCAGAATTACCCTTTTCGGCGACACGGTAATTTTCGTTACTAGTGAACTGAAATATAGCTAAATCAACACCGCGAAATTGTTTGACTTGGCTGTGGTTGAAAGTGTATTTTTTGCCGTCTGGTGTGTGTACTGTGTAGTTACCTTTTTCTTGAACTACGTGCCAGTTTGTCACCACAGTATAAACATTACCTTGACGCTCCATAATTACGCCTGAGCCAGTATTTGCGCCATCAATGCGGACTGTAATTTGTTGAGCAATTTCAGCAATTTCTGAGGGTGTCAACGCTGTGGCTACTGGTTGGACTATGACTATTGCTGTACCAAATAATAATGCCGATAGTACACCAGCCACCCTCATGATTGATTCTCCTGATGATTTTGTAATGGTTTTTGTCTAATTAGTACAGCCATAGGAGAGTAAATGTAATTGATTGTATGCTTTATTAAATTACTAGAAAATGTGAAGATACAAAGCTGGTTTAATTGGGATAACATCCAAAATCTCAAATTAAATAGCTAATCAGACAACCGCCAAATTTTGATAGTCGCGTCCCAACTACCACTAGCTAAAGTTCTACCATCTGGACTAAATGCGACTGAATTAACCCAATGAGAATGACCGTTGAGGATGCGAATTTCTTGCCCTGTGGACATATTCCAGATTTTGATAGTCTTGTCCCAACTACCACTAGCTAACGTTCTGCCATCTGGACTAAATGCGACTGAATTAACCCAATCAGAATGACCAGTGAGAGTACGAATTAATTGCCCTGTGGACATATTCCAGATTTTGATAGTCTTGTCCTGGCTACCACTAGCTAAAGTTCTGCCATCTGGGCTAAAGGCGACTGAAATAACCGAAGGATCATTGAGGGTACGAATTTCTTGCCCTGTGGCGATATTCCAGATTTTGATAGTCTTGTCCTGGCTACCACTAGCTAAAGTTTTGCCATCTGGACTTATGGCGACTGACTCAACCAAATCAGAATGACCATTGAGGGTACGAATTAATTGCCCTGTGGCGATATTCCAGATTTTGATAGTCTTGTCCTGGCTACCACTAGCTAAAGTTCTGCCATCTGGGCTTATGGCGACTGACTCAACCAAATCAGAATGACCATTGAGGGTACGAATTAATTGCCCTGTGGCGATATTCCAGATTTTGATAGTCTTGTCCCAACTACCACTAGCTAAAGTTCTGCCATCTGGACTAAAGGCGACTGAATAAACACCTTGAGAATGACCATTGAGGGTACGAATTTCTTGCCCTGTGGCGATATTCCAGATTTTGATAGTCTTGTCCCAACTACCACTAGCTAAAGTTCTGCCATCTGGACTAAAGGCGACTGAAATAACCCTACCTTCTATGAATTGAAGATTAATCCAGGACACGGTTAATGTAAGCACTTTTTGGGAATGTCCAATCAGCGTCTTGACTAGAGTAAACTTAGCAGATGATGGCGCAGTAGCCACCGCCTGCACAGATGGCGCAAGACTTAAATAAATCCTCAACGGAATCCCCAATACAGTAGTAGCATTCGTATCAGGGCGAGTCGTAGCCCTTCCGTGAATGCCGACTAATTTACCCTGCTCATCAAGTATCGCTCCCCCACTCATGCCAGGAAAACCACCGATGTCATACACAAAAGCATAACCATCCTTTGGGTTTGACACCAGACGAGAAATTGCACCCCTACGAAAATCAATGTCTGACGTTCCTTGAGGATACCCCGCTACAGCAATATTTGTCCCTAATGCTACTTGGTCAGAATTTCCCTTTTCGGCGACACGGTAATTTGTATTACTTGTAAACTGAAACACAGCTAAATCAACACCAGGAAATCGTTTTACTTGGCTGTTATTGAATGTATATCTTTGACCATCTGGTGTCTGTACTGTGTAGTTACCTTGAAGTTGGACTACGTGCCAGTTAGTCACAACAGTATAAACATTACCTTGACGCTCAATAATCACCCCTGAGCCAGTATTTGCGCCATCAATGCGGACTGTAATTTGTCGAGCAATATTAGCAATTTCTGAGGGTGTCAATGCTGTAGCGACTGGCTGCACTATGACGATTCCTGTACCTAATAATAATGCCGATAGTACACCAGTAACCCTCATGATTGATTCCCCTCACATATCAACATTGATAACTGTTCACTGTTCACTGTTCACTGATTTAACCGGTACAGCCATACTAGAACGGGTAATTAGTTCTTGCAAGTGAGGTTCTGGTTGCGAACCATCTTGATAAACTGCCGGTGTCTCCCACAGGGGATCTTTATGTAAGCTATTAATCCCCACAACTTCACCATGTATATTCAGCAATGGCGCGCCACTCATCCCTTTACGCACATCATTGGTGTATCCAATCTGGTAGCCTTGCTCTAATGCTTTGTCTAATAATAAAGTGACTTTTCCAGAGGTAAAAATAAACTGAGTTTTAGTTGGAGTAGACTGCTTTTGAGTTGCTAAATTGGCTATAAATCCTCCCACAAACACCTCATCCCCGACTCGCAAACGAGACTTATCAGGGAGGTTAGCGATTGGATAAACTATATCGGGACTACGAAATTGCAGCACGGCTAAATCATCCTGCTGCAAATCGGCGATCTGCAATACGGTAGCTTGATATACACGCCCATCTGGTGTTTGAATTTGATAGGGTGATTTAGCGGCTCTCAAAACGTGAGCATTGGTAATTACTGTATAAATTTGACCTTGGCGTTGTAGTAGAGTTCCTGAACCTAGTAACTCTGATGTGGTAATTTTGACGGTGATAGTCTGAGCTAATTTTTGCAATTGCTCGACAGAAAGGCGATTAGGTCGCTCTACTCTGGTAGACTCTCTAGAAACGCTTTGCTGTTTTGAGAGTGCTAAGGAAACACCACCAAGACAAATCAGCAAGCACACCAGATAAATCATTTTGTGTTTGAGCCGCCAGTTCATGCAATATTAAGGAGTCGATGAACTACAGTCTTTACCGTCTAGAAATTGCTTGACATCAACATACACATCACCTTCGTCATAAGTAAAAGCTTGACATCCACTTAAATTAATCACTGATTCCCCTGCATCTCGGCGCAAACTCAGCATTTGCTGTAAAACTCTACCGGTGTCAGTTCCAGGTTTGAGGGTGACTAATATATTGTCTGCTGTACAAGGTGCGCCTCGGCGGTTAGAAATACACAATACTGGGTAGCCGTTAAAGTTATCGCGGCTGGTAATGAAAAGTGCGCCGTTATCGTAGTGGCGTTGAAATCTGGCGGAGACTATCCGACAACGTTGTGCTGGGGAGACTTTTTTAAAGTCGTTAGCAACCCAACGAATCAGGGTTTGATTTCCCCGTGAGGTGCGTACTTTAGTGACAGGTACACCCCCTTCCCGTGTGCAGAAAAATCTGTTTGCTCTTGCTTCACTCGGCTGGCTGTTGGTGGTGAGGGTGATTCCCACGGCTAAAGCGGAGATGATGGTAGATGTTGCTATGCTTGTGACTCTGTGATTCAGTGACCTTAGTTGCATATATTTAAGCAATTAGGAATGAAAGTAGGTTTTTTGGCTGTTTTAACAGGATTTTAGACCTAACCCCCAACCCCTTCCCTACAAGGGAAGGGGAGTAAGAATTAAAGCTTCAGTTTAAATTTAAGTATTATTATAGAGGTTGCTACAAGTTCAAGTTACCGTTTTTCGGAAAAATACAAGAATATATCGGTAAAAATCAGGATTTTTGATAAAAAAATTATAAAGAAAGTCAGTGCGTATTGGTAGATGAGGAGCGATCGCACTTCTTGTTTTATTAAGGGTTGGTAGTGAGAACTTTAGCTCTTAAATAAGGACTAAAGTCCTTACTACGAACTTTCAATCCCCAATCCCCTCACTCTATTTCCTCACAACGAATTAATAACTGTTCCATCTGTGCGGCTAGAGAAATCAAATCTTTCCAAGAAGAACCACTAGCTAAATTTTGGGCGTGGGCTAATTTATTGCGTAACTGTTCCGCAGACTTTAAAAAGCGTTCTCCTGCGCGTTTGGATTTCAAATCTAATTGTTGTAAAAGTTCTGGATGATGTAAAACTAACTCGCGTTTATCACAGAATTGCAGATAGTCTAATAAATCGGTTGCTTCGTTTCTCTCCTGACTTTCTCGCCATAATCTTTGAGCTATTTCTACACGTTCGGGTTTGAGAAATTTTTGCCAAGTATCTTGAGGATAATAAATTCTTACTAACCTCAATAAGTTCATTTCGATTAAAGTAAATAGACCAAATAATAACATTCGCACTGGTGCTTTTTGCAAATCACCGCAGGTCACAATTCCACTTACTTGATTGCAGTCAAGGACAAATAATCTAGGAGTATCTTGTAAAATAGGTAATAACTTCATTAATGGTGTGGAAATAGCAATGAGTTCTTTAGGATGGAAAACTCGTTGATAATCACTACACTTTCCAGAGGTAGCTGATATTAAACTAGCCCGTTCAATGTAACCTGTAATAATATTACCCGTCTCAATTCCCACAACATCAAAATCCTGTGTTTGCATCCATTGCAAAACTTCCATTACATCTGCTTCTGCTGGTACAGCCTTTAAAGATTCTGCTACATATTCAATAGTGATATTATTCTCAAACAAACTCCGCAAATCTTGAGAACGGGACTTTAGGTGTTTCATTAGTTAATAGTCAATAGTCAATAGTCATTAGTCATTAGTCATTAGTCATTAGTCATTGAGCATAAGAAATATAATCTACCTTGTCCACCTTGTCTACCTTGTCCACCCAGTCCCCAATCCCCAATCCCCAAACACATCAAACGCCCAGACTAACAAAAGTCTGAGCGTTTGAAAATTAGGTTGCAGTTAAACTTCTGCTAAGTTTTGAGATTATATTATGCAGGCATCATTTGCATGGATCTGCAAGCTTCGGCACATTTGCGACAAGCCATTGCACAATCCATCATCATTTGGTCGTCTTTCATTTGTTCGCAGGTCATCGCCATGCGATCGCACATTTCTGCACATAGCATACAGGTGCGTCCCATGAACTCGGAACCGCCCATCATCATGTTCATGCACATCATGCACATTTCCGCGCAGTCACGCATCATGCCCATCATGCTCATGTCCATGTACATACCGCCTTTACTCATGCAGTAGGTCATGGTTTCCATACACATTTTCTGACAGTCCATACAGGCTTTCATGCAGGCTTGCATTTCAGCAGTCATGGATTCAGCCATCATCATCATCATAGGAAATACCTCCGATTGTTTGATGTTTTGAAGATTCCATAAAGGAACTAACCATAACATTAATCTCAATTTTTGTAGTCGTCAATAGTCTATTTTTGGGATTTTTTATAAACCTACTTAATCCGATAAAATTACCGGATTTTATTGAATAATCTACACATTTTTATGCCTATTTATAGTGGAAATGTTGTGCAATCATGCTTCTAAACTCTAGTTGAAAGGTGTGGTTTTCCTCAGCCTATACCTAGCGGTAGATCAAACCCACAATCAGACTAAAATCTGATCAGCTTCAGAGTGATTTTTTGTTGACAATTCTGTAAATAGAATTATTGGCAGATATGAAAGCTCTCATACCTGCTTTGCTCAACTACCTACTGTTTAATACTGATATATTCAATGTCGTACTGGAATTTCTATGATGAATTCAGTACCTTTCCCTGGTGTAGAGTGACATTCTAGTTTACCCCCGTGTTTTTCCGCAATAATTTGATAACTAATAGACATTCCCATGCCTGTACCTTTACCAATTGGTTTAGTTGTAAAAAATGGATTAAATATCTTTTGTTGAGTTTCTGCTGACATTCCTATCCCGTTGTCAACAATGGAAATAGAAATTAAATTTTTGTTTAAAATCTCAGTCTTAATACATATTTGGGGATTAATAAATATATAGTGATTTTTTACCATTGCTTCTTCTAAAGCATCAATAGCATTAGCAAGAATATTCATGAATACTTGATTAAGCTGTCCAGCGTAGCATTCGACTAAAGGTAAAGAACCGTAATCCCTAACAACTTGAATAGCTGGACGTTCCGATTGTTCTTTAAGACGATGCTGCAAAATCATCAAGGTGCTGTCAATACCTTCATGAATATCGACAGCTTTGAATTCAGCTTCATCCATGCGGGAAAAAGTTCTTAAAGATAAGACAATTTGACGGATGCGTTGTGTACCTATTTGCATAGATTGTAGGATTCTGGGTAAGTCATCCTGAATATATTCTAAGTCAATCTCTGCCATGAACTCATACAGTTCTGGATCATTAGCTAAGTTTTTCTGTTGATATATATTGATTAGATTTAATAAATCACGTGTATGTTCTTCTAAATGGCTAATATTGCCGTGGATAAAGTTAACAGGATTGTTAATTTCGTGGGCAACTCCAGCAACTAATTGTCCCAAACTAGACATTTTTTCTGCTTGAATCATATGACCTTGAGTACATTGCAGTTCTTGCAGGGTATGTTCTAAGTCTTGGTTTTTTTGAATTAGTTCGGCTTCCATTTGTTGACGTTGAAGAAGAGCCGCTTTCTGCTCAGTTATATCACGTACAATCGTCGAAAGATATTCTATTTCGCCATTAGCTGATTTATGGGCTAGTATCACTTGATAAACACTGATTTCCTGTCCATTTTTATCAAAAATTGCTGTTTCACCCCTCCAAATCCCCTTTTTCATTGCTTCTGGCAAGCCTTGGTTGAAAATGATTTCTTTTGCCCAATCAGGATGATTATTAGAAATAGTTTTTCCTTTGATATCTTCTAGATTCTTAATACCTTTTAATTGTCTCCAGGCTTGATTGTAGTAGAGGGCATTCCCAGAACAGTCAGCAATACCAATAAAATCGGGGGTCGCTTCTAAAATTGCAAGTAATCTTGCTTGTTCGGCAGCAGCTTGTTGACTTTCTCGCAGCGCGGCTTGCTGTTCACTAATATCCCTGATTAATGTTAGGATATGAGGCTTGCCGTTATAATCAAAAAGTTTTCCTGTAACTTCGACATCAAAGCAACTACCATCTTTGCGTATATCTATACCCTCACCATGAAAAACACCACCAGCATTGACTGTTTTTAAGAATTCCCCAAATAGTTGAAAACAATCGGGGTGAATATAATCTGTAGGAATTAAGTTAAAAATCTCCGCTTGAAAATAGCCGTGCATCTGACAAAAAGCAGGGTTGACAGCAACAATCTTGCCACTATCTAAATCCATGACACTGATTCCATCACTGACAGTCTCAAAAATACTCCGATACTGGGCTTCTTGTTGGCGGAGTGCCGCTTCTGCGATTTTGTTTTCGGTAATGTCTCTGGCTACAGCATAAATATAATGATCATGAATTGCTGAAGTCCATGATAACCAGCGATAGGAATTATCTTTGCAAAGATAGCGATTTTCAAAGCGAAAAACCCGCACTCCTTGGCTGAGTTTCTCCATTTCTGCCAATGTAGATGCTTGGTCTTCTGGATGAACTAAGTCCATAAAAGATATTGATAGTAGTTCGGCTTGGGAATAGCCAAGAATTGTTTCGCCGGCGGGGTTAATGCGCTGGAAATAGCCGTCTAAGCTAGCGACACAAAGTATATCTACTGACATATCGAAGAAGCGATCGCGCTCATCTTCTGTGATCTTTTGATGAGTAATATCTTCGTAAAAACCAAAGACACCAATTACCTCTCCACTGCTACTGCACAAAGGAATTTTGCTAGTTTTTAGCCAAACTTTGCTACTATCTTTCCTAGTTTGTTGTTCTTCATAGTCCAACTTAGGAATCTGACTCGAAATCACATCTGCGTCATCTTGTCGATAATTATCTGCAAATTCATGCCAACTTAGTTCAAAGTCAGATTTACCCACAATATCTGCTGATGATTTCAATCCAGCATCTTTGGCCAGACGTTCATTACATCCCAAAAATTGTAAGTCCCGATTTTTCCAAAAAATCCCTTGAGGTAATGTATTTAAAACTACTTGCAAAAAATGCCGAGATTCTTGTAATTCCTGTTCTAGTTTAGTAATAGTTGCACTAGATTCTTGGGCAAATGCGACTAATTTATCCCGTAATTGAGCATTTTCTTGTCTTAGAAGGATGATTTCCTGTTCTAGTGCTTCAGCATACATTTAAGCATGACCCCCCAATGACTACGGTACTAGATGAAATAGAGGTGACAATATCTGCCGTCGTTTTGGCAAAAATAATGTTGATGTAAGATGCTACGCCAGACTGGGAATACTCCAAGCCAAGTCCTCAGATTTTTGCCAATACTTTTAATGTTTGTGCAGAATTTCAATACTCCTTTCATTCACTACACTCACCGTATTATTCCCAAATCAGATGTTTCATTTACTGCTAATCACAATAACTTTGCTGAAAAAATATACGCATAAATAATCGGCAGTGACGGATGCCACTGCCGATATGTATGTATAAACTAAACTAGTTCAGAGAATTCCAGATTTGAGTAATTTCCTCAAGGTTGTCTAGCTGATATAGGCTGTTCTATGTAGCCGTAGACTAAGCGGGAAACTTGATTGATAAAACTTCTAGCTCTAGCATCACCAAAAGGTCTAGCCACCATAATACCAGCTAGGTAACGCTTGCCTGAAGGTGTTTCGATAATCCCCGCATCACCTAAAACTCTACCTAATGTACCTGTTTTGTGGGCAATTACTGAACCTTTACCCAGTCCAGCAGGTAATAAACTCCGATTTTTGCAGCGCACCATAATAGCCATAACTTTGTCATGGCTAGTGCTACTCAATAATTTATTATTGGCAATTAAAGCTGCTACCCGCACTAAATCTTTAGGACTAGTTGTATTAGTCCCCTTAAAATCACCCAACAGATTGCGAATCACAGTATTTTGCAGTCCCCAACTGCGAAATCTCTGATTTAATTTATTTTTGCCACCCAATCTATCAATCACCATATTGGTAGCAGTGTTATCACTGATAGTCATCATTCTTGTTGCAGTTTCCAAAAGACTAAACTTAGTCCCTGGTCTCCCATACTGCATATTTCCTGAACCACCTGTCATTAAATCACGCCGCATCACCAGAGTTTCACTGAGGCTGACTCTACCAGCATCAATTTCTTGAAACAATGCGATTAAAATGGGGAATTTAATTGTACTAGCAGCCGGAAATATTTTCTCGCCGTTGATGTCTAAGTATTCTCCTGTTTCCATATCTAAGAAAAACATCCCCGGAGAAAGAGAACTGTAACGAGACATCAATCTTTTAATTTCAGTATCAAGTTGGGAAATTTCTTTATTTAAAGGAACAACACCAGCGAATGTGAAATTATTAGTTACGGGGATAGCAACTTTTTCTTCCCCATCAGTAACGGTTTGATTATCGCTTCTCTCAATTGCCGCTAAGTTGAGAATCCAGTTAGAAGGAGACTCGCCTTTAATCACTAATTTGTCTGGAGAAGCTGTATAACCTGGTGCTAACTCAACTACTATTCTGGCAGTGTTATTATCAACTTTACCGATACGAATTTCTTTGACTGCTGAACCAAAGTTTCTGCGGATTGTATCGCTTTTAAAGGTGGTTTGTGGCAGGTCAATTACTATTCTGGTGGGATTATTAATTAAGAATGCCTGTGGTTTAACATCAGAATCAGTGGTGATGCTCAGTTGATTTTTAGTGGGATTGAAATTCCATGATTGCAGTTTAGCTGCATTTACAGGAGAAGATAAAAGGACTGCGCTGATTAAGCTGAGTAGGACAAGAGGTGATTTCATGCGTGTGAGTCGTAAGAAGCAGTAAGGTGTATGTGCCAGATTTTCTGGTGTGTGATCGTTTTTCCGGAAAAAGATACAACAAGGTTGTACCTTTATGTCTTTGCTGGCATCGAGACGTTCATTAAATTAAATAGTTCCAATCTCTAATTCCCATAGCAAAGCGACATTCTTGAACGGAAATTTACTCACTAAATCAGTCCTTCTCAGATTACAATGAAACATGACACAATTAGTTGCCAACTTGCGCTTTTTTATGAGCAGGTCATAAGTTGGTAACTCTGGCGAATCATTCAAACAGAGAAGTCAACCAATTTTAGATTTTAGATTTTGCGGAAAGTCTAAGTGGAGGTTTCCTCCGAACAGAACTTTCCAAGACGAATTTTAGATTGACTGTACCCATAACAGATGCAGTTTGAGGATTTGGGATTGATGTTAGCGTAGCGGACACAATGCCACGAGTATTTTAAATTTATACCCGCTACAAGGCGCGGGGATTGCACCAAAAACAATCCAAAATTCAAAATCTAAAATTCAGTGGGTTAACAGTCAAAGAACTGGCTGCATAAAAAAATCATGTTCAACCTATAGATTCAGTGAAGGGTTAAAACCCAAGCTACACGTTAACACTGAAATTTGAGGAACATAACCATGAAACTACGTTACTTAACAGGTTCTTTACTGACCGCTACCGCACTTTTGACTAGTACATTTCCTGCTTTCGCAGGGCCTTTTAACATTCAGCCATCGGGTGTTTTCAAGCCAGGTAATGTTCCCAGTGCCGTTGGTAATGTTAAACCCAACACCCCTTCACCTACTAGTAATCCCGTAGGTAATAGTGAAATTCAAGGTTTAGGCGACCATCAGTCATGGGTTGACCCCAACACCTTAGCAAAAGACCCTCGTGCTTTGTGTAGCGATGTTGGTTTAGGTAGTAACACCAGCAGTAGCAATACCAAGATTGCTTTAGCTACCTCTACTAGCACTCGTTCTAGTTCTGCTAGTAGCCATAATGATGGCGGTGGCGGTGGTGTGAGCATTTTTGGTATTGGTGTTAGTGGTAGTGGTGCTAGTAGAGGTAGCGAAAATCAAAGCCAATCTAAAGACACTAGCAGCAACAGTACAGAAGAACGTAGAAGTAGTTCTTCTACGGTGGTTCAAGGTAAAAATTGTGATGCGTTTGTCAATTCGGCGGCGGCTAGAGATATGAACTATCAAGATAATTTAACTCGCCGCTATGAAATTAAAGTTGGTCGTCGTGGACAACAGGTTAATCAGTTGTTGGAGGATAAGTAGGGATTGGGGATTGGGGATTGGGTAAAGAGAGGAGTTGAACTGCAATGATGGTGTGTGAAAGGCGCGCTTCCATTATTGTCTAAGAAATAGATGTAATATTCACCTCAAGTGCTGCTATTTTGCTGATTGTTGGGAAACTTACACTTAACTTCAATTTCAAAATTACTCTCTGCCGATCCTTCAGTCAGAAGCGGAATACCTGTTTTACCACCAATCTTTAAACCAAACTTCAGGGTAACTTCCTCTACCTCAGCCGCACCTAAATTTTTAAAAGCACCGATCGCATATTTAGTGTAAGCCCTAATCTGATTGTGGACTTCCTGAATTTTGATCACGGCTTCTTCCCGAAAGCCATAAGATTCTCTATCGTCTTCTACTGTTGGCGGAGTAATTTCTGGGTTGTCCGGTGTCTCTTTTGACTCAAACAGGATTGTATAGAGTTCCCCATCCTCTTCAAAAACCAAACGTTCTATATTCGACATCCCAACCTCGGCTTTTAAGTGTATTTACGTTATCTTATTCTCTAATAGAGCATACAGATATGATCAATGGCGCGTTACGCACTGGTTGTTGGCATTACAGATTATAAAAGTCCACTGAAAAACCTGAGTAAACCGGCAACAGATGCGGAAGCAGTGGCACAGGTGCTACAAGCGCATGGTGATTTTGAGGATATTAAGTTACTCAAAGGGAACGTTACTAAACAGCAACTAGGTGACGCTTTAAAAATTTTGCTGCGACAACAAGCAGTCAATCATGAGGCAATAATTTACTTTACAGGACACGGGATCACTGTTTCTGATTTGGAGTTAGAGACACAACAAGCATATTTAGCAACTTCTGATTTGAAGATTGTGACTCAAGGCGACACAATTGTTGAACAAACAAGCGGTATCAGCTTGATTAATCTCAACCAATTAATAGCAGAATCGCACCTTAGCAGCTTAGTTGTGTTGTTAGATTGCTGTCATAGTGGTCATTTTTTAGAACGCCATCTGATTGAAAAAACCCTTACCGCCTTTAGTTCACAGCGAGACTATTACTTTATTGCTGCTTGCAGAGATTTTCAACAAGCCTATGCCAAAAAAAGCGAACAGCACAGTATTTTTACAACTGCTTTGTTGAAGGGATTATCAGCAGAGAATGCGAATGATCGGGGTTTAGTGACAGGCGATCGCCTCTTTGATAGGATTGCTTCAGAACTCAAAGGTAGTGGTCAAGAACCAATTCGCATGGGTTGGGGACGCTCGATAACTTTAGTGAAGTATCCCGTTCAACAAACCACTACTGTTATTGATGAAACCTGTCCCTATCAGGGTTTGCGCCCTTTTGGCAAAGAACAAGCACGTTTCTTTTTTGGACGGGATCAAGTTATTCAGCAATTAAATAAAAAACTCGCTCAAGCGAATTTTGTCCCCATCATTGGTGCGTCGGGAAGTGGTAAATCTTCGGTGGTGCGGGCGGGTTTGATTCCGGTGTTAGAAAAAAATGGTTGGCGGATTTTAGAACCAATTTTGCCTGGAGTTGAACCATTAGCTGAGTTAAAACGAGCCTTTACACAGTTATTTGAGCGCGCAAAAATTAGAGAAATTTCAGCTTTGCTTGAAACAGCAGGTTTATCTGCTGTAATTTCGCAGTTGACTGGTTCTGAACGTTGCTTGTTGGTGGTAGACCAATTTGAAGAAATTTTTACCCTTGGTGCTAGAGAAGAAGAGAAACAGCGATTTATTGAGTTGTTAACCCAAGTTTCTCAAGGGCGGTTAGCAGTTGTCACCACGATGCGAGCTGATTTTTTGGAATACTGTTTAAACTATGAGTCGCTCACACAAATAATTCAAGAACAAGCTGTGTATATGCCGCCATTATTGGGGGCAGAATTAGAAAAAGCGATCGCATCTCCAGCCATGTTACAAGGTTATCAGTTAGAAAGGGGATTACTGGGAGCGATTCAGCAAGAAGTATTAGGACAAGAGAAAGGCTGCTTACCATTATTGCAGTTTGCCTTGACAGAACTATGGGAACAGCGCGATCGCACAACTCACCAGTTAACAGTTGTTAAGTTTAACGAACTAGGTGGAGTCATTGGAGCGTTAAATCGTCATGCAGAAAATTTGTATGCAGGTTTCACTGAAGAGCAAAAAGCTTGGGTCAAGAGGATTTTCTTAAAACTGGTGCGTACTGGTGCAGAAGAGAAGGATACCCGACAGCGACAGCCAAAACAGGAATTGTTAAGTATTGCTGGTGACAGCTTAGATGAGCAGCAAGTAATCAATCAAGTTATAGAAAAACTCATCCAAGGACGTTTAATAGTAACTGACACTGAAATTAGAGAAGAAGTTTGGATTGATGTAGCCCATGAAGCCTTAATTGATGGTTGGGAGAGATTGCAAGAATGGCGACAACAAGACCGAGACTTGCGACGGTTACATGATAAATTAGCCGATGCTTTGCGAGAGTGGTTGCACCAAGAAGAAGATGAACAATATCTCATGCCCAGAGGATTGTTAGCAGAGGCGCGGGAAAATTGGGAAAAGTTACAACCTGATTTATCATCGCAAGCGAAAAAGTTTTATCACCTCAGTGATGCTGATGAAAAAGAACGGAGTGCTGAACAGCAAATTGGTCTTAGGGTACGCACTGAAGCTTCATTGCAAGAGAAAACAGCAAAGATTCAGGAGATACTCTCTACTCAACCCCTCAAAGCTTCTGTGTTGGCAATACAAGGCATAGGTGAGAACTTGGACAAAATGCCAGAGCAAATTTTCCCTCCAGTTCAGAATAGCTTGCAACAATTAATGAAAGTCTTAACTCCTTTCTATGGCCATCAGGGTGAAGTCTATTCTGTCGCCATCAGCCTGGATGGGCAGACGATTGTCAGTGGGGGTGATGACGGCACAGTACGCGTATGGAATCGCCAAGGTCTGCCCTTGTCCGAACCCTTCCGTGGTCATCAATGTAGGGTGAATTCTGTCGCCATCAGCTCTGATGGGCAGACGATTGTCAGTGGGGGTGATGACGGCACAGTACGCGTATGGAATCGCCAAGGTCTGCCCTTGTCCGAACCCTTCCGTGGTCATCAATGTAGGGTGAATTCTGTTGCCATCAGCTCTGATGGTCAGACGATTGTCAGTGGGGGTGATGACGGCACAGTGCGCTTGTGGAATTCCCAAGGTCTGCCTTTGGCTGAACCCTTCCGTGGTCATCAAGGTAGGGTGAATTCTGCCGCCATCAGCCCGGATGGGCAGACGATTGTCAGTGGGGGTGATGACGGGACGGTACGCTTGTGGAATTTCCAAGGTCTGCCCTTGGCTGAACCCTTCCGTGGTCATGAGGGTGGGGTCTATTCTGTAGCCATTAGCTCGGATAGGCAGACGATTCTCAGTGTCAGTGGGGGTTTTTTTGGCAGGGTGCAGTTGTGGAATTCCCAAGGCTTAGCTAAATCCTTCCGTGGTCAATATGAGGTCAGATCTGTCGCCATCAACCAGGATGGACAAACAATTGTCAGTGGGCATAATGACGGCACGGTGCGGTTGTGGAATTTCCAAGGTCTGCCCTTGGCTGCACCCTTCTGTGGTCATCAAGGTAGGGTGAATTCTGTTGCTATGAGCCTAGATGGGCAGACGATTGTCAGTGGGGATAGTGACGGCACAGTGCGGTTGTGGAATTTCCAAGGTCTGCCCTTGGCTGCACCCTTCTGTGGTCATGAGGGTAGGGTCTATTCTGTTGCTATGAGCCTAGATGGGCAGACAATTGCCAGTGGGGGTGATGACGAGACGGTGCGGTTGTGGAATCTCCAAGGTCTGCCCTTGGCTGCACCCTTCCGTGGTCATAAGGGTAGGGTGAATTCTGTTGCTATGAGCCTGGATGGGCAGACAATTGTCAGTGGGGGTGATGACGAGACGGTGCGGTTGTGGAATTTCCAAGGTCTACCTTTGGCTGAACCCTTCCGTGGTCATCAAGGTAGGGTGAATTCTGTTGCTATGAGCCTAGATGGGCAGACAATTGCCAGTGGGGGTGATGACGAGACGGTGCGGTTGTGGAATCTCCAAGGTCTGCCCTTGGCTGCACCCTTCCGTGGTCATAAGGGTAGGGTGAATTCTGTTGCTATGAGCCTGGATGGGCAGACAATTGTCAGTGGGGGTGATGACAGGACGGTGCGGTTGTGGAATTTCCAAGGTCTGCCCTTGGCTGAACCCTTCCGTGGTCATCAAGGTAGGGTGAATTCTGTTGCTATGAGCCTAGATGGCCAGACAATTGTCAGTGGGGGTCGTGACGGCACGGTGCGGTTGTGGAATTTCCAAGGTCTGCCCTTGGCTGAACCTTTCCGTGGTCATGAGGGTGGGGTGAATTCTGTAGCCATTAGCCCGGATGGGCAGACGATTGTCAGTGGGGGTGAAGACGAGACGGTGCGGTTGTGGAATTTCCAAGGTCTGCCCTTGGCTGCACCCTTCTGTGGTCATGAGGTTTGGGTCAATTCTGTTTCCATTAGCCCTGATGGGCAGACGATTGTCAGTGGGGGTAGTGATGGCACGGTGCGCTTGTGGTATTTTGGCTGCCGTGCATGGTTGCAATTCTACTGTCAGAGGTTACGTTATCATCCCATCTTCACTAATCCACAAACTGACGAGGCAAAAGCCGCTTGCGAAGTCTGCCGTAAATATGTTTGGAGTAAAGAAGGTGATATATGAGAGTGCGAAGCCGTGCTAATCAGAAGCTTTGTAGATAAAAACAGGAAGTTTCTTGTTTAAAACAAAAACTGTCTAGCTTTAAACAAAAACTGTCGAGGTTAAAACTAAAACTTTTTAGTTTGAAACGAGAAATGTCGAGTTCAGAACCAGAAATTTCTCGCTAAAAACAGAAAACTCCAAGTTCGGAACTAGAATGTTCCTGTTTGAAACGAAAAACGTCTAGTCTAAAACGCGAAACTTCAAGCTCAGAACACCAACATCCGAGAGTTGATCTGCAATGTGATGGCGAGTGAAAGGCGATCGCTCTCCATAACCACAACATAACCAAGATGCGATCGCCCTCATATCCCTGATGAGATATACCAAAACCGCTTTGAATGATAGATTATTGATGCTGACCTATTAATGAATCTATCGAAGCTATATAGCTGAAATTATTATGAAATTTTTGCACCGTCCTGATCTGTATGGTTGGTCTTATTTCAACCCGGCGAGAAATATCGATTTCAACGGGATTGCTTGGATTCGCCCTACTGGTAACATCTTGATTGACCCTGTGGCTTTATCTAACCATGATTGGAATCATCTAGAGTCTTTAGGCGGTGTAGATTGGATTATTATCACTAATTCTGACCATATTCGGTCAGCGAAGGAAATTGCTGATCAAACCTATGCCAAAATAGCAGGGCCGATCGCAGAAAAAGAGTATTTTCCTTTAATGTGCGATCGCTGGCTAACTGATGGTGAAGAGTTTGTCCCCGGACTCAAGGTGTTGGAAATGCAAGGTTCTAAAACTCCAGGGGAATTGGTACTGTTATTAGAAGAAACTACCCTAATTACTGGGGATTTAGTCCGCGCCTACAAAGCTGGTAGTTTAGGTATTCTACCTGATGAAAAGTTGCTCAATAAAGCTGAGGCTGTGGCTTCAGTCCAGCGATTAGCAGCTTTAGACAAGGTAGAAACTATTTTAGTCGGTGATGGTTGGTCTGTGTTTCGGGATGGACGCGATCGCCTAAAGGAACTAGTGGCGACGTTGTAATTTATTCAATGTCATATCGCCCAAATGCTCAAGCTCAGGCTGAAGTTTACAAAAGTGAACATCAAACAGAATCTTTCTGAGACAGATATTTTAATTGTCGAGAGATCGCTGTTGTTGCACCCCAAATACCAACCCCTATGATTGCTAACATTGGGGATGGTTCAGGTACAGAAACTCGCCGAAATTCAATAGGTGTATTAGCTAATAAAACACCTTCAGAATTAAAAATTTGGTCTAGAGAAAGGATACTATCGCGTCGAACAGTGATACTGGAAACTACTCTTGACGAACCAGCCGGACAACCATCCGGGCTGTTACTACCTATATAATATTTATCCGGCTGCAAAAACAGGTTCAAGTTACAACTTGTGATTGGCAAGTTACTTGTTGGAATTATTCGCATAGATTGAGGTTTACCACATAAACCCCGCACAGCATTAGGATCTAAAAAACTGCGAATACTCAGATTTACTGCCTCATTTCCTTGACTAAATGAGTACAAACGTAAGCGTTCAAAAAAGGAACTTTCTTGTTCAAAATAAATATTTTCTGAATTATTTACACTGTCTAATTGAATACTACAACTAGTAATGCTAATCAGTGGCACAGTAGGCTTTTGAGTCACTTGTTGAGAATTATCAAAAAAACCAGTAAACCAGTTTGCTACCTGCTTTACCTGTTGTGCAAGTGTTGTTGCATTGGCAGCATTAGCTGTAGTAGGTATTGTCAACAGTGACAGTAAAAATGTGACTGCGTAAGCTTTGATGCGGTTCATCATTTCACAAAAACATCGTCAACTCAAAGTATGCTGGAAAATGCTTACGTCTAATTGCCATTGAGTTATTTAAATTTTTTATTAAATCAAGTTGAGGTATATTCAAATGCTCGCACTGGGTGACTGTTGAATAGGGATTTCCATCACAAACTCTGTTCCTTGTCTGAATACTGAGTTAAAGTACAATTTTCCGCGATGTTGCTCTGTCACTATTTGATAACTGACAGATAAGCCTAGTCCCATACCTTTACCGACTATTTTGTTGGTAAAAAATGGGTCAAAAACTTTTGCTTGCACTTTTTCATTCATCCCGATGCCATTATCATAAAAACTAATAGCTATGCGGTTTTTGTCTAATAACTTTGTATAAATTCTAATTTGAGGCGTTGTTGATGTCATTTGCCAATATTCATTCCCCATTTCTTCCAAAGCATCAATCGCATTGATCAATATATTCATAAATACTTGGTTAATTTGACTGGGGTAGCACTCGACTACAGGCAAATCTTGATACTCTTTGAATACTTGAATCTGTAAATGAGATTGCAACCGATTTTGCAGAATTAATAAACTACTTTCAATCCCTTGATGGATATCTACAGTTTTTAACTCAGCTTCGTCTAGGCGAGAAAAGTTACGTAGGGAATGAACTATTTTTCTAATCCGTTCCGCCCCAAGTCTAATCGAACTCAGCAACTTGATTAAATCTTCTTTGATAAAGTCAAGGTCGATGTCAGCGATCGCTTCTGTAATTACTGGGGTAGGATGGGGATATTCTTGCTGATAAATTTGGACTAAATCTATTAAATTTACGGCATATTCACGAGCGTGGGCAACATTACCATAAATGAAACTCACAGGATTATTAATTTCGTGAGCTACCCCAGCAACTATCTGTCCTAAGCTAGACATTTTCTCTTGTTGAATGATTTGAGTTTGGGTATGTTTCAAATCTGCCATTGCTATCTCTAGACGTTGATTTTTCTCATGGAGTTCTTGGGTAATCAGTCTAACGTGCTGGAGTAGTTGATTAAATGCGATCGCCATTATACCCACTTCATCGGCGGATATTACGGGTGCTTGCAGGTCAAAATCAGAGTTTTGTGTAATTTGCTGTGCTACTTGGGTGACAGCTTTTAGGGGATGAGCAATAATTTGACTGGTAAAATAAGCCAGAACACCGGCAATTACTGTTGATAAAATGACGCTAAATATATTAATAGAAAGCCGTAAAATATCAGCTTGATCATAAGCTGCGATCGCTCTTGCATAATCTTTAGCTGAAAGAGCAATAATATGAGTTAAATCATCTAAAAGGTTTTCAAATTTTTGCGATTCTGAACTATTTTGAAAATTGAGCAGTAATTTTTGGTTATCTGTCTCAATCGCTGGTAATTCCAAACTATTCGATTTAATTTTCTTGACTAAAAATTCTAAGTCTTGAAAGTAATCTATGGTGAAATCATGATATTTTGCTAAAAAAGCTGGAATTTCTCCTAAATGCAGATTATTGATTTCGTTTTTAATGTGATACTGACTATCCGTGAAAGATTTAATTGCCTGCCAGGTGTTTTTGATGTTGACAATTTGCTTTTGTAAGTGAAGATATTTATTTTGCAATTCTTGTGGACGTTCTAGCAGAAAAGTTAACTGTTGTTGGCTATCCCTAGCCCTTAAAATATCGGTTTCTAGGCGATAGAGTAACTCAGTTTCTTGCCGAGAATGTTGTGCTTGTTGCCAAGCTTCCCATAAGAAATAATCACCAACTTCAATTCCTATCGTCGTACCAAAAATAAACAGGCCTAAGATAATTCCGTATCCCCAACTAATCTTGTGTGCCATCTTGAGGCGATAAGCCCATTTTTTCAGTATCAGCATGAACTGAAAACGGTTAGCTAGGAAATTTAGCAGTTTTTGGGAATTCATGGGAAATGACTAGAATTGAGCAATTCCTGATTTCTGGAATCAAGCATAAAGGAAAACAACGAGAAAACTGATGTAGATACCAATTATCTCTAGCTTTCCCAAAAATACCTGCTGTTCCTGACCTCAGAAATTACTGAAAATCATGGAAGTGCTGTTGATTTTATCATTTTCAGATAGTTTGCTTGCTAATTCTCTACATTCCTACTGTCTGGGCTTCTTGATAAATTATCTCTTGGAACTGAATCACATCCTTTTGGGGATCGGCAATACTCACTTTGACTAGTACCGGTTCACCTAGTCTGACTGTCCGCCGGAATACCATTGGTAACTGTAGACCTAAATCTTCTAGCAGTATCAGTGCTAAGTTGCTATCTTCTCTGAGCCACATTAACACCGTAGCTTCCCAAACTTGTTCAGGGTGACGACGTAAATATTCTAAAGCCCAGTATCTATTGGTTTGCCGTTCTACCATTGTCACTTCTTGGGTGGTACTGGTAACGGTCATCATCACTTCTTTGAGTTGTTCAGCACTAAAGGGCAGAACTTCTCCCCGCAAATGGGCTTTGAGTTGGAAGTGAGTGAGTAAGTCACTGTAACGCCGAATGGGGGATGTGGCTTGAGTGTAGGTATCTAAACCCAAACCAGCGTGACGCACTGGCGTAATACTCATTTCACTCTTGGGCATACAACGCCGCATGGCGCAAGCGCGGACAAATCCGGCTGGAAGTCGGAGTAATTCTTCTTCTGGGGGTAATTCCGGTTGGGGTTGACCCCGAAATGGTAGGGGAATGTTGTGTTCCTGTCCGTAACGGGCGGCGACTTCCCCAGCCAGAATCATCATTTCTGCGACCAGTTGCCGCGATCGCGAATCATCTAAAATATCTATGCTGATGTCGTCATTTTTGACTTTAATCATCGCCTCTGGCATATTGATGCTAATCGCGCCTTGATTGTAACGCCAAGCTTTGCGTTTCTTTGCCCAAGCTGCGATCGCCGCAATTTCCGGTTCTGCTTGTACCCCTAATTCCAACATCTCGTCTACATCTTCGTAGGTGAGGCGGTAGGTGGGTTTAATTAAACTGGGATGAATAGTATAACCTGATACTCCCCCATTTTCATCTAAAATTACCCCAAAACTCAAAGCACAACATACTTTTCCTTGTACCAAGCTCATTGGCCCAGTTGCCAAAATTTCGGGAAACATGGGAACCATGCCTGTTGGTAAGTATACAGTGCTACCACGCTTCCTGGCTTCTAGGTCTAGGTCGTCTTCTGGTGCTAACCAACGGGTGGGATCAGCAATATGCACCCACAGCCTGTCTTGACCGTCTGGTAGTTGTTCCCAACTCAGTCCGTCGTCGATTTCTGTGGTGCTTTCATCATCTATTGTGTAGACTTTCAGACGAGTCAAATCTAGGCGATTTGTATCTGAGTCTGTGGGCTGATCATCCAAACGCTGTTGTGCCACTTCTAAAACCTTGCTAGGAAACTGGACGGGAATAGCAGAACGACGCAGGAACAAATTCTCATTTGCACTCCACCATTTCAAATCTACCAATAATTGAAATGCGCCTGGAGGGGTGGCGGGTCGCCCCAACAGATTCATTGTCTCTAAAACTGGGGCTGGTGGAGGATAGGCGCGGGCTAGGGAGTCATAGTTTACACCCATTCTGACAATATCCGCCAACAGGGCTGCATATTTTTCTAGCCCTTCGAGGCGTTGACGGTCGTGACGTTGCCATTCGACTGTTTCACCCTGGAGTGCTTGTTCTATACGAACTAAGAATTCCTGCTGTTCCCTAGCTTTGAGGGCTTCTACTTCTATTTGGTGTTTGCGTTCTGCTACTTGCGCCGTCGTTCTTGGCTCATAAGCATCGCCTTTTTGTTTGAAGTAGAGTTTATCGTCTGATAGTAAACAGTGGGCGGCGTAACAAGGGGCGGAATTTGATTCCGAAAACAGCAGATTGGCCATTTGTGCCGGTGTGACTGTTTCTCCCTCTTCCACCAATAATTCCCACGCTACTTCTAAGCTTGAGGGGTCTAAGTAAGGCTTGACCTCCGCTAGAAAAGCCGGAATATCAGATGATTTGTAGGTGTTACCGTTAACTGTATAGGTAATTTGTCTAGGCGCGAGGCTGTGGGATTGACCACGTTCATCTACCACAAACCAACGGGTCTTTCCGTCTGGACGGTCTATCACGCCCAAACGGCGATCGCCTTGAACCCGAAATTCAACTAGCGTCCCCTTCTCCACAACTCTCGCAATTATTAATGGTTGACAAATAAATTTTAGATTTTAGAGTTAAATAATGGCTACTAATTCCAAAATCTGAGGATTTTTACTGTAGAACAAAATTTTAGCACTGACTTGGGCAATTTTAGATTTTGGATTTGGCGAAAAGTTCTGTAGGCGGGTTTCCCGCCGTAGGAATCTTTTCAAGACAGATTTTGGTGAAGCAGTGTTTTTCGATACTAGCCCCGCTTTGAAATTGAGCAGAACAAATCTACAGTCAATTCAAAACCCTTATCTGTCACCCAAGACTGGGTTCAGTCAATCCAAAATCACAAATCTCAAATCCACAATTGTTGGGGGTTTAGCCTTCTGCATTGATAAATGGCAGCAAAGCCACAATCCGCGCCCGTTTAATTGCTAAGGTGAGTTCCCGTTGTTGTTGACAGGTCAAGCCTGTAATCCGACGGGGTAATATTTTACCACGCTCGGTGATAAACTTCCGCAATAGGTCTACATCTTTGTAATCAATTGGTTCTCCAGGCTTAATTGGAGACAAACGCCGACGGTAATAACTCATCTTTATTTAATTTCCTTGTGAACGGTATGTTTATTGCAGTGGGTACAGAACTTGTTTAGTTCTAAGCGGTTGGTAGTGTTGCGACGGTTCTTAGTTGTTGTATACCGTGAAACACCGGGCGATCGCTTATCTGGATTTGTACGACACTCAGTACACTCTAGTGTCACTATTATGCGGACACCTTTACTCTTTGCCATAATCTTACAAACGCTAAAGCCTGAAGAGAATTAACACAAATTACTATCTTCTCACATTCCGGCGCAAATTTCCAACTAGTCGTTTGATTTTTATATCTAACGAATAGCCGCGACGCGACGAAACAATGAAAGTTTTAGCATAACGGTCATGGAGAGCTTGCCGCATCTGGGTATCAGATAAAGCAGCACCACAATCGATAGCCAAGGGAAGAACTAGCAGTATAGCAGTGGGATTGGCGCGCAGATTGCCCAAGGCAATAGACACCAAAATTGCACCAAAGCCAATTATAGCTTCTCTTTGTAAGAGTGCTAGCAACTGGGGAATTCTACCGATAACTTCGCCATTCTGCACTTCTAAGATTTTCAAGTCAAACGCCCACCGCCCCAAACTTTGTCCTTGATTGTTATACGCCACTAACACCCGCATAATCAGCCAACCGGAGACAAACACGAAGATTTGCAGAAATTGAATCCCAGTTTGATTACTGTTAAAAAAAGCACTGACTAGCCAAACAACGAGAAAATCTAAGCCCAAAGCCATAGCACGCCGATTAAGTTCAGCTTTGGGATAGTGTTTTTGGGGAACTCGTTCGATAGTCATAAATCAATTCAAAATTCAAAATTCAAAATTCAAAATTAAAGATAGCTAGCCACAAGAGGGAACCAGTCTCTTGGACAGGTTTCCCATCGACTTGAGAGAACCGGCGTTGGGGGTTCTACCTACCTTGCTTGGGAAACAAGGTTTTTTCTCCGACGAGAGGCTACGTGTAGTTTGCTGTACGCCCACAATTCCACTCGGTTTTAACCTAACTTTTTCCGATCAAAATGGGAATGGGAGATAAAAATAATTTTCCTCTGTTTTTTGTGGTTTTTTCTGATCTGGGAATTTTCTCTATTTAAGTAAATTTATCTAAAAATTTCTACTTAAATATGCCCTAAGAATGTTCAAGAAATGTTCTCTTATGCCTTAAGGTGGAGAAATCAAGTGTGTACAAACTAAAGCTAGAATGATTAGACTCGAAACAGCCTGGCATTCCCTGAGATACGATTTTCTAGCAATCTTGTTTGTTGTCTTGGCAGCATTATTGACTGTTGCCCTAAACTCATTATCTAAATATTCTCTATTTGCTTTTTTTTATGCAGCTGTGGCCTTGAGTTCTTGGTGCGGCGGGACTCGTTCTGGTATATTGGCAACTCTATTAGCTTTTATTATTTTCAACTACTTTTTTACTCCTCCTTTTTACTCTTTGGCGTTGCAGGGTGTTGATGAAATTATCCGTTTGATAGTCTTTGTCTTGGTTGCTTTGCTGATTGGTTTGTTAAATGCGAACTTAAAAACTGCTAGGCAAAAGCTGGAAAGACAGGTACAAGTATTAGGGGAAAGTGAAACGCGATACCGAGCCTTAACCGAAAATATTCCCCAGATTATTTGGTTTGCTGATGCTGATGGAGCTATTGAATACCTCAACCAGCGTTGGTATGATTACACGGGGTTATCGTCTTTAGAATCTCTGGGTTGGAAGTGGCAGCAGGTAGTTCATCCAGAGGATCTATCGTTTGTATTACAGCAATGGACTAGTGCTGTAGAGCAAAGAAGTCTTTTAGAAATAGAATCTCGCCTCCAGGGCAAGGACGGTGACTACCATTGGCATATTACTCGCGCTGTGCCTGTAGTAGATGGTAATGGAGTTATTCAGCGTTGGTTTGGCAGTACCACTGACATTAACGAGCAGAAACAAATACAACAGCTGCTTTATCAGCAAGAGCAAGAACGTAGTCGATTACTGCTAAAGCTAGAAGAAAAGCAACAACGCTTGCAAGCTATTTTAGAACAAATGCCGGCGGGCTTAATTATTGCAGATATATCAGGTAAGTTGCTGCTTGGTAATCCCCAAGTAGAACAGATTTGGCGACGTTCGTTTTTGCCTGCGGAAAGTATTGAGCAGTATCAAGAATACCAGGGGTTCCACTTAGATGGTCGTCCCTATAGTCCCCATGACTGGCCTTTGGCTCGTTCTGTGAGTACAGGTGAGGTGGTTGTCAATGAAGAAATCAACTTTTTGCGGGGGGATGGGACACAGGGTTGGATGCTAGTCAATTCTGCTCCCATTCGTGATAGTCAAGGAGAGATTACGGCTGGGGTGGTAACTTTTTACGATATTACGGAACGCAAACAAGCGCAGGAAGCGTTGCAAGAGAGTGAAGAACGGTTTCGGCAAATGGCAGAGTCCATAGAAGATGTATTTTGGGTGAGTACGATTATTCAAGGAGATTACCAAGTTCTCTATGTTAGCCCAGCTTATGCAACGATTTGGGGTCATCCTTGCGAGAGTTTGTACAGCAATCCCTATGGGTGGATAGAGTCAATACATCCCGAAGATCAGCCGCGAGTGAGGGAAGAGTTTTTTAGGCGATCGCTACATGGTAATACAGACATGGAATATCGCATAGTGCGGCCTGATGGCTCAATTCGTTGGATACGCGATCGCTCTTTTCCCATACCAGACGCAAATGGCAATATATACCGAAAAGTAGGCGTAGCAGAAGATATCACCGACCGCAAACAAACAGAAATCGCCTTAAAAGAGAGTCAGGCTCTATTTGCTAGCTTTATGCAGCATATACCAGGTAGTGCATATATTAAAGATGATCAAGGAAGATGCCTATATGTGAATCAGGAGGGAGCCAACCTGCTAGGACGGGAAATAGCTGATGTGATTGGTAAGACAGATTTTGACCTCCTCTCAATCGCAGTGGCGCATAAATTATACGAATGCGATCGCGCTATCCTCCAAAATAATCAACCAGTAGAATTACATGAAAGTTTTCCTCAAGGTGATACAGAACGTCATTTTATGACGTACAAATTTCCCTTGATTGATGAGACTGGAAGAAAAATGTTGGCGGGAATGTCCTTTGATGTTACCGAACAAAAACGTTTAGAAAAAGCTTTAAAGATTAGTGAGACTAAGTTTCGGCGTTTAGTTGATGCCGATATTATTGGTGTAGTTGTGGCTAATTCTACACATATTATTGAAGCCAATGATTTATTTTTGCAAATGCTGGGTTACATCAGGGCTGATGTGAATAACGGGAATTTGCGATGGCGCGATATAACTCCGCCAGAATATTGGCACTTAGATGAACAGGGCGTGGTAGAGTTACAAACTACCGGCAAATGTACACCCTTTACTAAAGAATATATTCGCCAAGATGGGAGTCGAGTCCCCATTTTGTTAGGAGCGACAATTTTGGAGGAATCCCCCCTAACTTGGTTGTGTTTTGTGCTGGATCTGACTCCACAGCAGCAAGCAGAAATCGCACTGCGTCAAAGTGAAGAACGCTTCCGCTTGGCAGCACAGGCTGTAGCTGGGATTGTGTATGATTGGAATCTGCAAACTGGCTATGTTTACCGTTCTGAAGGTTTGTATCAGGTGATGGGGTTTCATCCACAAGAAGTTCCCCAAACTGGTACTTGGTGGTCAGAACGTGTGCATCCAGAGGATTTAGTGAAATGTCAAGAAATTTGGCTGACTGTTTCCACTGGTCAAAATGATCGCTATAGTGCAGAATACCGCATCCGCCATAAAGATGGCCATTGGGTGTATCTATGGGATCAAGGGTATCTCATCCGTGATCAGAATGGAAATATAGTGCGGGTAGTTGGTTCTAGTGCAGATATTAGCGATCGCAAACAAGTCGAAGCTGAACGCCTAGAACTATTGGAAAGAGAGAAAATTGCTCGCACAAAAGCAGAAGAAGCCAACCGGATTAAAGATGAATTTTTAGCGGTTTTATCTCATGAATTGCGATCGCCACTTAACCCGATTTTAGGTTGGTCAAAACTTCTGCGTTCTCGTCAACTCGACCAAGCAACTGTCAAAAATGCTTTGGAAACAATTGAGCGTAATGCCAAACTGCAAACTAAGTTAATTGACGATTTGCTCGATGTTTCTCGCATTCTACGGGGTAAATTAACCCTCAAGACTAACCCAGTCAACTTAGTTTCTATTATTTACAGATGCTTTGGAAACAGTCCGCTTGGCGGCAGAAGCTAAATCTCTTGAGATCCAGACTCTTGTTGATGATGTCGGTATAGTCTTGGGAGATGCAGCCAGATTACAGCAGGTGGTGTGGAATTTGTTATCCAACGCCGTCAAATTCACCCCATCAGGCGGCAAAATTATGATTAAATTAACCAAAATAGACTCTCAAGCACAGCTACAAGTGATTGATACTGGTATTGGCATAGATTCTCAGTTTTTACCCCACATTTTTGATTATTTTCGCCAAGCCGATAGCAGTATTACGAGAAATTTCGGTGGCTTAGGATTAGGACTGGCGATTGTACGTCATCTGGTAGAGTTACATGGTGGTACAATCATCGCCGAAAGTCTAGGTAATGGACAAGGTGCAAAATTTACAGTCCAATTACCACTCCAGAATCAGAAAAATACAGAAAAACTGGGAAATCAAAATAGTAATTTTGCGGCTTTTTGTTTGGAGAATGTGCGAATTCTCACCGTGGATGATAACGCTGATACCCGCGATTATGTTACCTGTGCTTTAAAACAAGCTGGTGCTGAGGTGTTCGTTGCAACCTCTGCCATAGAAGTGCTGAAACTCATCAGCCAATCCCAGATAGATATTTTACTGGCTGATATTGGAATGCCAGATATTGATGGATACAGTTTAATGCGTCAGATTCGAGAACTACCGCCAGCACAGGGAGGAAATATTCCTGCGATCGCCCTCACTGCCTACACTAGAGAAAGTGATCAACAGCAAGCAATATTAGCTGGTTTTCAACAGCATATATCTAAACCAGTTGATCCCTTTGAACTAGCGCAAGTGATTGCCAATTTACTCAGGCAAAAGTGAATATGTTATCAGTCCAGGATACAGCCAATATTATTTTTAATTTAGTCAAACCTCTAAATCAGCAGCAAGATACAGAAGTTTTAGATTTATTCGCCGTCAATGGACGCATCTTAGCCGCACCCGTCACCAGTCCCTTAGATTTTCCTCACTGGGATAACTCCGCAATGGATGGTTACGCGGTACGCTATGCAGATGTCAAAAATGCCAGTCTTGAACAGCCGGTGAATTTAGAAATTGTGGCAGAGATTCCCGCAGGACATCAACCACAATTTACCCTGCAAACGGGACAAGCAGCGCGCATTTTTACCGGTGCAGTCATTCCCGACGGTGCAGATACCGTTGTGATGCAAGAGAAAACACGCCGAGAAAATCAGCAAGTGGCGATTCTCACCACACCCCAACTAGGGGAATTTGTCAGACGTAAAGCCTCATATTACCAAGCAGGGACACAATTATTACCAAGCGGTATCCAGTTAACGGCGGCAGAAATTGCTGTTTTAGCAGCATCTCAATGTTCCCCTGTCAGGGTTTACCGTCGTCCTCGTGTGGCAATTTTTTCCACCGGGAATGAATTAGTGACAGTCAATCAACCCCTACAACCAGGACAAATTGTCGATTCTAATCAGTATGCCTTAGCTGCTTTAGTCCAACAAAGGGGGGCAGAACCAATATTATTAGGTATTGTGAGAGATGATCCCGAAGCCTTAGCAGAAACGATTAAACAAGCCATCACCCAAGCCGATATCGTCATTTCCTCCGGTGGTGTGTCTGTGGGTGATTATGACTACGTTGACAAAATTCTCACTTCTCTAGGTGCAGAAATTCCCATCCGCGCCGTCGCCATGCGTCCAGGAAAACCCCTCACAGTCGCCAAATTTCCCAGTTCCCCCACCATCTATTTTGGTTTACCAGGAAATCCGGCGGCGGTGTTGGTGACATTTTGGCGATTTGTACAACCAGTAATTAGGAAATTGGCGGGATTAACTGAGGGTTGGGAAGCAGAATTTGTGCAAGTGCGATCGCATGACGAGCTGCGATCAGACGGAAAGCGCGAAACTTATATTTGGGGACGGTTGTATTTAATTGATGGAGTTTACGAATTTCACCAAGCGGGAGGCCGTCATAGTTCCGGTAATTTAATTAATTTAGTGCAAACTAATGCTTTAGCTGTAATGCGGGTAGGTCAAACCTTAATTTCGCCAGGAGAAGAAGTACAGATTTTGAAACTATTCACGTAAAGACAAATTACCGCGCATTAGCACTCAGGAGTTAAGGAAAATGTTCGGACTAGATGATTTTGATATCAAGAAAACTCGCTTTTACGAAGAAGTTCGTGAAGAAGTTAGACAAGAACAGACTCAAGAAGTGGTAATGCGCCAGCTAACACGACGAATTGGTGGTGTTAGTCAGGAATTACAAGAGCAGATTGGTAAGTTATCTATTGAGCAATTAGAAAATTTGGCTGAAGCTTTGTTAGATTTTGCTACTCCAGCTGATTTAGTGAGTTGGTTGCAAAATCATCATCCTTAAAGCTTCACCTACGTGTGTAACGATGTTTTACACCGATGGGAAAATATTCGCGATCGCCCATTGGTGCTAACATAACTTGCGGTGTCTGGTATTCTTTGGGGACGTAGTTAGCAAATTCGCCATTGAGCCGCAATAGCTGAGTGAGAATCGATGCTGCTATAGCTTGACGTTTATCTTCGCTAGCTTCTACATCTGGTGCTAATTCCACCACGACAGATAAAAACCAGTTTTTCTGTTCATCTTCTTTTACCTGCAAAACAAACTTACCTGTCACCCACTCTTTAATTACAGGTTGCTCTAATCCCACTGTAACATTTTCTGGGTAAATATTTGCGCCAAAGTAGGAGACAGTAAAATTAGAACGTCCAAATACATAAACAAAGGGTAACTGGTGAATACCTCTGGAATTGTGGGACAGATTTTCTAGCGGATTAAATCCCCAATCTGCCAAAAATTGCAGCATAGCATCATAACTAATAATGCCACCCGTATCTAAAATGTTGTAGCGGATCAGTGGAATCCCGTTATTTCCAGAAAACAATAATTGCCCGTTTTCCACTTCAAAAAAACGGCTAACTGGGTCATACTGCACTAATGTTGGTAAACGAGACTCTTTAAATAAAGCCTTAGCCGCATCTGGATTTTGCGCCAAAAACCGCCGAATACAAATACTCAAAGGTGTTTCATTTCCCAACACCCCTGCATCGGCTGTACCGTAAAGGGATGCAAAATCATAACAAGGATTTTGAGAACCTACCCTTTCACCCACTAAACTCCGCCATTCTTCACTAAATACCTCACCCGCCATCACAAATTTAATCTGATAGCGTTGCCAGTCTACAGCACGAGCAGTACCTGTATCAATAACATCCTTGAGAAATGGGGGATATCCCAGCAAAACCACCTGTGCAAAATTATCGCCAATTTCCTGGACTACCCGTAAAATTTCATCTTTATTGTTACCAGGAGTAATGACAGTGATGGGGTAGCCTTTGCTAGCAAGATAACGACAGCAATTAGTAGTGAACATCCCACCTACCCAAGTACCGAGAGTAAAGCAAATCACAGCCAAGGTGGGTTTACTATCGGCGGCGAAACTATCGTGAAAAATTTGCTCAAAGCGTGTAGCAATTTGTAATTCATCGATCAAAAACCGCGGCCAAAACGTCGGTTTCCCCGTCGAACCAGAAGAAGCCGCAATCATATCGCAACCTTCTAGCTGTCCATTGCGACATAGCTCCCTTAGAGAATAACGCGAGATATAATTTTCTTTAGCGATCGCTGGCAATTTCTGAAAGTCTGCAAAACTTTGAATACTATCAGGATGAATAGAACTGGCTGCCAGAAAAGCTTGATAAGCCGGAACATGAGTCGCCACGTCATGAAATAAATTTAAGAGAACTCTTTCAGGCGAAGTGTTTATATGCTGATTCAATAAAACATCTAAAGGCGTAGAAACAAAATCTTCCCACGCCTTAATTACTTGCTGACTTCGTGATTGATATTGCATATAGTCATTATTCAATAGTTATTAGTCAATAGTTATTAGTCATTAGTCATTAGTCTTGGTTTACTCATACAGGGATGAGTCAAGAACAACAAGTATAGATCAGTATAACTAAGAAGGGACTAGTTATTATAGGAATGGGAAATAGGGAATAGGGAATGGGGAATGGGGAATGGGGAATGGGGAATGGGAGATCAGGTATTGTTTATCGGAGAACCCATGACTAATGACTAATGACTAATGACTAATGACTATTGACTATTGACTATTGACCATTGACTAATTCAAATACACAGAACCATTTTCTTGAATTCTGACTGTGTTTTTATCTTGTCCAAAGTTGGTGGTTGCGCCTAATCTTACCTCCAGCATTCCTGGGGTTGAGGTGGGTTGTGGAGTCACTTGCAGCAAACCGCCATCATTGCGGTAGAGTGTGACTGTCACAGGTGCATTTAGACCTTGTAGCATAACATCTGATTTACCTTGGAGCGATCGCGGCGGTGTATCTCCAATGACTTCATAAGTTACCTCCGCACCAGTTTCATTTATCAACCTGACGTTAACTTGATTATTCACCAAAGCGAGTCTAGCACTGGGCTGCTGCTGTTGGCTGGGTAAGGGTGGCTGAGTGACTGACACATCTGGACGAGGGATAGCTGCTTGTTCTGGGGTGATCCCTTGTGATTGCAATTGTTGGGTGAGTGCGTTGGGGGGACAGCCTTGAGGGACTACATTTCTAGAGTTGAAAGGTTCTTCATAGTAAATGCGAGGACAAGGATTCAAACCAGGGGTACGCGCTTGTGGTGCTTCTCCGCCTACACCTTGTGGGTATGATGATTGGGTAGTAGGGGAAGTTACTGGAGGTAGTAATCCTTGAGCCTCAAGTCTGCGAGTTAACGCATTTGGAGGACAACCTTGAGGAACTATAACCCTATTGTTATGTGGTTCTTCATAGAAAATGCTAGGACAAGGATTTACTTTGGGAATAGATTGTTGTGCTGATGCACTTTGAGGAACTAGCGATATGCTCATCAGCATACCTCCACAAATAGCACCGAATAATTTTTGAGAACGTGTATTCATAAGTGACTCCTAATAACATTTAATTGGGTAATTTGATTTATCCAAAACCAAAATTTTCATACACCTTAACTTTTCCCCCTTCCCTAGTAGGGAAGGGGGTTAGGGGGCAATACGGTTCAGATAAGAAAAATAAATTTCAACAAAACCAGCAAATGATCACTCAACAAAAAACGAAAAAATGATTTTGGAGGGGGTTTGGGGGACGCAACCGTCCCCCAATCGGGGGCTTGGGGGAGAATCCCCCAAATCTTGCTCATTGTCTAACAGGTAGAGCAAAAATTGAGAAATCAACTCTCACCACCTTAACTGAACCGTATTGGGTTAGGGGGTTAGGTTTTGCGTTAACTTCTCTACATAACGCGAAAAATCAGATGTAGCAATACGCTTCATGTAAAAAACTTTTATTATCTGTAGTTTGTAGTAAGGACTAAAGTCCTTACCCTGGAATTATCTTTCACTAACTTGACTAAGCTTCCTGCCAAAGTTGACGAACTCTGTCTGGTAGCCAACTAGCAATTTCTTCTATTCTTTCTGGAGACAATTCATCTTTAGTAGCAGCAAAAACAGCCTTAACAACTTGTTCTCTATCTACATTTGGAGGCATTCCGCCTTCATTCGCTACTCGAAAAAGAAAGCGATCGCTATCAATTTTAAAAATACCAGGCCCCTGCCAAGGTGGACGTACCCGACTCAAAAATCTCACAAGCGGATTAGTATCATGCCATAAATCAGCAATTTCCATTTGCAGAGATTTATCATCAGTAATTTCTGCCGGTTTGTGCAGTTCTTCCTCAACGTGATCAGCCGCTTCTGTCGTCATCAAATCACGCATTACTCGAAAGACTACTTCTGTGATATCCCTAGCATCATAGATATCTGATAGACCACTGGCGATTTTAACTTTCTCTAAAAATGGTATATCTCTTTCTTGTATGGCAGTTGACATTGCAAACTCCAAAAATTACTTCATGGCTGCATTTTGTCAGCAAAAAATATTTAGTTATGAGCCGAGTTTATGCAACCGTCAGTAATTAAATTAATCAATCAAGAACATACAATTCATCTGTCACAGGAAACAAATATTAATTAATCAATTAAGACTCCAGAGTGACAGGTAAAATTACAATAAAAGTAGTACCCTTACCTAAAGTGCTTTCTACTTGAATTTGCCCGTGGTGATGTTCCACAATCGCTTGTGCGATCGCTAATCCCAATCCTGAACCTGTAGCATTATCTGTAGCTAAACTCCGCGTTTTGTGGGTGCGTGCAGGATCAACACGATAAAATCGGTCAAATAGTTTGGGTAACGCCTCAGCCGGAATTCCCACACCAGTATCACTCACCTGAATTTGCAAACAAGGGACGCTACTGTAGCGAATTCTCTCTATCCTGGCTAGTTCTACACTCACCTCTCCACCTGCTGGAGTATATTGCAAAGCATTACCAATCAAATTTGTAAATAAACGCACCAATTGATCCCAATTACCCCAAAGGGTGAACCAATTTTCTAATAATTCTGGGCTAGTTTCCGATATGGGCGGATCAATGAGATGTAAACTCAACTTAATCGCCTTTTCTGTAGCCAGAAGTTGTTGTTCTTCTACAACTTCCATCAGCAAAGCATCCACAGGACAAGTCGTAAAATCATCTTTACTCATCCCCCCGTCTTGACGCGCCAGGAACAATAAATCATTAACTAACCTACCCAAACGTTGAGTTAACCTTTCTACCACCTTTAACTGCTGGCGATAATTTTTCGCCACACCAGCCTCAGTTTCCGTTAACTCCAAATCAGTTAAAGCTACTTGCACATTAGTTTGAATCAAAGCAATGGGACTTCGCAATTCATGGGAAGCATCAGCCGTAAATTGTTTAAGGCGTTGGTAAGACTCTCCCACAGGTTCCATCGCCTTCCCAGACAGAAACCAACCACTAGCCGCTACAGACACCACCATCAACCCCGTACCCAACGCCAAATCAAACATTAATTGGCGACTGGGTTTAGTCACCTCAAACCAAGGATGACTCACACGCAGATATCCCAACACCTGTCGTCCCATTTCCACCCGTTGGGTAACTTGACGCAATAATAGGGGGGAGTGGGGACTGGGGACTGGTGAGTCAGCGCGGTCTTGGGGGTTTCCCCCATGAGCGACTGACGAACCCCGAAGGGGGGACTGGGAGTTTTCTGGGTTTTCGGTTTGTTCTTGTTTAATTATGCGTACTGTTTCACCATTGCGATCGCTATGGATGGGAAGATTGAGAGGCTCAGAAAAAGTAGACCAAATTAATTCCCCAGTCGGACTAAACCACTCTAAATCAATGTGGTCATCTTCTACTGTCTCTGCATTGTTGCGAAAACTAGCTTCTACATTGATATGAAATGGTTCAAGCTCATTGTTAGACCGTTCAATGACCAGCGATCGCTCTACAATTTCCACTACATGATTTAAAGTATCGTCAATCCGCTCAATTAAAGTATTGCGGACATATAAATACACACCACTAGCAAACAGCAGCAACAACACAGCAGTTACAGCCGTATACCAAATAGCCAGACGACGACGGGTAGCTTGAAACATGAGAAAATTTACAACCAGCAGGTGTTATTTTTGGGAATATCTTGGTATGGCGATCGCAATACTCCACTACATAACTTACCGTAAGCCATAACCCCTGGAAATATTCTCCACACTCCACTACTTCCAACTCAGTATTTACCACATACTCCGAATGTGATCATCAAGTAATAGTTATTAACTAAACGCCAAGATATCACAGTTTCCGTTTATACAAAAATCCCATGCTTAACAATGCTTAACTTTCTAGTCACTATCTCTGGTATTTTTAAGTGATTTTACTGAAGCAAAACTTTTACCATAAAAGTTAAATTCTATATGCAGTTGACCTGGAAGGAACTTATCTATCAAACACCAAAATTCAAGAGAATAAAATCCTATCTACAGTCCATATTTTAAAATTTGTAACGGAAATATAGTTACAAGAATAATCAGGGCAACTTCATAGATAGCACGAATTTTGTTCCCACTCCTAGCAAAAGAACCTATCTTCAAATAACTCCTAAACATATACACATATCTTTCTCCTTGATAGATATCAAAAATTTAGAAAATCTGGCATCTATCCAGTCACACACAACCTCTTACCCTCAACAATTAGAAAATCTGCTTCTTACTTAGTTGCACTTCCACAAAACCAAACATTGTTTTGTGAAGAAGCAAAATAGTCTTTGGTGGAGTGACGGAAATAAATTTGTGCTGCACTACCGTAAATCATTAATTTTCAGTCAGCTTATTTATTTAGATGTTGAATTTCTAAAAATATAAAAAACAATTATGGGAACTTACAACGGTACAACTTTCTTTCCTGATCCTGGTAGTTCAACAACTACAGCCTTAGATACTGCAACTTATATAGGTGCTTCTCCTACCAGTACACCCAGCTTATTCCAAGATTCCCTCGGTAGTCCTGACTTATCTGATTTTTATAAATTTACTCTTAGTAGCTCCAGTATTGTTAGCTTAAACTTAGATGGGTTAACTAGTAATGCTGATCTAAGATTAAGAAATAGTACTGGTGGTACTCTTTATAGTTCTACTCAATCAGGCAACACATCAGAATCCCTCCGTTCTAACTTAGCAGCAGGTACATATTACGCTGAAGTTTATTTGGGTAGTGGTGGTACTAATACAACTTATAATCTCACCCTTGCGGCCGATATAGTTCAGGAAAGTGGACGCTCCGACAATAGCGTATCTACTGCATTTGATATTGGCACATTCAATAGTAATAACAGCTATAGCACCACAGATTTTATAGGTAACACAGGTGCATCTGGTGCAACACAAGATAGCAATGACTATTACAAATTTACACTCACAAAATCCGGCTCAGTTAATATTGGTCTCTCTGGACTAGGGGCTAACCTCGATTTAAATTTACGTAATGCTAGCGGAGTCATACAGTCTTCTTCCCAGTCAGGCACAACCCCGGAATCTATTGTTAGAAGTCTTGCTATTGGCACATACTACATTCAGGTCTTGCCTGGTGGTTCAGGTAATTTTAGCAACTATAATCTAGACTTTTCCTTTACAGCAGACCCCGACGACTTAGCTGGGAACACACTGGGAACAGCTCGCGACATTAATACTTTAACTGCCACACCCACGAATTTCTCCGATTTTGTGAATTCTGGCGATAACTTAGATTATTATCGCTTTGATCTGGCAACTACGGCTTTAGTTGACTTTAGCCTGACACCCGCAACAGCAAATGCAGATTTACAACTACTTAATGGTTCAGGTAACGGCATTCAAACTTCTAATCAGTCGGGAACAGCCGTAGACTCTATTAGACGCAGCTTGACAGCAGGTACATACTACCTCTTAGTTACTCCAGGCACAGGTGCAGCAACTAACTACACCCTCACCGCGTCTGCCACAACAATATTACCAGACCAAGCCCCTAATACTCGACAAACAGCTAAAGATATTGGCACTCTTAGCGGTTCTCAAAGCTTCAATGACTTTGTCGGTAATATCGACTCTGATGATTACTATCGCTTCAGCGTTAATGTTACGAGCAGTTTCTCCCTGTCCCTAAGTAACTTAATAGATAATGCAGATGTCCAACTACTCAACAGTACCGGCACTGTCATTAGTTCATCTACTCTAAGTGGAAGTTCAAATGAAACTATTAACACAAAATTAGATGTAGGTACTTACCATATTCGTGTCTACACTTCTGGTTTAGCTAATAGTTTCTACACCCTAAATTTATCTCAAAATATATTTATTCAGCAGTTGGAAGTGCGCTCTGGCTCAGGTAGTTCTGACCCTAGTGATTTAACCGCCTGGGGTAATACTTTGTACTTTACTGCCGATGATGGCACTAATGGCAAGCAACTGTGGAAGAGTGACGGTACTACCAATACCCGCATCACCTCCATAAATGCTGGTGGCTTTAACCCAGCTAATCTGACTGTCTTTAACAACAAGCTTTACTTTACTGCCAATGACGGTGTCAATGGCGTGGAACTGTGGGTATATGACGGAACTACAACACCACAAATAGTTAGTAATATTAACTCCGGTGCTGCTAGTTCTAATCCCGATAGCTTGACTGTTGTCAGTAACAAATTGTTCTTTACAGCTGATAATGGCACTAATGGTAGAGAACTTTGGTCATACAACGGCACGACTTCTACCTTAGTTAAAGATATATACTCCGGTAGCAACAGCTCTAACCCTGCCAATCTCACTGCTGTTAATGGTCAGCTCTACTTTACAGCTTATGACCCCACCTATGGAAAAGAACTTTGGGTAAGTGATGGCACTGCTAATGGCACTCAGGTTATAGACATCAGAACTGGGGGATTGGGTTCAAATTCCAATAGTCTGACTGCTATAGGCAGTACATTATATTTTACCGCCAACAATGGTACAAGCGGGTTTGAAGTTTGGAAGTATCAATCTGGAGTCGCCAGTCTAGTTAAAGACGTTACACCTGGTAACAACGGATTTGCACCCATTTATCTGGCAGCAGTTGGTAGTACCTTATACTTTGTTACTGATAGCAATGGGGATTTTCAACAAGAGTTATGGAAGAGTGATGGTACTAGCAATGGCACAGTCATAGTCAAGAGTGACCTTAACCAAGCACCCAATATTGGCATTGGTGCATCAAATCTCTTTGCTTTTGGTAGCACTCTTTACTTTAATGCCTATAGCAATACTGAAGGTATAGAGCTATGGAAGACCGATGGAACTGATATCAATACAGTCCTCGTGAAAGATATTTGGGTTGGTAGCGACCCCAACAACAGTATTCCCAGTAGTCTCGTTAATTTTAATGGCACTCTCTATTTTGCAGCTTCTGATGCCAACAATAACAGAGAGGTGTGGATTAGTGACGGTACAGTTTCAGGTACACGCAAAGTTAGCAATATCAACTCTACAGGCAATGCTAACCCTGACCAGCTGATTGTCGTTGGTACACGACTATTCTTCACCGCCAATAACGGGACTAGCGGTACAGAATTATGGGTTTTGTAAACAGGAGGTGATGTTTAACACTAGGTTTTCAGTGATATGGCAATTTGATATCTGTTAATTTCTCACACACAACTTGCGTAAATTTCATTCTGTTCACGACATTTCACAAAACACAAACACGACAATTAGGGAGAAATTTGGATTATGAGAAGCAAATTTGTAGCTATTATTGCCGCTAGTGCTGCTGCTTTGGGTAGCACCATGTTGTCCGCTCCTGCTCACGCACAAGTGTCCGGTACCAGTGATGTTGGCGTTAACGTCACAGTACCAGAAGTGCTGTATTTGCGGACTGTTCAAACTATTGATATCTCTCTTCTTCCTGCCGATTTAACCGCAGCTCCACTCACGGCAAGTGGATCAGGCTTTTTTGGTTCAGATGCGACTGGTACAGCAGACGGCACAAATGGTGTTGACACCACATCACCATTCTTCTTAACTGGCGGTAATGTCCAAGTCACCAAACAAGTACCAGCTGTCTTTGCCGTGTGGTCTAATAGCCCACGGGGTAACGGAGTTGCAGTAACTACCAGCGTAATCACTAATACTCTTAATGGAGCTAGTGGTGCGACAATCGCAATTAACGGTGTTGCCCCTATCCAAGGAACAGCTAACGTTCCTGGTCTAGTTAACCCCTTTGTCAGTGGTGTTGATTTAGACTTAATTCTGGGCGGGAACGGTATTTCTCAAGCTGGTGCTTACACTGGTGGTGTGATTCGAGTCACAGCCACTGCTCCATAGTTGAAATTGCTACTTTCAGGGAAGGTATTCACTATTGCAACTACTGAATCTACCTTACCCCTGATTTAGCGTTGCCTGACTGAGCAAAACCGAGGCTATTGATGTACAACCAATTCGGTTTTTCATAGCCTCTATTATCACCCATTTGCTACCAAAAATAGCAAGCTTTACCGATATTTTATTTTGGAAGTTGTGGCAATTTACTCAACTTTCAAAATCCCAACAAACATACACACAACTGTGATGTCTAAGGTATGTCACGGATAAAAATCTTGAGTTTTTTAAGTACAATACTAACATTACTGGTATTGCCGCAACCCCGCACTCTGGCACAATATTTTCAGGGTAGTATCGAACCGACCGAAATTTATCAATTATCTACACCGCAAAGAATAGTCATTCCCCCCTTAAATTCCTCAGAAATCACGCCTAATAGCACTAGTGAGTCAGTAGGTAGTGAAGATGAACTATTTGCACCACCAAGTTTTGATACAGTCATTACCCGCGAATTACCAGGTATCTGGCAAATGCGCGTTCCTATAGAGCAAGTTGGTCTTCTCTATGCAACTTATGAACTGAGGGCTGGGAATGGACGCATCAACACAGTTAGCTATGAGGATAACTCTGGCTCCACAGTTGCGGTTGTTTTAGAACCATTACCAATTGTTGAAATTTCCCGCGATCCCGATACTAATACAGCATTGGTAGAGGGGGGTGTGCGGTTAAAAATGGATCTTTCCAACGCACGGTTAGCAGGTGGATATACTGGTGATTTGACTGTGACTGTCAAACAACGCTAATTTTCTGCCTTGGTTCTCAGAAAATACAAAAATTGAAATTCTATGTCGATGTTGCGAAAATTTCCAGCTATAGCTTTGGCTTTAACAAGTTTACTAGCTTTAGGAATCTCTCCTGCTACAGCCTTGAATATTGGTGTTACTCCCTCTCGCTTTGAAGTAGAACTAAATAACAACAAAACACGAACCCAGTCGATTCGGATTTTAAATCTTTCTTCCGAACCTCTGCAAATTAAGGCGTTTGTCCGGTCTTGGGTGATGTCTGAAAATAATCAGTTGCAAGATGTCACCCCTGGTGCAGAATCTTTAGATCAGTGGATTATTTTTAACCCTTCTCAATTTACAATTCCTCCCCGTGGAGCGCAAACAGTCCGCTTTTCTATTCGTCCTAGAGTCAAACCAAAACCAGGTGAACACAGAGCTGTTATTTATTTCCAAGAAATACCTTCTGCCAACCAGCTCGTGGATACAAAAACTAAGACGAATGTGATTTCAACATTTGGTGTTGTCATCTATGGCTATGTGGGAGATGTGAAAAGAACTGGTGTAGTTAATTCCGTCGCTGTAGACACCAAGAAAAAAACTCCCAGTGCAGTTTTTGATATTTCTAATCAAGGTAATGCTTATGTCAGATTAAATGGTCAATATACAATTTGGCCTGCTGATAAGTATCCAGGTAATGCAGCTACAAAACCCATAGCGAATTTAGGAAATCCCAATACCAAAATCCCCGCCCCTTTGGTAGACGCAGGGTTATTACCATCTGCACCCGTCTTACCTACTAATCGTCGTCAACTGCGCTTACCAATTAGCAGAACTTTACCCCCTGGCAAGTATGTCTTGGATATCAAAGGCGACTTGAGTGGTGTAGCTGTCAATAAAAGTATCCCATTCACGATTTCTGAGCCTGGTGTTTTAGAGGCCCAAAATAAGCCGAATCAGCCGAATCTGAGAAATTCTCTACGTCGTAAATAGCTTTGAAATGTTTCAAAGTGTCCATTTAAGAGGTAGTTGAACCTTACTGTTTCTATAAAAAATATTGCAGCTCAAAAGCTTCGTTGCGCTGTTCGTAGGAATGCGTGTGCATAAATTATGTTCTACCAAACTCCAACATCCCCCCCAACAAATACAGTTCTACAGTCTGAAAATATTTCTTGTCCAACCTCTCTAGATCATAGTGATGTGAGTGGGGAACAAAAAGTGAGTGTGGAAGCACTTGCACAACCCTCTGCACCTGAGAGTATAGGAGTGGCTGAATTTTCTCCTCTTGATTCACTACCTTTGTGCGATAAAAAAGTAAATTCGGTAGTCAATAATTTGTCTGTACAAAGTTCTAATGAATCAAACAAAGAAATTGTTTCTCATCAAGACCAGATTAATAGCTCTCTGGTTTCTCAACATATTGCAGAATCAACTAGTGATAATGCGATAAATAATATAGCAGATACAGGCGAGGCTTCTAAAAAATATTCAGAAATAGATGTTAAAGGAGTTGTTAATAGAAACGAAACATCTGTTATTTTGCCAGAGTCGAATGAGAATAATACTAATATAATTACACAACAATCTGTAGATATTAATGGTATTATTACTGACTCTCCTGAAACAGAAAATACCGTCAATCAAACTAAAGGTTTATTGTTGGGAGTAATTGTTAATGAACGAGAAGTTGGCACTCTAGATGTAGTCCAAGAGAATGATGTTTTATTGATTCCTTTGCTTGAGTTTGCGAAGATTGCGGGGTTTACTGTTGAAGCAGTTGGTGAAAAAACACAATTAAACACACCACTAGGAACAGTTAGTCTAGCAAATAATGAAATAAAGACAATCAATGGCATTGCATATGTTGATACTACTTTTTTGAAAGAAAAATTAGCTACAAATATTGAGTTAAACTCAGCAGATTCATCTTTAGTTGTTAATTTTCCCTGGCGCAGAAATGCAGGCACTAGAGAGCAAACTGCTGAACTACAACCAGAAGTGAGACCTCCCAGCAGTGGTTTATCGAATTTAAGGCAAGAATTATCTTTTAATGACTATTCTGGAAGCACCAGTTGGCGTAGTTCTACCCTTTTGGGGGGACGTTTAGATGGTGGTGCTTGGCGTGCGCGCCTAGAGAATGATTTTGTCAATCAGCCAAATCTGACTGAATATTTTTTCTATAAACGTTCTGGTAGATTTCTCTATCAGTTAGGAAGACAACAAATTGGCTTGCATCCCTTAGTCAATGGTGTTAATTTAACAGGTGTGCAATTTGGTTATACCAATTTACCCCAAGATAGGTTTAATCCTAGTTACAGTGCTAGTGAGCTTTTGCCTAGACGTTCTCGTCCTTTACAAACATTTCGGGGTACAGTTCCGCCAGCTAGTTTTGTGCAATTGAGAGTTAGTAGTGTTATTGTTGCTCAACAACAAGTAGGCTTAAGTGGAGAATATGAATTTACGGATGTAAATTTACCCCCAAATCAAGCTAATGATATTGAACTTTTAGTATTTGACCGGAATAATCCCAATGTTCCCATAGAAATCCGTCAATTGAGTTTTAATGTTTCAGATTTATTCTTACCATCTGGCGGGAATGTTCAATTGACAGGTTTTGGATTGACTGGTAACTTAATTCAGAATTCTTTATTTGATGATTTCAATAATACCGACGCTGGTAAATTTACAGCTTTCTATCAATTGCGACAAGGTCTTTCTAATAATTTCACTGTAGAAGGTTTAGTACAAACATTACCAGATACAACACAGGTACAGGCTGGTTTTGCTTGGCGTTTAGCACCACCAGCAATTCTAGCAGCTAACGTTGGTACTTCTCGTGGTGGAGTTGGTTATACAACTGATTTAAGTATCCAGTTAAATCAGTTAGAAATTACTGGAAATTCTGAATTATTCCCTGTCGGTTATTTGTATACTGACCAGTCACGTGATCGATTTAACCACAGTCTGGAATTGAAATATAAATTTAGTAATGATTTTAATCTAGGTGCGATCGCTCGTAGTTACCAAGACCAAACAAATTCTAGTGAATATATTTCTCCTACTTTTTATCTTAGACCTTTTTCTGGTTTATCTTTTAGAGGTAGACCTGATGTTCAAGGACGCTACTTATTTAATGCTTTATATCAATTAAATCCCAGCAGTAGACTTTCGTTTAATACTTTTGGAGATATATATACAACAGATTTCAGTTATAATCTCAGCCGCAATAACTTATTGTCTCTAGGAGGAGAATTTGGTGGTGATTTGGCTAATCGTTACACAGTAACTCTGAATCATAATGCTCGTACTTTATCAGCATTGAGTTGGCGTTTAGGTCTAGCTTATAGTGATGGAGATGTTGGCCCAATTATAGGTGCTAATATGCAAGTATTACCCGGTTTATTTGCTAGGGTTGATTACCAAGGTATACCTTCTAGAACTAGAAACTTTTTTGGTGGAATCGGTGATGAACGCCTGACTATCTCGCTAGTATCAGATTTATCTTTTGCGGGCGGTAGGTTAACACCTGCTAACTACATTTCTATTAGTCAGGAGCGTGGTGCGATCGCAGGGCGAATTGTGGTAGATGGTGGAAAGCAAAACTTGGATTTAGGTGGCTCTATCATTCGCGTGTTTAATAGCCGAAATCAAAATATCGGTAGAGCCAAAACAGATTCTCAAGGTAACTTTTTTGTAGGTAATTTGTCAGAAGGTGTTTATATAGTTGAAATTGATCCAGAACAGCTACCTGTAGAACTGTCTCTGAAGAAGACTTCTGTAGTAGCAGAAGTAGCTGGTGCGGCTGTGACTCAGTTAGACTTCCCCGTCAGATTAGAGTATGGCATTGCAGGTAAAATTACTGATGTCTCAGGTCAGCCAATGTCAGAGGTAGAAATAGAAGTGGTTGATGCTGAAGGTAAACGAGTTACGACAGGCACAACTGACCAATTCGGTCTTTACCGTGTAGATGGTCTACCTGTTGGTAAATATACAATCCGCATTCCCGAACAGGCGAATATCACTAATAATGAAACCCTACCACAACTAGAAGTAGCCATCAGCAAAGATTTCATCTACGACCAAAATCTACAATTACCAGTTGCCGCAGCTGTGAAACAAATAGCTGAGTAGGGCATGGGGCATAGGACATAGGGCATTGGAAAGACAATAATAACTGTTGACTATTGACTATTAACTGATAGCCTAATTTCAATTACTATGTGTAATGTCATCCCATTCAACGGGCTACATTCGGCTAGCCTGTTATTACTATGCCTAAATCTAAAAAAAGCTCTAATTCTTCTATTAATTTAACCGAACCACAATATTATATTAACCGAGAGTTAAGCTGGTTAGAGTTCAACAATCGAGTATTACATGAAGCTTGTGATCCTCGCACACCATTGTTAGAACGTTTGAAGTTTTTAGCCATTTTTAGCTCTAATTTAGATGAATTTTTTATGGTGCGGGTTGCGGCTTTAAAGCAACAGGTAGAAGCAAAGGTTAGTAAGCTAACTCCTGATGGACGCACACCACAACAGCAATTAGATGATATTCGCTTACACCTAATACCTAAAGTTACTCAACAGCATCAGCATTTTGAACAAAGTATTCGTCCGTTGTTAGCAAATCACGGGATTCATATCCTGGATTACATTAACCTCAATCAAAAACAACGTAATTATTTAGATAGTTATTTTGAAGACCAAATTTTCCCGGTGCTGACTCCTTTGGCAGTTGACCCTAGCCATCCTTTTCCCTACATTTCTAATCTCAGCTTAAATTTAGCTGTCGTTGTCAAAAACCCAGACACCGATGAAGAATTTTTCGCCAGGGTAAAAGTCCCTAGCGTATTACCGCGATTTTTACCACTACCTCCAGAGTTAGGAATTCAGCTAGAGAATGGACAACCAGCGCACTGGACTGGTGTACCCTTAGAACAGGCGATCGCACACAATCTAGATTCCCTATTTCCAGGGATGAATATCCAAGAGTACCACCCCTTCCGCATTACCCGTGATGCGGATTTGACTTTGGAAGAAGACGAAGCTGATGATTTATTATTGGCTATTGAACAAGAACTCCGCAAACGCCGCATTGGTGGTAATCCCGTTCGTATTGAAATTCAGTCCCAAACCCCTGAACCAGTCCGCACCAGGTTACTACAAGATTTAGACCTCACAGAAAATGATGTCTATGAAGTTGATGGTCTGGTGGGACTACGTGATTTGATGTATTTTATGGCTTTACCCTTGCCAGAACTCAAAGATCCACCACGCCAGTCTGTAGTACCTATGCGTCTACAACGGTTACGCGAACCCAGTCTTGACCCAGATGTCTTAGAGTTGGATGAAGGTAAGGACTTCTTTTCCGTAATTCGCGAAAAAGATTTATTTGTCCACCATCCCTATCAATCTTTTTCCGCTACGGTGGTACGCTTTATCACCCATGCAGCCCACGACCCCAATGTATTAGCAATTAAAATGACTTTGTACCGCACATCTGGGGATTCGCCGATTGTTAATGCTTTAATTGCGGCGGCGGAAAATGGTAAACAAGTATCAGTTTTAGTGGAATTAAAAGCCCGGTTTGATGAAGAAAATAATATTTACTGGGCGAGAAGATTAGAACGGGTAGGAGTACACGTTGTTTATGGTTTGGTGGGTCTAAAAACTCATTGCAAAACTGTTATGGTAGTGCGACGAGAAAAAGATAGAATGCGCCGCTATGTGCATATAGGTACCGGAAATTATAACCCGAAAACAGCCAGACTATATACAGATTTAGGTTTGTTTAGTTGTCGGGAAGAATTAGGTGCGGATATTACAGATTTATTTAATTTCTTAACAGGATATTCCCGGCAAAAATCCTATCGGGAATTGTTAGTTGCGCCGGTGAATATGCGCGATCGCTTTTTAGAATTGATTCGGCGTGAAATCACCAATGTGCAGAATGGTTTGACTGGTCGCATTGTGGCTAAAATGAACTCTCTTGTTGACCCACAAATCATAACTCATTTATATGAAGCTTCTCGCGCTGGCGTGCAAATTGATTTAATCATTCGGGGAATTTGTTGCTTACGTCCTGGACTTCCTGAACTGAGTGAAAATATTCGTGTGATTAGCATCATTGGCCGCTTTTTGGAACACTCCCGAATGTACTATTTCTACAACAATGGACAGGAAGAAATCTATATTGGCAGTGCTGATTGGATGAGTCGTAACCTAGACCGCCGTGTGGAAGTGATTACGCCAATCCGCGACCAGGATATTGCTAAAGATTTGCAAGAAATATTGGGAATTATGCTGGCAGATAATCGCCAAGCTTGGGATTTACAAGGAGATGGCACTTATGTGCAACGCCGCCCTGGTAATGATTGTCCAGAGGCCAATTCTCAAATAACTCTGATGAATATGTCCTTACGTTCTACCAACATCACAACAAACTTAATGGATGCTAAAAAAAGTGCTTCAGTAACAGATAATTAGATCAAGTTCTTGCTTTATCAAAACTTCAATTTTCTCCAGCAGTTTGAGAGATTTCTTTGGTTATAGTCCAACTATTCAACCATAGGATAGAGTAACTTTTAGTATTCCTTCCCATAAACTGGAGGGATTATCGTATTTGATTTCCCTGGAATGTTAATGATCTCTTGTGAGTCTTCTACCTTACGCGTTCTAGTGGTTGATGATCACGAACTTACTCGCCTAACTTTGCAATTAGCTTTTGCAGGTCAGGAAAATATTCAAGTGGTTGGTTCAGCTAGTAACGGCCAAGAAGCAGTAGAAATGGTGAAATCTTGTCACCCTGATGTAATTGTCCTAGATTTACAGATGCCCGTCATGGACGGTTGGATTGCGTCGGGAGAGATTAAAGCTATCTCTCCCCATACTCAGATATTGGCTTATTCTTCAGTGGAAGAAGCCTTTCTACCTGACAAGAAAACAATGCCGAACTTTGATGAAGTTTGTAAGAAAGATGTCCCAACTAGTGAATTAATCGCTTTAGTTAGACAATTAGGACAAAGTGCAGGGAATGGTTCTATTTCTAAGTAGACAAAATAACTAGAGACTAGAAGTTAGGCGTTAATCAGAGAATTTGTCATTTGAGAATTGAGAACTGTTCGTAATTAACTGCATTGAAAAAAATATTGTGCGTGTATTCCCTATTAATGCCAAATACTCGTAGCTTCAGCCTCAAAATTGATCACGTAATTTATGAGACGGAGTTGAGTTTGATTGATTCTATATGTCAATTGAAGATGTAAAGCGATGGCTGCTAACTACCTTGCTGATGGAAGTTAACTGTCACTGAGTGACTAGTCAACAACCCATAAGCAAAGATTTGCAATTTAGTTGTCCTATGGCTTCACTCTCAACGCTGCACTTCTAGCCTCTAGCCACTTAATTATTCCCAGCCTAGGGAATAGTGCGTGAAAATTCCTCAATTAACTCATCTAATTCTTCCAAGGCTTGATTCACATCTACTCTTAAAATTCCTAAATTGGGTTGTTCTAAAAGACTTAGTAGATATTCACGCTTACTCTGAACTGCGGCTATCCGTTCTTTGAGAGTCTGTAAATCCATGATGTTTTTACCTTGAATTCGCTTCAAATCTAAACTTAACTCAAAAAGAGCCGACTTGTAACTGTTCGCGAATTAGATAATTAGCGATCGCATCCCAGACTTTAGTCCGATAATAAAACTTGATGTGTTAAGAATTTATACTATCCTGGGATTGATTATGTTACGCCAAATTTCTTTGGGGACTCTTGGTCTAAGTGTCGGTGCTGTTTTGACTCTTGTCGGCTTTGTGGCTTATGCCGCCGATAACGCTACACTCAATTTAGTCGGATTCTTCTATGGTTTTCCCCTACTTTTAGGGGGATTAGCACTAAAAGCTAATGAACTTAAGCCTATTGCTTTTAGTCAGCCCACACCACCTCCTGTTGTAGTCTTGCGTGAACAACAGGCCACCGTCACACAAAATAAAATTCGTAAAGACGTAACTCGCTACTGCTATGGACAAGATGCTCATTTAGATGGCGCGCTGACTTATTTGGGTTTAAGTCCTACAGATGAGGAAAGACCAATACTTACAGGGTTACGAGAAACAGAAATCAATGGTGCTTATGCCTTAATTTTAGAATTTGATTCACCTTTGATACAAGTAGGTACTTGGCAAGAAAAGCAAGAAAAAATGACCAAATATTTCGGGCCGGGTATAGAAGTAAAAATTACATCCCTCGATGACAGCACAATTGAATTAACTTTGATTACCAATACCCCATCGTAATTCGATATTTGGCAGAAGAGATTAAAAAGTAAACAGTTAAAAATAACTGGATTTTTGGCATTTCTCCCTGTGGGTGAAGCTTTGGCGTTGCTAACGTCAGTCACTCATAGGGAAAAACCTATTTTGTGCAGTTCACATCATCAACTGTTATATAGGAATCCGCTTTGATTCCTGAAATCATTTGCGTAGGAAGGGAACAGGGAACAGGGAACAGGTTAGAAGGAACAAAAGTGTACGGAGTTTTTTTCAGAAATCAAATATGAGTCCTATACCTTTAACTTGCAGATTAATATTAGCAGGGTAGCATGAGTATAATCTTTACCCTGATTTACTTCTCTAGACGGACTGCATACCATTGTAAATATTTGCCGACACCAATATCTAATTCACAACTGGTATCAACTAAATGTTGAGCTTGTTCTGCTAAAGAATCAAATTTTTGTAACTCTAATGGCAAATCATTGAAGTCAATTTTCTGCAATTCATTTTTGAGTTTTGCCAATAATTCTGCTGTTGTCAAAAATTGTTCTGGCTGATTGGTTTCGAGAACAACAAAATTGTCTTGTTGGTACATTAATGGATCTGGCATAGGGGGATTCCAACTTAAAAAAATATCCTATCACTTTGCAGGCAAGGGGTCAGAGAGCAGAGGGGAGAACCCCATAAATAAATTTAGGGGCTTTAAATCAGGACGCATTATTTCTGGTGGCACTCTCGACTGGAAGTGATTGAAACCCTGATGACAGTGGAAATACAGAATGTCGCGCCCCTGCTCTCCTGCCTCTTTAGTCAGTGATTTTACTGAGAAGAAGTGCATAAATTATTGTGAATTTTTGTGAGGTTGGGGTTAATCAAATCATATAATTCACACAAGTATTTATATGTAATGCCATCATCTGTTTCTAACCAGTCAATATCATACCTCAAGAGATTTTTTAATATCACTTAATAGTAAATTTACTGATTGCTGCTGAGTGTTGAAAGTAACTTATATATTATGTAAAGATATCATGCTTGGCATTTGAAGTTTTGCTAGTAGACGCAATTAATATGGGGTATATCGGGAAATATAAAACTAACAATTCTGAGCATCGGTTAACAATGGGCATAAAGTTCATGACTAACTGTATTTGCTATACAAATTAACAAACCTCATATGATGCTTTTCTCTTGCCTAAAGATTACTGGACATTTTTTCATCCCAATAGGTTTCAAGAGTCGATGGAACAGCTACTACTCCCCAAGGAATCAATACCTTAATGAAGGATTATTATTGGGCGATCGCATAAATTTTAGTCAATATTTACACACATTATTCAACCAAAGACTAATATTATCCCTGCTACGGGGTAAATTAGCTGAAGAGATTTCGCTAATTGCCTGTAATCTGATTAACACTAAGTAAATATTCTCGCCTCCAATTAGCTAATTTTTCTAAAATTCGCTCCACAAAGAGCAATATACTTCTAGATTTACTCATCTTTAACATTTCAGAGAATTCCTGTGGAACGCAACTCATGTCACGCATAAGCCCATATTCTCTTACTAAACAACCTCCTGTAATTTTGGTGGCTGATGATGACACTACCATCCGAACAATGTTGCGTAAAGTGATGGAACAAGAAGGCTATCGAGTCATTGAGGTGACAGATGGTAAGCAGTGTATAGATGCCTATGAGGCTGTTAAACCAGATATAGTCTTGTTGGATGCTGTGATGCCAATCATGGATGGCTTTACGTGCTGTAAGCAACTAGTACAAATTGCTAGAAACAATTTAATTTCCGCTTTAGCCAATGTAGATAATGATTCTTCTGGCTTGGATAGTACGATCATTTCCAAACTGTGGGAACGGACTCCGATATTAATGATCACTAGTTTAAATGATGAAGAGTCCGTAGACCGTGCTTTTGAAGCAGGAGCGACAGACTACATTACCAAACCGATTCATTGGGCAGTTTTACGCTTACGTTTACGGAGATTATTACAACAAGCACAAGTGTATAAACAGTTGGAAGCAGCAAACCTCGCTTTGCAAGAACTAGCGAATGTAGATGGTTTAACTGGTTTAGCTAATCGTCGTCGGTTTGATAACTATTTAAATACGCAGTGGATTAATTCCGCACAAACAGGATCTCCCTTATCGCTAATCCTGTGTGACATTGATTTTTTCAAGTTTTATAACGATTGCTATGGTCATCCAGCCGGGGATGTTTGTTTGCAAAAAGTGGGTACAGTCTTAAGTAAGACAGCAGAAAAACATCGAGATTTAGTAGCTCGTTATGGCGGTGAAGAATTTGCGGTAATTATGCCGGATACTCACGCTTCAGGTGCAATTTATGTGGCTCAAGCTATGCAAAGTGGCGTGAGCCATTTGCGAATTGCTCACGAAAAATCCGAGGTGAGTCAATATCTTACTCTCAGTATGGGTGTGGCAACCATCACACCTGGATGGGAGGTTTCGCCTTCTGATTTAATCGCGGCGGCGGACAAAGCCCTTTATCAAGCAAAAGCCCAAGGGAGGAATCGGATTTGTTGGATATCGGATGGTTAGGATTTAGGGGTGTGGGGAGTGAGGAGTGCTGAGTGGTGAGTGCTGAGTGGTGAGTGCTGAGTGTTGAGTGGGAGACAAGGAAGATTTTACTTCAACACCTAATGACTAATGACTAATGACTAATGACTATTGACTAATGACTAATGACTAATGACTATCTTAAGAAGGACACACTGGCAAAGTAAAGTGAAACCATGCACCACCTTGGGGGTTAGAGTCTACCCAGATTTGTCCGTAATGCGCTCTAATTATACGTTGGCATAAACAAAGACCTATGCCATAACCTTCAGTGGCTTCATCTCGTTCTAGGCGATAGTGATTTTCAAAAATGCGATCGCGATTTTCTGGAGGAATACCGGGGCCTGTGTCACCAATGCTAAATTGCACTTTCTGGGTAGTGCGATGTAACCCAGCAATGCTGATTGTGCCATGTTCTGGAGTGTATTTAATGGCATTATCCATTAAGTTGACTAGCACTTGACGGATGCGTTCTGGATCAGCATAGACATAAGGTAAATCATTGGGTATGTCGGTTTCTATGTGTTGGAATTTGGCTGTGTAGCGGTCGTGTAGTTCCTCCATAATCTCTAAACACATTTGACCCAGATTAGTTTTTTGTGGTGTGATTGAAAACTCTGTATCATTCCCCCGACCTACTTGTAAGAGATCGGCGATCATTCTATCTATGGTCTTAGTTTGGTTACGGGCTTGTTTGAGGAGATGAGCAATTAATGCTGGTTTGAGACGTTGAAATTCTCCAGTTTCTGAATTGTAGTTAGATTGTAGGGTATCAATGGCGATCGCCGCAGCTGTGAGGGGGTTGCGGAGGTCGTGGGCTAACATCCCAATGACTCTATCCTTAAACTGTAATTGCTCTAGGAGTTTTTCTTTTTCTTGTTTCAGGTGAAAAATTTCATCTGACAGTCGAATCAACTCCGCCGACACCGCTATTGAACTAATAGATGATTTGGGTTGTGAAATTTTGCCATTGTCATCTACTCGTTCTTGTAAATCTTCTTGCAGTTTCTGATAAGTTTCTGAGGCGGCTTGCCAGCGCGGCCACCAACTTTTCAACTGGGCAATAATATTACTACCGGCTAAAATCTGTCTAGGTTCTGGATGAATTTTGATTAAAGCTGGTGTCGCCACTAATTTGAAGTGTTCTGCCAAATAAGGCTGTTGACTCACATCGATGATTTGTAGTTCAAAATTATACCCAGCCTGTAATTCTTTTAAGTAAGCACGGATGCGCTGCACCTGCGGCTTAGACTTTGGTCGTCCATCAATAAACAGCAGCAGCTGGAGGGGAGCTTCAGAATAAATTGGCTGATCCTGGGAAACTTGCATGTCATCGTGTTTCAGCACTGGCAACAACCTGGCGACGTTTTGCGGAATTTAGATTAGACTGACGGTTGTCGATGGTCGTTTTTTGTTATCAATTTAATCTCTATTTTAGATTTTTCATACACCCATCTGATCGGGCTTTTTGGCATGAGATACATTTTTTTGGGTTTTTTGTTTCCAATTTGGCTAACTTGTTGGCAGACAAAGGTTTTTGCTATGGAGTCTCAAACTCCATCACCTCTTCATCATACTCTGGCTTCGGAGTCAACAGATGAAAATTTTTATACTCAGGCAAGTCATATCATACAGCAACATTTGGATCTCATTGCCCGAATTGAGCAGGCGTTAGTTAATCCTGATGCTAATCGGTTACGAGATGTGAGGGGACAATTAACTTCTCAGATGAAGGCTACTGAAGGATTTCTTCAGCGTCAGCATCCTGTTGCTCAAGTTGTATGTAATTCACCTGACCTTTCCTCTGCACCTGAACAATTCACGAAACCGCAACTAACAATATATTGCTCTTTGTATGGTTCTAGCCAGGAATTATGGAAACTTGCACCTGTACTTGATAGGAGTTTGTCGCGTCGGGGTGAATTAGCCCTGGTGAGAAAGTTACCTTTAGTAAGTGGTGAGCGTCAATCAGATCCTATATTGTCGATCGCGCCTGTGCAGCATCCCCACCTGAACAAGCCAGCGACACCGTTTGCTATTTGGGAAGCCAATCTAGCAGGACAGTTTGCTGACAACTCTGATAACTCGACCTTGCCGATTATTGGCAGAGTCGGTAAGACGGCTATAGCTAACTATAACCCACCAATACAACCAGCGATCACACCCCCGCAAACAGCACTGACGATTTTGGCTAATGCTAAACAGTTGCTTTCAAATGCCCTGGTGAGTTTTCCTAGTGACTATCAGTTTCGGGATGCTCAAACAACTGCGGCTAGCTTAGACAGATTTACGTATAGTTTAGATCCCCAAGAAGGACAGACTTACGCTAAGTTTTTACAGTTACCGCGTACTGGGATTTTCCGTGTGTTAGCTGCTTCAGCTTATGAACGTCCACTGAATACAGTGTGGAATCGCTTGCAACCCAGCGTGAGTGAGCGTTATCCCTTTCCAGCCTTGAAAGATGCCCAAGGAAGTTTTAAACCTAGTTTAGCACTGAAGTTAGTCGGCGATCGCTTCCAGATGCAGCATTTGGGAGTAGATTACAGTTTTATGGTGGATCTAGGCGATATTCCCTTAGAGAAGTTGGATCAGCAACTGCAAGCTGTAGCATCTCCCACCAGAGAATTTTTCCTCAACTACCAACCACCCAAACAGTTAGAGAATTTACAAATAGATAGACGGCGGTTCTTGACTGGTAAAGACCAGAATTGGAATCTCGACCGAATTATTTTGACTGATGCGACAGCTAAATTAAATCACACATATTTGATGCGATCGCTGCAATTTCAGCTACCAGAAATTATCCTACATGGTCAGCTAGTTCCGGCGGAAAAAAGACGCTACTTAGACGCATTACAACAAGTCCGCAGTAGCGATATGCTCATCGCCTTCCGTCCTGTGCGTCGCCGTCATGACGGTAGTTACACTGTGTTGTGGAGAGTTGTACGTGAGTTACCTGCACCACAAATTTTAGATTTGTAAGGGGTTAGGTGGAGTAAAAATATAAGTTTTTCATTATTGAATTGTTCAAAACTTCAAAATATCAGGTGGTTACACTTAAGAATATTCATGCAGAGAAAATTTGATTTTGGTAAAATTTTAGAGGAACATCAGTAGAATTTCTCAGCAGACATGAATATTCTTCAAGACACACCCCATGTTGCCATATTCTTACGGACACTTGTGGGCGGTGGTGCTGAAAGAGTCATGGTTAACTTAGCAAATACCCTGACTGAGCAAAATTTCAAAGTAGATTTGGTACTTAGTCATGTAGCTGGGCCTTACTTATCACAAGTATCGCCTAAAGTGCAAATTGTCGATTTAAAAGCACCGAAGTTACCCTTGAGTTTGCCGAAATTGGTAGGTTATTTACGGCAAAAACAGCCCCTCAACTTATTGTCTGCATTGCATTACCCGTGTGAAGTAGCCATCTGGGCGAAATATTTGTCTGGAGTTTCTACACAAGTAATCGTATCGGAACGTAATACACTGTCTCAAGAAGCCAAATATTCCCCGGAAATCACAGCTCGTCTCACACCTTTAGCCGCTAGGCTATTTTATCCATTTGCAGATAAGGTGGTGGCTATTTCTCAAGGGGTAGCAGATGATTTATCCCAAATCACCAAAATTCCTCACGAACGTATTCAGGTAATCTACAATCCAGTCATCACGCAAGACATTCTTCGCAAAGCGCAAGAACCAATTACACATCCTTGGTTTCAACCGGGACAATTACCAGTGGTATTGAGTGTAGGGCGGTTGATGCAGCAAAAAGACTTTCCTACATTAATTAGAGCCTTTGCGCGAGTGTTAAAGGTGCGTCCGGCGCGATTAGTGATTTTGGGTAGCGGACGAGAGCGATCGCATCTGGATCAACTAGTACGTGAACTAGGTCTGCAAGATCACGTAGCTATGTTAGGATTTCAAAAAAATCCCTATACTTACATGGCAAAAGCTTCAGTATTTGCCCTATCTTCAGCCTGGGAAGGATTCGGTAATGTGCTTGTAGAAGCAATGGCTTTAGGTACACCGGTGGTCTCTACAGACTGTCCCAGTGGCCCCGCAGAAATCCTCAATCATGGAAAATACGGTTTACTAGTACCAGTTGGTGATGATGCAGCGATGGCAGAAGCAATTGTTAAGGCTCTAGCAGGGAATTGTCCCACAGTTGATACCCAATGGTTAGAGCAATTTACTTCCCATACAGCCATGAATAAATATATCAAACTTCTAGATATCGCCTAGTCCATCTACAGCAATTACATACTTAACTAAATCAGCATGAAAATTTTGATTCAGCACAGACATTTAAAGCATGAAATTGCTGGTGTTCTCACATACATTGATGCTATTACACCAGAATTAGAAAAAAGCGGCGTTACAGTTCAAACTGTCTCAACTAGAGCCGATAAAATTCTCCAGTGGGTCAAACTCATTGCTGGCGCAGATATTGTGCATATGAATTCTAACGATCTATTATTTGCCCTATTGTGTAAACTACTCACTAAAAAAATCATTATTAAATATCACTACTGTTTTTATCAATCTATTCATTCTCGTTATGAGCAGATGACCTTTTTCCAAAGGCTAAAAACAGAGTTTTACCGCACTCTCCCCAAATCTAATTATCCCTTAAAGTGGAAGTTATTTACTTTAGTAAAATGGGCAAGATTAGCTACAAGAATCACTACAGCACTTGTAGCTAATAGTCACACAGCTTGCAGCAATTTTTTAGGCGAATCTTGCGCTTTTCCTTGGAAGGTAGCGACTTTATATAATCCGATTACTGTCAGATCACCAATTCAGCAAAAACAGCTAAATACATTAGCTAACCCTCATAAATTCGTGTTTGTAGGCAGATTAGATAAAGATAAGGGAGTAGATATTATCTTACAAGCAGCATCAATCTTAAAAAAGGAAAATCGACAGTTTCAAATTGAAATTATTGGAGATGGGCCAAAGGCAGCAGAATTAAAACAATTGACATCTGATTTAGAACTCACTAATTGTGTGACTTTTCTCGGAAAACTGCCCAACTCAGAGGTAATTGTCAAATTACAAGATGCTTTAGCTTTAGTAGCACCCTCCCGATGGCAAGATCCAGCCCCCTATGTAGTTTTGGAAGCTGCTAGTACACAAACCTGTGCAATTGTCTCTCAAATGGGTGGTTTGCCGGAAATGGCAGGTTCACAAGGGTTTTTCTTTGAAAATGAAGATTTTCGCGGTTTAGCCACCTGCATGAGATACTGCCTAGAGCATCCAGAGGAGGTAATTCAGCGTGGTGTTATGGCTAGCCAATATGTTGCGGAAAAGTTTTCTGCTCATGGTGCAGCTACTCAACTTCTAGATATTTGCCAGCAATTAATCCCAATGAGCAATTCGCAATTAGTTAACGCCCAGCTACGCTAACGCAATTACTTTCTTTTGATTCCCATATCTAATGAGGACAGTTTGCGCTAGGGTAGGAATTGACAAGCGTTTGTGATTTCCAGTGTTTCTCTGTAAACGTCCAGTTGTATTCTTCAGTTTGGCTGTTTTACTCAATTTCTTAACAGCCTGTGCCAATGCACCAACTGCTAAAAATCTGGAACAGTCTTTAGCCGCAGATCCCAGGTTAAGTAACAATCCAGCAGTTTTAGGTCAATCTCCTACAGGTGAGTCAACACCAGGAGTAAATCAACCATCGACCCAGTTACCTGCGGATTTTCCACAAGATATCCCCTTATATCCCAACGCCACACTACAGGAAATCACCCCTGCTAGTGGGACAGAAAATCAGGTATCAACTCGTTGGCTGAGTTCTGACCCCAGCAATGCTATTACTAGTTTTTACCGCAACCAGTTGCAAGCCAATAACTGGCAAATTGAGCAACAGCCAACAGATGATGTAGAAGGAAGTTTTACTGCACGACGCAATGATTTACTGCTCAAGGTGTCTATTCAGCCTCAAACTGTAACTAATCCTGCACCAAATCAACCACAAACCTCTACATTACTCAAGATTGAGTACACACCAAATAGCACTGCTTCCACGCAACCGAATGCAACTGCATCAAATAATGATGTTCCCCAACCAGGTGATCCACAGTTTATCGGCCCAGTACCGCCTGTAACCTTGGCAACACAACCAACACCAACAAATCAGACATCGACAGCGCAAGTATTTAGCGATGTGAGTAAAGCACCGCTACAAACACAGCAATATATTCAAGATTTAGCAGCTTTAGGGGTGTTTACAGCAAATTACGCAGCCAATAAAAACAATTCTCCCGACACAAGCAAGCAATTTGAACCAGGTAAAATTATTACCCGTCGAGAATTTGCCCGGTGGTTAGTGGCTGCCAATAATGCGATGTATGCTAATAATCCTGCCAAGCAAATTCGCCTAGCGGCTGAAACTACCCAACCAACTTTTAGTGATGTGTCGCCTCAAGATGCTGATTTTGCCGCAATTCAGGGATTAGCAGAAGCAGGATTGATTCCTAGTCCCTTATCTGGTGATTCTACGGCTGTGTTGTTCCGTCCTGATGCACCCCTCACACGGGAACAATTGGTGTTATGGAAAGTACCTTTAGATACACGCCAAGCTTTACCTACGGCTAATTTAGAGTCAGTGAAAGAAACTTGGGGTTTCCAAGATGTCGGTAAAATCGACCCCAAAGCATTACGGGCTGTTTTAGCAGATTTCTCCAACGGTGAACAAGCCAATATCCGTCGTGTATTTGGTTATACAACCTTATTGCAACCCAAAAAACCAGTGAATCGTGCAGAAGCGGCGGCAGCATTGTGGTATTTTGGTACTTCCGGCGATGGGATATCGGCGACTGAGGCACTGAAGTTAAAGCGATCGCCATAAAAACAACAGGTATGCTGGAATTTTGACTAGCTTGCTAGATTAGGTCAAGAAAAATATTTTCCAAACTTGTTTGATTGGGACTACCTGCGGTCAATCCACAGCAATGATGAAAATACCCTAACAATGAATCTTGCTGATGATTTTTCCTGATATGTTATTGATAGTTAAGTAAACTTACTTAAACAAAATCACGTAAGCAGACACTAAACTTACTGTGATGCTGTTAACTGTCTCTATCAATACAATTTTCCTATTCAATTAAACATGAAAACCAATTTTGTAGCAGCAGGATTTATCACCCTATCTATGATGCTGCCACTTAAAGCTTCGGCTGCGAACTTTACTGGACTTTATGTATTTGGTGATAGTTTAGCTGACACAGGTAATATCTTCAATTTCACAAGTAACGTTTTACAACCTCCAACACCGACACCACCTAGTCCGCCATATTTTCAGGGACGCTTTTCTAATAATTTGATCTGGGTTGATTACTTAGGAGAAAAGTTAGGACTACAACCAACTTTAGCCAGTAATATATTGCTGAATAACGCTGCTCCTACCCAGGGAATTAACTTTGCTACTGGTGGAGCTAATTCAGGATTTGGTAATGCCATTGCCCCTAACGCACCCTTACCCGGAGTATTAGAGCAAGTTACAGGTTTTATTCAAGGTAATGGCAATATCGTAGATCCTAATGCACTTTATGCCGTAGTGGGAGGCGCGAATGATTACCTGTTTCCAAAAGTACCTAGTAATCCTAATCAACCAAAGCCCTACAATAATATTTTTCAGTCTGTAGATAGCCTAGTCAAAGCTGGTGCTAAAAACATTGTGGTCTTCAACCTGCCAGACTTGGGTGTACTTCCAGGATCAACTATACCAGGTCGCAATCCACAGCTTCTCACCCAGGAAACTCAAGAGTTTAATACCAATTTAGCTAAGGATTTAGCAACTATTCGTCAAAACCCAAACATTAAACTGACTGAAGTTGATGTTTATTCTCTATTTAATAGTTGGCGGAAATCTCCAGAAAAATTCGGTTTTACGAATGTTACTGATGCGTGTTTGCGATTTACTAGTTCCACCACTTATATAACTTGTAATAATCCACAAGAATATTTATTTTGGGACAGTATTCATCCTTCCAGCCAAGCTCATAAACTGATAGCAGATGCGGTATTCGTACCAGAACCTTCAGTCACGATGGGAATGTTAGGATTAGGTGCTGTGGTTACATTAGGACTTTTCCAACGTCAAAGTCGAAAGTCAACTTCAGCGACTAAGTAATGTTCTGGAGCTAGCAAAATCCATGTGGGCAAGCGATCGCTTATTTGCAACTATCACGGAATTAGTCATGCACCATTCTCCTAGCGGTGCAGAAGCAGAAATCAATCAATTATTGCTACAGCGATTTGCTGCTTTGGGTGTGGAAGTCTGGAGCGATCGCGCTGATAATATTATTGCCAAAATTTCGGGAAAAGATGCCAAAAGAGCGATCGCCATCACTGCCCACAAAGATGAAATTGGTGGAATAGTTAAAAGTATCGGTGATCAAGGTAGGGTAGAAGTCCGCAAGCTTGGCGGTGCTTTCCCTTGGGTATATGGGGAAGGCGTGGTGGATTTGCTAGGAGACAACGAAACCATCAGTGGAATTCTCAGTTTTGGTTCGCGCCACGTCTCCCATGAATCTCCGCAAAAAGTCCAGCAAGAAGATACAGCTGTTAAATGGGAAAATGCCTGGATAGAAACTAAGCGCACTCCAGAAGAATTAGAAGCGGCTGGGATTCGTCCAGGAACGAGAATGGTGATTGGTAAGCACCGTAAACATCCGATCAGACTCAAAGACCATATCGCCAGCTATACTCTAGATAACAAAGCATCGGTAGCGATACTATTGGCTTTAGCAGAACATCTGAAACAGCCAGCCGTCGATGTGTATTTAGTCGCCTCTGCGAAAGAAGAAGTCGGAGCGATTGGAGCATTATTTTTTACCCAAAATCACAGTTTAGATGCGTTGATTGCTTTAGAAATTTGTCCATTATCAGAGGAATATCCGGTGAAAGACGGAGAAAATCCGGTTTTATTATCTCAGGATGCCTATGGTATCTATGATGAGGGTTTAAACGGACAATTGCGTCAATGCGCCAAGCAATTAAATCTGTCTCTACAGCTAACAACCTTAAGCGGCTTTGGTAGTGATGCTTCAATTGCCATGAAATTTGGCCATGTAGGGCGTGCTGCTTGTTTAGCATTCCCCACCCAAAACACCCACGGATATGAAATTGCTCATTTAGGTGCGATCGCTAACTGTATTATTCTATTGAAAGCTTTTTGTGAAACTGAATTTGAGTGAGTCACAACTTGGCCAGCATTCTAAAAACTAGTATGCTGACTCAGCACTTCCATAAGCCGATGACGGGATTTGAACCCGTGGCCTGCTGATTACGAATCAGCTGCTCTACCACTGAGCCACATCGGCACACACGATACAAGATTATAGCATGATTATTTACCTATGGTGAAACCAAATTCCCAAAACAATCTGAACCAAGAGAAATTTGCTCGTCTCAAAGCTGAGGCCATATCACCCTATCGTGGCTTGCGACAATTTTTTTATGTTGCCGTTGGTGCTTCCGGTTTTATCGGTGCATTTGTTTTCTTTTTTCAACTACTAGCAGGTAGAGACATTGAACATACTTTACCTAATTTTGCTCTTCAATTAGCCATAGTAGCTTTGATGATTGTGCTTTGGCGTTGGGAAAAACGTCGGCAAGGTCGATAATAAGCCATTTTTTCCTGTTAGGTAGTTCTAATACTGAGCTATTTAACCTTTAACGCCTGATTTCTAGCAACTAATGCTCAAAAATTATCTTTTATGAGAGCGTCATATTGGCAAAATAGGGTGAATTGAGGAGATAAATTGATTAAAAAACCCTGGGGCGCAAAGTGAAAGACTTTTGTTTATTGATAAAAATTTAGGTAATTTTGCTTAATATTTTTTTGAGTAAAGCCGGATGATTTGTTTCTCGGATGATTTCCATTGTTTACATAACTTTACTTTATTTAAGAAACTATAAATTTTGATACATTTTGCAATTTAAAGAGAGAAAACATAAAAAAAATATTAGGAAATCAGGAAATCGCAAAATTTCTGAGAAACTTGTAATTGTTCAAACGAGGTCAGCCAATATAAAGACCTTGACCATAAACCCATGATTTAAAAATGGGGTCAAATTTTATATATAGACCCCAAACTTAAGAAAACCTAACTAGTGTTAGTGCCAGAGTCAGTTTTTACTGACTCTGGCACTAGCCTTTTGGAACTGAGAACTTACTAAGGAAGTAAGTCTCAGAACAGGTTATACCGATTGTGGATTGTAGATTAAAGATTCATAGACTGTTCCAGAATCTCAAAACAATACCACCTATCCCCATTTGGTATGAGATTACGGAACTCTTACTACATAGGAAGAAGGTAGGGGTTGGGCGCGTCCAGCGTTCACTAGTGCTTGGTATACAAAAGCAGCAATTTCGGCTCTAGTGGCTTCCCGATTAGGATTGAGTTGATTAACGTTGGGATAGTTAATCACTAATTGCTTGCTGGTTGCAGCTGCGACTGGACTAACCGCATAATTAGGGATCTGTGCTGCATCAGTATAAATGGAAATGACCTTTTGATTATCAGCCGTCAAACCTAGTCCATTAGCTAGGGCTACCAAAGCTTGGACTCTGGGAATTTGTTGTTGGGGTTTGAAAGTTCCATCAGGATAACCCGCTACAAATTGACTCTGATACGCTGCTTGAATAGCACCATAAGCCCAGAAATTCTGGCTGACATCTCGAAACTCAATGGCGGAACGTTTAGCAGGCGGTGTTAAAGCTTTGGTAATAATGGTAGCGAACTGGGCGCGAGTTACAGGATCATTGGGTTTAAATGTCCCATCGGGAAAACCAGCAATAATATTTTGTGCAGCTAAGGCTTCTATATAACCTTTAGCCCAGTAATTTGCAGATACATCTTTAAATGCTGTTCCAGAACCGGGTTGTTCTACAGTAGCTGCCACAAAATCAACTGCACCAAAAATCTTTTTCTGGTCGATATCGTTACCTACTGCCGAAATCCGCACCGTTTTGGTGGCATTATTTACGTCATAACGAGTGTTAGAGCGAATTAAGTTACCACCAGGATTTTCATTACTTCCTAAATTGGGTGCAGCTGAAATAGTGACGACAACACCATCTCGTTTATTGTTTTGAATGACGTTATTACGCAGAATGGGTTTGGCTGATTCTGAGATAAATAAGCCATCTTGATTCTGCACAATTTGGTTTTCCACAACCAAAGGCGTAGACGTTCCACCAATTGCGATCCCAAAACCTGTGTCTTGAAATAAGTTATTGCGAATTTCACCTTGAGCAGCCTTAGCAACGGAAACGCCGTTACCAGTATTCTGAACAAAGATGTTACTTTCAATTTTGGGATTGCCTGTACCTGTGACAAAAACGCCATCCCTAACGCTTTTTGTAAAAGTATTGTTTTTGATAATCGGATTAGTTGATTCTACCCAGACACCTGTGCCACGTTGATTGGGGTTGGTGACAGTTAGACCTGAAACTGTGGTGTTTTCAGTCGCTAAAATCGTCACATCTTGTCTAGCAAAGGTGCGACTAGTGTAAAATCCACCACCTGTAATGACTATTCCTTGCCCTTTACTAGCTTCATCGCCCCGCAGTGTTACCCCAGGCTTGAGAGTTAGGGGAAATTGTTCTCCAGATTGACTGTTATAAGTTCCAGGTGCAAGTTGAATAATCGTACCTGCTTGAGCCTGGTTGAGAGCGTAGGTAATGGTTTTATAGGGTGTATTAGCTGCATTACCAGCACCTGCGGTATCTGCACCAGTGGCAGGATTAACATAAATTACGGGTGCAGTTACGGGAACCTGAGCGGTGATATGAGACTGGCTGGCTTTGGGGTTGGCTTGGACAGCATGAGAAATTAGTGTGATGGAGCCAGTAGCCAAAAACAAAGCGATGATTCCAGTTGATAGGGGTTTCACCGAAAATATAGTTAAGCCCTGATGTTTCATTTTTACGTCTGTAGCTTGCTGAATGTGGGTTACTTGAATGGGTGTTATGTAGCCAATATCTAGCTACCAAACTTATGCAAAACTATAGCGGATGACTAAGGTATCAGCAGCTATGTTTCGCAAGAAAATACATAAATCGTCTAGATTGAGGCGAAAAATCTGAGATCACAAGTTATGGGATAAGAAGCGATCGCTCCTAACTTTTGTATATTAGATCACAAATTTTTCTCAACAATCTATGTTTTTAATTCATAAAAATTTAGATATTTCAGGAATCGCAATCAAGCTGATGGGGGTGTGAGGGTGTAGGGGTATAAGGCGATAAGGTTCAGTTAAGGTGGTGAGAGTTAATTTCTCAATTTTTGCTCTGCCGATTAGACAATGAGCAAGATTTGGGGGAGAATCCCCCAATCCCCCTCCAAAATCATTTTTTCGTTTTTTGTTGAGTGATCATTTGCTGGCTTGGTTGAAATTTATTTTTCCTATCTGAACCGTATTGGGTTATGAGGGTTGAGGGGAGGAAAAAGTGTTTCTTCTGGATTTTGGAGCCACTTGCTAATACCATTTCACGAAAAACCTGATACAGATGTAAACCCTGAAAGCTTTGCTGCATCTAAGTTTTTTAATTGCGAATTGCGAATTGCGAATTGTGAATTGGTATAACACTTCGCCTCTATCAGAGACTCACGTTAACTATAAGCAACATAAAGGGGATCTAGATTAAATAACTAGATCCCCTCTATGCCTGCCTAGATTGAAATTTTTTCTTAACATCAAGCTTGATGAAGACAGATAGCCGAATTAACTGAAAACAAATCAGTTAACTCTTCTTGTTTTCTGTCTCATGCCTCCTAATAAGCTAAGGTTTCTAAAGTTTCCCGTAGATATCGCTGCACCTGCTGTTCTAGACGCATTTCTTGCAGTCTAGGGTAGCTTTCTAGTTGCCATCTCTGGAAACCAGAACTTGCTGCGATCGCGTATTGGAGATTTTGCCAAATTTCTGGATCACTATAAGCTGTTATTTTAGCCATATTCCTTCATTCCTCAGTTTTAACTTTGACAGTCAACTGGGGCAAGATTTTATTAACCCGCACCCCTAAAATCGTGAAATCCTGGTTAATCTTTTCTAAAGGTAACGGTTCTATAGCAGCAAATTCTGTGTCATTTGTCACTAAAACTCGTGCTACACTGACTGGAATCTGAAGAAATAAATTACTTGCCAGAAAGGTTAAGCCAGCCATTAACAAGGCTAAACTCCGCCATTGTGGTAAGAAACTCGCTACATTCACCATCAGAGGAGTTACTTGATAGAGTTGCCATAGCAGCACAATTGAGAGCATGGCTGCCAGGAGTGCCAATAACCGATTTAATTTTGTATTAATTAAACAGAGAATTTTTCTTTGCTGCTCAGTCAGATTTTCTGGCTTGAGAGCTACACCCAAAATACCAAATATATAGAAAGGTCGGCGCAATTGCATCCACAACAGGGGAATTACGCCCACTACCGCTACTAGTAACAACTCCATCCATACAGGTAGTAGCGGTTCACCTACAGACAAAAACAATAAACACAGCAGTAAAAAAATCGGCAGTGTTGCCAAGCCTGCCAGATGAATCCACAAAATTGGTTCAGAACGAAATGAGCGCATAAATTACAGTCCTGGGTTTTGATGAGGCAGGGGGCGGGGAGCAGAGAGCCAGGAGAAGATTTCCGTGCTTCTCCCTGCTCTCTACCCCTTGTCCTCTTCCTTGACTCAGCACTATCTTGTCAATGCCAGTGTACGGCGTTTAGTTACCATCTGGTATGCGTCGATGATGTCACCTTCTGCCCAGTCATGGAATTTATCGATGCCCACACCGCATTCGTAACCGGCGTTGACTTCCCGTGCATCTTCTTTCATCCGTTTGAGGGAGTCGAGTACACCTTCGTAGATGACTTTGCTGCCACGGCGTATCCGCACTTTGCAGTTACGGACGAGTTTGCCAGACTGCACATAGCAACCTGCAACCGCGCCACGACCGACTGGAAAGACAGCACGCACTTCGGTTTGACCCAGGGATTCTTCTACTAATTCGGGTTCTAGCAGACCTTCTACAGCCCCTTGGATATCTTCCATGAGTTTGTAGATGATGTTGTATTCCCGCACATCTACACCAGCTTCATCGGCGGCTTGCCTTGCACCACTGGCGTAGGTGGTGTTAAAGCCAATAATGACTGCGCCACTGGCTGCGGCTAGGTCAATATCGGTCTGGGTGATTTCTCCGGCTGTGGACAAGAGCATCCGAATTTGGACTTCGTTTTGGGGAATTTGTTTGAGCATTCCCACAATGGCTTCCACTGATCCCTGTACGTCGGCCTTGAGGATCAAGTTGAGTTCTTTCAACTCGCCCTCTTGAGCCTGGGCTGATAGGGTGGTGAGGGTAACGCGTCCTTGTAATAGACGAGACAAGCGTTGTTTGTCGGCACGGTCGGAAGCGATCGCTCTGGCTTCTTTTTCGTTCTCGAATGCCTCAAACTCATCACCGGCGGCGGGTACATCGCTTAAACCAAGTACCTCAACGGCGAAGGAGGGAGAAGCTACGTCTACGCGTTTGCCGCGATCGTCAACCATTGCTCTGACTTTCCCGAAGGCTGAACCAGCCACCAGCATATCTCCCACGCGGAGAGTGCCGTTTTGAATCAGTAAGGTAGCGACTGCGCCTTTAGCTTTATCTAGGTGCGCCTCGATGACTGTGCCTCTGGCGGAACGATCTGGGTTAGCGGAGAGTTCAGCGACTTCTGCCACCAAGAGAATCATTTCTAGGAGTGTATCGAGGTTTTCACCTTTGATCGCACTCACAGGTACCATAATTGTCTCGCCGCCCCATTCTTCTGGGGTGAGACCATACTGGGTGAGTTCTTGTTTAACGCGGTCGGGTTGCGCCCCTTCTTTATCAATTTTGTTGATGGCTACCACAATGGGTACTTCAGCCGCTTGTGCGTGGCTAATTGCTTCTACGGTTTGAGGACGCACACCGTCATCTGCCGCTACCACTAGGACAGCGATATCTGTCACCCTCGCACCCCGCGCCCGCATGGCGGTAAAGGCTTCGTGACCAGGGGTATCCAGGAAGACGATTTGCTGTTGTTTGCCTTCATGCTCAACATCAACATGGTACGCACCAATGTGCTGGGTAATCCCACCAGCTTCACCGGCTGCGACCTTAGTTTTACGGATGGAATCGAGCAGAGTGGTTTTACCGTGGTCTACGTGACCCATAATTGTCACCACTGGAGGACGACGAAGGAGATGTTCCAAATCACCCACGTCAATCATTTCCGTGACTTTACGCGCCTCTGCTTCTGGTTCGGCGGTTTCAATTTCTACTTCTAGTTCCTTGGCGACTAGGGTGATGGTGGGAATATCCAGGTTTTGGGTAATGCTGACCGCCATCCCTTTCATGAACAGGATTTTCACAATCTCTGTGTCGGCTACCACTAAAGCATCCGCCAGTTCTTGTACCGTCATCGGGCCGGTTACTATCACTTTGCTCGGACGCTCGCGTTTGACTTCAACTTCTTGTTGACGGCGATTTTGGTCACGAGAACCGAATTTTTTAGTTCTGGTAGTTGGGATACTACCTACACCTGTAGTAGACGGCTGTGAGGGTCTAGCAGCTTTGGGTTTGGGGGGACGTGCAATTGACAAACTCACCTGGACTGTAGCTGGAATTTCCAGTCTGTCTTCAGGATCGAGAAAATCATCTTCAAAATCATCTTCCAGGATGGGCTTGATGCGTTTACCTTTGACTGAGGCCTTGCTGGATTTTTCTTTGATTTCGTCAATGATTTCTTCTTCTTGCCACTTTTTACCACCTTTAGCCAATCGGGGTGGTGTGGGACGTTTTAAGTCGAGCAGATCGGGTGCAGGTCTATCCTCCATAGATTCCATACGGCCCGATACCCCTGCCATTTGTTTGGGGGGTGTGGCCACTGGCACTGGTGCCACGGCTTCCGCAGAGCGTGCTGGTCGAGGACGGCCTTCCCCAACTGGTGCATTTGACCGATTCCCACGTTCTGGTCTGGCTGCTCCGGGACTAGGACGGGACGGCTTTTGTCCAGCAGGCTGGGGTGTCTCTGTGGATGTAGGTTTAGAGACTTTTGGCCTGGGTTGGTCACGATCCTCTTCTGCCCGTCGTGGGCGTTCTCGTTTGAGGATCGGTTTTTCTGACACACTCACCTGTTCAGGTGCGTCTGACTTTTCTGCTACAGGCCTAGCTGGTGGTGCTGTTAGTTGTGGTTTTTGTGGTTTTTCCGGCTTAGGTCTAGATGGAGCTACCTTTTCCGGTTTTTCCACTGCACTTTTTTCAGAGGCCTGTGGTTTGGGTGTGGCTTCTGTGGCTGGAGCAGGTTGTGCGGGAGTGGTTTCAGATTGAGTACGGGGGACAGGTCGAGTGGGAGCCGTCGGCTTCATGGGTGAGACTGGTGTGGCAAAGGGCTTTGGTGGTGCTGGAGAATTCACTTCGGATGATGGAGCAACTTGGTGATTGCTAGCTCCTGATACTTCGGGAGCATTAGAAGTAGGATTTTTCAATATTTTGGGTTTACGAATTTCCAAAATTTGTTGTTTGTGAGGTTGGTTTGAGCGACTATTTGAGCTAGTAGGTGATGAATTGGGTTTATGGGATGATGTATGAAATTCTTTTTTGGGCGTTCCGTTTGTTGCTGGTAATTTTTCAGCCGCCGCCCTAATATTTTCTGCCTCTGTTTCTGAAATTGTACTGCTATGGCTTTTGACCGCGATGTTGAGCTGGTCGCAAATTGCTAATAGCTCTTTGTTATCCAAATTCAATTCCTTTGATAATTCGTAGATTCTAACTTTGCCGTTGTTCATCCACTCTTCCCCTTTAATTTACAGTTTTTTTGTGGATGGTTGCCTGGGAGTGTGACATCTCCATCCTTCGATTACTGTTTTTCGGTTGCTCTTGGTTTGTTTGCCAGTGCCTCCAATCAGGAAAGAGAGATTTGTCGGTTTAATGTTGGCATCTCCACCGTATGGGGTGGTTAAATAGCAGCCATAAATTTTTTCTGGAGAAAATGTATTTATGGTGGCTAGTGATGCCGAACTGCACCTTGACGCTACCAGGTTGCCATTCGGTAGTTTTTTGTTTTGCTGGTTTTGAGTCTTCCACAACACAATTGCATAAAATTTTGTTGGGAGTTCTGCTTTGCTCTGCTTCAAAATTTTGGGAGAGCTGTTTGCTAACTACACCCATTTACTATTTTGGCACTAAGCCCAACAATTTAAAGAGAGTGTATAGTCACTTAACGTTGGGCTTGTGGGATGATTTCCCTGGGGATCACCACCAATAGAGCAATTCAGACTTAAATTTGTTTTTGGGGATTGTTGAGGGTTAGATGATGCCACAATGTTTGGTACAGTGTTTCTGGTACTGATGCACGTAGCGATCGCCCTAATTTGTTTTTTTTCTGAGCCGCCTGTAAACAACTATGCTGTGGGCAGATGTAAGCTGAACGCCCCATGCCCTCATTTAATTGTACATTCCCTGAAGGGAAGACACGGACAATCCGCCAAAACTCTTCTTTTAAGCCTACTTTACGACAACTAACACAACGCCGATAATTGGGTTTCATCGGGATTCTGAAAATTTAACAGAAATGTTGTTGCTAATAATTAAATTTGGTTTGACCCTCCAAATTGGAGAATAGTAATCATGAGTACTCATACTGAAGTCAATCCTACCAGAACTTCATTTCCGGTGTTAAATCATTCTTCATCGTTAGTGTCAAACGCTTCATCTTCTAAATCATCTAATTCTTCTAGTTCTTCTATTTGATTTTCTTCATCCTCCATATCATCTAAGTCGATGTCATCTTCCTCTGGTGTATATTGGGCGCGAGCCGCAGCAAATTTAGCATCTTCTGCTGCATGATCATATTTGGCTTTATCTTTAATGTCGATTTTCCAGCCAGTCAATCTGGCTGCTAATCTAACGTTCTGCCCTTCTTTACCAATTGCTAAACTCAGTTGATCTTCAGCTACAAGTACATGGGTTTGCCGAGTTTCAGTGTCCATGAGGCGTACTTCATCAACTCGCGCTGGACTCAAAGCATTCGCTATGTAGGTTGCGGGGTCTGGAGACCAACGAATTACGTCTATTTTTTCACCCCGTAGTTCGTTGACTACTACTTGAATGCGTGATCCTCTAGCACCTATACAAGCACCTACTGGGTCTACGTCTCGATCTAGAGTATCTACGGCTATTTTAGTTCTTGGCCCTACATATCGTGAGGGGGGATTGGCTTCCCTGGCTACAGCTACAATCCGTACTACTTCATCTTCAATCTCTGGAACTTCATTGGCAAATAAATAAACTACTAACCCTGCATCAGCACGGGATACTAGCAATTGAGGGCCACGTTGTTGTCCTTGGGAGACTTTTTTGAGGTACACCTTAAATGTAGCATTGGCACGATAGTTATCGTTAGGTAATTGCTCCCGCTTTGGTAGTTCGGCTTCTACCTCCGGTTGTCCAAAGGTACTGCTGACTGCCAAGATCACTGACTGACGTTCAAATCGCAAAACTCTGGCTTGTAATACGGTGCTTTCTAAGTCTTGGAACTCTTCTTGCACCATTTGGCGTTGTTGATCCCGCAGTTTTTGGGCTAGCACTTGCTTGGTTTGCATCGCTGCCATCCGCCCAAATTCTCCTTGATCTGGGGTAACATCCAATACTACAGAGTCTCCCAACTGGGCTTCTGGTGCTACTTGCTGCACTTCGTCTAAGGATATTTGATGATCGGAATTACTTACTTCTTCCACAATGGTTTTTGTGGAAAGGACGCGAAACCCTTCACTATCAATATCTAGTTCGACTTCAAAGTTATCAAAATAATCTTCATCAAACTGCCGACGTTCTAGATTTTGCGCGCGGCGGTAACGTTCATAACCTTTAATAAGTGCTTCTCTAATGGCTGATTGTACTGCTAGGCGGGGTAAATTACGCTCACGACTAATACTTTCTATTAAATCTTTCAATCCTGGTAAACTAACCATTGACATAAGTAATCTCCTTTATATAGTGGGGGACTGAGTATTGGGTACTGGAGACTGGGAGGGGATAAAAATTAAGCATTAGACAATTGGGATTAGAGCAAAGTTTTACTCTAGCCCTAGCTTGCGGCTTTGAACCTCTACAGTCCCTAGTCCCTAGTCCCTAATACCTAGTCCCAGATCCCTAGTTATCGCTGCTCATCTAGCTGTACCCTGGTAATTAGAGAGCGGGGAATTTCCAATACACGACCTTTTTGATTTAAGTAAACTTTTGTTTCATCGCGGCGGATTAGTTGACCGTTCCAATCTTGTTGTCCCTCATAGGATGGAGAAGTGGAGACAATTACAGGAAAACCTTTAAATGAGATAAATTCCCTGTCAGTCACTAATTGCCTGGAAATGCCAGGGCTAGAAACTTCTAAAACATAAGCATCTGGAATCATCTCCGCTACATCTAAGGCTGCTTCTAGCGCACGGCTCATTTTCTCACAATCATCTAAACCAGTATCTTGCAAAGGATTACGGATATCTACCCGCAAGACTGGTGGACGTTGGTTAGTGTGAAACACTATGCCAACGATTTCCAATCCCAGTTGTTCTGCTACTGGCAAGGCTAAATCTGTAATTTGTGGAACTAGAGGATGAACCATGTGTGCAACCAATAAAAAAAGTGGGCTTCAACCCACTTCCTGCGATAGAGATATCTTCCAAGAAGTATTGTAGCGAACCAATACTGGTTCGCCTCTAATCTGAGTGTAGCGCATTTCTCTAATAGTCAATAGTCATTAGTCATTAGAGAACAGGGAATAGGGAACAGGGAACAGTTTTTCTCATTTCCTACCTTGCCTACCTTGTCTACCTTGTCTCCATTCCCGATTCCCGATTCCCGATTCCCCAGTCCCCAATCCCCAGTCCCCAGTCCCTAATACCTAGTATCCGGCAGAGTACCCTGTTTCACTACTGGCTGAATAGGTGGTTGGGTTTTGATTTTTCTGGTTTGTTCTAAGATTTGTTCGATGTCTTCTTGGGATAAACGCTGTACGTAGTTGAGTTTGACTTCTTCTAGGAAGTCTACTAATAGGCTTTGGATTTGATTGATGACTTGTTTTTGTTGTATTTCTGTACCTAACGCTTGGCTGAAACTTTCTATAAGTTTATTGGTGAGTTTTGCGCCGACGGGATCTTCTACTGCATTGACTATTGCTTTGTGGAGATTGGCGGTGAGTTGAGTTGCTAGTTGTTCGCTAAATTGAGTTTGGATTTTTGCCACTCCAGGAAGATTTTTTAGGTTCTGAGATAGGGGAACTTGTTGCATAACAGTTTCGATGTTATGAACTAAAATGGCGTTGAGTTCTGGCTGGATTTTGGGTAATACTTGATAGACAATTGTTTGGATTAAAAGCCCTGCAATCGCTTCCATTTCGTTGATGTCATTAATGTCTATGTAGGGGCGGACATTTTCTTTCTGTAAGAGCCACCGAACCATCTCGCCTTGCTCAATGGAAAGCTTCATCTGATTGATGACTCGAATCACTACTACTTCTGTGATTTCTTCGGCGAAGTTAGCAACTACTGTTTGATGTAGCTGTTTATTTAGTGGTTGAATATTTAATATTTCTGCTTGGTCTAAACGGATAATCACCGGAATTATTCTTAGCCATCGCCAAAAGGGAATTAAGAGAAATATGTCATACCATCGCCACAAAATCGCGTTGAACCATGTAAAGCTAGGATGGCGACGTTTAATATAAAATATTCTGGTCAGAAATTCTAGACCAAATATTAAAACAAAAGGTAAATCTACTAACCAAAATATATCTACAAATTCACCACTTTCACCTATTTGACGGTAGTAATTAGTAGCAATTAATGGTCGGATTTTTTGGTTAAAAAATGTGATTTCTTTTTGCCAACCATTTTGGGCTAAATATTGTTGACTCCAAAAGGTGGCAAAGGACTGTTTGGCTGAGTCTTTACCGATGCGATCGCGGATACGATTTTTGATTTTTTCTAAATTACCCGTCTTGTTAGCACCTGCAAACGGGTTAGTATCAATCATTTCACTACTTAAGCGGTTCAGTTCCTCTAATTTAGCTTTAGCTGCTGGTGAAACTAACCCTGTTTGAGTAACTTGTGCTTCTAGTGCATTGACTGTATCTAAATATTCTTTGGTTTCTCGGTGTGGTTCAATACCTTTGATGACATCATAAATTTTAGTCAGTTGGGGAACTTTCTGTAAATAGAAAGCTCGCCAAGGTACATAGCTCAAATCGAACAACACTAAGCAGAGATTCAAAGTGGCAAGAGTTGCCATTAGTCTTTCAAAATATAAGCTGGACTTCTTAGAAGTTTTTTGACTGGACATTTTTAAGTTGTAAATTATACACTATAACCAAAGATTCTAACTTAACTATGATCAAGGTAGTCAATAGAGAATTTATTATGAGTTGAATCCTATAAGTAGTTCTAATTAAACACAGAATACTCATCCCTACACGGTAGAAGACAGTAGTTTATTCTCTTTTAAATACTGTCTGCTGCCGTTTTTTTGATGACGGGTTAATTTTGTCAACGTAAATTGTGTTGATCAGAAATTATGAATGATTAAAAAATAATCTAAAGAAATATAATATTTTTCTGCTAACGTTTATAATGCTCATTTAATTTCTTAAGGAGTGTGAAATATGTGGTGTGGGTTTGGAAAATCAAGCATGATTATCGGTGCTACTTGTTTAATTACTGCTAGTGTTGTAATTTCAAATACAACCTTTGCCGCCCGCCAACGTAACTATACACCCCAAGAATTTCGTGCTGTATTACAGGGATTAGGTTACAACGTCAAAGTCACAAACGGCCCCCTCACTGATGCGGAAACTAAAAAAGCAATCAGTGAATTCCAAAAAGGATATAAGTTAACTGTCGATGGTATAGCAGGACCACAAACCCAAGATTTTGCTGCCACCATTATGCAGGTTCTACATGGGAATTTGAACGCTGTTCTGAAGCCTAAAAATCCTCTTCCTCGTGACCAATTTTACAGTTCCCGTACAGAAGAGTTAGTCAAAGAATATCAGAAAAAAAATCAGTTGCAAGAAACTGGGATTGCTAATTTGGCACTGCGCCAAAAGTTAGATCAAGAGGCGAAAAACATTATTAATCAGCCAGGTAGTAAGCCAACACCTACTCCAACTGCGACTCCAACTACTAAACCAACTGCAACCCCAACTACTAAACCAACTGCAACCCCAACTACTAAACCAACTGCGACTCCAACTACTAAACCAACTGCAACCCCCACCACCAAACCAACTGCAACCCCAACTACTAAACCAACTGCAACCCCAACTACTAAACCAACTGCAACCCCAACTACTAAACCAACTGCAACCCCCACAACCAAGCCGACACCCACACCAAAACCGACTGCTACCGCAACCCCGACACCAACTGCTACACCAACAACTACACCCTAATCATCAGGAAATCTAATTTTGTTCTTCCATTGGTCTACCTTTGGGTGTAGGCAAAATTGGGCGACGGTCATCATAAGGCATGGGGATATACTGCACTGTAGGTCTACCGCCTTGTGGTTGTGGGTATAAATCCATCAGTTCGTATATGGAACGGGGCAGTCCGACGGTAACGGGCAGCCCCATTTCTGTGGCTTCTTCTACGGTGATAGGATAGTCGTGGGTAACGCGTCCCGTAGTTAAAGCTTCAATGATGGGTTCAATATCTTCAGGCTTAACTTTTTGTTTGGGGATATTATCTTTTAATAGAGTCCGCACAAAGCGTTGTACTTGCTGAATAGCTTTGTTTGCTAGGTCTGCCATGATTAAGGTTTGGTCGTCAATTTCACTGATGGGTTTATCTTGAATAACCTTGAGAATGCTGGCGGCTGGGTAGTTACCGAGTTGGGGATCAACAGGCCCTAAGACGGCGTTAGCATCCATGACAATTTCATCAGCAGCTAGGGCTAACATTGTGCCACCACTCATGGCATAGTGGGGTACGAAGACAGTTACTTTAGCAGGGTGACGAATTAAGGCTCTAGCAATTTGTTCGGTAGCGAGTACCAAACCGCCTGGAGTATGTAAAATTAAGTCGATACCCACATCTGGGGGTGTGAGGCGAATAGCCCGCAGGATTTGTTCTGAGTCTTCAATGGTAATGTAGCGGGATAGGGGAATACCTAATAAACTGATAGACTCTTGACGGTGTATGAGTAAGATGACTCTGCTTTTGCGTCCTTGTTGAAATTCTTGCAGGGCGCGGAAACGGCGGTATTCGATTTGGCGTTTTTGCCAGATGGGTTGTAAGGAAGAGAGAAGAAGAAAAATCCAGAATAAGTCACCAATACCAAAGCCCATAGTTAGTTCAGAATTGAAGTTTAGTCATAATTTTGACAAATTTCTGGCTAACTCTTTTCTATCTACAGGTTAATCTCGCATTAAACCAACTCATCAGGATTTATTCCTAGTTGTCGTAGGTGTTCCGCCAGAATTTCGGCTTTTCTTTTGGCTTGTTCTGCTTCCTGTTTAGCTGTAATAGCTTCCTCAGTAGGTTCAGGTATTAATTCACCGTTTAAGGTGAACCAACGTAACCATAACCTATTAATACCTCGGAATACTCCTGGCCAGATACCTAAACTTAAGCCCAACTCTGGCATGAGTATACGTCCTTCAGTTAAATTTATCGCTTCATAATGACCACCGACTAACTGAAATGCTCTGAGTTCATTGGTATAGCGACTAAACACGATATAGTAAGGAACTCGCAGAATTTGTTCGTAAACTTCCCATTTGCTAGGAGGTTTATCTTTCACTGTGGGAAGATTACCTAAATCTTCGTCTTCTGTACCTGGGGATAATAACTCCACGACGACAAAGGGATTTGCTGGTTCTTGCCAAGTCACATAACTTAAACGCAAATCCTCACCTTTGTAGAGTTTTGCTACTCCCACTACACCAAACCAATCAGGGCGTTTGTACCATAAGGGATGCTCAACGTCGTAGTAAAGATTGAGGTCAGCTGCACAATAAACTAATTCGGGATTCCAGTTAATGGGTTGAAAGGTTAAGTATAAAAGTATCGGTTGTAAAAAGTGAAAGTCGTCTGGCAAACCTGGCTCCTCTGGGTTATCGCTTGGTAAATCATACATTGTGGGCAGGGTTTCCCACGCCGGAAGCGGTGGATCAGACTGGGGAATATACTTAGAAAATTTAGTCATAAATGGAACAGTGTAAATATTTAACCTGAGTTCTTGTTGGTTGATATCTATTAAATTATTGTTATTATTCAATTCTCCATTGCATAAAGTGGTCTGGTAATTATCATAAATTTAGAACTTAATCCCTCTTTTGTTACTACGGGGAGAGAAAAATACTGTCCCTACTTTGAACGCTAAACAAAATAATGAATTGTGCGATCGCATCCTTATTTTGTCATTTAAATCCCCTTGTTGAAAAAAGGGTTAAAGATAGGGGTTTCAGATTATTCTCTGCCGAAGGTAACAAAAGAGGGTTAATACCAATTTAATATGAAGTTGCATATAATAGGGGGAGGTAAATGTGATAAGTCCTCAGACCTATGAGCCGCCCGTTTAAGATAGAAATCGTGGAGAGCGAAGAAGAACTCAAAAAACGCCTGCAAACAGCCAGTGAAGGTAGCCAGAAAGAAAAGCTACAGATGTTGTGGTGGCTCAAGAGTGGGCAGGTAAAGGAGCAGCAAGAAATTGGAAAACGCTTGGACAGAGATACTTCGACGGTGACGAGATGGTTACAGAGGTATAGAGGGGGTGGATTGTCTGAGTTATTAGCAGTAAAGAAAGCAGCAGGGGCAAAACGAAAAATTACTGAAGAGGCGATCGCTTCATTAAAGCAAGAGTTGGAAATAGGAGAAGGATTTAGCAGTTACGGAGCAATAGTCGAGTGGTTGAAACTCAAACATGGATTGGATATCGAGTATGGAACAGTCTTTAACTGGGTGAGATATCGTTTAGGAGCGAAACTCAAAGTACCACGACCCCAAAGCTATCAGCAGGACGAAAAACTCAGAGCCGAATTTAAAAAAAACTCGGTGTGCTGATAGTTAGTCTCGAACAACTGCTAGCACCAGGTAAAACTGTGCGCTACCTGTGTCAAGATGAAACGAGAGTGGGACTCAAAACCCTCACAGGCAAAGTAATTACAGCTAGAGGAGTTAAACCTACTGTTGAGGTGAAATGGCTGCGGGAAAATTTTTGGATTTATGGTGCAATTGAACCGTTGACTGGAAAGCATTTCCAGCATGAATACCCCAAACTCAATGGCGACTATTTTCAGCAGTTTTTAGACTGGCTATCTGAACAATTAGGCTCCGATTACGCCATTTTACAGATTGATCAAGCTCCTGCCCATACTAGTTCTACGATTCGTTGGCCAGACAATATTATTCCTCTACTACAACCATCTCATTCTCCCGAACTTAATCCCATCGAGAGGCTTTGGCAATTTCTCAAAAAATCTCTCAAAAATGTACTTTTCTCTTCTTTACAAGATTTACGTGAGCGCATTCAGCAGCTATTTGACCAATTAACTTTTGAACAAGTCATGTCTGTGTCTTCTTATGACTTTATTTTAGAAGCTCTTTTATATGCAGCTTCATATTAAATTGGTATTAACCCTCTTTTGTTACTACGGGGAAAGTATAATCAGGAAGAAAGCAGACAAAGCAAGTAAGAGGAATGGTTACAGCGCGTAGACAGCCAGTAAGCACAGTGGCATTCATAGATAACTATTGCCAGCACTATTATTCAGTATTTGAGGATGTGAGGCATTTTGAAGCATTCAAATTCTTACATTTGGGCATACTTTCAGAAATTAAGAGAAAAACTCTGCCAGAAATAGCTAAAACAGTGGGGCTAAAAGATAGCCAAACACTACATCATTTCCTGAGAGATGCACTGTGGGATATCAAAAAATTAAGAGAAATAAGGCTATGGTTAACAAAAATGTTTATTGGAGAAAGAGAAATAATTTTATGTATTGACGAAACCGGAGATCAAAAAAAGGGAAAATCAACAGATTATGTGACTAGGCAATATATTGGAAACTTAGGTAAAACAGAGAATGGAATAGTATCCGTAAATGCTTATGGTGTAGTAGATGGAATCACTTATCCTTTAATATTCCAAATATTTAAACCGAAAAATCGCTTAAAAGAAGGGGATAAATATAAGAGCAAACCCCAAATAGCGGTAGAGATTATTCAAGAGTTGAAAGAATGGGGTTTCAAAATTAAATTAGTGTTAGCAGATAGTTTATATGGTGAGAGTGGAGATGTAATTAGATGTTTAGAAAAATTAGAACTAGAGTTTATCGTAGCAATTCGCTCCAATCATGGAGTGTTAATGCCCCCAGGAAGCCGAAAACGTTATAATCGTTGGAAAGCTTATGAGCAAAAGCTTTCACATCGTCAATTAGAAACTCGTTACCTGAGAGAAATTATTTTTGGTCAACGTCGCCGCATCAGATATTACCAAATCAGTAAAGTTAATACACCCGACCCCACTGGAGATGAAAGTTGGTACATCATGACTAATTTATCAACTGATTTGTCACTGAATGTCGCGCAACTTTATAGTTTAAGAAACTGGATTGAATATGGTTTTAAAGAAGTTAAAAATGAACTGGGTTGGGCTGATTTTCGTCTGACTGATTATGAAAGTATTGAACGCTGGTGGGAAATCATTTTTAGTGCTTACCTTTTAGTTAGCATTCAGGCTACTTATTTTCAACTTTATGCCCAAACTCAATCAACATCTAGTTCAGAATCACCTTCATCAATAGACTTTAATATTTATCAATATAGTCAACATCCTAATTGGGAATCTGGTATAACATGGAAGAGTGCTTTAAATAATCTTAGATTGCTCATTCAACCCTATATTTTTTACTGTTTGATTCAACCTTGGCTCACAGTATTTAACATTCCTGGTATGAAGCGTTGCTTTTTGAAATTAATCGACTTTATGAATGATTTTCGCGCTTCTCCAGTCAGTTTCTCTGTTGCTAGTTGAATCTCTTGTCAATTTTTCTTTTCCTAAAGTAACAAAAGAGGGATTAAAAGAATTTAATCCTATATAAACCCAGTACAAATAGCCGATAATGTAGCTTTCCAATAACGTTCATCATACCTCGGTAGGTGGTGGAATTAATATTTACACTCCGTAATGTATATTCTCTACCGAATGACAGATAATTTTTATAGTGCTAGGTATTATTTACAGCTAGTGCTGCTTCTTGATTAATATTTTTTACGGGAGAATCCAGACGATTGTCACAAGGAGTTTGGGAAGGTATGACGGTTCAGACGGTGGATTTAACCAACTGCGATCGCGAACCGATTCACATTCCGGGATTGATTCAGCCGCATGGGGTGCTGCTAGCTATTAATCTCTCCAATTTAGAGATTGTTCAGGTGAGCAATAATACAGAGCAATTACTTGGCCACCAACCCCAAGATTTGTTAGGTAAGCCGCTATCACAATTATGCGCTGCTAAACAAGTTGATACTATCCAAAAATGTTTAAATGGCGACTTTGAAAGTCTCAATCCAATCAACCTCTCCTTCAAGGGTCAAAATAAATCGCTGCGATTTGATGGGATTGTACATCAGTTAGATGGGGTGGCACTGTTGGAATTAGAACCAAAAAAGTTGAAGGGCAAAAGAGACTTTTTTGATTTTTATCAGCAGGTAAAAGGAACAATTACCAAAATCCAGAAAGCGTCCACAATGGAACAGATGTGTCAAGTGGTAGTCAGCGAAGTGCGAAAAATTACTGGATTTGAGCGCGTTATGGTCTATCGATTTGATGAAGATGAAACTGGGATTGTGATTGCTGAGGATACAAACCAAGAACCACCTTATCTCAACTTACGTTACCCACCCAGTGATATTCCCAAACAGGCGCGACAACTCTACACCCTTAACTGGCTCAGAATTATTCCTAATGCCAATTATCAGCCTGTGGAGTTAATCCCAGCAGAAAATCCCCTAACTAACCTACCACTAAATCTCAGTCTCTCGGTTTTACGTAGTGTTTCTCCAATTCATCTGGAATATCTACAAAATATGGGCGTAGTTGCTTCTATGTCCATATCCCTAGTGCAAGACCAAAAACTCTGGGGATTGATTGCTTGCCATGATTCTGCAACTAAGTATATTCCTTATAACCTACGTGCAGCTTGCGAGTTTATTGGACAGGTGATGTCGTTAGAACTGGCAAATAAAGAAGCCAGCGTTGATCAAGAATACAAGATACATTTGAAGTCCTTACAAACTCAATTTGTGGAATCTCTGTCGCAAGCTGAGTATTTTGTGGATGGGATTGCACAAATGGATTCGCAATTGCTGGATCTGGTAAGTGCAACCGGAGCAGTAATTTGCAGCGAAGATAATTGTATTCGCATTGGTGAAACTCCTGGGGAAGCAGAAATCTATGCCCTGTTGGATTGGATTAAACCGCAACTCCAACACAATTTGTTTCACACGCGATCGCTTGCTCAAATTTATCCAGCAGCTGAGTCATTTAAAGCAGTTGCTAGTGGCGTTTTAGCTTTAGAAATTTCCAAAGTTCACCCAATTTATCTGCTTTGGTTTCGCCCAGAAGTAATTCAAACTGTGAATTGGGGTGGTAATCCGCATAAACCCGTAGAGGTTCAAGAGGATGGCGGTTTGCGGTTATCACCGCGCAAATCTTTTGCATTGTGGCAAGAGACAGTCAGAGGTTGCGCTTTACCGTGGAAAGCTTGCGAAATTGCCGCCGTTGCCGAATTAAGCAGCTTGATTGTGGGTGTAGTGTTGCGACAAGCAGATGAACTCGCATCAATGAACATTGAACTTCAGCGCAGTAACGAAGAATTAGATTCTTTTGCTTATGTTGCTTCCCACGACCTCAAGGAACCATTACGGGGCATTCACAACTACGCTAACTTTTTAATGGAAGATTATGCTGAGACTTTGACCGAAGATGGTGTTGCCAAACTGCAAACCCTAGTCAAGCTCACCCAACGCATGGAAGATTTAATTAATTCCCTGCTGCACTTCTCACGCTTGGGACGAACCGAACTGATCTGGCAACAGGTGAATTTAAACGATTTGGTGCAGCAAGCGATCGCTACTCTCACCATATCTCGACCCCAAAACCAAATTGATTTTCGCATTCCCCAACCCCTACCCACAATCGAGTGCGATCGCGCTCAGGTAAATGAGCTATTTACCAACCTGATCAGCAACGCTATTAAGTACAACGATAAACCACAAAGATGGGTAGAAATCGGTTTTCTCCAAGGGACTAGGGAACAGGCAACTAGCTTTTATACATTTTATGTACGTGACAACGGCATTGGCATTCCTCCAGAACATGAAGAAAAGATTTTTCAGATTTTCCGGCGGTTACATGGACGGGATGAATATGGTGGCGGTAATGGAGCAGGGTTAACAATTGCCCGCAAAATTGTAGAACGGCTCGGCGGTAAAATTTGGGTAGAATCCACGCTTAATGAAGGTAGTACCTTTTACTTCACTTTAGGAGCAGAGCCGATTATATGACCGAAGCTTCCCAGGTTGCTGCTAGGCAAACTCCCCTAATGCTAATTGTCGAAGACAGCAATGAAGACTTTGAAACCATAGACCGATTCATCAAGTGTTCCCGATTCTTCGTACCCATTCATCGCTGTGTAAATGGCGATCAAGCATTGGCATTTCTCTACCGCACTGGTAAGTATACCAACCCTGAAACTGCCCCGCGTCCCGGCATGATTTTACTAGACCTCAACCTACCGGGGACTGATGGGCGGGAAGTCTTGCGTCGCATAAAACAGGATGGTAATTTAAAAACCATTCCTGTCGTTGTTTTTACTACTTCTAATAATCCTAAAGATATTGAGGATTGTTACAAATATGGCGTTAATAGCTACATTGTGAAGCCGATTAACTTTGCCCAACTGAAGCTAGATGTGCAAATGCTCGTAGATTATTGGTTTGACTTGACCACTCTGCCTAATTACCCCAAAAATTCCTCATGAGCGAGCAACAGTGTACTGTCTTAATTGTTGATGATTCCCCAGAAGACAGAGAACTCTACCGACGGTGTTTGCAAACAGATAAAAATTACTCTTACAGCATCCTCGAAGCAACTTTAGCGCAGGAAGGTTTAGAGTTATGGCAGCAAAACCAACCGGATGCTGTGTTAATAGACTACCGCTTGCCAGATATTGATGGATTAGAATTCATTGCTAGATTAAGCTCCTCAACTCAAGAGCCGTGCTTACCTGTAATTGTTGTAACTGGGCAGGGTAGTGAAGCGATCGCAGTACAAGCAATGAAAGCAGGGGCGCAAGATTATTTAGTCAAAGAACAGATTACCCCACAAAGGCTACAATTAGCACTCAAATCAGCGATCGCTAAAGTAAGATTACGCAACGAACTGCAACAGAGGATTGAGAGAGAACGGTTAGTTGCAGAAATTACCCAAAAAATCCATGAAACCCTCAATTTAGAGGAAATTCTGCAAACCACTGTCACCCAAGTTCGGCAGTTTCTCAACAGCGATCGCGTCCTGATTTTTCGCTTACAGCCAGATGGTACGGGAATCGTCACTACAGAATCGGTAGGCGAAGGCTGGACTCCCCTGCTATCCACCTCTCACTACGACCCCTGCTTAAACGAGAACTATATTGTCCCCTTTCGCCAAGGATTAGTAACTGTCAAAGCAGATATCTATAATGGCAGCATTGATCTCTGCCATGTTGAGCTACTGGCAAAGTTAGAAGTACGAGCAAACCTAGTCGTGCCCATTCTGCAAGATCAAAATTTATGGGGGATGCTGATTGTACATCAATGCCAAGCACCGCGACAGTGGCAGCCCATAAAAATTGATTTGCTCAAACAATTGGCAACGCATTTAGGTATTGCCCTGCGCCAAGCAGAATTATATCAGCAAGCACAGCATGAAATTGGCGAGCGCAAACGCGCCGAAGCCTTATTAAAACAAGCAAACGAATCTTTAGAGCAAAGAGTTACCGAGCGCACTGTGGCATTGGAAACTGTTAATGCCCAATTGCAACAGGAACTATTAGAGCGAGAGCGCACCCAGAAAATTTTAGAAGAACAGGCACAGCTGTTAGACCTCGCCCATGACACCATCATCACCCGTACTCTTGATGGCACAATTACCTTCTGGAACAAAGGTGCAGAAGAAATGTATGGCTGGAGTGGAACTGAGGTATATGGGCAGATGTCCCATGAACTGTTGCAAACTCAATTTCCGCAATCCCTTGCTGATATAGAAGCGGAATTATTAAGCCAAGGTTACTGGGAAGGCGAACTCATTCATGTAAGTCGTGATGGCAGACCTATTATTGTTGCTAGTCGCTGGGTATTACAGCGCGATCAAGAAGGTAACCCCATCAAGATATTAGAAATCAACAATGATATTACCGAGCGGAAACGTGCTGAAGAACAGTTGCGGCGAAGCAGTGAGCGCATCAGTTTAGCTAATGCAGAATTAGCGAGAGCAGCTCGTCTTAAAGACGAATTTTTGACAAATATGAGTCATGAGTTGCGAACGCCATTGAACTCAATTTTGGGAATGTCAGAAATACTTTTAGAAGAGGTATTTGGTAGCTTAACCGAGCGACAACGCCAGTTTTTACAGACAATAGAAAAGAGTGGCACACACCTACTAGAGTTAATTAACGATATTTTAGACCTCTCCAAAATTGAATCGGGCAAGATGGAGCTAGAACTAGCTTCTATATCAATTCCGCCACTTTGTGAATCTAGTCTGAATTTTGTTAAGCAACAGGCGCAAAACAAACAAATACAACTCAGATGCCAAATTGACGACAATATTACAGAAATTGGAGCCGATGAACGCCGCTTACTCCAAGTTTTAGTTAACTTACTAGCAAATGCTGTGAAATTCACCCTCGACGGTGGTAGCGTTAGGCTGGAAGTGAAAATGCACTTGCCCGAACAAACTGTGGAATTTCAGGTAATTGATACTGGAATCGGTATTGCTGAGGCAGATATGAGTAAGTTGTTTCAGCCATTTGTACAGTTAGATAGTTCCCTATCCAGACGCTATCCAGGTACAGGATTAGGATTATCTTTAGTCCGGCGCATTGTCGATCTACACGGCGGTAGTATCCGAGTTGAGAGTGAGTTAGGTAAAGGAAGTTGCTTTAGCGTCATATTACCTTGGCATCCCTTGCAAGAGTATGATGACTTACCTTTAGTGCTTCAAACAGCAGTACAAGATGTTGTGGTGCAACAAGCCTTGGTAGTAGAAGATTCTACTGCTGCTGCTAGTCAAATTAAACATTACTTAGCTGAAATGGGGGCAACTAGCGTCATTCATCCATTAGGAGAAGGTGCATTACAAGTTGCCTTACGAGTCAAGCCAGATTTAATCGTTCTGGATCTATTGTTGCCTGATTGTTCGGGATGGGAAGTGTTAACCAAGTTAAAAACCCATGCTGAGACTTATCATATACCTGTGATTGTTATTTCCGTAGTTGATAAGCGATCACGCAGTTTAGAGTTGGGTGCTGCCGAACATATTTTAAAACCCCTCTCGCGACAAAAGTTTTATCAGGTATTAAGGCAGATTTTTGCCAATGTGCAACCGCCAAACTTACAAACTGCTCTCGTAATTGCAGCTATGGAGTTATCACAAAAACCCAGAATTCTGTTAGCCGAAGACAATGAAGCAAATATTGTCACAATCATGAGTTACCTGGAAGGACACAACTTTCAGATTATTTTGGCGCGCAATGGACAAGAAGCGGTGCAAATGGCAAAACAATATCAGCCCAATCTGATTTTAATGGACATCCAAATGCCAGATATGGATGGATTAGAAGCAACTCGTCAAATCCGTGCTGAGATTCAAAGTCAAGCTATCCCCATCATTGCACTGACAGCTTTAGCCATGCCTGGTGATCAAGAACGCTGTTGAGAAGCAGGTGCGACAGCATATCTACCCAAGCCTATAAAGCTCAGAAATTTATTAGATTTGATTAATGAGCATTTATCGGGACTTAAACCTTTTTAAGGCAGAAACAAGACTCAAACCCTTACAGTACAAGCAAAATAGACCAAAGGCTCAAAAATGCTTGAAACCCAGATATATCAAAAAACTAAGCGAAATGATGTCAAAGTCTCTCTGCATATACATTTAAGTGTTTTTTCTGGCGATTTTTTGTCTAAGTCCCGTTAATGTCTTGTGCGGACTGATTGCTTATTGTCATCAGCCTAAAAAGCCAGGGCTGAATCTTGAATGGCTTTTACCTCCATCTGCTTAACCCGAACTCAGGTTACATACATAAATGTAGGGACTTGAAATCAGGACGTATTATTTCTCTCTCCGAGACGCTGCGCGAACGCGCTGATGCGCCTTGAAATAAGTATTTTTACTTTCGAGCATAAATAATGGTGCTTTAATCCCTGTTGGCGGGTAACAGCGAATTTCCCCCTTTCTCCCTGCTCCCCTGCCTCTTCACGATCAACATCCCCAGGGTTTTGTTGAGAAATATTAATTGCTTTAATAACTTTTGCAAAATTTATTTGATTTATAGGTATTTGTTATCGAATACTGAGAATTAGTAAAGCTAGTATCACAGTTGCCGCGATCGCAACGTGAAAGCACAAGAAATTCTCTCAAAACATGATTGCACCTATGGCAGCCTTATTTTGCTTATCACCACGCTACCGTCTTGATGATGAATTACCTTGGTTAGAAGGGATTGATCCCAGCCGCCATTACTGGCTAGCAGTGAATGGAAATAAGAACCTAACCGTAGCTTTACCTGGGTTAGTGGCTGCTTCTGTTGGTGAGTTGAAGCAAATCATGTCTCAGTTTCGCGCTCTCCAACCAGGAGAGAAAATGAACTTCACAAGAGCTGCTGCCAGTTGTACAATCCATTGTGTAGGTATGAATTGCTACGCCCTAGCAGCAGAAGTTAACGGCTCTCCCGTTTGGCATTTATTTGATCAAGAAACTCTCGATAGTCTGTTGATGACAGCACACCCAGATTGGCAATGTGCGCCATCAGATGTAGAGTTAGGCAGAAAATTATTGATGCGTTCCCTAGCAGCAACTCTGGCTGCGTCTTAATTGCGGCTATTTTTCTGGAGGACGCATAGCTACTAATTCTTGGGGTGAGGCGAGAAGTTTAATTTGAGTGTCAGTGATTTGCTGTTGTGGGTTGAGAGTAAATAACCACATGACATTGACACTACACCAAAAGGTGTGAGCTTTACCTGTCACTTGTACTTGTGTATAACCGTCCTTCAAAGTGGCGGAAATTCCTTGCTGGGGTTCGGCTTTGACATCTTGAGCTTCTTTTCGCAGATATCTGGCGATCGCATCTCGCCCTACAATAGCAGATTCAAAGGGTGGATTCATCACACCTTGAGGAGTAAATAAAGCGGCTGTTGCGGTAAAGTTACGTGCATTTAAATTTTTAAAATACTCAAGAATCGTAGTTTCTTTAATTCCAGGAATTTGACTGGCTGAATATTCAGCGACTTTCATAAAACCACCTTTATAAAATTAGCTAAAAACTATTAGAATCAACATTCAAATATAAAACAAGCTGCTATTGGCGTTAATTTCGTAGCGAATAAATCTGACTCAAGAAAGATTTGTTCCCAAGCTATAGTCTGGGAACAAAAACTGCTTTGACATTGAGATTGGGAAGATATAGATTAAAAGATGCCTGATGTTCAGAGACTGGAATTTACTGGATTTATACTCAGAAATCTACTATGCTAAGGGGTCAACGCCCATATCAGCCACTACTTTACGCAACACTGTAATTTGCTGACCAAAGTCTAATTGTTTTAATGATTCTAATACTTGGGAAGCATCGCGGGAGATTTTATAGTCTGCGGTAACAGGTACTACAACACCTTTCACCATCAATTCCGAAAGTTCGTACCAAAAAGCTAGCTTGGTGTTGGTAGTCAGAATACCGTAAGAACGGGTAAGTTGAGTATTTTTCCGAGCAACTAAGTCACGCATGAATTGCAATTGTTGTGCATGATTCATTTGCTTGACTTGATTTAACAAACCTTCCGCTAACTGTAAGCGCGCTGCACCTGTAGCAGCTGGTGTGATGGAACGTCCCATTTCAGTATAGGCGTACCACAGAACGGCTAACTGGTCATCTACGCTGAGGCTTTGAAATACAGCATTAGCAGAACCCACAGCATCAGCCTGGATGTTAGTAAAACGAGTTGAAGCGGAATCAGAAGTGAATGTCATAATTGCACCACAGTTGATGGGTTGAAGTACATTGCGATTCAGTGGGAGGCTCGCATCACTCTGGTGGCTTTACCTCTTGATTCACATATTGCATCATTTTTTTACAAAACGCAAATAAAATTTACAAATGCAGTGAGTAAGAAATATTGAACCCAAGTCTTGACTAGCTTAGGTATAATCGATAAGCCACGATTTTGGCAAATTTTGGTTAGAGAAATGGACTACTGTTCCGTAGTTACCAGCAGTTTGGTAAAAGAGAAAGCTATAGAGCTAGGTTTTCACAAAGTTGGCATTACTACTGCAAACAAGCGTAACAATACAGAAGCCGAAAGGTTGCAAGCTTGGATAAGCATGGGTTATCACGCGGACATGGCTTGGATGAATAACCCAAAACGCCAGGATGTAAAATTAGTGATGCCACAAGCGCGATCGCTGATTTGTGTCGCACTCAATTACTACACCCCACACCAACGTCCCCAAGGTGAAGAGTACGCCAAAATCTCCCGTTATGGCTGGGGGAGGGACTATCACAAAGTGATGCAGAAAAAACTCAAAGCCTTAAGTACCTGGTTGCAATCACTAGATCCTAGTATTCAAGCCCGCTACTATGCAGATACCGGCCCCATTCAAGATAAAGTTTGGGCGCAACAGGCTGGAATTGGCTGGATTGCTAAAAATGGCAATGTGATTACTAGAGAGTATGGTTCTTGGGTATTCTTAGGTGAAGTGCTGACAAATTTGGAACTAGAAAGCGATCGCCCCCACACAGAACATTGTGGTAGTTGTACCCGTTGTTTAGAAGCCTGTCCCACTGGAGCAATCACCCAACCCTTTGTAGTGGATGCTAATCGCTGTATAGCGTACCATACCATAGAGAACAGAGCAGAAAAATTACCAGAGGCGATCGCCACTCGGATGCAAGGTTGGGTAGCGGGGTGCGATATTTGCCAAGATGTTTGTCCTTGGAATCAACGATTTGCAAAAGTTACGGACGTGGCTGATTTTCAGCCGTATCCTGAAAATATTGCTCCTCAGCTGATAGAATTAGCGCAAATCTCTAATGAGGAGTGGGAAAAAAGATTTCCGGCATCAGCGTTGCGGCGGATTAAGCCAGAAATGTTAAGACGGAATGCTCGTGCTAATCTTGACGCATCCAGACAACATAATGACACAGAAAGCAATTATCTTTGATTTTGATGGCACGATTGCCGACACAGTAGATGCACTCGTCAGTATTGCCAACCGTTTAGCAGTGGAATTTGGCTATGTCCAAATTACACCAGAACAATTAACCCTCCTCAGAAATTTATCATCCAGAGAAATTATTAAATATTCAGGAATTTCCCTGTTTAAAATTCCTTTTCTTGTCAAGAAAGTCAAATTTGAATTAAAAAGCAAAATCCAGGAATTGCGTCCAATTCCTGGCATTAAACAATCTTTAGGAGAACTTAAAGCACATGGTCATCAGTTGGGAATTATTACATCTAATTCTCAAGATAACGTCACCGCATTCCTCAAAATACATGAATTAGATAGTGTATTTGACTTTATCTATTCAGGCGTAACAATTTTTGGTAAGACTACTATTATTAATAACGTTCTTAAGCAGAAACAACTCCAGCCTCAAGCAGTAATTTATGTAGGTGATGAAACCAGAGATATCGAAGCATCAAAAAAAGCCAATATTAAAGTTATTGCAGTGACTTGGGGATTTAATTCTCCCGAAGTTCTCGCCAAACAAAACCCAGACTATATCATTCATCACCCTAGTGAATTGCTCTCAGTTGTCCAAGGTTGTTAATTATTTTAAGGGATTGGGGATTGGGGATTGGGGACTGGGGACACTTCGACAAGCTCAGTGCTTCGCTGGGGATTGGGGACTAGGAAAGGGTTTAGTCAATAGCCATGACTATTGACTATTGACTATTGACTATTGACTAATAACTATTTTTTTGCTTGACCCATATCTATAGCCTTTTGTACTAAATCATCACTAACTTGAGTGACGGCTTCATTTTTGGAAGCACCGACTTCCTTAGCTAATTCTAAGTAGTCTTCAGGATTTCCTGTAGGTTGAGCTTCAGGTTTTGTGGCTTCAGGTTGAGGTGTTTTATCTTCTGGTGTATTAACTGCTTCCACATCCACACCTTCACTCAATTGCTGTGCGGCTGCATAATCAGCATCAAAATTAACCTTCGGGGCTTTCACTTCACCACTATCTATACTTTCAGCTAATAATTGTGCATCATGGGTAGTAGCTTCACTAGGATTTGGTTTCACTTCATCAGCCATAACTAACACCGGTTGAGTAACTTTTAAATGGTTGCGGTGATTGTAACAACTGATTTAGTGAACTTTTAGCACCCTAGAGAAATATTTTGACCTCTATTAAAGGATAGATAAAATTAATTTGGTTGGGCTTGGAGTAAGCGATTTAAAATCACTCGACCGTTACGACCAATGACTTGCACACGGATAAAGTAAGGATCATTGGGTCGCCAAGCAATTTGATACCTTGTGCCATTATTATTCCACGTATAAACTTGGCGTTGTTGATTACCAGAAACTCTCGCTCCACCAAGGCTAATACTAGACCCATTACGACGATTCTGCCCATAGTAGTAATAAACATTACCTTGCAAAGATAAAGTTACACTCCAGTCGTTATCAACAAACTCTCCTACTGGATAATCAAATGAAGCCGCCACAGCTTGATGATTTACTGCTACATCAATGATGGCTGGTGCAGAAATGCCTAAAATAGTTGCTAGGGCGATCGCTCTGATATTCATAAACTAACCTTGCCTTCAGAAATGCTTTGGTATCAATTACTATATGAATTGTCAACCATAAACATAGAAAAAACTTACATGAAAATACTTAATCGTTGCTAAATTTTATGTATATAAAAAAGCGGTTATGCTAATGAATACCCAACAAAGTGCTGTGGCTGAAGATGATCAAGCTACCCTCTTGACAAAGCTGATTTGTCAGCCTTTAGTGGTTACTCCCCAAACACCAGTCGTTGAAGCCTTAAGTTTGATGGATAAGCTCACCACAGGCTGTTCGTCATCAACTTTAGATACAGCTAAATCTGGGGTCAAAACACCACCAACTAGTTGTGTACTGGTCATGGAAGATAACCAAATTATGGGTATCTGGACAGAGCAAGATATCATCCGTAGACATATACAAGGGTGTAACCTTACTCAGATGAAGATGGTAGAAGTGATGACTCAGCCTGTAATCACCCTGAAGCATTCTGAATTAAGTAATTTTACTGTGCCACTAAAACTATTTAGTCAGCATAACCTGCGTTATTTACCGATAGTTGATGATTGCAATCAACTAGTTGGGTTACTGACAAGTGATCACCTACTGCATGGTTTGTATCTTCGCGATCGCACTAATTTTGGTACTAACAGTCAAATCACAGGATATCAAGGCACCTACACAACCGCAGCCTGTGAAAGTACCTGTCGTTACTCCATGCTGGCGGAAAATTCCCCTGATGGGATATTTCTGATCGATTTTCAGGGGAATTATCAGTATGTGAATCCTAAATGGGAACAAATGACGGGGTTGCGGTTGCAAGATGTATTGGGAACAAACTGGTTACAGGCTTTGCATCCTGAAGATCGCGATCGCGTCCTGCGGGAATGGTGCAGTAGTGTTGCCCATCAACAACCCTTTGCAACAGAATGTCGATTACGAACACCAAATGGTAAAGTCACTTGGGTCTTAGCAAAAGCGACAAGGGGAACCGACAGCACAGATAATTTCACTGGCTACGTTGGTAAATTAACAGATATCAGTGAATATAGACGTATAGAAAAACAATTAGAAATGCACAATAGTCTGCTAGCCCGCATTGCCAGAGGCGAACCGTTAGCAGATGTCTTAAATATCCTGATAGCTAGTCTTACAGAACAATTCGATGGGGCTTTATTTCGGATTTTGTTAATAGATGAAGAAAATCGCTTGCGTCATCAAGCATCGCTGAATTTGCCAGATGATTATATTAAATTGACTGAAGGCGTAGTCATTGGCGATGGTATTGGTTCTTGTGGGACTGCGGCCTATCGCCGACAGCTAGTAATTGTCTCAGACATTGCCAATGATCCTCTGTGGCAAGATTTTCGGGATATAGCCTTGAATAATGGATTACGCGCTTGTTGGTCTGCACCCATTATCGCCAGCAATGGTCAGGCATTGGGGACATTTGCTGTGTACTATCACCAAGTCAAAACACCCCAACCAGCCGATATAGAAACCATCACTCTAGCCGCTTACCTAGCTGGTATTGCCATTGAACGTCAGCGTGCAGTCATCGCTCTCGAAAAAAGTGAAAGTTTTTTGCGGGCTGTCTATAAATATGTAGAACAAGCCATTTTCACAGTAGATATTGATCCCCAAGGAGAGTACCGTTACGGAGGGTGGAATCCGGTAGCTGAACGTTTTTGTGGTGTTCCGGGAGTAGAAGCACAGGGTAAAACACCGAAAGAACTGTTTGGAGAAGCCATCGGACAATCACTCTGTCAAAAGTATGATGCTTGCGTCGCCACCGGAGAACCTTTTTCCTTTGAGGGGTACTTTACTAACCATCACACGAATTGTAGCTATTGGTTATTAGTCACCCTCAAACCATTAACAGAGGAAAGTGGACGAATTTATCGGTTAATTGGCACTGCTGCCGACTTCACTGCCCGCAAACGCGCAGAAGAATCCTTACGCACCCTCGTAGAAGGTACAGCTACGGTCACAGGTTCAGAGTTTTTTCCCGCCTTAGTGCGGTATACTGCCGAGGCATTGAATGTACCTTATGTATTCGTCTTAGAACTCATTGGCGATCGCCTCCAGGCGTTGGGGTCTTGTGTTTATGGGGAATTGCAACCCTCCATGAGTTACAGCATCGCCTCTACCCCCTGTGAAAAGTCACTAACTGAAGGGATATATTACTGCCCCAACCAGATCACCCAAGAATTTCCTGATGATCCATATCTAGCCGCAATGCAAGCCGAAAGTTACTTAGGCATTGCCCTACGGGATAATGATGGTGTTGTGATTGGCAACCTCTGTATTCTCGATACACGCCCCCTTGAAGAACCAGAACGCATCAAAACCACATTACAAGTATTTGCAGCCCGCGCTGCCGCCGAATTAGCCCGCCAACGCGCCACAACCGCCTTAGAAAAACTCAATGAACAACTAGAAGTCAAAATCACTCAGCGCACAGCCGCACTGCAAAATAGTGAAGCCCGCTTCCGCGCCACCTTTGAGCAAGCAAATGTAGGGATGGTAGAAGCCGATATTCAGGGTAATTTAACCAGAATTAATCAAAAATTCTGTGAAATTACAGGTTATACAGAAGTAGAATTGTTGGGAATCAGCTACAAGCAATTTACCCATCCTGATGACCTGAGTGTGGATAAACAGTATATGCAGAGTCTGTTAGCGAGAGAAATTGCTACCTACGCCGTCGAAAAACGCTATCTTCACAAACAAGGACATAGTATTTGGGTATATTTGACGGTCTCCCTGGTGCGATCGCTAGCTGAAGAACCACAATATTTAATTGGTGCAGTTCAGGATATTAGCGACCGCAAACAAGCCGAAGAAATCTTCCAAAAACAAGCACAGCGCGAACGACTACTTAGAAGCATTACGCAACATATTCGTCAATCCCTAGATTTGCAAGTCATTCTCAAAGCCGCAGTTAATGAAGTCAGACAAACCTTTCAAGCTGACCGCGCCTTAATTTTTCGCCTCATGAACGATGGGTCAGGGGTAGTTCTAGAAGAATCGGTTGTGCCAGAATATCCCATCATTGAAAGTATGTTGTGGGAAAATGAATGTTTTTCACCAGAGTGTTATGAATTTTACCGTGATGGTAACGTCCGTATCGTCAAAGATCCTCAGCATGATGATTGGGGTGATTTTCTTGCGGAATTCATGGAACAAACACAAGTCAAATCCAAAATTGTTGCTCCTATTGTCCAGCAAGTGGAAAATAACTCTCCCAGAGTTTGGGGATTGATCAGTGTTCACTCCTGTTCAACCAAGCGTCAATGGCAATCCGATGAGGCTAACTTACTCCAACAAATTGCTAGCCAGCTATCTGTAGCGATTCAGCAAGCCGACCTCTATCAACAAGTGCAAATTGAATTGAGCGATCGCAAACGTGCAGAAGTAGCCTTGTCTATGCTCAATGAACAACTCCTTGGTGTCAACACAGAATTAGCCCGCGCCACTCGCCACAAAGACGAATTCCTCGCCAGTATGAGTCATGAACTCCGCACACCCCTAAACGCCATTTTGGGAATGTCGGAAGGGTTGCTAGAAGGAGTATTTGGAGAAATTACTGATAAACAAAAACGTGCTGTATTGACTATCGAACGTAGTGGTAAACACTTACTAGAATTAATTAATGATATTCTGGATTTAGCCAAAATCGAAGCAGGCAAACTAGAACTGCAAATTACTCCTGTGTCCGTTTGTTATTTATGTGAGTCTAGTCTGACCTTCGTAAAACAACTAGCACATCAAAAGCAAATTCAACTCAAACTCAATATTCAAAATACCATCAGGAATATTGCTGTCGATGAACGCCGCATCCGACAGGTTTTAATTAATCTACTCAATAATGCAGTGAAATTTACCCCCGCAGGCGGTTCTGTGATTTTAGCTGTCAGGCGAGAAAGAATTGAAGAAAGCAGAATCCAAAATTCCCTGAATGGGAATAGTGTTGTTGGCATCGAGAGAAAGCAAAACGCAGACTGGGTAAGCTTTTCAGTCATTGATACAGGTATTGGGATTGCTTCAGAAGATATGGATAAACTCTTCCAATCCTTTGTGCAGATTGACAGTCGTCTGAATCGTCAGTATACGGGTACTGGATTAGGGCTAGCTTTAGTGCGTCAAATCGCAGAACTACACGGTGGATACATAACCGTCAGTAGTGAAGTAGGTAAAGGTAGTTGTTTTACGGTGCGTTTACCTTACTTAGACCAAAAATTAACTTTGCCCACAGCTAAAGCAGATGTACAATTAGGCTTAGAGAGCCTATCAAATCCTAAATCATTAGCCTCAAAATCACCACTAATTCTTTTAGCAGAAGACAATCAATCCAACACTGAAACAATTTCTAGCTATCTTGAAAGTAGAGGTTACAGGCTGCTCTTAGCAACCAACGGACAAACTGCCGTTGATTTGGCTGTATCTCAAAATCCCAGTTTGATCTTGATGGATATTCAAATGCCAGAAATCAATGGTTTAGAAGCTATCCGCCGCATTCGTCAATATCAGAAATTAGTCGATGTTCCCATAATTGCATTAACAGCTTTAGCTATGCCAGGCGATCGCGAAAAATGCCTCGAAGCAGGGGCAAATGATTATGTAAACAAACCAGTGAAACTGCGGGAGCTTACAGGTATAATCCAAAACTTGCTATCAAAGTGAACACGTATTATTAAATGGACAATCAGCCTTCTATTTTAGTTATTGATGATGAACCAGATAACTTTGACGTAATTGAAGCCCTACTTTTTAACGAGGGTTATGAATTAAACTATGCTGCTAGTGGTCAACGAGTTATAGAACGCCTCAAAATTATACAACCAGATGTGATTTTATTAGATGTGATGATGCCCGATGTAGACGGGATCGAAGTCTGTAAACACATCAAATCCCATACCCAATGGCAGTATATTCCCATCATTATGGTGACAGCCTTGACCGCAAAGGAAGATATGGTCAGATGTATGGACGCAGGTGCAGATGACTTTATCAGTAAACCAGTCAATGGTCTGGAGTTGCGTGCCAGGGTCAACTCTATGCTACGCATCAAGCGTCAGCATGACGACTTACAAGCATTGCTAAATCTTCGAGAAGACATGGTGAAGATGATCCTGCATGATATGCGTAATCCCCTGACCTCGATTTTACTAGCTACCGAAATTCTCAAGTTACCGAATTTTCCCCCAGAGAGACAGAAAACCAAAGTTGAGCAGATTGTCAATTCCGTACAACAACTGCAAGCCTTGATTGATGACTTAATGATCATGGCGAAACTAGAGTCTGGAAAGATGGTACTAAATTATACTAATGTTGATTTAGTGAGTTTATGTTTATCAGCATTAAATAGTTTTGAAGCGATCGCCACTCAAAAAAATCTCCAATTGATTAGCAACTTTCCCCAACCCCATATTCATCTGAATTTAGATGCGTTGATATTTCGTAGAGTCATAGATAACCTATTATCCAACGCCGTCAAATTTTCTCCGAAAAACTCTCAAGTTATCTTACAGACTAATGATTGTAGACCAGAAAGCGTCATGATTCAGATTGCTGATTCTGGTGTAGGAATCAGCGACGAAGCTAAACAGATTATCTTTGAAAAATACGAAGTGGGAACACTCATGCCAGAAGTGTCTCAATTAGGTTTAGGATTAGCATTTTGCAAAATGGCCATTGAAGCCCACGGCGGTACAATCACAGTCAAAAACAATCAACCCAGGGGGTCAGTATTTACGGTTTTTTTACCAGGGTGAGTGATGAGTGCTGAGTGATGAGTGTTGAGTGCTGAGTGATGAGTGCTGAGTGATGAGTGCTGACTAATGACTAATGACTAATGACTTTTTTCCCGATTAATCCAAATCCCTCTTAACCCAGCCGCTTTTGCTCCTTGATAATCTTCTACAATACTGTCGCCAATATGCCACGCTAATGCAGGGGAACAATCATGTTTTTCTAATGCAGCCACAAAAATTTTGAAATGGGGTTTGGCTGCGCCTACTTGAGTGGAAATCGTCACAGACTGGAAAAAGTGACTCAAATCTAACGCTTGTAAGACTGAATAAATCCGAGAATCAAAGTTAGACAACACGCCTAATTCAATTCCCAAATGTTTCCAGTTACTCAGGGATTGCACAACATCAGGGTAGACAAACCAGGGTTCGGCTGTACCAAAGTGAATGTACAGTTCGCTAAAAAAACTAGAAAAGTCAGCAAATTGATTGATAATACCAGCACTTTCAAAAGTTCTTACCGCGATCGCCCGCCACCATTCAAATTCTTTTTGGGGAATATCTTCTAATTCCGTGTCAGGAAAGATTGGTGGTGGTGAAGCTTTAAAACTCTGCACAAAGGCTTGATCTAAAACTTCTGGGGAAGCCTCCACACCAAATTCTAGTGCCAACTGACTATAAATTTTACCGACGCTGCCTTTAACACCAAACAGTGTACCCACCGCATCTAAAAAAATAACTTTGGGTCTTTCCATTAAACTTGCTAACAATAGATTTTAATTTGATTAGGAGCAATTGCTGAGTCAATAGTCAATAGTCAACAGTCAACACTTCTAATCATTCGTCACAGCAGAAATTGTTTCTATAATAGGACGAACTAACCAATTAAAACCTACTTTGAGCTGATGATCAAATGTGGGCATTCTATACAAATAAGCCAAACGACGCGCAACATAGGCTAGAGAACCCTCTAGTTTGATTCCTAAACCTGTTAAAGTAGCGTTGTCTTTCCCTAGTGCCATCATTTCCCCTAACTGTTGATAGCGGAATGGTAGAAGGGGGCGTTGTGTCAAAGAAGCCCAGATGTTCCACCCTACGTAGTCTGCTTGTTGAAAAGCAGCTTGGGCTGTAGCGGGGATTTGTTGACCATTTGCATCTAGACAGTCGGCTAAGTCTCCCAAAGCAAAAATTTCTGGATGGTCAAGAACTTGTAAGGTTGTATCGGTGGAGATTTGACCACGCTGGTTTTGTTTTAAAGGTAGGTTTCTAACGACGGGTGCGACTTTTGTTCCCACAGTCCAAATCGCTAAATCGTAAGGGATGGTATCTACTTGATTTTTGTATTCCAGGGAGAGGCTATCTTGGGTAATAGATTCAACCTTGGTTTCTAAGTCGATAAATACACCCCGCGCTTCTAAAGCTTTTTTGGCGGCTTCGCGGTTAAATTCTGGGGAAGTTCTTAAAATTTGGTCGCTAATTTCAATTAAGCGGAAACGGCCTCTTTCTTTGAGTCTATCTGCTAATTTACAAGCTAATTCCACCCCACTGTAACCGCCTCCAACAATAGCAACACGAATTTTCTCCGCATCGGATTCTTCTAAAATTCGCAGTTGTTCTTCTAGGCGATAAACATCATTGACGGTGCGAAAGGGGTAAGCATAGGATGTTGCACCTGGAACTAAATCTAGGGGTGTTTCTCCACCTAAAGCTAATACTAGGCGATCATAGGGAATTTCTGGGCCGTTTTGTAGGTGTACTCGTTTTTGGTCAATGTCAATACCAGAAGCCACAGCTTGATAAAAGCGCACCCCTGTACCTTCTAATAGTTCTGTAAAAGGAGGGGCGATTTCCCAAGTTTGTAGTTCTCCGGTGAGTAACTCGTACAATAAGGGGGAAAATAAGAAGCGATCGCTTTGGTCTACCAAGACAATTTCGGGCTTTTGCTGAGATTCCCAAGGTAATTGACTTAAACGCAAAGCTGTGTAGAGACCACCAAAGCCTCCACCAAGGATAACAATTCTCACATTCTGTTCAGTCATGTTTCTACAGGATATCCATCCCAGACAGGCAACTAACTCTCAGTGTAATGATTTATTGCGGTGTTGTGACCATTCCAGCGAAATCTTGTTGCAATGGGGTGTAGGGGTATAGGGTTATAGGATTGTCAGGAAAGATAAATTTTTTTACTACTTTTAGGGAGTAGCGATCGCCTGTTTTAATTAATTCTAGAAAAGACGATAACTAACACCAAAACTATTCTTGAATTATATCTCCCACCTTGAAGGTTTTTCCTGCCACTGTTACTTGATCTTCTGATACTAATTTTCGTCCCCGCCGGGTTTCAATTGCACCATTCACTTGCACATTCCCATCATTAATCATAAGTTTGGCTTGACCACCAGTCGGGGCTATACCTAGATATTTCAGAAATTGGTCGAGTTTAATCATTTGTACAAGAGTGAAATTGTCAATAATAGACCTCTTGCAACAGTCATGATTTTAGCGTCTTTCTTTGCGTCTTTGCGCCTTTGCGTGAGACAAAAAAAGATTTATGCAAGAAGTCTAATGATCAATTTAACCCAAAACAGACGGTTCATAGAAACTACAAACCGCCTTAATTTTAACTAAATTGCGAATTAACTGAACTAATTACCACCAGAAACCACAGATTTGTTGTGTATTGCTGGATCTTCGGGTTTTCTGTGCCATGTGCGATCGCTACCTTGTTCATATTCATTTCTCACACTATTCCACGCCACATTGGTAGCACCATCTTCACTCATACCATCTCTTTGAGCTGCATTAAATCCCGCCACAAAAATTTGTTGGGCGTGTTCTGGTAATTGTTCTCTAATTTCTTGTGGTAATTCATCTCTATTTTCGTAAGGCATAAACCCACTCCGAATTATCTAACTTGGGTTTATCCTAGATATTTAATTACTCAAGTTTCCTCTTTCTGAAAGTAGAGATTGATAATTACCATACTTGGGGCATAATCAATATAAAAGCGATAATCTACAATTCGATATAACCTTGCCAATTAGCTATCATTCTCTCACTAATACCTGGAACTCTTTCTAAATCTTGTAAAGAAGTGAATTTTTGCTGTTGACGGGCTGTAATAATTTTTTGAGCTAATTTCTTGCCGACCCCTGGCAAGGTAGATAATTCTTCTAGACTAGCTGTATTAATATTAATGGGTTTAATAGTTTTCTCTGAACTATTAGGAGCAGAGATTTGTGGGCATTGCTTTTGTTCAGCTTGAATTTTAGCTTGAATATTTTCCGGTACACCAACTTTCGCCTTAGCATAAAGCCGATTAAACTCACGCACATAATGAGCAGCGATATTCTGATTCTCAATAATAATTAAAGTCTCATCATTAGCTTCATTCGCCGCATCTGACCAATTATGAGAACCTGTAATTACCGTTTTTTGGTCAACCACTGCAAATTTATGATGTAATAAATCGCCTTTGGGTAATGTAGGAACACCAACAGTAGTTAGAGGATTCTGCCAAGGTTTATTATCCAACTCATATTTACATTTATTACTTAAAGCTACGCCCATCATGTCTAAGGCTTCGCTATAAGGACGATAGGCAAATTGCTTGTCAATCAGTGCGCGAATAGCTACATTTTGCTGATGACGAATTTCTAAAATATTGGCAAGTCGCTGTTCAGAAAATACAAACAGAGCCATATCTACAGATTGAGTAGATGAATTTAAAGTTTTACCAATGAGTCCATTACTGGTATTACTCCAAGGTTGGGTAGGTGATGTAGGTGAAAAATGCACAGTGATTTTATTATCACCTAATGTAATCGTTTTTGGAGGACGCACAGGTTTATTTAAACCAAATTTACTATCGGGTTTACCACCAACCCCATCACCCCACATCAGATTAAATTCTTCTGTGAATAAATTGGCTAACTCTCGACTATCAATCAGTAAAAAGTTATTAGGATTTCCTAAACTGGTGGCATTAGTAACATCGCCATGAACATCACTTAAGGTAAAATTAGCGGAGGTAACAATTACAGTGCGATTATCTACAATAATAAACTTATGGTGCATCAAATTACTACCTGCTGAACCATCTGCTCGATCATCGATTACAGGGATTTTGGCAGTTTGTAAAATGATTAACGCATCCCTTTGATTAATTTCTTCTGAGCTGAGTTGATTATCTTGATTTTGGTCTACAAATTTAAAATATTCTTGATATCTATCTTTTTCTCTTGGCGGTAATTTCTTCACTTCCGCATCTGTAAAACTACTCCAAGGACGACTGTAGTTATTTTCTAAGATAACCCTAACTTGAACACCTGCTTTTTGTTTATCACTTAAAGCCTTGGCAATTCCTGGTAAACGTAACTCTTGGACTGCAATATCTATAGTAGATTTAGCTTGAGAAATTGTCTCAATAATTTGCTGTTCTAAATTATCTCCTCGTCGAGTTTGCTGGCGGTAAGGTTCGCGATATTCACTAGACTCAGACTGATTAAAGTAAACTTTCACAAAGGGGTCTTGTGGCAAAGCAGGAAGGCGCGTATTTTGGGATTGGACTTTTTGACAACCTGCGATCGCCAACAGTAAAAATAAGACTAAAGATTTCTGCAATTTCAGTAAAATCTGCACGGTGATCTGCTAAAAGTAAATTGGGCATGAACACATTTATCATTCCCAAAACTATCTATGCCACATTAATTAGACAAATAGCTGTATCAGCATTAGCAAAAATTCAGCGAGTGACTGTCTAATCATGCTGATTTGCAAATGATGCGCCCATTTACTCTTATATCCTGCCCATATAGACAGCCCGTTGTTTAAATCATCCAATGATATGCAAATATATCTAGATTACAGTGCTACTACCCCCACTCGCCAAGAAGCGATCGCCGCGATGCAAGCCGTACTCACCCAACAATGGGGAAATCCTTCTAGCTTGCATGAGTGGGGACAACGGGCAGCTATGATTTTAGAACAAGCTAGGGTGCAAGTAGCGAGCCTAATTAATGCCCCTAATTCCGATACGATTGTGTTTACTTCTGGGGGTACGGAAGCTAATAATTTAGTGATTATGGGTGTGGCGAGGTTGTCCTTAGTTCCCCAACACATCATCATTTCTAGTGTGGAACATTCAGCCATTACAGAACCCGCCAATTTACTAGAAAAGTGGGGTTGGGAAGTTACCCGTTTGGGAGTAGATAGTAAAGGTAGAGTCAACCCCCAAGACTTAAAAGCTGCATTGCAACACAATACAGTTTTAGTATCGGTAATTTACGGACAAAGTGAAATCGGTACAGTCCAACCCATCGCAGAATTATGCCAAATAGCGCGACAACACGGAGCTTTATTCCACACCGATGCAGTACAAGCCGCCGGACGTTTACCGATAGATGTACAACAATTACCTGTAGATTTACTGAGTTTATCCAGTCATAAGTTATATGGGACGCAAGGTGCAGGGGCTTTATATATTCGTCCTGGTGTAGAATTGATACCCTTACTTGGTGGCGGTGGACAGGAGAGGGGTTTACGTTCAGGAACACAAGCGTTACCCGCCATTGCGGGGTTTGGAGTCGCCGCCGAACTCGCAGCTAAAGAACTAGCCACAGAAACACCACGTTTAATTAAATTACGCGATCGCCTATTTTCTTTGCTAGCTGATGTTCCTGGTTTAATTCCCACCGGTGATTTAGAACATCGTTTACCCCACCACGTTAGTTTCTGTCTAGAATCCGCCGACGGTGAAAAACTCAGTGGTAAAACCATAGTCCGTCAACTCAATCTAGCTGGTATTGGTATTAGTGCAGGTTCAGCTTGTCACAGTGGTAAACTTAGCCCCAGTCCCATACTTTTAGCTATGGGTTATCACCAAAATGCCGCTTTCGGAGGAATTCGCCTCACCCTGGGACGCGATACCACAGCAGCCGATATTGATTGGACAGCGATGGTATTAAAGCAAGTGTTGCAGAGGTTGAATTTAAATTTATCTTTAGTTCAGCGTTAAATGAAATCTTCATAATAATGAAAAGAAAGATAAATTTAAGCAGTTTCCAACCTGGACAAATAATTTTGGGAAAAATTATTAAGCTAGAACCCACAGGGATTATAGTTGATTTCGATGCTGATCAACCGGCTTATATCACACTACAAGAATTATCCTTTTCTAAGATTCAAAGTCCAGAAGAGGCTGTGCAACTGAATGAAATTCGAGAGTTTTTGGTTGTCAGAAATTATGATGGTAAGAATGATATATTTTTTTCACACTGTACTCCAGAGACGCTGCAAGAAAGCGATCGCTTGCATGAGACAGTATTGACTATAGTTACTAATAAATGTGGTCATCCCATAACTAAAGAAGACCTTCTGATTGATACTAAAATTCTTGCTGTTCATGGAGGTGGAGTATCAATCAGAATTCAGTGGTTTTTATATTCTCAAGAACGTCCACCAACAGTGTTTTTTTCAATTCTCCAAATAGAGAAACAAAAAGCATGGCAACGTTTACGGCAACTACAAGCTGATGAGGTGACATTATATCCAAAAATATTGAAAACAAATAGTAGAGGTGCAATAGTGAAAGTTGAGGGTGTTTATGGTACTGTTATAACTTATTTAGATAAGCAAAAAAGGGAACTGGTCGTAGAACAAGAAATTCCCCTCAAAATTTTAGAAATCAAGGAAGATTTTGATCGATTATTATTGATACATCATTCTACTTTCGTCAGATTCAGGCAATTGGAAGTCGGTCAGGTTGTCACTGGAACTGTAGAGAAGATAAGACACTATGGAGTGTGGGTTGATATTGAAAATCTCCTTGCTTTTTTACCCAAATCTGAAATTCATCCTTCATTTTTTAACTATCCTGACCAAGCTCTCCGGGTTGGTGATAATGTGCAAGTAATGATTATTGAATTAGATAGTGATAATTTTAGAGTTAAACTAGGCAGAACTAGCAATTGCCCAAACATTAGCTTACGTGCCTAGTCATCTCAATCCAGAACAACCTTGATCTGGCATGATTAGCAACTGTAGCAGCTTTTGATTTATCAAACATTTTGGTAAACAAATGCGATCGCAATACCTCAATAATTTATCTGGAGTTTCAAAAATCCTCCAGCATTTAGGTAAAATGATTGCAGATACTTGAGTTATCACAATTAGTTTTTCAGACTCCAACAAACGCCACATTATCTGTGATGAAAATATCTGCCAAATTGAAAAGCCTAGTACGGGTTGACTAGGCTTTTCAATATGTATTGATTTCAAATTTTTAAGTTTAATCAACAAAAAGCAATTGAGAGGTTTATAACTAGGGTTGACATCGAAACTAACAAACTCAGCATTCTTTGTTTTTCCGCTTTGGGATTTGGCTTGCCTTGTTAGGGCTTGTTGCCACATGACATAAATTCTGCTGAAATTTGCTTGGGCTGTTGACAGGAGACACCTTGTCTTTTGCCCTGGGGTTTGGTTTGTTTTCTCTTGGTGTCTTGCTATCTAAGTTAGCACTCAGTTTGATGATGATCAACTAGTAGTTTACGAAAGTTGATATTTTGTAGATTTTTGCAATAACGACTTAAAACTTTGATCCCTGACTATGTTTTGTAGATATCAGGTAGGGAATAGGGAATAGGGCATTGGGCATGGGGAATAGGAAATAGAAAAGATGATTAGAGGTTGGGTTGAATTTTTCACCCAACCTCGATAAATTCTACAAAATTGGGATAGATAGTATTGTTTCGAGATTCTGGAACTTTAATCCAAAATCCAAAATCCAAAATCCAAAATTGTTATTACCAGTTCCACATCACAGAACTGTCATCAAGATGATCGGTAACAATACGACCGATCGCATCAATTTCTGATAGTTCTTCAGGGGAAAGTTTCACATCAGCAGCGAGGGCGTTATCTTTGGCTTGTTCAGGATAACGCGCGCCGGCGATCGCTTGAGTTTGGGGTTGGGCAATTAGCCAAGCTAATGCTAACTGTGCCAATGTGCAGTTATGGCTTTCTGCTATGGGGCGTAGTTTCTCTAAGGCTTGGTGGGCGCGTTCAAAGTTCTCGCCCTGGAATAGCTTGTTGCCTGTACGATTATCTTCTGGATGAAACTTATATCCAGGGGCAAATCTGCCTGTTAATAATCCTTGGGCTAAGGGTGAGTACGCCAAGATAGAAATATGATTGTCTCTGCAATAAGGCATAGCATCTTTTTCCACTTGCCGCCAAAACAATGAGTATGGCGGTTGTAAGCTATCAATGCGGCCATATTGGGAGGCTTCTGCTAATTGAGTGCGAGAAAAGTTAGAAACGCCAATGGCGCGAATTTTACCCTGTGCTTGCAAGTCATTGAGGGCGCGCATGGTTTCTGCAATAGGAACGATTTCGGTATTGAAAGAACCACTCGGCCAGTGAATTTGGTAAAGGTCGATATAATCAGTTTTGAGGTTTTTCAGGGAGCGATCGCAAGCTGCAATTACTTGATCATACTGGAGATGATTAGCAAACACCTTGGTTGCATACTCGACTTGCTCACGCACATCAGATAAAGCTTCAGCTACAATCCTCTCAGAATGTCCTTCCCCGTAAACTTCGGCTGTATCTATAGTCGTGATTCCAGCTTCAAAGGCGGCGCGGATAGTTTTAATGGAGTCTGCATCTTCAATTCCTACCCACCATTTTTTCCCGGCTTGCCAAGTTCCCATGAGGATGGGTGTAATTTCTACGTCAGATTTACCTAGTCTACGTTTTTCCATAAAGGTTCTCTCAATTCATATCCCTGGATAGTTTTATACTTTAACGGTCTACACTCAAAATAAAATCAGAGTTACAGTAGATGCTGATGGAATTAGTTCAAACGGTACATACTCTTAAAGAGTGGGCGATCGCCATTCAAGCTTTAGAAGCGGGTAAAACTATTATGTTGTTGCGAAAAGGCGGGATTCGGGAACAACAAGGGCGGTTTCAGGTGACGCATCCACAGGTTTTACTCTACCCTACATTTGAACATCAGCAACCTTTACTACTTAAGGCAGAATATACACATCTTGTCCAGCCAGTAGCTTCAGGATGGCATCCAGAAACGGTGAGAATCGGTAGTTGGGCAGAAATTACGGATATTTTTCCTGTGATGGATGAGTTAATCGTCAGTCGGTTATTACCTTTCCATATCTGGAATGAACATTTTATTCGCGATCGCCTTAAGTGGAAATCCCAGCAGCCATTATTTATCCTCTTGCTACGCACTTTCAAACTTGCTCAAGTGCAGGCAATTCCCTATCGTTTAGAATATGGTGGTTGCAAGTCTTGGATAGATATCACACAACCTATTGATTTGCAAAGGTCTGAACCTGTTTTATCTGACTCAGATTACCAATATCTGAGGGCAGAAATTTGGACAATGATTAGCAATAAGACTGATTAAATCCCGTGTCTATACAGGAATCAATCTTGCAATTAATCATCTGCATTTCGTAACAAAAATTAAAATGTTGCTGAAATAGTAACCCTCGATACATACACCTTTGGTAGTCGCGGATAACATTAAACAAATCTTAGTCTTACATTAAGATTGAGGCACAAACATTTGAACAATCTGTCTATCTACATATCTTCTAATGAGTCAGTTCAAGCCCGCACAATTATTTAAGTAATTGTACGATTTTGAATTGTAGGTAAGTTGACTACCCTGGGAAGATTCTAAACTATCCCGCAAGGGTGAAGAAGCATTGACAAGAAAACGCCAATATGCAATAAAGGCAAAAAGCAAAGGAGTTTCCCTATGTCTCAACAAATGTGTTGGATATCGAAAAGTAGCGGTGACGATGACAAAATTTTATATTTGCAAGAAGCACCGGGAAAACCTTGGCGACCCTACACAGCTTTCCCGAAATACTCAGTTCCAGATTATCCCATTCCTCGCGGCTCTAAAGGCTGGGCTACCTATCAAAAACTCCGTAAAGCGGGGTGGACATTAGTACCTAGCGCACGCGCCAATGAATTTGGCGGTAGTGTTTATGCAGAGTCTTCCTATACTCAACAGTAAATAGTCAATAGTTGTTAGTTAGACAGTAGTTGTGCTATTTTTCTTGTCTTTCTGGAGACTGAGATTTAAAAACCTCTAGGAGAGCCTTCACCGCGAGGATCGGCTGCACCTTCTAGATGATTGTCAACAGTAACAGCGATCGCGTTAACATTTCCCCAAGGCTGACTTTCTCTTATATTGTGTCCTCGACGACGTAACTCTTGCAGAGTCATTGCATCTAAACCCCAAGTTTCTACTCGCAACTCATCAGGAAACCACTGGTGATGTATGCGCGGAACAGATATTGCTGCACCAACGTCCATATTGTATTCCAGCACATTCAGCACTACTTGCAAGACCTGAGTGATAATTGTGCTACCACCAGGCGCACCTACTACCATCCGCAGACGGCCGTTTTCGCTGATCATTGTCGGTGTCATGCTAGAGAGGGGAGTTTTGCGCGGTGCGATAGCGTTGGCTTCGTTACCCAATAATCCAAAAGCGTTTGGTATTCCTGGTGCAGCGACAAAATCATCCATTTCATTATTCAAGACAATACCAGTTCCCGATGCCACTACTCCAGCACCATAACCGTGGTTGACGGTGAATGTCAGACTTACAGCATTGCGTTCTGTGTCCACAACATTTAGATGACTCGTTTCGGGAGACTCATAACGAGTTGCTAGTTGCAGTTTGCGATTGAGGGGAATCTGAACTTGGGGGAGATTTTTCAGGAGAATTGGTTTGATTTGGGTGGCAGGGATAGCTTTATCGGGATTAATCTCACTCCGGCGTTGTCTAGCGTAATTGTCACTCAGTAATGCTTGCACAGGAACTTTGACGAAATCAGGATCACCTAAATATTGTGCGCGATCGCCATAGGTAATTTTCATTGTTTCTGTCATCAGGTGTAAAGCATTGGGATGATGCCAACCCCAGGATTTTAAATCTGCATCACCGATGATGTTTAACATCTGCAATAACAATACACCACCGGAAGAAGGCGGCGGCATAGAACAGACTTGAAATTGGCGGAATTTTCCACATACAGGAGTCCGCCAGATTGGTTTATAGGCTTTGAGGTCGGCTAAAGTAATTAAACCGCCATTTTTCGCCATATCATTAGCGATCGCACGGGCGATATCACCAGTATAAAAACTTTGGGGATTTTGCGCGATCGTTGTTAAAGTGCGTGCTAAATCTCTTTGGATTAATCTTTCCCCTGGTTGATAAAATTCGCCGTTGCGGGTAAAAATTGTCCTGGCGGCTGGGTTATTTAAAATTACTTGCAGACGATTAGTATAGACTGAAGCGGAACGCCAAGTAGGCTGATGACTGAGAGTAAAACCATCTTCAGCTAGAGCGATCGCAGGTTTTAAAACTTCCTTCCAGGGCAGCTTACCATAACGACGGTGAACTTCATACATTCCCGCCACTGTACCTGGTGTCGCCACCGCTAAATAACCATTCACACTGGCATTGGGACGCACCTTTCCATCTGCATCTAAGTACATATTTTTTGTAGCCTTGAGGGGTGCGCGTTCCCGAAAATCTAAAGCTTTGATTTCGCCAGTTTTTTCATTACGCAACAATAAAAAGCCACCCCCACCAATTCCGGCAGAAAATGGCTCAACTACAGATATAGCAAAAGTCGTGGCCACTGCTGCATCAACGGCGTTACCACCTTGGCGTAACATCAAAAGTCCCGCCTCACTCGCCAAGGGATGGGCAGATACTACCATTGCTTTTTTGCTGCGTAAAGGTAAGGTGATGCTGGCTGATGCTACTTCGGTGTAGCAAAGCAGGCTGAGGGAAAATATGGTAAATGCAAGCTGCTTGGTTTGAGCAAGAATAGGCATTTTTTTATGTTGATTACTATTGTTTAGACTACAACCTGGGACGGCATTTGACATTTCTGGAGAATAGTTTAGTATAATTGTTAGGACAATTGCCGTACAAAATCTCAATAATTGAGTAAAAGCTATCATGGCTGACACAAAGGCTAGAAGCCGTCACAAAAATTCAACAAGCTCCAAAGTTGAACGTCTCGAAGCACGTATCAGTAAAGAGCAAAAAGAATTATTCCAGCGTGCGGCTGATATTCAGGGTCGAACACTCACAGATTTTGTGATTAGCAGCGTTCTCAAGGCTGCTAATGAGGTTATTCAAGAACATGAAATGATGGTTTTAAGCAGACAAGACCAAGAGGTTTTTGTAGAAGCACTACTAAATCCACCAGTACCAAGTGAAAAACTGCGTGCTGCTGCTCAACGCTATAAACAAAACATGGGTGTGTAAGTGGCTTTATCTGATGATGATTATTTCATAGAGCCGCTAGGGAAGCACGACCGGGCGGCTTTTTGTTGTGGTGTTGAAGAACTAGACTGTTATTTAAAACAACAAGCCGGACAAGATGCTCGTAAGCGAGTGGCTGCTTCTTTTGTGTTAGTTGAAAAAAGTTCTGGTAGTATCGCTGGTTATTACACACTTTCAGCCACAAGTATTAAACTGGGAGAATTACCCACAGAAATAAGTAAGAAATTGCCAAAATATCCTATAGTTCCTGCAACCCTTCTTGGTCGATTAGCTGTAAATCAAAAGCATCGCCAAAAAGGATTAGGAGAAATGCTATTAATGGATGCACTTTATCGCAGCCTCAACAGCGAGATTGCCACAACTGCTGTAATAGTTGAGGCCAAAGATGATGATGCTCGTTCTTTTTATGAGCATTATAATTTTATGAGTTTTCCTACTTTCTCTCATAGAATGTTTCTGATGATGGAAACTATCGCTAAAATGTTTGCGTAATTCCCAATTCACTACGCCATTGAGTTAAGGGTTTTTCCCAATTATCTTCCCATTTTTGTGCCATCAAGGGTTTTGCTTTGAGTCCCATTTCCCAACCGAGATAGATGTATTGCATAATAGCTGCTAATTCTGGGGTATTATTCAAGAAGTTAATAATACCAGCAGTCATAATAGCGATCGCAATGGGCGATTTCATCTGTGCTAGCTGAAAAGCTTGTAGTCCTAGTTCCCCTGGCGCGTCAGTCTTAAACCCGGTCACAATATGATGGATATCGTGGGTTTGACTGCGGCGCAAACTGACATAACTAATATCGTCCTTGACTTCTCTGGGACGATAAAATGCCGGATCAAAATTGTTTTCGCTTAGATACGCTGCAAACTGATAACCCAAGGAATCTGGCGGATAGGTGAGTAATTTGGCTAAATCTGGTACGGGGGCTAAATAACGTTCCTGAATAATGGCTGCTACTTCCGGTTGTGATTTCAGATATTCCACAGAGATGGTGCTGAGTTCTGTTTTAGCGAGAATCGCATCTAAATCATAAATTGCTGAGAACGTTGCAGGGTTTTGAGTCATTATACAAAAGCTCTGGAGTGCCTGAATTTGTTCAGCGAGGGGAATTTCTTGTTGGGTAGATAAAATCATTTCTAGTTCCCTTTTTTAGTAAAAAACATAAATCTATCAATACTGCTAAACCAGAAAAATTCTACTAGACTAGGGAATGATTACCCAGATAAATTTTGATGAAACTTAATTTTCTACCTTTAATTTTTTTTCTAGCCAACCAATTAAGGAATCTGCCAATAAAGCGATCGCGGCGGCTGGAACTGCACCTGCTAAAATTAATTGGTTATTTACAATAGCAATTCCTCGAAAAATAAATACTCCCAAACCCCCAGCCCCAATTGCAGCCGCAATAGTAGCAATCCCAATTGCAATCACCGTCGCAACTCTCACCCCTGCCAAAATTACCGCCATTGCTAAGGGAATTTCTACCTGGAATAATAATTGTCTATCGGTCATTCCCATGCCCCGCCCAGCTTCACGAATCGCAGGATCTACGCTGATAATTCCTGTATAAGTATTACGAATTATCGGCAGTAAGGAATATAAAGTTAAAGCCACAATTGCGGGAATAGCACCAACTCCACCAATTACAGGTACAGGAATCAGTAAGCCAAATAAAGCCAAACTCGGAATAGTTTGCAGAACATTTACAAAACCTAAAATTGGTTGTCGGAGTTGCTTTTTCCGGGTGATGAAAATTCCTAGAGGAATCCCCACAATAATGGCAATACTAATAGCAACACCCACCAAAAATAAATGCTCTAGCGTGTGTTGTAAAATTTCTGGGGCATACTTCACTAAAAAGAAATCTTTCATAGGCTGTCTTGCTGGGAACGCAGACATTGGAGAAAAGCCAAAGTTTCGGGATGTTGGGAGTGCATGAATTCATCCTTTGTACCTAACACTACCAATTCTCCCCCATACATTAACCCAATGCGTGATGCTAGAACAAAGGCTTCTTGAATATCGTGGGTGACAAACACCACTGTTTTACCTAATTCCTGTTGCAACCGCCGAAATTCTTGTTGTAATTCTAAGCGTGTAATCGGATCAAGCGCGCCAAAAGGTTCATCCATTAATAATACCGGAGGATCGGCGGCTAAAGCTCTAGCTACGCCTACCCTTTGTCTTTGTCCCCCCGATAATTCATGGGGATAACGCCTAGCAAATTGCGCTGGATCTAGTCCTACTAAATGTAATAATTCGTATACTCTGGTTTTAATTTGTTTGGGTTTCCAACCTTCTAAAGAGGGGACTAAACCCACATTACGTTCGACGGTGAAATGGGGAAATAGACCAGTTTCTTGAATGACATAACCGATCTTACGCCGCAGTTTAATTTCATCCCATTGGGTAGTCGCTACACCATTAAATAAAACCTCACCTTGGGTGGGTGTCAATAGGCGATTAATTAATTTCATAGTGGTAGTTTTACCGCTACCACTACGCCCAAGTAATACTAATGCTTCTCCTTGATGAATCGCAAAATTGAGATTTGACACCAAAGAACGATGGTTACGACTCAGGGTAACATCACAAAATTGAATGGCAATTGAGTTAGCTTGTGGCATGACAGTGAAAAATTATGCTGCCCGTTAGCCTCAGATTCTACTCTTTTGCATACCTGAGCGTAAACCTTTTTGCTCCTTGGTGTTAATTAACTACTAGCTACAATGCCTTTGTTGCTGATTCACCAGCTTTATTTAACTGGAGTGCTATTTGCGACAACATGATACCCAAAAGGATTGCGTGTCCGATCATTCCCATAAAGTAGGAGATGATTGCTAATTCACCTTGTGGATATAAGACAACTACGGGTGCAGCTACGGAAAATAGCCACAGGAAAGTATAGTTTACAGGAGAGGCAAACAGCATACCCAAAGCTACGACTGGTAAGATAATCACACCGATCATCACACCATTAGTCAAAAATAGCCGTTGTCCGTGTTTCATCAGTAAAAGTAGCTGTGTTAAGGCTGCATAGATGAGGGTGAGACTACCGGCAAAGATGAGGGCGACTAAGGAGACAACTTTATCATCTCGATCAGCTAAAGAAACAAGGGAAAATAAACTCAAGCCCGTAATGGCAATCATGACATTAATTGCGATCGCCAACATCGCCGGACTTTTTTCACCCCAAATCAAATCTTGAACTAAATTCAGCTTTTTACCCTGTTGAGTGCCAAAATGACGATAACGCGCCCAATCTTGTAATGTGTGACGATGGGGAGTTAAGGCTGCAATTAAATACAAGCAAAAACACAAGTCCAAAAACATCAAACAAGCGATGTTTTCTCGCATGGCGTAAGTATAACTACCATCACCAAAAACTAATTGTGACCAGTTAGCAAAGCCTACAGTAATAATTGTGAAAGCTGATGTGAGCCAGTAACTCTGTTGTTTACTCAGCATGGTAGCATTGCGATCGCGGAAGCATCTTTGTAATGATTGCCAGAAAAAATAAGCTCCCACTAAATGAATAACTACCGTAAAACCAATAATTTCTACCCAACTATTTCCTATTAGGAAATTAAACCAACGCACATTAGTTAAATCCATCCTATTTGTGTCGGTTCCCAAGCTGGAAATCACATAGTATGGATTCATGAAATTCAAAATTACAAATGGGTGATTAGTCGTAGTGCTACTTGTAATTACCTGTTGAGTGATGAACAAAAATCCTAAAACTGCGCCACTTCCTAACCATGCTTGAAAGCTGCCTAACCAAGAACCAACCAAGCCAAATAACAGTGAGCCACTAAAGTAAAATAAACTGGCAGTAAGAAACAGAATATAGAAACCGCAAATCAAGCCTAAAGGGATTTGTGCATTTAAACCTAACCATAAATGAAAGGGAATCGCTAGGCCTACTCCCAAATAAACTAAGATGGGAACTCCTAACATTTTACCGAAGAGAATACTTTGGGGCGATTGCGGACTCAAGCGAATAAAGTTGAATGTATCGCGTCTTTCTTCCGTAGATAAATCGTTAATAAGTAGATAACTACCCGCCACAATAATTACAAAAATTCCCAGAATACTCAGCCAGCTAAATGTGTCTTGAAACCACACTTGCCAATTTACATCCAGATTTCCAGAATTATCTAAAAAGCATTCATTGTAAATCTCTAAATTCTCGCCTCGACAATATCTATTTGAACCGATTGGTTCACTGGGTAAAAGACCTTGAAAATAAAGGAACACCACCAACTGCGTCAAGAAGGAGGCAAACATGATGATTAATACATTGCGTTTATGCAATCGCCCTTTAATCTCTCGTAATAATTGCGGATTCCAGTCTCCGATTTGATTTATCAAGTTAGTTTGCATAGTAAAAACTCATGTGGTGTTAGGTTGATATGACTTACACAACTGGCCAATGGTTTAAGTTTATGTAGGATTCCTGCTTGATTTTTGAACAGATACGTAGTAGCGTTACAAGGCTAAAATAGTGCGAAAAATGTAGGTTGGGTTGACGTTAGGAAACCCAACATTGGTTATAGCGTTGGGTTTCGCAAAGCCTCAACCCAACCTACTATTTTTTTGGCAATATTTAAGGCTTGACACGCCACTACATATACTTATTTTTTTCTTCCAATTAAATCGGATTCCTATAGTTAGGAATATATTCCTAAACTAGATATATTTATCGTCCAGCTAATAAAGCTTTACTAGCAGATTCACCCGCTAGTTTGATTTGCTTGTTGAGGTTAAAATTCAACAAGCCTAAAACCGTAAACTCAGCTAGAAGTGACATAAAAACAGTAATAGTTGCAGAGTCTTTTACCCCGGCCCAAGGAAAAGTCGAAAATAGCCACACTAAAGGATAATTTTCAGGATAAATGCCGCATAATCCTAGAATCGCCGGTGGGAGAAACATGACTAAAGCCATAGTGCCAACTGCCCAGATACCCCGTTGAGGATTTTTTAGCATCAACATAGTTTGCAATATGGCGGCATAAATCATTGCCATGCTGACCAATAAGGCTACACTTAAAACCGCTTTCATTCTCCCAATGTCGTTCATCCAATTAATAGTATTACTATGTCTGAAATTTAATGCAGGTGCAATGATTATCCAAATCACTACAGGTGTCATAACAATTAAAAGGTTAATAGCAATTGCTATCAAAGATGGGCTTTTCTCTCCCCAAATTGCATCTTTTAACCAAGAACTGCGCCAAAATTTTTGCTGATTAGAAACTTCATGGTAACTATAGCGTGACCAGTCTTGAATTTGTTGGCGATGGGGTGACAAAATAATCATCATGGCAAACACCAACGCCATATTAAACAATACAATAAAAACCAAGTTTTCGCTGATTTGAAGATTCACATCATAGTGGCAATTGCTTCCATAATAAGGATAACAGGAGTTATTTACAGACTGGAGAGTAAATCCCCAAAAGATGAACTGAAAACAACCTACAAAAAAGTAGCTTTGACCTTTACTTAAAACGGCCGTTTCAGGATTGCGAAATCGACGCTGTAATGCTTGCCAAGCCCAGTAGATACCAACACCGTAGTTAAATAAATGTAACGCCAATAAACCTACAAGACTTTTACCTAACGGTAAGTAGAAAAATTGTAATTCATCTAGGGATTGATCCCTATAATTGCGGAATAGATTACCAAATAGATAACCCATCATGTCAAATGGGCTTAATATTCTCAACCATGTGGCTGTATTGACGCTATCAGAGCTATAAGAAGCTAAGTTAATAGTTGTAAACAAGAATAATAAAACTGCGCCACTAGCTAACCAAGGTTGAAATCCACTAAACCAACGACTAATTAAGCCAAATAAGAGGGCATAACTATAAAAGAAAGCGCAACAACCAACAAGCAAAATATCAAAACTGAGGATGTGGCTCAAGGCGATTTTGGCAGATAAGCCGGAAAGCAAATGTAAAGGTAAGGCTGCAAATACTATCAGATAAATGACAATCGGCACTCCTAACATTTTGCCTATTAAAATGCTCATTTCTGATTGGGGAGTCAGACGCAAAAAATTCAGTGTTCCGCGTCGTTCTTCTTGCGCCAAATTATTAATGATCAGATATGTACCAGCTACTAACAAAATAAACACAAACACCACACTTAAGGTGAGAAAAATATATTCCCAATGATCCCGCCACCAAAGAGTGAAATTGATTTGAGCAGTAGGACAGTACGTCTCATAGAGATTTCTATTAATATTGGTCTGTTCTGTTTGGAAACTGGCTAACTGGGTTTTTAGTGCTTGTAACTGGACTTTATCAAAGTTGGGTTGACCGCTATATGTATTAATCTGTTGTTGGACTTGAGGAATTAATTGAGACAGTATATTGAGACGTTCGCGATAACCTGGAGCTAAATTGCAGTATGTCCCGGACATAGAATATTTTGCCCCAGGATAATCAACAAATTGATAGAGAAAAGTTCCTAGTTGCCCTAGTAGTGATAAGCCAACGGCAATCACTATATTAAATACCTTGAGCCGACCTTTAAGTTCTCGGAATAACTGTGGATTCCAGTTACCTATTTTATCTATGAAATTCAGCATCATTGGTGGTATCTCCCAAGTTAATGATTAAGATGCTTGTTTGTGTCCCAGCTTTAAAAATATGGTTTCTAAATCTTCTTGAACACAGTGAAAATCAGTAAGAGGAATCCCCGATGTAATTAGCGATCGCAATAATTCGGCGCAGTCTTCCTGAGTACCATTAAAATTAACTTTTAAGCCATTTTTACCTGGTAATTTCTCCCACTCTTCTACATGGGGATGATGTTTGACTACACTTAACAGTGCCTCTAAATCACCCAAAGTTGATAAAACTATTTGTTGGCGAGATAACCTTTGGTAAAGATGTTGGAGGGAGGCACTTTCTACTAGAAAGCCTAATTCCATAATGCCTACAGAAGTACACAACTCTGCTAAGTCACTCAAAACATGGGAAGATATTAAAATCGTCATTCCCGCTTCTTGGAGTGCCTTAATAATTTCTCGGAATTGCATTCTGGCTATCGGGTCAAGTCCCGAAACAGGCTCATCTAATAACAGTACAATTGGCTCATGGATAATAGTCCGTGCTAAACTCAAACGCTGCTTCATCCCCCGTGACAGGGTAGAAATCAGACTGTTGCGTTTATTACCCAGTTGGATGAGTTCTAAAACTTCGTGTAGGCGTTGAGTGCGGCGTGGTTCTCGCAACCGATATAAACGCGCAAAATAATCTAAGTAATCCCAAACCGTTAAGTCTTCATACAGGGGATAATCATCGGGAAGGTAGCCAAGACGACGTTTGAGAGTAGGGTTACTCTTGTCACGACGCAGGCGATCGCCGTTAATATAAATCTCACCCGTAGTTGGTTCTTCTGCTGCTGCCAACATTCGGATGAGAGTAGTTTTACCTGCGCCATTGGGGCCTATCAGTCCGTATACTTCACCTGCTTGGATTTCTAACTCAACGTCATTAACGGCTACGTGCCGTTCAAATTGCTTAGTTAAACCACTAGTGCGAATTGCTAATTCTTTTGTCATAGCTGCTGGGGTGCGGCTGTTGTTTAAACACTAACCTAACCTCTTTCTACAGCTTTCGGTAGTCTCGTTTCGGAAACTGTAACCAAAATCACGTACATCTTTAGCTGGAGGTTGTGGTTTTGCCACATTCCGTAGAGCGAAAAGTCCTTCTGAATTGCGTTAGCGTCTCGGAGAGAAGGTATGGGTGCAAAATATGATGAGCCGTTTCAGTCCCCTTGCGGGGAAAAGGTTGATGGAAACCCAACCAGCAAACAGGTAGAGCTACTGCACGAGTATCGTTTCAGTCCCCTTGCGGGGAAAAGGTTGATGGAAACTTAACTCAAGTTAGACATAGAAGGCAATATTTTATTCCTATGTTTCAGTCCCCTTGCGGGGAAAAGGTTGATGGAAACTTTGGCTGCATCTTTTGGGGTGATTCCGTTTGATTCTAAAGTTTCAGTCCCCTTGCGGGGAAAAGGTTGATGGAAACATATTCGTTAATGCACCAACGGCGCGGGCTTCTTTGTTTCAGTCCCCTTGCGGGGAAAAGGTTGATGGAAACAGGCGGACACAGGCGAATTATCCCCGGTAGCTTTATGTTTCAGTCCCCTTGCGGGGAAAAGGTTGATGGAAACATAACGGCTAGGACTTCAGACAGAAATCACACGGGATGGTTTCAGTCCCCTTGCGGGGAAAAGGTTGATGGAAACGCTTCGTTCATTCCCTGAGCTTGTTCAACTGCTTTTTGTTTCAGTCCCCTTGCGGGGAAAAGGTTGATGGAAACTTTGACCGGAAGAGGCATCTAACCACGCAGTGGTGTGTTTCAGTCCCCTTGCGGGGAAAAGGTTGATGGAAACAAACATCCTTGATGCTTGGAAATCTGGTGAGACGACATTGTTTCAGTCCCCTTGCGGGGAAAAGGTTGATGGAAACTCTGGTGGAGACTCTACACTTTCTAATAAATTAGATGTTTCAGTCCCCTTGCGGGGAAAAGGTTGATGGAAACTTGAGTGTGATACCTGTGGGGTGGAGGAATACTTGTTTCAGTCCCCTTGCGGGGAAAAGGTTGATGGAAACTGTAATAAATAGTTTATATGGAAATAAATTATAGAGATGTTTCAGTCCCCTTGCGGGGAAAAGGTTGATGGAAACAATCAAAATGACTTGAAAGCATTAAGGACACTAGGGAGTTTCAGTCCCCTTGCGGGGAAAAGGTTGATGGAAACTGCTCGGTACTGAAACTGATATAGAGCAAGCTTCCTGGGAAGCATTTTGACGAATCGCAAAATCAGGTCTATTTCAGCCCACCTTATTGCAACTTATTCGCAACTTTCCAAATAATTGAAACGCTGTAATTATTATATTGTCAAGGTTCTGGCGATTTTGACGAATCCCCCAGGGTTTTCGCCCTCGATTCGACTCGTCAATCATCAAGCTTATTACATCATCATAAGATGAGTATTTGCTATTGTCGAGTGTTGTCTTTAATTCAGTCTACAACACCGTTTTTTGTTCTATCACATTACACCACTCCAGTAGATCAAAAACCTCTGGTAGCAGAGTACCAAAGGTTTTTATGGAATGCTATTTTGCTGATTTAGATTTTAACCAGCATTTGCTAACAGTAATTCGCGTTTTTCTGAGTCGCGTACCTTAACTTGACCATCATCATCGACATCCACAACGGCGGTACAGCCTTCAATGATTTCACCAGCTAGCATGGCTTCAGCCAGGGAATCTTCCAACAGGCGCATGATGGCGCGACGTAATGGTCTAGCACCGTAGCTGGGGTCATAACCTTCCCTGATTACTAGGTCTTTGAACCTTTCGGTAACTTCTAAGGTGATACCTTTTTCTGTCAGGCGGCTAGCTACATCACGCAGCATAATTTCAGCAATTTGCTTGACTTCATCCTTAGATAGTTGAGTGAAGACGATAATTTCATCCACCCGGTTGAGAAACTCAGGACGGAAGTAATTTTTCAGTTCTTCGTTGACTAGGTTACGGATGCGGTGGTAACTAGCGTCTGGTTGGTTGTCGAATTCAAAGCCTAAACCGCCGCCACCTTTTTCAATTACCTTAGAACCGATATTAGAGGTCAAGATAATTAAGGTGTTCTTGAAGTCTACCTTACGACCTTTTGCGTCAGTCAGGTGTCCGTCATCAAGAATTTGCAGCAGCATATTGAACACATCGGGGTGCGCTTTTTCGATTTCGTCGAACAGCAGCACGGTGTAAGGTCTGCGGCGCACAGCTTCGGTGAGTTGTCCGCCTTCGTCGTAACCGACGTAACCTGGAGGTGAACCGATGAGTTTAGATACTGTATGGCTTTCCATGTATTCGGACATATCTAACCGAATCATGGCATCTTCGGCACCGAAGAAGTAAGTTGCTAAGGCTTTAGCTAGTTCGGTTTTACCCACGCCGGTAGGGCCGGAGAAGATAAAGCTAGCAATGGGACGGTTGGGATTTTTTAACCCGACTCTGGCGCGACGAATGGCGCGAGACACGGCTGTGACTGCTTGTTCTTGACCGATAAGCCGCTTGTGTAGGGTGTCTTCTAAGTGCAGGAGTAATTCTGACTCAGATTCGGTAAGTTTGTTGACGGGGACACCAGTCCAAGAGGCGACGATTTGGGCGATGTCTTCTTCATCTACGACGATGGGGTGAATCGCTTGTTCAGTGGAAGCGGCTTGAATTTCTGCTTCTAGGGCGATTTCTTGGTCGCGCAGTTCCCCGGCTTTATCGAAGTTTTGCAGTCTGACGGCTTCGTTTTTCGCTTTGGCGACTTCCCGAAGTTTCCGCTTGAGTTCTTTATCGTTGGAAATTTGGGAGTTTCTCAGACGTACCCGTGAGCCTGCTTCATCAATTAAGTCTATGGCTTTGTCGGGTAAAAAGCGATCGCTAATATAACGATCTGATAACTCAGCCGCCGCCATCAACGCTTCATCAGAAATCTGGACTCTGTGGTGTTGTTCGTAAACTGACCGCAAACCGTAGAGGATTTCAATGGTTTCAGATACAGAGGGTTCACCGACTAAAATCGGTTGAAAACGCCGTTCTAAGGCGGCATCGCGTTCAATATGTTGGCGATACTCATCTAAGGTAGTAGCACCAATACATTGCAGTTCACCCCGTGCTAAGGCTGGTTTGAGGATGTTGGCTGCATCTAAACCGCCTTCAGTTCCCCCTGCACCGACTAGGGTATGAATTTCATCAATAACTAAGATGACATTTCCGGCTGTGCGGACTTCATCGACAATTTTTTTGATGCGTTCTTCAAAGTCTCCGCGAAAACGAGTCCCCGCCACCAATAACCCCATATCGAGGCTAATGACTTGCTTACCTTCCAAGACTTCGGGGACATCTTGATTAATGATACGCTGTGCCAAACCTTCGGCGATCGCTGTTTTACCTACCCCTGGTTCACCGATTAACACAGGGTTATTCTTGGTGCGGCGACCGAGAATTTGAATAGCGCGTTCAATTTCTTTTTGACGACCCACTACAGGGTCAAGCTTACCTTCTTGAGCGAGTTTGGTGAGGTTTCTGCCAAATTCCTCTGTGGTGAGGGTTTGGTTGCGTCTGGGGCTACCAGCACCACTACTACCCACCGCCACTGGATCTTCACCTAAACGCCGAATCACAGCAGTCCGAACATTTCTGAGGTCAACACCCAGATTTTGCAACACTTTGGCGGCGACACCTTCACCTGATTCAGTTAAACCTAAGAGTAAGTGTTCTGTGTTGATGTAATTATGTCCGAGACCGTGAGCTTCTCTAAATGATTGCTCAAATAGACTTTTGACTTTAGGAGTAAAGGGAATTTCTGGTGGAACGAAACCAGTACCCCTACCAATAATTTTTTCGACTTCTCGACGTGCGTCTTTGAGAGTCACACCCAACTCATTCAGCACTTTGGCAGCAACCCCAGTTCCTTCTCCCATCAAACCCAGGAGAATTTGTTCAGTTCCTACGAAGTTGTGTCCCAGGCGACGTGCTTCCTCCTGAGCGAGCATAATCACTTTGATGGCTTCGGAAGTGAAGTGTTCAAACATAGCGGGTTCTTGCTCCCTTGCTGCTTGGACTTTGGGCGATCTAAAAATTTCACCCTTATCTAAACTTTTTTGTATTTTCTTAAAGATAATGTATCTTTATCTCTAATGGGGTGACAGTGGTGAGAGCCGTATGCACTCAGGGGTGGTAGCCGTCATCTCTAATTATCGTGCTACGGGCAGGTTTTAGTTTTAGACTCGGTAATGAGATTCCAATTTTACCACAGTATCAACTATGACCGAACAGCACGGAAGTAAAGACCAACAGCACCCACTTTACAACCGCGATCGCCCTCTTATTGATATTCTACTAAGTCAAACCGCCACAGACTACAATTTAGCTGAATTAGCCCGTCTCAGAATCCGTTATCAAGGCTTCCCAGGCGCGAGGGACATACAAAGCGACCTAGATAAAGTTTTGCAACAATGGGGCTTAACTGAGGCTGAATTATTCGAGAAAACCCGACAATTGCATGATATCGGCGGTATTTACAAAAGTCGCGGCAAACGAGAAGAACAGGATTGGAATTAGATATGGGGCATAGGGAATGGGGAATGGGGAAAAATCTCCCTTGTCTCCCTTGTCTCCCTTGTCTACCAATTCCCAATGCCCAATGCCCAATGCCCTATTCCCCACTCCGATATTGCCGTAATTTCTGCAAAAGCTTCTCCTGAGATGATGCAGGACTAGGGGGGTTAACCGTACTTTCAATTTTGCTGGATGTGGAATTATTGGTGGGTTTTTCTGGTTGGTTGGAGGTTAACGCTAATGGGGATTTACTGGCGGCGGTTTGCATTGATTCTAAAGTTACAGCAACATTGACTTGCTCTTGCATTTGGTCTGTGGACGAAACTAGGGTACTCAAACCGTTGACTAATTGCCGTAAGTTATCGCGAAACTTGGGATCTCCGGTTAATTCGTCTAAATCTGAGGTGATTTTTTGGGTATTTTCAAATGTCACCCTGGCTGAATCTAAGGTTTGTTGCAATAGCAGGGCATTTTTAGGATCATTTAAGGACTGGGTAGCATCTTTTAAATTAGCGGATGCTTGGGCGGCGTTGGCTGAGAGTGTTTCTAAATTTTTCAGTAACTCCCCGTCGGATAACCGCGTAATAGCAGGGGAAAGGCTACTCACTGTTAACCGCAGTTGATTGCTGGTTTCGGTGATGTTATTCAATGCACTCACTAATGTAGAACGGTTAGAGGTAACTAGTTCATCTAATTGAGTGAGTAACTTATTCGCTTGAGTTGCAGTTGTGCTGAACTGACTAGCAGTGTTACCTAGTTGGTCTACAGTCTTGGTGGTGGAGACGGTGAGTTTATTGGTGGCTTGTTGGATAGAATTGGCAGTGGCAGCAAATGTACCGATTTGTCCTTGAAAGCTTCTGCTTAACCTCCCGACATCTCGACTCAATGAGGAGACGCTAGTAGCGGCTTCTGCTGATGTTTCTAGTAATCTATTTACCCGTTGATAAAATTCAGGATTATTATAAGTGGTTGCTAATTGCGTGCTACTACGGATGAGTTCATCTAGACTGATACCAATTTGACCCTTGAGTCGAGAACCATTACAGACAATCAGAGTGCGATCGCAATTTTTATCCAGAGGTTTAGCGATTTTGTCTTGAGTTGGTAGTGAAGATTTGGGCGTGATATCAACAATACTTTCGCTAATTAAGCCGCTTTGGTTAGCTTCAACTAACACATCACGGGGAATAATTAAATCAGCTTGGGCAATTTCAATTTCTACTTCTACAGCATTTGGCTTTGGTTCAATGCGAGCAATATTCCCGACTTTTACACCCCGATAACGTACAGGCGAGCCTTTTTGCATACCGCCAGCATTGGCAAATTCTACAATAGCTTTGTAGGAACTACGAGAGGCTGTGACTCTGTTGAGCCAGAGAACAATCACAAAAAATGCTCCTAGTCCTAGTAAAACCAATAATCCGACTGAGCCTTCCCTTAACGTCCGGCGAGATGCAAAACGAGTGGTGATAGAATCGCGCATATTATTCTTTGCCCAACTAACCAACAACCTGAATTGGCCCTTGTACACTCCCACTCATAAATTGATGAATTAATGGATGGTCTGTGTTATTTAGTTCACTAACTGAACCTTGCCACTGCACTTTACCTTGATAAAGGAACACTAGTTTATCAGCAGTACGCCGTATTGTACTATCTTGATGTGTCACGATCGCATAGGTACTACAAACACCTTGAGTAGTTTGTAATCCCCGAATTAAATCTTCTATCACCGTAGAAGCAATGGGATCAAGTCCGGCTGTCGGTTCATCGTAAAGTAAAACCTCCGCGCCTTCTTCGGGATTATCAGGGTTAGCCATAATCGCACGCGCAAAACTCACCCGTTTTCGCATCCCTCCAGATAATTCTGAGGGGTACATATGACCTATCCCTGGTAAACCCACCATTTCCAGTTTTTCCTTGACTAATTCTTGAATGCGCGATCGCGATAACTTAGAGTTTTGATACAGTAAAAACCCCACATTCTCTTCCACAGTCAACGAATCAAATAAAGCCGCCTGCTGAAATACCATACCGATACCCACAGGGTCATGACCATCTTCAATTAACCCCTCTCTTTTTACTCCTTGCACGTAAACTTCCCCCTCGTCAGGAGTAATTAAACCAGCAATTACCCGTAAGATAGTCGATTTACCAGTTCCCGAAGGGCCGATAATCCCTAAAGCCTCCCCCCGATAAATCGTCAAATCTACATTATCTAAAACCCGATTGTTCCCAAAGGATTTAGAAACGCCTTTTAGTTCAATTAGTGGTTCAGTCATTAGTCAATAGTCATTAGTCAATAGTCATTAGTCAATAGTCATTAGTGATTGGGCATAGGGCATAGGGCATTAAGAATTATTTAGATATATAATCTCCCTTGTCCCCCTTGTCTACCTTGTCTACCTTGTCCCCAATCCCCAGTCCCCAATCCCCAATCCCCAGTCCCCAGTCCCCAATCCCCAATCCCCAATCCCCCATCATCATTATCGGTAGCGGTATCGGCGGTTTATGCGCTGCGGGTTTGTTGGCGCGTTATGGTAAGCAGGTGATTGTATGTGAAAGTCATACAATGGCGGGTGGTGCTGCTCATAGTTTTAGACGACGCGGGTTTGAATTTGATTCTGGCCCCTCCTTTTATTGCGGTTTAACTGGTAAAGACAGTTTAAATCCCATCAAACAGGTGCTTGATGCTTTAGGTGAATCCATCCAAGTTATACCCTATGATCCTTTAGGTCACTACCACTTCCCCGAAGCCAGTCTTGCAGTCTACAGCAATCCTGCACAATATCATCAAGAGCTACACAAAATTACACCCCAAGGTGCCAAGGAATTCCAAAAATTTGAGCAACGCCTTTTAGGACTCTATGAGGCAATGAAAGGTATACCTACATTGGCATTACGCTCAGATTGGCAAGTTATTTTATTATTATTACAACGTTATTTGCCATCCTTGGCGAAAATGTTACCTTACTTATCCCTGGTGCAGTCTTCTGTGGGCAATGTTATGGATGCTACAGTCAAAGACCCCTGGGTGCGGCGACTGATTGATTTGGAGTGTTTCTTACTTTCTGGCTTAAAAGCCCACGGCACAATTGCCCCCGAAGTAGCATTTATGTTGGGTGAACGTTCCCGTGGGGTTGAGTATCCTGTGGGGGGGAGTGCTGCAATTGTTGATGCTTTGGTACGGGGGTTGGAAAAATGGGGTGGGAAGTTACGTTTAGGGTGTCACGTTGAGCAAATTTTAGTAGAGTTTGGCAAAGTTACGGGTGTGCGCTTACGCAATGGTGAAGTTTTGTCAGCCGCAATTGTGATTTCTAATGCTACCCTTTGGGATACATATAATAATTTACTATGTCCTGAAGATTTGCCTGCGGCTTATCGTGACAGTGCTTTAAAAACTCCAACCGTTGAGAGTTTTATGCACTTACATTTAGGTATCCGCGCTGATGGGTTAGATAATTTAACTGGACATCATGTGGTAGTCCATGATTCTAGTCAAGATATCACCACCCCAGGTAATACTTGCATGATTTCGATTCCGAGTGTGTGGGATAAAAATTTAGCCCCAGAGGGACATCATGTGGTTCATGCTTACACCCTTGAACCCTACGTGGGCTGGGAACGCAATGATGAGTATGAAGTGAAGAAACGAGAAAAGGCGCAAAGTTTATACCGTGCCTTAGAACGTATTATCCCTGATATTCGCGAACGTGTAGTATTAGAACTCATCGGTACACCATTAACTCATGCTCATTATTTACGAAGATATCAGGGAACTTATGGCCCGGCGATCGCAGCAGGTAACGGGTTATTTCCTAGCACACACACGCCTATCCAGGGTTTGTATCGTGTGGGTGATAGCACTCTACCAGGAATCGGTGTGCCGGCTGTGGCTGCTTCTGGGATTTTGTGTGCAAATAGTTTAGTAAATTTGGGGCAGATGACGGAGTTATTGTAATAGTCAACACAATTCGCAATTCGCAATTCGCAATTCGCAATTAATGCCCCCGGATTTATCCGTGGGCTTGAACCAAGCAAAGTTTAAAATTTATTCCATAAATGAATTTAGGGGCTTGTACCATCAAGGAATAATTGGTCAGCTGTTCGGGGAAATCAGGCAAAAATACTATAATTTGCTTAAACCTATGATTTATCCTACTTTTAAAAGTAAAAATGACAGAGTTATCGCTCAAGGTATTCTGTTCCTACTCCCACAAAGACGAACATTTACGTGAAGAATTAGATAAACACTTAAGCCCCTTTATACATAGTGGTCTGATTTCTACTTGGAGCGATCGCAAAATATTACCTGGAGAGGTATGGGATGATGAAATTAAGCACAATCTCAAGACAGCCGATATTATTCTTTTACTTATCAGTGCTGACTTTCTAGCTTCTAAATACTGCTGGGAAGTAGAAGTTAACACAGCCATAGAACGTCATAAGGCAAAAGAAGCTTGTGTAATTCCCATTATTCTGCGGAGTGTGTATTGGAAATACCCGCCATTAAGTCTGGCTCAAATTCAAGCTTTGCCTAAGAATGCTACACCTGTGATGTCTAGTTCTTGGCATAATCAAGATGAAGCATTTACGAATGTGGTAGAAGGAATTTGGAATTCTGTTGAAAAACTCAAGCGGAATAGAGAAGAACGCCAACGCGAACAAGAAACTGAAAGACTGCGACAGCAGGAAGCCGTAAGTTTACAAATACAACGAGAACAAGAAGAAGCTGAAAGACTGCGACAGCAACAGGAAACTGAGAGACTAAAACGACCAAAAGAAGAAGCTCAAAGGAGGTCACAGGAAACTGATGATCTGAGTTCTGATAAAGGTGTAGACTATAGGCATTTGCGCGACTTACTCAAAGCTAGAAAGTGGAAAGAAGCAGATCAAGAAACTTTGCAAGTGATGCTAAAAGTTGCTGGTAGAGAAAAAGAAGGCTGGCTTGATACTGATTCAATTGCAAAATTTCCCTGCACTGATTTACGTACTATTGACCAACTGTGGGTTAGGTACAGTCATGGTCGCTTTGGGTTTAGTGTACAGAAAAAAATCTGGCTGGAAGTAGGAGGAAAGTGGAATGCTTTCTACAGTCGTGTGGGATGGCAGGTATCTACAAAATGGTTTTTAGGGGGATGGGTAAAAGAGGAGGGTATAAAATACGACTTCAATTCGCCAGAAGGGCATCTCCCTTATCTACCTGAAGGGAAAGGGATGGTGATGTGGGTTACATGGGATGTCGTGTGTGGGATGGTCTCTTCTCTCGCGTCGAGACTTGTGAAGTGTAACATATAAGGCTTACACAAAATTGTAACGATTTACAAATAGGTCATTTCCTACTAAGTCTTGCGGGTTCTAAGTTTCCGTTACCCGACACTGCCTCTTCTGCCCTGGGTTTTCTTGTAGTATGCTACCAACAACCTCTGGGTTATAACAATTAGCCAAGATAATGCTCAAGAAAATCTAAAATATAAGGAATGAGCATTATTATTAAAAACTAATTAAATGACGCGATTTATTCATGATCAATTTTCCAAAGATTATTTAGAAGAATTACTAAAACCATTCGGAAAAGTTCAAGCACCAAGTCGAGTAGCAGCAGAAGTCAGAGAAATAGATGTGTTATTTTCTCCCTTCACTACACAAACAGCCAACATAGAAACATTAGGATTATTAGGAAAAATGGCAACCACATCTGCCATTTTTGAACCATTCCATAACCCAGCAACCAAAGAAGAAATCACAGATTGTCTATTGAAACTACTAGAAGTCAAAAACGCCATTCAAAGAGAAGCCAACCGCAATAAAACCTCAATCCCAGCCACAGAAATTCCTCAATTATGGGTTCTAACTCCCACCGCATCGGAGGCGATAATTTCCGGCTTTGGTGCAACCTTAAAATCAGACTGGGTAGAGGGCGTTTACTTTTTACCTGAGTATTTGCGGACAGCCATAGTTGTCATTCATCAGCTACCATCCACTCAAGAAACACTGTGGCTGAGAATATTAGGGCGTGGTAGAGTGCAGCAACAAGCGGTTGATGAATTGACAGCACTTCCAGCCAATCACCCCTTTGTGGAAGTGACGTTAGAATTACTCTATAGCCTGCAACAAAATTTGCGAATCAATCAAAATATAGAAATAGATGATCGGGAGTTAGTGATGAGATTAGCACCACTGTATCAAGAAGATAGAGCGCGAGCTTTACAGGAAGGGGAACAAAAAGGAGAACAAAAGGTAATTCTGCGCCTGTTAAATCGTCGGTTTGGAGACATTGACTTGTCTTTAATTGAGCAAATTAAAGGATTATCTACTGAAAAATTAGAAGCTTTGGCAGAACAATTGTTAGATTTTAATGAGGTTACAGATTTAGCTACTTGGTTACAGCAACAACAGGAAAGTCAAAATCAGTAAATTAGTTACATAAGAGGTTGTTTGAAAAGCCTTTGGCTGTGACATTTAGTACATTCAGATCCCCCCTAACCCCCCTTAAAAAGCTATCCATTATAAACATCTTTCTTAACATTTCGGGAGTATTAACTCACGTCTCTAGAACCCTGATTCGCTCGTTTTTTATTCTCAATAAAAACACTGTTTTAGCGAGAAGAATAAATGATAATTTGTCAAGTATGCTTAAAGGTTCAGTCCCTAAGATGCTTATAGAGAAATGGTTTTAAGATTGTAAAGAAAGATGTGGGTAACACATAGTTTTAAAAAACGGGGGAATGTTAAAGAAGTATCAAATACTTGTTTTTATCCCCTCTCAACTCAAATTAAATCGAGGTTTTGGGGGGATTTTTTAGAGTTTTTTGGATCAATGTTTGGATTTGAGCGGCTGTTGCTTCTGGTTTTCCTGCTAAGGGGAAAACTAAAATACTGTTAATTTTATCGTTTTCTATCAATTCTGGGAGACGCGATAACTGTTGATCGGTAATGGCAATTCCAGCATATTTTTTGGCATAATTTAATTCTTCAGCAAAATTATCCTCATTGTAAGCTTGAATAAATACTCTATCTACATTCCAGTTTTGCCAGTCAGCCGCAAAATAACGTTTAGCCCAGTATGGATTATGATGACAAATATCAAACTTTACTTTGGGGTTGGCTTGTTTGATTGCGGTAATCATTTGCTGTAAAAATTTAGTTAAATTCGCAGTGCGATCAATTTTTCCTGGTAATTCTGCATGGTAGCCCAGATAATCATCCCATTGCACAGCATCAATTTGGGGATATCTTTTCACAAATTCGACAGAGATATTTGTAAATAGGTTGGCAACTTCAGGAATCTGTACATCTAAGACATAATGGTCTATCCCAGCGTAAGTTTTATCTACACCAGGAACTAGCCAATTTCGAGACACTGCTAAATCATAAATTGGGCTATTTTTATCTAATTTAATCCCTTTTTCAAAATAGGCATGAACTTGCATTCCCTGTTTATGTGCCTCATCAATTAACCAATCTAACCATTTTTCTTGAAACTGATTAGGGCAACTTTTATACCCTAGTGTTTGCTGCATAACTTCGCTATTGTACATCGTACAACCATTGCCCCAAACACCATGAATAATGGTATTAATGCCTTGAGATTTATAGTAACGAACTCTTTGACGAATTGTTTGTTCATCAGCATTATTCGTAATTTGGTAACGACTTAAATAAATTCCTCTGATGGCTTTTTTCTCCCAAGGAGTCGGAGGTAATGTTTTGGTGATAGGCGGCTGCTTTTGAGGAGTGGAACTGACAGTTACTGATGGAGAAGGATTTGTGGGTAAACTTGTCTGAGGAGAAGGATTAGCGATCGCAGGGGTGGGAGAATTTAAGACGGGAATATTGGCTTGTGGATTTTTCGGTAAAAATTTGCTAAAGTCTAGATTGCTTTTCTGACTCAACCACCAATAACCACCCCCTAAAATCAAAACTATTAGAGATATTGGTATATTTGAGCATCCACAGCCGCTTGGTTGTTTATTTTGTTTGGGCATAATAATGTGATGATTGATGGGTGATTTTCAGGTGACAGGTATACTCATTTCTACAATTCACAGCTTGAATTTTCCCATTTGCATTTGCTAAAAACTGTAACTTTATTTTTGATCAGGATGATCAGTGATCAAAATTCCCTTTGATGCCGTTAATTAAAAAAAAGGGAACAGGGAACAGGGAACAGGGAACAGAAAAAACTTTAGTTGTGGGTTTGAAGCCCACTCAAAACAAGATGTTTTTCGAGATGCGTGGCACAAGAAAAACTGCGTCATTATTTCAATCCCACACTGTTAAGTGTGGGTTTCCCTGTTGCCCATTCCCCGTTTCCTGTTCTCTCTGAATTGTTTTAAACTTGAAGTAAAACATCCACAATCAACTGATGCTGTACAGACGATTCGGACGAACAGAATTACAGATGCCGGTATTCTCCTGCGGCGGAATGAGATATCAATATAAGTGGGAAGATGTTGATCCTTCAGATGTGCCGGCAGATAATCAAGCTAATTTAGAAGCAACTATTCGCCGTGCAGTAGAGTTGGGAATTAATCATATCGAAACTGCGCGCGGATATGGTAGTTCGGAAATGCAGTTGGGAAAAATTCTGCCCAAGTTTCCCCGTGAAAAATTGATTGTGCAGACGAAAGTTTCTCCTGTGGCTGATGCAGACGAATTCCGCCAGAAATTTGCAACATCGCTAAACTATCTTCAGTTAGATTATGTAGATTTACTCGGATTACATGGGATTAACAACGCCGAATTTTTAGAATATAGTCTACGTCCTGGTGGCTGTTTAGATGTGGCGAAGCAGTTACAAGCAGAGGGTAAAGTTAGATTTATTGGGTTTTCTACTCATGGGGCGACAGATTTAATTTTAGAAGCGATTAATACCAACCAATTTGATTATGTAAATTTGCATTGGTACTACATTAATCAATGGAATTGGCCTGCAATTACAGCAGCAAAAAATCACGATATGGGTGTGTTTATTATTAGCCCTTCTAATAAGGGAGGACTATTATATAATCCACCACAAAAACTAGTAGATTTGTGCGCGCCTTTGAGTCCGATGGTGTTTAATGATTTATTTTGTTTAAGTCACTCACAGGTGCATACTTTGAGCTTGGGTGCTGCTAAACCCCAAGATTTTGATGAACACTTGAAAACTTTAGAATTATTAGACCAAGCTTCGGAGATTTTACCGCCGATTTTAGCTAGGTTGGAAGAAGAGGCGATCGCAACTCTAGGCGAAGATTGGGTAAAAACTTGGCAAACTAACCTCCCCACATGGCAAGAAACCCCTGGAGAAATTAATATTAGGATGGTTTTATGGCTGTGGAATCTAGCCACCACCTACGATTTAGTAGAATACGGCAAAATGCGCTACAACCTCTTAGGTAACGGTAGTCATTGGTTTCCCGGCAACAAAGCCGACAAATTAGACGAACTAGACTTAAGACAATGCCTTGCTCAAAGTCCTCACGCTGATAAAATACCGCAAGTTTTAGCTCAAGCCCACAATATGCTAGCCGGTGAAGAAGTTAAGCGGTTGTCTCAGAGTTAACTGTTACTTGAGTTGATCACTCAGGCTACCGCATAACCCGTGTATTGACGTAACTCTGGGGGGCGAAAACCCAGCACAATATGAGCCTTGGGAATTCCAGCACGTTCTAAATCTGCTGCAATTCCCTCTTCTGTTCCATCTCTTTGAATCCAGATTTTACCGTCAATTAGATCAATATGCACTAAACAACCATGTACACGGCGATCGCCATTCCAGCCTACATCCATCCATAAATAGCGATCGCGTGTGCGGTCAAATACCAATTCCGCTTCTATGGGAGCATAGGAATATGGTATCGCTGCGTATTCACTCAATACTGTTTCGATCACCTGACGATAATAGTCTAATTGGGAACTATCCATTGCTTAATAACCTCCTGTTTGGGGTCAAATGCAATTAATTTCAAACGACGATTTTTGAGTAATAGCTTACCTACGGGTTCTGCAAATAAATCTTCAACCACACTATTAGTAACCGCTCAATATAACTCCCTTTCTGGCTCTACCTCTGTCAATTCATTCCCCATTCCCCATTCCCCATTCCCCATTACCCATTCCCCTCTTTGTGATTTAACCGAGGTACTACCAAAACCTTATCTACACGATTACCATCCATATCCATGACCTCAATTCGCATACCCTCCCACTCAAAATGGTCGGCGGCGTTGGGAATGCGACCGAGATGGGTAATCACAAAACCTCCCAGGGTTTGGTAACTACCCCTCTCCTCAAATTCCAACTCCTCCAAATCAAACAATTCAAAAAATTCTTCTACAGCTAACATTCCATCCAGTAACCACGAACCATCTTCCCTCTGCACAGCCTGCGGTTCATCTTCTTCAGGACTCGCAGGAACATCACCAACGATTTCACTCATAATGTCATTGAGAGTTAATAAACCTTGAATTACTCCGTATTCATCCACAACTAAGGCCATGTGAGTCGCAGTTTGTTTAAATAACTCTAAAACCTTTAAACCACGGGTACTTTCAGGGAGAAACACAGGCTGACGTAAACCTACAGTTAAATCCAAGGGTTCACCGCGAAAACTCCTAGCTAAGATATCAGTTACAGGAATAATCCCCAACACATTATCTAAACCTCCCTGACAAATGGGATAACGCGAGTAAGCATTCTCAGTGATTTTCTCGCGGTTTTCTTCCGCAGAATCATCCAAATCTAACCAGACTATATCAGGACGGGGAGTCATAAAGGAATTAACAGGGCGATCACCTAAACGAAAAACCCGTTCCACCATATCCTGTTCCGCTTCCTCAAAAGTCCCTGCTTCCGTTCCCTGTTCTATGAGGATTTTAATTTCTTCTTCCGTCACTAGCGGTTCTTCCGAAGCCGTGATCCCCAAAAGCCGCAGTACCATTTCTGTAGAAGCACTCAACAAATGTACAGCCGGAGAAGCCAAAGCCGCCAAAGCGCGCATAGGAATCGCCACCGTCGAAGCAATGCGTTCTGGATTGCTTAACGCCAGACGCTTCGGCACTAGTTCACCGATAATGAGAGATAAATACGTAATAATTAAAACTACAATTCCAAAAGATATTGGTTGACTATAAGCAGCTAAAACAGGTACGCGTTTTACATAGCTAGCTAGACTTTCAGCAATAGTTGCTCCCCCAAAAGCACCGGTGAGGATACCAATTAGGGAAATACCGACTTGAACCGTAGACAGAAAGTTATTTGGAGATTCTGCTAGTTTCAGGGCAGCTCTGGCTTTCGCATCACCTTGATTAGCCAGCTGTTGTAGCCTGACTTTCCGCGCTGAGACAATCGCCATCTCAGACATCGAGAACACACCATTAGCAATAATTAGTACGAGAATGATTAAAATTTCCAATGACATTGTTATAGATTGTCGCTATTCCAAAGCGAACATAGCTTAATAATTAGTATCTAGTATTCAAGCTTCTTTGAGAAATGGCTAGAGGTTGGGATTGGGGAACTGGGGATTGGGGATTGGGGATTGGGAATTGGGAATTGGGGATTGGGCATAGGGTGTAAGGGTTTAGGGCAAAAAAACTCATTACTCATTACTCATTACTCAGCACTCATCACTCACCACTCATCACCGGCTAAACGCCGCGCTACCGCTAACAGCACTCATCACTCAACACTTACAATAGTTCACATAGCCGTCACTATACTTTCTAAATCAAGAAAGACTTCCTCCGCTAGAAATTATGGCATTTTCTTCTATTGTGCGTGCCTTGGGGCGATCGCCACTCACCACTGAGTTACTTTCTAAATTAAATCGTCAACAAGAGTTACGCCTTAATGGTATACCTCGTCTACCTAAAGGCCTAGTAGCTTCGGCGTTAGCTCAAAATTCTCAAAGGAATTTATTTGTAGTTTGCGCCACATTAGAAGAAGCTGGACGCGCTTACGCACAGTTAGAAGCTATGGGTTGGCAAACTGTGCATTTTTACCCAACTTCTGAGGCTTCCCCCTACGAACCTTTTGACCCAGAAACGGAAATGACTTGGGGACAAATGCAGGTTTTGGCAGATTTGGTCAAGAGTCAAGAGTCAACAGTCAATAGTCAACAGTCAATAGTCAACAGTCAAGAGTTTAATAAAATTGCGGTTGTGGCTACTGTGGGGGCTTTGCAGCCGCATTTACCACCACCAGATGCTTTTACTCCTTTGTGTCTCGCCCTCAAGCGAGGGATGGAATTTGACCTGGATGCTTTCAGTGCAAAAATCACTCTTTTGGGATACGAACGTGTACCTCTAGTAGAAACAGAAGGACAATGGAGTCGGCGCGGTGATATTGTCGATGTTTTTCCTGTGTCTTCTGAGTTACCAGTGCGGTTGGAGTGGTTTGGTGATGAAATTGAGCAAATTCGAGAATTTGACCCAGCCACTCAACGTTCAGCCCTTGACAAAGTTACACAAATTACCCTTACCCCTACTAGTTTCACCCCAATTATCCTAGATGCCCTCAAAGGTAATGCTGAGTTTCAGGCGATGAGTTCTGATTTTAGTTCTGATTCAAAATTGGATAGTGAGTCAGGAATTATCGAAGGTAGTCGCAGATTTTTGGGTTTAGCCTATGAAGAACCCGCTTCGATACTGGATTACTTACCAGAGGATACCTTAATTGCCATCGATGAGCCAGAACAATGTCATGCTCATAGCGATCGCTGGGTGGAAAATGCTGAGGAACAATGGTCTTTAGGCACTGGGGAATATGATTTGGGTTCGCTACAATTACCCAAAATTCATCGGTCTTTTGATGATTGTCTCGTTGATGTCACTAGATTTAAAACGATTTATTTATCGGAACTAGCAGAAGAAAATAACGGGATGAATTTGGCTAGTCGTCGTGTACCTGTGACACCGCACCAATTTGCCAAACTAGCAGATACATTACGCCAAGAACGCGATCGCAATTTCTCGATTTGGTTAATTTCGGCTCAACCTTCTCGTTCTGTCTCTCTCCTGCAAGAACACGACTGTCCGGCGCAGTTTATTCCTAACCCCCGTGACTACCAAGCTATCGACAAGCTACAAATCAATCATGTCCCCGTAGCTTTGAAATATTCGGGACTGGCGGAACTAGAAGGTTTTATTTTACCGACTTTCCGCTTAGTAGTCGTCACCGACCGCGAATTTTACGGACAGCATTCCCTCGCCACCCCCAGCTACATCCGCAAGCGGCGCAAAGCTGCATCGAAGCAAGTTGACCCCAATAAGCTGCGTCCAGGGGATTATGTAGTTCACAAAAGTCATGGGGTTGGTAAATTCGTGAAGTTAGAAAGCTTGACGATTAACGATGAAACCCGTGATTACATTGTGGTGCAGTATGCTGACGGTCTTTTGAGAGTCGCCGCCGACCAAGTAGGGTCATTATCAAGATTTCGTTCTACAGGCGATAAAGCCCCAGAACTGCATAAAATGACCGGTAAGGCTTGGGAAAACACCAAGAACCGCGTCCGTAAAGCCATCAAGAAATTAGCGGTAGACTTGCTGAAATTATACGCCGCGCGATCACAACAACAAGGTTACGCCTATCCCCAAGATATGCCTTGGCAAGAGGAAATGGAAGATTCTTTCCCCTACCAACCCACAACCGACCAGCTAAAAGCGGTGCAGGATGTAAAAAGAGACATGGAAAGCGATCGCCCAATGGATCGGTTAGTCTGTGGTGATGTGGGTTTCGGGAAAACAGAGGTAGCTATTCGCGCCATTTTCAAAGCTGTTACTTCTGGTAAACAAGTCGCTTTACTTGCACCAACTACAATTCTCACCCAGCAACACTACCACACCCTCAAAGAACGTTTCGCCCCCTACCCTGTCAATGTCGGCTTACTCAACCGCTTCCGTACCGCCGAAGAACGTCGTGATATACAAAAGCGTCTAGCCACAGGGGAATTAGATGTAGTAGTGGGGACACACCAACTTTTAGGCAAAGGTGTCAATTTCAAAGACTTAGGACTATTGGTAATTGACGAAGAACAAAGATTTGGGGTGAACCAAAAAGAGAAAATTAAAACCCTAAAAACCCAAATTGATGTCCTCACTCTCTCCGCCACACCCATTCCCCGTACCTTATATATGTCCTTATCGGGGATTCGGGAAATGAGTTTGATTACCACCCCACCCCCAACCCGCAGACCAATTCAAACGCACCTTTCACCGATGAATCCTGAGAGCATACGCAGTGCAATTCGTCAAGAGTTAGACAGAGGTGGGCAGGTATTTTATGTAGTTCCACGGGTGGAAGGAATTGAGGAAACAACAGGTAAACTGCGAGAAATGATCCCTGGGGGAAGATTTGCGATCGCTCACGGTCAGATGGACGAAAGCGAATTAGAATCAACCATGCTCACCTTTAGCAATGGTGAAGCAGATATTCTAGTCTGTACCACGATTATTGAATCGGGGTTAGATATTCCCCGTGTCAACACCATATTGATTGAAGACGCGCATCGATTTGGTTTATCGCAACTATACCAATTACGCGGACGGGTTGGACGTGCAGGTATTCAAGCCCACGCTTGGTTATTTTATCCCAAACAACGGGCGTTATCTGATGCGGCACGGCAACGGCTAAGGGCGATTCAAGAATTTACACAACTTGGTTCTGGCTATCAGTTAGCAATGCGCGACATGGAAATTCGGGGTGTGGGTAACTTGCTAGGTGCAGAACAATCCGGTCAAATGGAAGCGATCGGTTTTGATTTATACATGGAAATGTTAGAAGAATCAATCCGAGAAATTCGCGGTCAAGAAATACCCAAAGTTGACGATACACAAATTGACCTCAACCTCACCGCCTTTATCCCTGCTGATTATATTCCTGATATTGATCAAAAGATGAGTGCGTATCGTGCAGTAGCCGCAGCGAAATCCAAAGACGAGTTAACGCAGATTGCAGCTGAGTGGGGCGATCGCTATGGTAATTTACCAGTTCCCGCAAATCAACTATTGCGAGTCATGGAACTCAAACAACTAGCAAAACAATTAGGATTTAGCCGCATCAAACCAGAAAACAAACAGCACGTTGTTTTAGAAACCCCAATGGAAGAACCAGCTTGGAATTTATTAGCCGCGAACTTACCAGAACATCTCAAGACCCGTTTCGTTTACTCTCCTGGGAAGGTGACTGTGCGTGGTTTAGCTGTGTTAAAAGCCGACCAACAATTGCAGAGTTTAATCGATGCTATGACCAAAATGCAAGGTGCGATCGTAGAAGCGGCTGTTGTTTAAATAGTAGATTAGGACTAATCACCCACTAGAACTATATGTCAAACTTACTGAGCAGAATTACAATTAATCCCAAACAATGTGGTGGTCGTCCATGTATTCGAGGTATGAGAATACGTGTATCAGATGTATTAGGCTTGTTTGCTGCTGGACTTAATGCAGAACAAATATTAGAAGAAATGCCTGATCTAGAAGCAGATGATCTCAAAGCGGCACTACTATATGCTTAGAGCTTTTGCAAACAAGTGAAAAGTTAGTTGAAACCAGTGGAGAATAGGAAAGGTAGTCGCCAATGGTACAGACACCATCCAAAAATTTGACATTAGAGGAGTTTCTTAAGCTACCAGAAACTAAACCTGCCAGTGAGTACATTGATGGTCAGATTATTCAGAAACCTATGCCACAAGGTGAACACAGCACGATTCAAGGTGAATTAATTATTACCATCAATGGAGTCACTAAGCCGCAGAAAATTGCGCGCGCCTTTCCAGAGTTACGCTGCATTTTTGCAGGACGTGCGATAGTACCAGATGTAGCCGTGTTTGTTTGGGAAAGGATTCCTCGCAATGAAAACGGAGGTATCGCCAATATTTTTGCACTAGCACCAGATTGGATAATTGAAATCCTCTCACCTGAGCAAAGTCAAACTAAAGTCATTACTAAAATATTGCATTCTTTGAAGCATGGCACTCAAATAGGTTGGTTGATTGACCCAAGTGAAAAAGTAGTATTTGTATATTTCTCAAACCAGCCACCAGAGTTGTTTGATAAGTCAGAACAGTTACTTCCTGTACCATCTTTTGCTAGTGATTTACAGCTTACATTAGGAAATTTATTTGATTGGCTATTAGAGTAGAAAGTGAACATGAATATTAATCTTAATTTGCCACCAGAGCTAGAAAAAGAGCTTTGTAATGAAGCTTCTCAGCTTAATTTGACTCTATCTGAATACATTCTTCGTGTTCTTAGTGTCCGGCAAGTTCTAGTAAATCCACCAAGGACAGGCGCAGAACTTGTTGCTTATTGGCAGAGTGAAGGTGTGATCAATTCAAGACCTGATATTACAGATAGTCAAGCCTACGCTCGTCAATTACGCCATGATGCTGAGACCCGTGAACGAACTTAGGTTAAGTTGATGTATTTGCTAGATACGGACATTTTAATTGATATTCAACGGGGTCATGCTCCTGCAATAACTTGGTTTGCTAGCCTCTCAGAGTTACCTAGTGTACCTGGGTTTGTAGTTATGGAATTAATCCAGGATGCTCAAAACAAACAAAAGTTGCGTAATACTCTAAAATTGGTTGCACCGCTACCTATAGTCTGGCCAACTGAAGCTGATTTAAACCGTGCCTTGTCAGATTTCGCTACCTACCATTTGTCAGACAGTTTAGGTCTGTTAGATGCTTTAATTGCTGCTTGCGCTGTTGGGCGAGGTGCAACACTTTGTACATTCAATGTCAAGCATTACCGTGTGATTCCCGGTCTTGCGATAGTACAGCCATATACACGTTGACAGCTAAATCGAACTTTGAGCAACTTAAAAAATCTGCTGTAACAAATATTTGTTTTATCTGGATTTTTTGTTTTTTGTTTGTTATGCTTGTTATTAACCAGTACATTTGTTTAGGGGCAAGCTAATGAGTTATGATACTGCCCGCCAACAGCATATTAAGTGGATACAACAGCAGATAGAAGAGAAGATATTTGCTCTAACTGAGGCTGAAAATTGTGTATCTCAGCTAAAAGCCGACATTGAATATTTTAAGTTGATGCTAAATATACACGAGAATGCTAACACTGATGCTCTGAGTCAAGATACCTTGATAAACTCTAACTCCGATCAAAGTCATAACAAAGGGTTGAACTCAATTCAAACCAGCAACTTTGGATTTCTTGGTAATGGTAAAAATGGGGTTGAAGATGATAGAAAGCGTTCTCCCAAAGAAATGCTACGTGCTGAATTTGCAGACAAAACCTTAGCAGAGTTAGCCGAATTTGTTTTGAATAGCCGTAATGAGCCTATGACTGCTGATGACATTGCACAGTATATATTTATGACACAGGACAATGATGAATATGTACGTGCAAGAAATTCCCTATCTACTGAATTGCGTCGAGGAGCAAAAGAAGGTAGATGGAAACAGATAGGACGTGGTTCTTTCGTTTCAATCAAATCTGACAGTTTAAGGGATAAAAATATAGTCCCTGCATATTTCTCAACTAATGGAAGCCGCACAAGCAATTAGGTTTGAGTCCCTCCGTCGTAAAGCAATCAGAAATAATCAAAACATAAGGAGAATATTTATGGGTCAACTGGCAAAACGACTCGGTGGTAGAGATAGTTACTCAGACGACCTACTACGTCATGTAGATCCTGATGGTGCAGAATACTTCACTGTCAAAGCTACAGGACAATCTGGAATGTCTCATTCTGGATTAGCTAGATTTGTAGGAGTGCATCAAACAAAAATATCAAGATGGGTCAAAAGAGTGGAGCAGGCTGATCCACTAAACAACTCTCTCCCAAAATGCCTAAAATTTTTTGCTGGACAGAATTTAAATCTTTCAGGGTATTTTGATTGCGAAAACCGAAACATTCTCGCAGATGGTTTTTGTGCAGCCATGATTGAGTATTATGCCTCATACTCAAGACAAGTAAAACAAGAAAGTCAAGCAAAGGCTAAACAAACTTTGGATTTGATCAAGCATCTGGGTATGCGCCTTTTTATCCACAAAAAAACCGGATGGCGGTCTAATAATTGCTCTTCGTCCTCAGTAGACGATAACTTTGAACTAGAATTTGAGCAACACAGAGTACGTTTCAGTGTCAGGCAGATTCTAAAGCTTGATGATTATCCAGAACTACAATCCGCTATTAAAGAATATGGTCAAAAGCATAATTGTTTATGTCGAAAGCTGTTTTCTGAAACTCATGATGCAATGAACAAGCTTTTGCAAGGTTTAAAGGCTAGCGAGATTCGACAACACAACAACTTATCACGAAGTGTATCGCTGCGAGATCACTATGATACACGTCCTTTAATCGATTACTCAACCATCAGCCGATTAACAGCGAACCAGATTCGTTATGAAGATCAACACCCTGTAAAAGCTGTTTATATTGCTTTTAAGCTAAACAGAAAAAGCGAGCAGCAGGTGTTCAACTATCTTTTTTAACTGATGATCTGGAAATAAAACCTCAAATTTTATAAAAAAGAGGGCGATCGCCTTCACCCAATTTCACTTTCACACCAGCAGCCTCAATACTCAAATGTACTAAAATTGAGATGCCAAACCCTGTTCGAGCGTTTTCTTATGTCTTTGCAAGAACTAAAGGAACAAGCCTGTAAACTCCCTGTGAGCGATCGCCTGCACCACGGTTGAGAGCAGACAGCTATGGTTGTTAGCATATTCTCAAAACCTAACTTAACAGGTGTATGAGAATCAGAGCAATTATTCATCCAGCAGCAGAAGGTGGCTATTGGGCAGAAGTTCCCGCACTTCCCGGTTGTATTACGGAAGGAGACACAATAGAAGAAGTGATGGCTAATTTAAAGGATGCGATTGAAGGTTGGCTGGATGTTGTCAATAGTCGTAATTTTTTTATTTAGACTTCTTTAAGGGCTTAGAGGAGATATTGCGATAATAGAGCAAGCGGATATTTTGCCAAGAAGGTAAGGTGATTATGGCAATCACGTTAGACCAAACTGCATCTGTAAAGATGACTCTGGAAGAGTTTTTTAATTATGACGATGGTACAGATGCAATGTATGAGTTTGAAGATGGGGAATTACTGCTGATGCCGGCTGAGAGTGAGAGAAATCAACGAATTGCTATGTTTATCCTGATTTGCTTTGTGCAATTAGGTATCTCCTCTTCTCAGTTGCGGATGAAAACGGAAATTGTGACTACTGGCTCACGGGTGCGTGTTCCTGATTTGGTGGTGTTTTCTGAAGAGTTGGCAACTGCGATGGAAGATGCTAAACGATCTACGGTAATGCCAGAAATGCCACCGCCGTTATTGGTGGTTGAAGTGGTAAGTCCCAATCAGAGCAGTCGTGATTATCGCTACAAGCGATCAGAGTATGCGGCGCGGGGTATTCCTGAGTATTGGATTGTTGATCCGATACAGGAACAAGTGACGGTTCTGGAATGGGTAGAGGGTTTTTATGAAGAGAAAGTGTATGTAGGGGATAACGCGATTGCTTCGTTGGTATTTCCTGATCTCAAGTTGACTGCTGCTCAAGTTTTGCATTGTCATTAATGAGGATTGAATGAGTCAGCAAGGATGCTGGGGTAGTCATTACGCACTTCGGTTTATCATGGGGATCAGAACATGATTAAAGGATGAGAGTGATGAAAATGACCAGTCAATTGCTGTCAGGATGTTTGAAAGCCTTTAGCTGTGTATCACTGAGTATCCTTCCCCTAGTTCTGTCAACTCCGGTTCATGCACAAGAACAATCACCAGCAAAGTCAGCTTGTCAGTCAGCTTTAAGTACCCCCCAAAAGAAGTCACAAGTTAAACAACCACAAAAGATTGCACAGTTTCAAGATAATACATCACAGGAGCGATCGCTGCTGGTGCAACAAGCTAATAATTTATACAATCAGCGTAATTTCCCAGGCGCACAAAAAGCCCTGTGTCAACTTGTGAAAAAATATCCTAAAGATACTTTTGCACACTATCAATTAGGTAATGTCTTTGCGCGTCTCCAGCAACCAGAAGCCGCCATTAGTTCTTACCGCGAAGCCATTCGCATCAACTCTAGGTATGCGTTAGCTTATAATGCGATTGGTGCAGTTTACGCTAACCAAAGTCGCTGGGATGAAGCCATTACAGAATTTAAGAAGGCTTTAGAAATTAATCCTGAATATGGTGATGCACTGATTAATTATGGTCAGGTGTTATGGCAAATAAATCAAAGGGAGCAAGCACAAGCTTCTTTAGAAAAAGCTTTAAATATCTTTAAAAAACAACAGCGAAACGAGAAAGTTTACCAAGTTGAGCAAATTTTGCAACGTCTGAAAACATCAGATAATCCTGGTGTTTCATGATGCTGATTTACAATAAAATTTCAACTCAATCTCGGTTGTGCCTATGACTTCTCTATCGGCATTAACTCTACCTGACCATACCCAACTACCTGAGTCAGATAGAAAACGCAGTTAGCATTTACACTTCATAGGGAAGAACGGCTCGAATTTCCCAGTACGATTGCGCCGGATCAAGTCTTTCAATATGTTCTGGTCATTACTCCAGAGAGAGACATGATTTTTTATTTGAATAATCAATCGTTCTTCTACCCTCTCGAAACCTGTGACCCACCGGATACATTGCATCTGAGCTATGATACCACTGGCTTGAAACTACAGCAGGTCAGAGTATTAGAGTCACCAACGGCTGAACGCGGCATCTGTCGTTCAGCCGTTGGTGACTCTAGTTCCCCACCTAAGCAGCGTCCATTACCACCGCAGGAGATAACCGATATGCCGTCGTTTTTGGAAGATTTACCATCCCAATTTGAACCGTTGCGATCATTTCTGGAAGCCAACTTAGTGCCTTACATCAAATTCACGGCAACAGAGGCGGGACATCTCAATTCTGCGGGCTACGTTGGCTCTGATTGGGGTGGCGATCCGTTGGAACTTTGGCAAAGTAAAATTGGTGGTCATCCTTACCTGCCGAAAGGCACGAACTATCCTATTGATGCCGAAACGGGTGAGATGATGATGTTTCTCATGCAGATCAACTGCGCCGATCTGCCGGTAATCGAAAGTCTTAATTTGCCACGACAGGGGCTTTTGCAATTTTACATGGGTTTAGATGTCCCGATGTGTGCGCTGAGTCCTGAACAACACCGCGTCCTTTATTACCCCGACGTTTCTAAAGACAGAAATGACTTAATCACCGACTTTAGCTTTTTAGCAGAACCCGCTAGCTCCCTGGAATGGTATGACCAGGTTTACACCTTGAGTTTCTTTGTGCAGCGAGATGTGTTCTGGACTGCTCGTCAACAGTTAGATGATTCGTTCGAGATTCCTGAACATCTGATAGAACTGTGTGAAGAGTTTGACGAATGGATCTTAGACTATGAAGATGAAGCGACCTACAATCGGCAGCGTATTAATAAATTGGGTGGCTATCCGGAACTGCACTCTGAAGTGGAAGAAAAGATAGAAGGAGCTAAGGGACATTTATTGCTGGAGCTTCAACATGATTTTAACTGTAGTGATAATTTCTACTTCTATATTGAATCTTCTGATCTAGCCAATTTATCCTTTAACAACATCGAATCGTATTTCGTCCGAGACTGAGCGATGCAACCACCAATGAGATGAAACAATGCTAGATTGCCTGCTTCTCATGCTCCTAATCATGCCATTTATCGGGACTGGGGCATCACCTTTGTGTCTACCCAGTCCCTTTTATCAGTGGTCGTGGTGTTGGTGGGGGCGATCGCTGGAGTTATCCTAATTACTGTATCTGAATTTATCTGGTTACAGGTGCTTCACTGTGAGTGGATAGAATCCCAGCTCGCAGGATTTATCTTTGTTCCCGTTGTTCTACCGTTTCTTGCCTATACAGGAGCGATCACTAGAAACAGTTTGGTCGCTATTTTATCGATTTACAAGTAGGAATCAGCGAACGTACAGTTGTCAGTCCTGGTAATTGTCTATAGAAAATTACAGAACCAATTATACAAACTATCCCATCAATAATTAAGGTGTTAGGCGCGCCTATATGACTAGCTAACCATCCTCCCAGTAAATTTCCTACGGGTATCATGCCTAAAAATGACATGGTATATAAACTCATTAATCTACCGCGTTTGTCTTCATCGACGATGGTTTGCAAAAATGTATTACTAGCGGCTATTTGTAAAATTGTGCCTAAACCGACAAATAACATTGTAAATAGCGACAAAGGTAAATATCGAGAAACAGCAAAGGCAATTAATCCTACACCTAAAATTGCTGGTGCGATCGCAATTAATTTCCCAATACCAACTATACTGCTACGGGTAGCTAAATAAATTCCCCCAGATAAAGCTCCCAGTCCTGAAGCAGCCATCAGAAATCCTAAAGTTTCTGCGCCACCTTCTAAAATTGTCTCAGCAAAAATCGGCACTAAAATAGTATTTTGTAAGCCTATTAAACTAACTAAAGTTGATAGTAATAAAATAGCTCGGATGGGTGGAAAACTAAAAGCATAGACAAATCCTTCGGCGACTTTTTGTAAGGGATTACCTGGAGTTATCGATATTTTTAAGGGTTTGACATTCATCGCCAATAAACCACCGATAACCGCAATATAGCTGAGTCCATCGACTAAAAAACAGTAAGCTACACCGATCTGAGCTATTAATAAACCGCCAATGGCTGGGCCAATTAATCGCGCACCGTTAATCATAGTGGAATTAATAGCGATCGCATTGGCTAAATCATCTCTGCGTTCCACTAATTCGGGAACGAAGGCTTGTCTAGCAGGTGCATCCAGGGCGTTAATAAATCCCTGCAATAAGCTTAAGGCAATGATGTGCCAAATTTGCACAACACCCGTGAAAACTAATACCGCTAATGCTAGAGATTGAATCATCGCTAGGATTTGGGTAGCAATTAAGGTACGATACCGCGAAAATCTATCTACGAATACCCCACCAAAGGGAGCAAGAAAAAAGTTGGGAATTTGACTGGTAAATCCCACTAGCCCTAACATCAATGCTGAGTGTGTCAAACCATACACTAGCCAAACCGTAGCTAGTTGCGTCATCCATGTCCCAATTAAGGAAATTCCTTGTCCTACAAAAAACAGACGGTAATTTCTGGATCTAAATGCAGGTAGTTGCAGCTGTTTTTGATAATTCATGAATTATGTTTACTGAATCGAATTATGGAATTGTTTCTGTATCAAAGTAAATATTTCAAATACGTAATATACAGAAACTATAGTTTTTTATGCTAAAAATTAGCGTACGTAGTATTTTCTGAAAAAAACAGTATGATTTCTTCACCCAGTTGGATGATAAAGCCGCAATACTTAAGATAGGTTAGCGATCGCCTGATTAAGAATTTGGGAAAACATCTCACGATCAGCTATGGAAACACCTTGCATAGCCTCTTCACGCACCTCTGCTGCAATTGGAGGTAGGATGGTTTCTAATTCTCGTCCAGCATCAGTTAGCCAAATCCGCCAAATTCTGCGATCGTGCGTATCCCGTTCGCGACGCACTAAACCGCGTTCTTCCATCCGATCTAGTACCCCCGTGAGGGTACCCCCGACTTGTTGCAATTTTTCCCCAATGCTAGAAGTCGGTAAACCATCTTCTTGCCACAAACAGCATAAAACTAACCAATGAAATGGTGTTAGTCCGAATGGTTCTAATCTTTCAGTGAATTTGCGACTCAGTAATTGTGAAAGCAGCTTAATTCTATAACCCAAATTGTATGGCGCGAGATTTTGTTGCCACGATGCCAATGTAGAAGAATGATCGGGTTGAGCAATCATGGAAAATATTTAGTGTACGTAGTATTAATCATAAATTGATTTGACATTTTTAGCAATATTTTGGGGATTGGGCATTATTTACTGGGTAAAATTTGAATTAACTTGTAGTCTTGGATTGAACCGATGACGCGGTGTGGTCTGCTGGATAATTGGGATGGTGTGGCTTTGTAAACCCAAGCATAGCTAGGGGTAGGGAGTTGGGTAATTGTCTCTACTCTTTGACCGTGGGTGGGGGTGTAAAATCTTAGGAGGACGGCATTTTTACCGCCCATATTGACGAAATGAATCGGGTGAGTTTGTAAAATCGAGGCGATCGCGCTTTGATGTAAGAAAGCTCTGTAGTTTGGGTTATAGTCACTCAATAAACCCAAACTCCCCACCATCGCTAAAGCTAACCAACAGGGAATTAACCAACCAGCTATCCAATAGTTAGCGGTGAGAAACTTATAACCAAAGCGGTGACGCATATCCCAGACTATGGGCAAAATTAACCAACTTAAACCGACAATGAAACCGATGAGTGAGTATTTGCGATCGCCCCAAGTAAATACCAATATAGATGCAACTATCAATAGAAAGCCGAGAAGGCCGAAAGCATAGCTCAAAATTCGGGGAATATTAGCTTTTTGTAGTAAATGTTTTTTCTTGGTATATCCCAATTCATAAACTCTACCCAACCAATCTAAACCAACTGCTGCGAGTAAAGCGATAAATGGGTGTAGTGGTAAACTATAGTGTGATAATCTTGTGGAAAAAATACTCAGTTCCCCAAATAAAACTACAGGAAACCCAACGAGTATTAGTTGATAATTAGGGACAGGACGGCGAATTACTAAAAATAAACCCAAAAGACTCAAAAACACCCAAGGGAAAGCCTTTATTGGCACATTCCAAAAATAGAAGATAAAGTTATTCCCCTGACGTTCTTCAGAACCCAACTCGACAACAAAGCCAAATAAAGCAGCAAAACTATCATTACCATAACGCTGCCAATTAAACCATAACCAAACCAAAGTCGGGATTAATCCTACAAATAAACCTAGATATAAACAAGGGTTAGTGAGATGTCGATGACGACGATGTTTAACAATTAGATAGGGCGATAAAGCAACAGTTGGTAGAACAATCATAAAGCTTCTCATCAAGAAGCCCAGACTTAAACTACAACCCGCAATAAATCCTAAAATATATTTATATTTCGGATGTTCTTCTGCTTGAATAAAAGTATAAATAGCTAAAAGTATCAGAAAAATAGTTGGTACATCAGGCGTACCTAACCGACAATATTGCAGCCAGAGAAATTCTATACTCAAAATCGCACTAGCTAACCAAGCTAACTTTTTACCTATCATGATTTTGCCTAGTTCATAGGTGAGCAATAGGCAGAAAATCCCAAATATCATGTTAGGTAATCTGGTACTAAATTCGCTAATTCCTAATAGCTTATAAAAAGCCGCAACTAACCAATAAAAACCAGGTGTTTTATGATGAGTATTACCCCAAGGTGCAACCCAGTCACCAGAATCATACATCTGACGGGCGCGCCAAGCATATAACCCCTCATCATGCGCCATCACGCTATTTTCCCCTGAGTTGAACAGTAATAGGGGAATTGTCCAAACCAGCAAACTCCCATAGGGAAATATGGCTGACTCGCTGATTTTTTGCCAAAGAGGGGGTAAAAATTTTAGCCTATACAACACGGGATGCTGCATAAATTGGTAGAAGTATCCGGCTGTTATTAAAATATGTTAAATATAGCCTGCTCAAAGAATACCCGAAGTTGCACAGATTTAGTGAAAAAACTTTTCTGAACCAAAATTATGTTACTAAAACCTGATCAACGACTCAAATTAGACGATACAGACGACAAACTGTTTTACTCCTATCCCCGCTTCGTCACCCATGTTGATGAAGGTTTTATCCAACAGCTAACAGACTTATATAGAGAAAGACTCCAACCCAACACCCGCATACTTGATATGATGAGCAGTTGGGTGTCTCATTTACCCGATGAGATAGAATTTGCCCATGTAGAGGGACATGGACTTAACGCGGAAGAATTAGCCCGTAACCCCCGCTTAAATCATTATTTCGTCCAGAATCTTAACGAAAATCCCGCCTTACCTCTGCCAGATCAAGATTTCGATGCTGTAATTAATTGTGTTTCCGTACAATATTTACAATATCCAGAAGCCATTTTTTCTGAAATTCACCGCATCTTGAAACCTGGTGGTGTAGCAATTTTTAGCTTTTCTAATCGGATGTTCTTTCAAAAAGCCATTCAAGCTTGGCGGGATAATTCCGAACAAGGGCGAGTGGAATTAGTGAAACGCTACTTTAACTCTGTACCAGGATTTACCACCCCAGAAATTATTGTCAGTAAATCTACTGCACCCAATTTCTTGCAATGGTTGGGTGTACCAGGGGGAGATCCATTTTATGCGGCGATCGCCTATCGACAAAATCTATAGGGGTGTAGGGGTGGGAAATTCTGATGATTTTGTTGGCTTGATAGTTATTAATGCCCCAGTCCCCAATCCCCAGTCCCCAATCCCCTAAGTATTATTTCCTTCACAAAAAGTCACAATTGGGTAGAATTGGTTAAAGCAATCTCTGCACCTGTTAACCAAAGGTATCAGCAAACTCATGCAACTGAAACTCAGTGCATCTAAACTACCCCTATCTCCTTTATTACTCATCGCCCCTTTTTTCCTCTGGGGAACGGCGATGGTAGCGATGAAAGGAGTCATCCCCCATACAACACCATTGTTTATGGCAGGAGTGCGCTTGCTACCGGCAGGAGTATTAATTTTAATCGTCGCTGCACTCATGGGTAAGCCCCAGCCCACTGGTTGGAAAGCATGGCTGTGGATTAGTCTTTTCGGTTTAATTGATGGCACATTATTTCAGGGATTTTTAGCCGAAGGATTAGTCAGAACCAGTGCCGGTTTAGGTTCAGTGATGATTGATTCCCAACCTCTGGCTGTAGCCTTGCTGTCGTTGTGGCTATTTCAAGAACGTATTGGTTTATGGGGATGGTTAGGGTTAGGTTTGGGAGTCAGTGGTATTAGTTTGATTGGCTTACCAGATGAGTGGATTTTCGGGTTATTGGGTACTGGTGCAGATGTCCCTGTTGGCGACTGGCAAAACTTCTTTGCTAGGGGCGAATGGTTAATGCTGTTGGCGGCTTTGTCGATGGCTGTGGGGACGGTGTTAATTAGATTTGTGACTCGGTATGCCGACCCTGTAACCGCTACAGGCTGGCATATGATTATAGGTGGCTTGCCATTGTGGGGCGCGTCATCAGTTGTAGAATCCCAGCAGTGGCAAAATCTAGTCAATGGTGACTGGTGGGCTTTAGGTTATGCTACGGTATTCGGGAGTGCGATCGCCTACGCTCTATTTTTCTACTTTGCTCAAAGTGGCAGTCTCACTAGTCTAAGTTCTCTCACTTTTCTCACACCAGTTTTTGCCCTCCTATTCGGTCATCTCCTACTCTCAGAAGTCCTCAGTCCATTGCAATGGGTAGGAGTATTTCTGACGTTAATCAGTATTTACCTCATCAATCAGCGTGATAATTTAGCAGGACAAAGTCAAAATCTGACTGTGGAAGAAGTAACTAACATACAGCCGACACAACTAACAGAAGTATCCACTAAGCAGCTTAATCCGGTAACTGTATCTGTAAGAAAATCTGAACCAGAAACCCTACCCTAATTTGCTGTCCGATGCTCTTTTCCCAATGGTATGACCATTGGAAATTCTGCTTTAGTTTACTGCCTCTGCTTCCCCTACGCCCTCTGCTGTTTGTTTAATTAATTGGAAGTTCCTAATAGTAGCGGCATCTGAACCTGATTATGGTATAAACTATTTATGCCAAAACCAGAAACAAGATGTATATAAATGATGTCATCAGGTAAAAGAATTTAACTTGGTTTACCAAAAATCCAACTTTGTTTGTCAGTATAAAAGCTAATATTTAGAAAGATTCTGTCACCTACCCAGCACGTTTAGGCTGCTACTTTGAATTTAATATGAGGCTATACCGCTCCTCAATTTTAATCATCACCTATGTTTCTTGCCTGGGTTTTTACTTAAATCGCGCCAGCGCAATTGCACCTAACTTAGCACCCGAAGTCCGGTATCTGGCACAAGTCAGTACCACCAGACCAAGCAAGCAGGTTATTCTCACTCCAGGCAGTCAAGGGTCAAATGTACGAACACTGCAAACTCAATTGAAGGAGTTGGGGTACTATGATGGCCTAATTGATGGAAAATACGGTGAAAGTACAAAACGTGCTGTAGCTAAATTTCAAACAACCAAGGGTTTAAAAAGAGTAGATGGTTTTGCCGACCAAACCACCCAAGCGGCTTTGCAGGTCTTGGTGGCGGCGAAAACCAGTCAAATGGCTATCTCTCCTATCAATCAAACCGCCAATTCGACCATAACGACTAACAAAAAACCCCAGTCCAACTATCAAGACTTGATTTGGTGGTTAACTTTGGGCTTAGGAACATTAGGAAGTCTTGGGGCTATTCTGTTTTTGTTGAGATGGTATGAGCAGAACAAAGAAGAAAAATTACCACAATCTAAACAGACAAAGGCTCTAAGTCCAGCCAATGAAGAGAGAATTCCATTAGCCTTACCAGAAGCCGAAAAAACAATAGTTACTCAAGAAAATACGGCTCAAACTCCCAATTCGTCCACATCATCTGCATCAGTTTCGACAACAGTGATGCCCCCTGTAGAAACAACTTCCCGCATCACTAAACTCAATATTGTTGATGAATTAATTAAAGATTTACGCAGTCCCGATCCCAGTAAGCGACATAAAGCCATCTGGGATTTAGGTCAACAAGGGGATTCACGCGCCATTCAACCATTAGTTAACCTGTTAATTGATGCTGATTCCCAACAGCGCAGTTTAATTTTGGCTGCTTTGTCAGAAATTAATATTCGCACACTCAAACCTATTAATCGGGCTTTAGCTGTCTCGATGCAAGATGAAAGCCCGAAAGTTCGCCAAAATGCCATCCGCGACTTGACCCGTGTTTACGACTTAATGGGACAGATGAGTCAAATGCTAACCCACGCCCTAGATGATCCTGATGCTGAAGTTCAAGCTACAGCCAGGTATGCTCTCACGCAAATGAATAGAATGCGGAATGTGCCAAGTCAGATTTCACCCAAGGATAGTCAGAAAGATTCGGTAGATTAGGGACTGGGGACTGGGGACTGGAAGGTGGACAAGGTAGATTTTTATTTTTATGCCCCATGCCCCATGCCCTATTCCCAATTCCCAATTCCCTAAATATTATTTTCAATCAATTGGCGATACTCGCTTTTTTGCTTCACACCTTTGACTTCCTTGAGTAGTTCTTTATTCTTGAAAAATTGGATGGTTGGTGTTCCTGTTACGCCAGCGTTTTCGGCGATGTCGCGGTCTTTGTCGATGTCAATTTCGACAAAGTGAACTTTACCGTCAAATTCATCGACTACTTTATTAAGTATGGGCTTGAGGGTATGGCAAGGGCCGCAACCTGGGGCGACGTATTTGACAACCAACAGGCGATCGCTTTCGTGGAATAATTTCCTTAAGGCATAACTACCCTCATGGCGAGTTGCTGTTAAATTAAATTCCGCCGCTTGTTCTGCTTCCGTTTTCTTCGCAGTTGGCTGGGGTTCTAATTCATTATTAATTGTCGGTTGTTGATGGAATTCCTGAATCAAACCATTAGCAGATAACCAACGTTCCGCCAGCAACGCCGCCGCGCAGCCACTACCAGCAGCCGTAATTGCTTGGCGATATTCATGGTCTTGTACGTCACCCGCCGCAAATACACCCTCGACACTGGTTTCTGGTGAACCGTGTTTAGTAACGATGTAACCTATTTCGTCTAGTTCTAGCTGTCCCTTAAATAAAGATGTGTTGGGAGTGTGTCCAATGGCGTAGAATAAGCCCTTGGCTGAGAGCTTAGTTTCTTCACCGGTTTTGTTATTGCGGACTACTATCCCTTCCATGTGACCATTACCGAATATATCCACAGTTTCGGTGTTCCAATGGACTTGGATTTTGGGGTTACTCAATACTCGATCCTGCATGGCTTTAGAAGCCCGCATTTTATCAGAACGCACTAACAAATTGACTTTTGAGCCATACTTGGTCAAATAAATCGACTCTTCCGCCGCCGAGTCACCAGCACCAACCACTGCTAACTCTGCACCGTGGAAGATTGGGGTTGCGCCATCACAAATTGCACAAGCTGAAATTCCCCGACTCCAGAATTGATGTTCACTGGGTAAGCCTAAACGCTTGGCTGTTGCACCAGTGGCAATAATAATAGTATGCGCCTTGACTTCCCTTTCTTCGGAACGGATAGTAAAAGGGCGTTGACTCAAATCAACTGAAATTACATCTTCTGTATATAACTCAGCTCCCCAACGTTCCGCTTGCGCCTTCATTTTATCCATTAACTCTGGCCCGGTAATCCCTTGTGGAAATCCAGGAAAATTCTCTACTTCCGTCGTCGTCATCAACTGTCCACCAGGTAATCCCCCAGCTTGGAAACCTTCAAATACCACAGGTTTTAAGTTAGCTCGTCCAGCATAAATCGCCGCAGTGTAACCTGCTGGCCCAGAACCGATAATTACTAAGTTCTCTACAGTCTGATTAGTCATAATAATTATCCGAACTCATAACGACTACGTTTAATATAGCATAACTAGCTATACTCGCCAATGGCAACTCCCAAAACAGAGCGCGCCTTGTTTTTACAGGTGAATCAAATAAAAAATCATCAGTAGAAAACAGGATATATACCTGAGTTCTCTTTCCTCAGAGGAATTTTTATTAGTATATATACGTAAATAGAATTTTCTAGAGAAAATTTTTTACTGGAGTGATAGGTTGCCGTTTGTAACTGGGTAAGTTCTTTTTAGAACAGAGCGATCGCGAACTACTTACCCCAAACTTCAGGAGAGACCCATGCTCAAGCCAGAATTACAAGCAAAATTTTTACAACACCTCAGCAACCGTAAGAACAGAGAAGAAGAAGGTTTTACCTTAATTGAACTGCTAGTAGTAGTAATTATCATCGGTGTACTAGCTGCGATCGCGTTACCTTCGCTACTCGGACAGGTAAACAAAGCCAAACAGTCCGAAGCGAGAAACTACGTAGGTACAGTTAACCGTTCTCAACAAGCTTACTACTTAGAATACCAAAAATTTGCTACCAACCTGGATGAATTACAAGTAGGTATCAAAACTCAATCTGAAAATTATCAATATAGCATCACTGGTACTGGTTCAAGTGCAGCTCAATTTAAAGGCGTAGCTTACAAGCCAGCACTTAAATCTTACTACGGTTTAGTTGGTACAACCCAAGGCAACAGTGCTACTTCAGAAGCTCTGACATTAGCGATAGCTTGTGAGACAGCAGGCCCCAGCCAAACTGTAGCTGATGTCACCACATTTGGTACAAGTTGTGCAACAAACTTTGTTTCTTTGGCTAGATAAAAGAAACAAGATCATTTACTAAAAATTATTCCTAGTAAGTTCACATAATTTTCTTTGTTGGGTAGTGTTTTGATGACATTACCCAACTTCTGCGATCAATTGACAGTGATATTTTCCACCTAATTCATACTCTAGTTCTGAATGCCCAGTTTCACAAATCTATGGTCTATTCTATGCTTTCCTTAACTAATCCCAACCAATACCATGAGCGTGCAGAAAAATATTTTCTTACAGGTAATTACATTCAAGCTGCAAGTCTTTATGAAGAAGCAATTGCTATAGAGCCTGATATCAAATCCTACTATTGGTATTTGGGATTAATTTTACTCTTACAAGGGCAGGAAGTAGAAGCTCAAACAACTTGGTTCATGGCAATGATGGATGGAGAAGCAGAACAAGTTGATCTTTGGAATGCAGAGTTAATCACAATTTTAAAGACGGAAGCCGAACGTCAGGAGGAACAAGAGCAGTATACTATCGCTGAAAAAATTCGCCGCAATATCAAAGAATTTTCTCCTCAAGAGATTCATAACCTCTTACATCTGGTTTTACTATATATCAAGTTAGAAACTTATGATAATGATTTACAGGATTTGGGAATAATTGATATTCTCAAGGATGAATCTACCATAGAAGTTAATTTAGACTTATTAATGCAGGTTCTCAAAACTACTTTAGATTATGCTCCTGCACATCTTTCAACCTTAGATTTTGTCAATGTCTGTGTACCTTATTGTCAAAATAATGTCACCGATTTATTAACTATTTTACTACCATCTGCTATAGAACTTGCCTACTCTAAACGTCTACCAGGAATAGCTGCACGTATCTGTGAGATTTATTTAAGCTTAAGTCCTAATAATACTGAGGTTATAGGTCAATTAGCTAGTTTTTATCAAAATGCTAACGAATTTAGCAAAGGTATAGAAACAGCAAAATTATACTCTTCTCTAGTAGAAGAATTTGCAGATAAGGTTTTTGCAAACCGTCAAGTTCTGCGTGGTTTAATGAGTGCAGGCGGATATTGGGAAGAATCTTATGCTGTAAACAAAACACAAGAATCACTAATATTATCTCTGATTGAAAATCAACCTACACAACTTGATAATGTAAGAATATCCCGATTGTTTAATGCTAATTTTTTTGCCCCATACATTGAAGACAATCCTAGCAGAAATAGAAATATTCAAAATCGCTTACTACAGCTTTGTCATCTCAATATAGGAAATTATGCAAAGGAACAAGTAGAGAAATATTTTCATGGAAATTTAGAAAGAAAAACTTTAAAAAGAACTGACAAAAAAATAAAAATAGGATATCTATCTTATTGCCTGAGAAGTCATTCGGTAGGTTGGTTAGCTCGGTGGCTATTTCAGTATCATGACCATGATAAATTTGAAATTAATGCTTATATTATTAGTACAAACCCAGAATGCGATCCTTTGCATGAATGGTATCTTAGCAAAGTAGATAAAGCATATAAATCCAATAAAACTGCTGAGATTGCTGAAGAAATCTATCAGGATGAAATTGATATTTTAATCGACTTAGATAGTATTACTCTAGATATTAGTTGTGAAGTTATGTGCATGAAACCTGCACCAGTTCAAGTTACTTGGTTAGGCTGGGATGCTTCAGGAAGTCCATCGGTGGATTATTTTATTGCAGATCCTTATGTATTACCAGAATCAGCGCAAGAATATTACAGTGAGAAAATTTGGCGTTTACCTCAAACCTACGTAGCTGTAGATGGTTTTGAAGTGAGTGTACCTACAATCACTCGTGAGGAATTAGACATTCCTCATGATGCTGTTGTATATTTCTCTGCTCAACGAGGTTTTAAGCGACATCCAGAGATTACTAGACTGCAATTGAGAATTATTAAAGAAGTTCCCAATAGCTATTTCTTAATTAAAGGACTATCTGATGAAGAATCTATTAAAAAGTTTTTTGATCAGCTAGCAGAAGAAGAAGGTGTAGATACAGCAAAATTTAGATTTCTTCCTGGTGTAATTGCAGAATCAGTCCACCGGGCTAATTTGGATGTTGCGGATATAGTTTTAGATACCTATCCTTACAATGGAGCTACAACCACTTTAGAAACTTTGTGGATGTGTATTCCTATGGTGACAAAAGTAGGTGAGCAATTTGCAGCACGCAACAGCTACACCATGATGATGAATGCTGGTGTTACAGAAGGAATTGCTTGGACTGATGAGGAATATGTAGAGTGGGGTGTGCGTTTAGGTAAAGATGAAGCCTTAAGACAACAAGTGGCTTGGAAGTTAAGACAGTCGAGAAAAACATCACCTCTATGGAATGGTAAGCAGTTTACCCGCGAAATGGAGAAAGCCTTTACCCAAATGTGGGAAATATATATGAGTTCGTAGTAACGCATTCCCCACGAATAAAATTCGGGGGCTTTTAGCAGCCCTGAGAAATAGCGGTTGGACTCCTGTTCAGGTTTCGCAACACTATCCCTCGAACCTCTGGGCGCGGTTACGATTAAACAGAGGATGTACTCATCCCCACGCCCCAAAAACACATTGTTTTGCCCTTGGCAAGCAATATGTTTTTACCCTGTCAAGACTACGCGACAGTCTTTATGTCTACTGGCTGAAGCCGTTTCTGTCGGGTTGCACAGTGCCTTGCTCATTTCGACATACACTCATTATCTCATGAAACACAAGTATTTTGGGACGGCTATTTCAATCGCCTGCTGCTTCCTCCCCATGTCTCAAGCCAGGGGCTTCCGCAGCGAGGAGGTTCGGTGAGTTCGACGGATTTAAAAACCCCTCTCCAAACCTCTCCCCTGCAAGGAGAGAGGCTTCAAAACCTTCATTTTTCGTTGAGTTTCAAGATATCAGGACTTACGCAACTGGCACAAGCAATGGTGAGCTTCGCGCACCGAGCGCCCAAAAACTACAGAGAAGACATAGCAATATCTGGACGTTTTAGTTGCTCAATTAAATAATTAGAAAGCAAATTGTGCTTGAGCTTGTAAATAGTTTGACCTGTTTGATAAGCTAAACTTTTCAGTCTTAGCCAAACTAACATAGCGCAAGCAATATGATTTCTTTGAAGACGGGCTTTACGGCATTGACATGATTCAATACCAGTTAGTTGCTTTATTTCTCGATGAAACTCCTCTATTTTCCAACGAATTTTACACACCTGTTGTGTAACATCCGTAGAACTTTGAGATAAATCGTTTGTTGCGACATAATCCGTCCTATCGGTAGAGATAGTAACCCGGAAAAGTTTCACTTTTTTCTCAGCAGGGAATCCTTTAATTTTTATGATTTTACCACATTTTAAATCTTCCTGACTCCATTCTAGAGATTCAATATTCTTATATTTTTCTCTACCAAAACTATCATCTACTAAACGATTAGTCTTTAAAGGACAATAATAAACTTTATCTAGACTATCGATATAAAGCATTAAATTATTGACCGCATACCAAGTATCCATTAAAACTGTATTGAAAGGTAGAATCTTTTGATATACAAGCCCTTGGAGCATATTTTTCACATGGTCAATCTTGCTGAAACCATCATTTTCTGGATTGAAAATTCGATAATCTATTACCCAGAAATTGAGAGTTTTAGGATTAACATATATGCAACTTACTATTCCTATCCCTCTAACAACACCATGTTCATTACCACTATACTGCCTTCGTACTATTTCTATTTCTTCAGAAAATCTTTTATCTAAAACTGTATCATCAAATATAATATAAGCATCCTCGTCAGTGACAATTAAATCTTTGACATTATCCCAAAGTAAACGAGGAGTTAATTTTTCATTTCTTAAATAATAATTAATTTTGTCATGACTAATATTTGACAAATGTTCTGCTAGATTAGTGATTGTATAGTTAATTTGACTGCTAAGTAAATATTGACAATAATTAAGTTTAGTAAATTTCATCACTAACCAACTTTTTGATGTACTTCTATCAATTTTCTCATAAAATTTTTAACAACAAGATACATCACTATTTATTGTTACTAATTCGAGTCAAACCAATCAAACACATTCTCGCTAAATCAATACCTATGTACTACTGGCTAGCGATCGCACTGTGCCAGTTGCGTAAGTCCTGGATATTTAAGCCCCTCTCCGCGTCGGAGAGGGGTTTGGGGAGAGGTCATCGAATTCACGTTAATTTCACGACTTGTTTATAGAATGCTTCCAAAGCTGCGACACAAACCTGATCATCAAATAATTGATCATGACGTTGACTCATACGTTCTGAAATCTCATGTCGCCAATCTGGATTTTGCGCTAATTTAACGGCAATATCAATATATTCCTGTTCATTATCAGCGATAGTATCAGTCACTCCTAGCATTTTTAAAAAACTATCAGAGTGACGACTCCGCATAAATTCACCAGGACGAGTAACTACAGGAAGATTACAAGCGATCGCTTCTAAGGTAGTATTACCACCAGACCAGGTAAATGTATCTAAGTAAATATCTGATAGCAGGTTAATCATCAGATAATCCAGTCTTTCAGGAATATTTAAAAATACGCAGTAATCTTGAAAATTTAGACCCAAATTTGCAAAAGCTCGTTGCAGACGTTCTTGCAATAAAGTACCCCGCAAAAATATAAATTTCGCTTGTGGTACATGAGACGCTATTTCTGCAAAAATAAAATCGTATTGTGGTAAATATTTAAACGGTGCTTGGCAGCATAAGTAGAGAATATCATCATCTGATAAGCCAAAGTCAGCACGACTTTTTACAACAGGTGGAATATATGGCTTGGGGTATGAAACGCCAATATTAGGTAAAAGAATTAATTTTTCTGAATAATGTTCTTGGGCATTTTCTGCTTCCATTAATTGGCTAGATAAGAAGTAATCAATTGTTGGTAAACCAGTAGTTACTGGATGTCCCCATGCTACACATTGTACAGGTGCAAGTCGCAAAGCACCCATGAGCAGATTTTGAGGATTCATCCCAACTTCTGGATAAACTAAAATATGCACTTTATCGGCAATTATTTGTTCACAGACACTAGATAAATCGTGAGGAATATGGTGGAAAAAATCACTATATTCTCTAAATTTATCAGTTACTGCATCTGGTTCATTACCTGTGTAATAACAGTAAATTTCAAAGTTGTTATGATTGCAGTATTTTAACCAACCAGTTAACCAAAGTGTGCCACTGTAAGAATGCAGATAATGGGAAACATAACCAACCCGAATTTTTTGGTTTGTTTCGAGTTGGGACATAGATAAGGGTACTATCCATTGCGGAAAGTTGGCTGACATAATTTCATGCACTAACTTTCCATATAGGCGTTGTAAATCTACATCATTTTGAGCTTGATAAGACAGATAAAAATTCGTTAGCCTACTGATACCCGCTAAAGCATTTTCTTTATCTGCAACACTTTGTAGGCTGGTTTGCTCAATTAACTTCTGTAGTCCTTGAGTATAGCGTTGACGATAAAATAATATTTCTTCGGGATTGTTGTAAATAGTCGGAACTGTTAAATACTTCAGCAGTTGAAAAGTATAGTCATCAGGTAAGTATTGGCAAGCTTTTTCCGCACAGTCAATTGCTGCTTGAGTGTAGCCATTGCGGCGTAAATCAATAATTAATGTAAAATGTAGCCTACCATCTGTAGGATAATGATTAATTCCTACTTCTAGAGTTTGAAAATACTCCTCTAGTAAGTTTAGATTTCTGTAACACTGGCTTAAATGCCAGTATATATCTGCACTTGAATGACCTAATTCAATTAATTTTTGATACGCTGCGATCGCTTCTTGCCATCTACCACCATTATATAACTTATGACTCAGGTAAAAAAAAACTCTTCTTCTTGTACTTGGCTAAAACTTGTTAGTTCATAAGCCGTGATATTTTCTGCTTTTACTTTTACTAATGCTTCTCGGTTTTCATGTTCTAAAATAATTCTGCCATGAACTTGCGGTATTAAAACCTGCCATTGGATATCGGCTAAATTTTCTAGCAAAGAAATTACTAATCCATCAGAAATATCTAAATCTTCTTCCATGAGCAGATTCATAGTTACACTAGATAACAATAACTCAGCATCTTCAGTTGATATATTAGTCGCCTCAATTAATAAAGTGGTTTTGCTACTATCTGGGTGAATTGCTAGTGTCTTGATTACTTGGGCTAACTCTAAACAGATTAAATCTTCTGATTCTGACCAATCTGGGAAGATAATTAAATTAATTTCTCTTAAATTTAATGACTGAAGGGTAGTATTAATCAAAGTATGACTAACAATTTCTGCCATTGTTGACCAGGAAAACTTCTTCGCCTGTGCTAAACCAGCAGTAATTAATGATTGGCGAATAGCAGGCTTTTGTACTTCACATAGTGCATTTGCTAATCCATCTACATCATCATCATTGACGTATATTGCTGCATCTTCTGCTACCTCTGGAATGGAAGCATTAGGACAAGTAATCACAGGACAACCACAAGCCATTGCTTCAATAATAGGCATTCCAAAACCTTCATATTTAGAAGGATAAACTAGAGCGACAGCACCAGAGTAAGCCGTTGCTAATTCTTCGTCACTTAGTTTTAAAGTATGAACAACACTACCAAATGTATATTCTCTAAAGTGAGAGTCTAATGAGCCTCCACCACCTGTAACAACAATATCAAAACCGTAGCTGCTCACAAGTTCAGAAAAGGCTTGGAAGAATAAAATACTGTTTTTATATCCAGCACCAACGCCAGATAATAAGAAGTAAGGCTTGGTTATAGCATACTTAGTCTTAAAAATGCTGATCTCATCTAATTTAGATGGAACAAAAGTGCTGCTAACCCCACAGTAAGCTACTGTAATTGAACTTGAAGATACATGATTAAAGCATTTTACTAAGTCAAATGCTGTATTGTTAGAAATAGCTATATAAGCAGAGGCGTGTTCTATTGCGTGTTGTTTATCTTGCCACATGGGATTACTCATATCCCATCCAATTACTTCTGGAATCATGTCATAGGCCATGAATACAGAAGGCGTTGTGAGAGGTGTTGTGTAGTAAGATGAAATAAATAAATCTACACCTTCTTGATCACATACTTGCTGAAGTAATTCTCGTTCATGATTGATATCTTTATAATTATAACGAGGTAAATTCAAATACTTAATATCTGCAAATTTAGGTGCAGTACCAGCACGATCAACTACAATCAGATGTTTTGCAAATTCAGTGTTTGACCATTCTTGTAATAAAGATTTCCAAAGACGAGCAATTCCAGTTTGATAAAGTTGGAAAAAGATAGCATCAATGAGAAATATTGGTGATGGTTTACTAATTTCCGAAATTTGTTGTTGTACTTCTTCTGGTTGTAAAAATCGCCAATCATGATCATTATTTTTTTGAGCAATTGGCACTACTCCATATTTTAGTGCATTATCTACTTGGGTTTCATCGTAAACCCAAGGAAAATATTCCTTTAGCAAAACTGGAAATCTATCATTCGCTTGCAAACAATTCCATCTTCCAACAGCATTTTTATAGCCGTAGTATTTTTCTTTAAATCTTAGTTGTTCTTGAGTGACGTAAGCAAAATGTTGAAATACTAAACCATTTTCTTCTGTTTCATGATGCAAAAAAGGATTTACATCCGCTAAATTTTTATATTTACCATCAGCTAAAGGTTCTACTAGTATAGGAGGTTCATGAGCAGCCCAAATATATCCAGGTTTGAATCGCCAAGTTCTTAACCATTCTTGCTGAGGGTTATGTGCATAGCAATTACGAGAACTAATAATTAATTTTTCACCTACAAAATACCAGCACCAGTAGAAAGCAGCTGTTTTATCAGGATTACTAATGAACATTTCTCTAACAGTACAAATCTGTTCTAATGTCCATAGTTCATCAACATCTATCTGCCACAATAAACATTCTTCTTGAATATTTGGAAGTGGTGCATTCACCATTTCTCTTTTTCCATCCCAGAAGATACCTTCTGGTTGACGATAGACTGTGACATTTTCTGGATAGAGTTTTACAAGTTCATCTATATATTCTGTAGTGCCGTCACAACTACGTCCCTTTTGATGAAATTCATCACTAATATGTCCACCCAATTGGACGCTCCAACTAGTGTCATGCTTTAATTCAGCTACTCCTTCAACAATATGCCAATGCCATTTAAAAGGTAGTTGCTTGAAAATCTCAATGTGATAACGAATAAACGGTTGCCCATTAAGAACAATGGTAAAAAAGTGAATTGGTAACGAGGGAAAAGCAATATAATTTTCGTAAAAAGAATTTGAATCCGTTACTTTTTCTCCAAATTCTCCATTTAAATTTATGCGGTGACACTCGTAACCATTTTCCGTTAAAATATCAAATGTATGTTTAGCGTCACGGTTTAATCCCTCCAGCATTTTTTGTGATATTTCAAACTGGATAAAACCAATTTTCTTTTGTCTTAATAGTTCAACGCTTCCCTGTAATACATCACTTTCTGCACCTTCAACATCTATTTTTAAATAATCAATTCTGTCAATATTATTGTTTTGACAAAATGAATCTATAGTTATTGCTTCTACAATTTCTGTATTCACAATAGGAACATATTTTCCAGAACCTGCTGGGTCTAACATTTGTGGTACACCAATGCTATTCCACGCAGAAAACTCATCTGGAAATTCATGAAATTCTATTTGAGTGTTATGCGAGAAAACGGCTTTCTGATATGAGTTAATGTTATGCTTATCTAAGCTTAGTAATCTTTCTTGTATTTTATTGAATGTACTTAAAGTTGGCTCAAATGAATATACTTTTCCGGAAGATCCTACTAACTTACTAAATAAAACTGAATAATCACCTATATTAGCTCCTATATCAAACACTAACATTCCAGGTTTAACAAGTCTGCTAACAAGTTTTTGTTCAGCCATTTCATGAGCAGAAAAACAAGTTTCTGGATAGTCAATTTTTTTAAAAATAGAGTATCCATTCCTGAGAGAACTATTTTGAACTACTAATTCATAATTTTTATCTGTCAGTAGTTCTTGATGGTTATGATAATTCTTAAAGGTTGTAATATCATCTAAAAAAATATATTTTGCACCGTAAACCTCACATAGTTCGGCAATACCAGTAAATTCCGAACCATCAATTAAGACGACATCAAAATGTTCAATATTATTTTCTTGTTTGATTTTTCTGATGCCATTTCCAGAAAATCCAGACTCCTTTACATACTCAATATCTTGCTCAAGCCAGCCAATAACACGCTCTAATGGATAAATTTTAAGATTATTATTAGTATTATAATAAAAATCGATAACTTGCTTTTTGTCAGGAAAGCTTTCTACCGACACAGACGATATATTATAAACTTTAACGAAATTGTCATTTTTATATCTCTTTTCTAACTCCTGAAATCTAGTTTTTGATACCTCCATGCAAAACAAAACAGGCTTGTTGGGATTTTGCCGCATTCCTGTAACAAAGGCTTCAGTGCTTCCTTCTCCTGAAGATGAACCAATCTCTAAAACTGTTTTAATATTTTCATTTCTAGCAATGCTCTGAATCACCGCATAGAATTCATCATTTTTAATTTCAGGAGCAATTAAGTTATTTAAGTCAGAATTAGTGCTTGGATTATTCATAATTTCTAGTTTATGTAAAGTTTTCTCTTAATTTGAAATATTTTATTTTTCTCGTTTCTTTATATCGGCCAAAATAACCTGATAATCTTGTCTATCAGGATGTTGCTTTACCAGCTTTTCTAATATTTCTCTTGCCCCTTTAAAATCTTTTAACTGCACGCGTATTAATGACAACTTTTCTAAAGCAACTTGGTTGTTCGGTTCTCGCTGTAAAACTAATTCGTAACCTTTCGCTTGTTCTTGTAGTGAAGGTTCAGCAGACTGAGTTGGAGTGACTTGTGGCGGATTCTGTATAGCACGTTGGATAGTTGAAACAGCTCCAAATGCTAGGGAACCAAAGAAAGAAATAATTGACACTGTTGTCCAAATTCTTTTTTTTCGTTCAATCTGTCTTTTACGCGTCTCTAAATAGTCATCCCCTGATCTAGCCATGTTTGAATCTGAGTTGTGGTAAATACTGAGTTACAGCAAGCTTCTAGATAAGAGATTACCCATTACTTCACAGAAACTAACATCTCAACTAGATTTTTTTGATGCTGGTATAAAGTCAAATATTAAGATGTATGAATTGTGGCGGTAATCAAAAACTTCTTGATTACGGCTAATAAAATATACAAAACAAAAATAGTTAATTACTTAAGTATTTACTTAGTTATCTGGTTTTTCAGCCTCAATATCAATAAAGTTGATTGTGGCTAAACTTCTAGAGAAAAATTAAATATATATTAAGATTTGCAATAATGTGATAAAGTCTCTGATGTTTGCGTTATCGTATATAATCGTTTGAATCTACAGAGCAAATATTCTGTGAGTGTTGTTTCAACATCTTGAATTAGCCAGTATTTTATGGGCTTTATAAAAGTTGCAAAGATTCTTGTAGATACGAAAAATAAGTCTTTACAGGCTGTTTTTCCTAGTGTGCTGACTGCAAACTTGAAGGCGATCGCTAACTCCGTTTTGCATTGACTATAGTTGCTTGGCACAGTTCAGGCTTTGTGGAGTAATTACCGTACAAAACCGAATTGACAAGCAAATTTATCGAGTTTGTTATGGTATAGTAAAAAAGTTAAGACTTGCTTTACCAAATACACTCTACGCGTTTTTGACAGTTGCAAAACGGAAAGCAGTTTTGATTAAGCATTTACCCAATAAAATTTTGAATTGAATCGAGGTTATGACTCAGCAAGTAATTCACCCAATGGTGAAATTGCAGCGTAACGTGCAATCACTCGTTGAATCCAATATTATCAAGCCAAGCGATAGCATTTGGAAAATTGCGCTGCTTTATGGAAACGATTGGCAGCATTGGAAACAGGAACTCTTAGACTTTGGTTTCACTATGCAAGATCCAATAGGGGATTTGCTAGCTGTGGAAGCATGGGATGAAGAATAGGGACTGGGGATTGGGGACTGGGGACTGGGGACTGGGTAGTAGGAAAGTTTTTTGAGTTTTGGTTGACGGCTGATCAGTCCTCAAACATGGATGTGTAAATATCTCATCGCTACATCCCCGATACCCAATCCCTAATCCCCAATCCCTAATCCCCAATCCCTAATCCCCAATCCCTAATCCCCAATCCCCCAATTTATTGCCGTACTCTTCTTTGCCTTGTTTTTGGGAGCGAATGAAACGACAGTAACCGTTGAGACCTTTTTCAATTTGGTCTTTAATCTCTGTTACCCAGTTTAATTGTTCTTGAGTACAGTAACCTAAACTCTCAGCAATAACATAAGGCACTTTTGGTTTCGGCTAATGAACCACGAGCAATGTACATGAAACGCAATCTATCCAAGTAGTGATAGCGTCCATAGCCCTCAGCTATATTGAGCAAAATACTAGCTGCTGCTCTGCGTAATTGATCGCTCAGATTGTAACGCTCAAAATCTGGTAATCTATCTGCCAGTCGATAAGCAGCCTTTAATAACTTGATACTATCTTGATAGAAGCCCAAAGACTCAAAACCCCTATCTCCCATATCATCACAACAAAGAGTCCTTCAATTCTATGAAGGATTTCTTCTAATTGCCTAGTCCCCAATCCCCAGAAAAAGTAAAAAGTAAAAAGTAAAAAGGCAAAAGAATCTTTTCCTTTATTTTTAATTTATCCCCAATCCCCAATCCCCAGTCCCCAATCCCCAGTCCCCAGTCCCCAATCCCTAATCCCTCACTGACAATTAGCCAAGGCTTGGGCTAGTTCTTTAGACGTTTGATAGCGATCGCGCGGTAAAGGTTCTGTGACACGCTCAATAATTTCTCTTAATTGTGGTGTGACAGTGGGGATTTGGCTGACATCGAAGCGGAAACCGCGCCCTTTTTGGCGATAAAACTTAAAGGGATTTTCGCCTGTTAGTAGAAAAATTAGTGTTGGGCCGATTGCATATAAATCGGATTGCGTCAGGGGTTGTCCCCGTTCTTGTTCTGGCGCACAATAACCTTCTGCACCTATGCGAGTACCTGGGGTTGTGCCAATTTCCTTGACTGCACCAAAATCTAGCACCACTATTTGATTATTGGCATTCCGCACCATCAGGTTAGCGGGTTTAATATCACGGTGAATTAATGGTGGTTCTTGAGAGTGGAGATAATCAAGAATATCGCAAGTTTGGATCATCCAGGCGATCGCTTGCTGGGGGATGACAGGGCCATAAGTATAGATGCGTTTTTCTAAATCTTGGCCGTGAACTAGTTCCATTGCCAAGTATTTCTTACCGCCTTCGACAAAAAAGTCATAATACTTAGGAATTCCCTCATGATTGAGGGATTTGAGGGTGTGCGCCTCCCGATCAAATAATTCCTGAGCCTTAGCAATTTTCGCCATATCAGCATTCATTTGCTTCAGCACCAATAATTGCGGGTGTCCACCAATCAACCCGGCTGCATCCCAAGCCAGATAGGTAGTACCCATACCTCCCTGTCCCAAAGTTCGTAAAACTTGGTAATAGCGGATAGTCTGCTGTACCGAAAGCGGTTGTCCACAATGGATACAAAATAAATTTCCTGGGGAATTTCCCTCATGAGTGCAACTAGGTTGAGCCGCTTTTCTTTGTGAGGTGACTGGTAGAGGCAGATTTTCTGACAAACCACCTAATCCTGACAAGGGTAAATTAGGAGTTGGTGCTGTCTCCTCCTGAATTTGAAACTGTAAGATTGGCCCTCCCTGCGCTAGTTGCAGCAGGGAATTATGGGGTAACGAACTCTGAATTACTAGCACCCCGTCAAGAAAAGTGCCATTTGTGCCTTTACTAATGATTTGCCATGAAGCACCATTCTTAGCAGAACTGACTTGCCGAATTTCTAAATGGTGCCTAGACACTAAACTATCAGTTAACACAACATGATTATCCGTCGCTCGACCAATCCGAATGACGGCGGAATTTTCAAAGCACCACTGTTTGATGGGTGTTTTTTGTTGCGGTTCTAGCAAAATCAGAGTAACCACAATACAACCTGGATGATATGGGGACTGGGGATTGGGGATTGGGGATTGGGGATTGGGGACTGGGGATTGGGGAATAGGAACTAGTTGAAATTTCTCCCCCTGCATCCCCAGATCCTCTGCTTTTTAGTCCCTACTCCCCGTATTGGGGCGGACTTTTGCCCGGACAAGTATAGCAGTAATGTTGTCATGACCGTTGTATTGATTAGCCAAATCAATTAACGTTGTCACGCCTTGTTCTAAATTATTAGTAAAACTCAATAAAGGTAAAAGGTGGTTCTGCCAATGAGTTTCTAGTAAATCATTATCGGATAGACCATCTGACACCAGCACAAAAACACTATCCTCATTAATGTGGAAAAACTCCACATCAGGATTAATTGCACTGTCATCACGCGGCCCCAATGCTTGAGTTAGTTGGTAAGCGTCTGGACGCGCATAGGCAATACTAGCTTCTACACCTCTGCTAATTTCTCGTTGTCCTACTTCATGATCTAACGTTAATTGTTCCAAACCCCGCTTCCGCGTCAAGCGGTAGAGGCGGCTGTCCCCCACATGAGCGACGGCGGCTTGATTACCTTGAATGAGTAGCATTACCAAAGTAGTACCCATTCGTCCTACCCCAGAACGGGCATCTTGTTGATTTTTCTCGTAAATTACCCTGTTTGCTAGATAAACAGCTTCTCGAATCTTGCTTTCTGAGGGAAACTGATTACTATCCCAGTTTTCTTGAAAATACTGCCTGAGAGTTTGGACTGCTAGTTGACTAGCCACCTCACCGCCGGCGTGTCCACCCATCCCATCACAGAGAATATACAAACCTTGGGCTTGGAGAATTCGGTTTTTGGGCAAGTCTACCTTTTCAATTTTAGTCACAATGCCAAAGCAATCCTCATTATGCTGTCTTTGACGACCAACATCGGTAGAACCAGCATCTTCTAAATTGCTTAACTGCATTGACAGAACAACTGTTGGTAAATCATCCCCTCTAGCTAAAGTATCTTCTGAATCGTCTATCTGTAAAAACGTCGGTGAAGCAGTGGGTAATACTGATTCAGCAAAAATGGGGGAAGAGCCAACTTCTAATTCTGTGGCGACATCTTGTAAACGCGATCGCAACTGTGCGATCGTGGGAATATTACCTTGTTCTAAATCTTCTAAAACTTGGATTAATGAACCAAATTGAGTACGCTGTGAACTTCTAAATAGCTGTTGCCAAACTCGCCCCAAAGGTCTCAGAATGAAAGCCTCGGCTGAAATTTCCTCAAATGTTGCCGTGGTATCTGGCAATTCTGTTTCTATCGGCTGTAAATATAATCTCTGTAGTCCGAGAGTTTGGTCTTCATCCAACCGCAGATTCGATATATCTAACAAACTGTAATGACAGTTCAGTGGTTCTAGCAGCATCCACAGTTGAGTCATTTGATAACACCAATGCAGAATTTGCAACGAACTGGTTGTTTCCTGTTTCCACGCATCTAGTAAATATTGCCAATGAGAACGGTCTTCAATCAATACAACCTGCATCTCATCATCTTCCCAAGCATCATGAATCTTAGGAATTTCTGGGTGATGGGGGGACTGTAGCGCAATGTAAGCTTCAGCAATTTTGGGAATCCCACTGATTTCATTCATGGATGCCATCACCCCTTGCTTCTGATTGGCTAATATCGCCTCAATTGGGGAAATTTGATAAGGTTGACGGTCTAAAACCCTAGTGGATACTTCCCCATTCTCAACCAATGGCGATGCCAAAAACTGATAGCGTTGTTCCTTCCCTAAATAAGTACCAATAGACAATTTTGGGGGCAAAGTCGGCGCATTATCAGGCGTTGGTTCTTGAGCATCGGATATTGGTGCTTGGGCATCAGGCATTGGGGATTGGGGAGGCAGTGCGGTGGGCGGGTTTCCCGACTTGTAGCAACTGCCGTCATCGGGTATTGGTTCTTGGGGAATATTCTCCCCTACTCCCACTACTCCCTCCTCCCCTGTGCTTTCCTCCTTCCCAGTCCCCAATCCCCAGTCCCCAATCCCTTCTACCCCCACAATAGCCCACCAAACAGTGCCACATTCGGCACCGCAGTTATGGCACTGTAGCAAATCTACACTCACATCGGTACTACATTGGGGACATACCTTGTGGGTTAGGGAAGTACCACATTTTTGACAGAAATTGTTACCGTTAGGATTTTCAAATTGACACTCAGGACAAATCAGCATGGTGGAAGTTCCTTAATTCCCGTTCCAAGGTGCTTCTAGCCACTAATATCCAAAGTGCCACAATCGGCCGCCCCTGCCTACAGTAGACCTACAAAAAATTGTGGTTTCACCCGTGAATTTTGGTGGCAGTATTAATTGTGACGCATATTAGCTAAATATTTCAGACATCGGCAAGGGAATTTATTAAATTTGGGGATTGGGGATTGGGGATTGGGGATTGGGGATTGGGGACAAGGTAGACAAGGTAGACAAGGTAGATTTGTTTTCTGATGCCCTATGCCCTATGCCCTATGCTCTGTTCCCTGTTCCCTGTTCCCTGTTCCCTGTTCCCTGTTTCCTAATGACTATTGACTATTGACTATTGACCACTAAAGTAAAACAAGTACGGTTTGACTGACTCTCAACAGTGATTGTTCCGCCTAATTGCTGGGTTAATTTCTGCACTAATGTCAATCCTAAGCCTACGCCGCCTTGCTTGGTAGGATCATTGCTGGGGATGCGATAAAATTTGTCAAAAATGTGCGTTAATTCGCTGCTTGGAATCTCTACACCGAAATTAATTACCTGGAGAAAAATTCTATTCCCTTTGAGTCCAACAGCAATAGTAATGGCTGCATCTGGAGGACTAAATTTACAAGCATTCGTGAGTAATTCTATCACTATGCGTTCTAAACTCAAGGAATTGCATCTAAGCGGTGGCAGAGGGGACGCAATTGTCAGACTGAGATTTTGCTGACAAAGACGAAAATGCTGCTGTTTAAATTTCTCTACTACTTGCCATAACCACTTATCAATGTGAATTGTTTCCAATAACCAAGGTTGGGAGTTGGTTTCTAGACGTTTTAAATCAAGAAAATTATTAATAAGATTTATTTCGCGATCGCACTCATTATTTAAAATTTCAAAATAGCAAGCCACTTTAGATTTTTCTGTATTCCCTAAAAGTTGATTTTCCTTACGCAGTGCGGTTCCCAACATCTGAATCGCCATTTTCATATTAGTTAAAGGTGTGCGTAATTCATGAGAAACCGCACTAATAAATTCTTCCTGTATATCTCGTTGCTCTGTTATTAATACTTCCTCTCCTAACCTCTGTTGCTTGTCACCCACTAAATTGGGTATAGGACTTGATAACTCTTCCCAATTGCCAATTCCCAATTCCCCATGCCCAATATAATTAGTCACATCTTCACACACCATCAAAATCACTGGGTCTTGGTAATCATCCGATATCAGTCTCCAGAGGATTTTGACCCATTTTATTGAACTATGAGGACAATTTAAGCGCACATCTGCACACTCTAATACATCCTTGCTTTTATTTGTCAATAAGTTTTTCAACTCATTAATCAATCTTGGTTGTTCCGACTGAGCAAATAATTGCAAAAATGGCTGTTTTACCAATTGTTCTGCTGTGTAACCCAGACTGCTAGCACCAAATTGGTTAATAGATAAAATTAATCCTGTGACATCTAAACTCAAACACACAGACGGAATATGTTCATACAGCATCCCATGCTGTGATAGTTTTGCTTTGTTATGAACTAACTGCTCATCCGTTTTCGTTTCTGAATCTAAGACTCCTTCAGACACACATTCCCAACAGGGAAGTTTTTTAGACAAAATGTTGAGTTTGTGGTTTGGGGGAAGTGATGTCTGACGACAATCCACTTCCCGTCTACGTTGATTCAGACTCATAGGTTTTAAACTGGTACTCCCAGGTTGATTTGGACTAATTGCTCAGAAAAAACGAAACGATACTGTTTTTAACTGCTTTTAGGAAAAAATCAGTAAATCAAAAATTTTTCTGTTTTTTCACCCTGGGAAACTTTTAGCTTGGTGTGGCTATGCTTTTTTGGATTTGACGGGTAGGTGATTGAGAAGTTTCACTTCTGATGGAGTGAGATCCCGCCATTCACCCAAAGCTAAACCATCCAAACGTAGATTAGCGATACTCACCCTAATTAAACGCAAAGTCGGAAACCCCACCGCCGCAGTCATGCGCCGCACTTGTCGGTTCTTACCTTCTGTTAAAGTCATTTCTAACCAAGCAGTAGGAACGTTTTTGCGAAATCTAATTGGCGGATGGCGATCGCCCACAGGTGGATCTTCTGGTAGTAAACTAACTTTGGCTGGTCTGGTGCGGTAATCTTGAATTTCTATCCCTGTTTGTAATCTGGTTATAGCATCTACATCTGGAATTCGCTCTACTTGCACCCAATAAGTTCTTTCATGGCCAAAACGCGGATGCGATAAACGATGCTGTAACCTCCCGTCATTGGTTAACAGCAATAATCCCTCACTATCCCAATCTAACCGCCCCACTGGATACACATCCGGCACATTAATATAATCCTTGAGCGTCTGGTGTTTGGGGCTTTCCTGAGTAAACTGACTCAAGACACCATAGGGTTTGTGAAAAATAATGTATTTGTAGTCATTAGTCATTAGTCATTAGTCATTAGTCAACAGTCATTAGTTATTCTCTCCTGTGACTCTGCTAACTTGTCTTAGTGATGACTCGATTTTCTGCTTTTGTGATCTTACACTTCCCGAAATTAAATTTCGTGGATTCTCAACACCCTTCGGAAAAGTTACGTAGTATCAGTTGAGTTGGGGTTTAAATCCCCGACTGCAACTGTGTCGAATTTTGAATTTTGTAGCTTTAGCTTTCTCAGGGTATTTTGAATTTTGAATTTTGAATTTTGAATTGTTAACCCCCTTGTTCCCAACCCCAAGCAAAATGGTAGAATCAACATTCATGCTAGGGGTGCTTGCACTAACAGGCTGAGATTACACCCTTAACACCTGAGTCTGGATAATACCAGCGAAGGGAAGCTGTTTATTGAGGAAATTTCATATGCGGAAAGAATGGGTTGCTAAACGGCGTGGGCAAAGTAATGTAACTCAAATGCACTATGCACGCCAGGGTGTCATCACCGAAGAAATGCACTATGTCGCCCAAAGAGAAAATCTCCCTGCTGACTTAATTCGTGAGGAAGTAGCACGGGGACGGATGATTATCCCGGCTAATATTAATCACACTAATTTAGAGCCAATGTGTATTGGCATCGCCTCCAAGTGCAAGGTAAATGCTAATATCGGTGCTTCACCCAACTCTTCTAATCTGCAAGAAGAAGTTGATAAGCTCAATTTGGCGGTGAAATACGGTGCTGATACCGTCATGGATTTATCCACAGGCGGCGGTAACTTAGATGAAATTCGTACCGCTATTATTAACGCCTCACCCGTTCCCATTGGTACAGTCCCTGTCTACCAAGCCTTAGAAAGTGTCCACGGTAAAATTGAGAATCTCACACCAGAAGATTTTCTCCACATTATCGAGAAACACGCCCAACAAGGAGTAGACTATCAAACCATCCACGCCGGAATTTTGATTGAACATTTACCCTTGGTGAGAAGCCGCATTACTGGAATTGTTTCCCGTGGTGGCGGTATCTTGGCACGGTGGATGTTACATCACCACAAGCAAAACCCCCTCTACACCCATTTCCGCGACATTATTGAAATTTTCAAAAAATACGATGTCTCCTTCAGTTTAGGAGATTCTCTGCGCCCCGGCTGTACCCATGACGCATCTGACGCAGCCCAGTTAGCAGAACTCAAAACCCTTGGACAACTCACACGCAAAGCCTGGGAACATGATGTACAAGTCATGGTAGAAGGGCCAGGACACGTCCCAATGGATCAAATTGAGTTCAACGTCAAAAAGCAGATGGAAGAGTGTTCTGAAGCTCCTTTCTATGTGCTGGGGCCATTGGTGACAGACATTGCGCCTGGTTATGACCATATCACTTCCGCGATCGGTGCAGCAATGGCTGGCTGGTATGGTACAGCTATGTTGTGCTATGTGACACCCAAGGAACACTTAGGATTACCCAATGCAGAAGATGTCCGCAATGGTTTAATTGCTTACAAAATAGCAGCCCACGCCGCCGACATCGCCAGACACCGTCCAGGTGCAAGGGATAGAGACGATGAACTCTCTAAAGCCCGTTATAATTTCGACTGGAATCGTCAGTTTGAATTAGCACTCGACCCTGAAAGAGCTAAAGAATATCATGATGAAACTTTACCGGCGGATATTTATAAAACTGCTGAGTTTTGTTCCATGTGCGGGCCAAAATTCTGTCCTATGCAAACCAAAGTCGATGCTGATGCGTTAACTGAACTAGAGAAATTCTTGGCGAAAGAGACTGTAACATCAGCCTAATTCACCAGATTGTGATATCTAAAAAAAAGCCTGCGATCGCAGGCTTTTTTATGAAGAATATTTTAATATTGCATCGAAAAATAAAATCTAACTAGCTATGTCAATATTGCTACTGTCTTCATCTTCATTCAGATCCAATTTTTCGTACAATTCACTAACAGATTGAGGCATGACAGTTTTTGACTTTGCTCGTTGTAAAGCTGTGAATAGACGGGCAGAATTAGCAGGAAAGCGCAGTAAATAAAGTGTTTCCAGTAAGCTTTGTAATTCAGTTTCAGCAATTAGAACAACATTATTACCATCCGGTCTGCTAATTTTTACTACTTCACTGTTTTCAATAACATTACTACAAATATTTTCCAGATTTTTAGCGACTTCTGCCATAGAAATATCAATTGACATAATAGTTGCGAACTCATAGCTAATTTTTCAATTTTAAAAACATTCCTCAATCTGCAACTGTATTCGCCGCTTTATCTTGGGAGAGTCGCTAGGCGACCCTACATTTCCCAATTAATTAGCTAATTCCCGATACCGTTCTTGAATGTCCTGAATGGTATAAACCGCCTCAAACCGTAAACCCACGGACTGGTAAAATTCTGCGCCTCCTTGTTGTCTGTCCACTAGAGAAATTACCTCATTCACTACATAGCCAGCCGCCCTCAGTCGGTCAACAGCTTTCATTGCTGATTGTCCAGTGGTGACTACATCTTCTAACACCACCACTTTTGCACCTTCAGCTAAATTCGGCCCTTCTATATATGCTTTGGTTCCGTGACCTTTAGCTTCTTTACGAATAATCAAAGCGGGAATCGGTTGATTTTCATAGGCGGAAACTACACTCACAGCTGTCACAATTGGATCTGCTCCCAGTGTTAAACCTGCTACAGCTTGAGTATCTGAAGGTAGCAAAGATAAGAGAATGCGCCCAATAGCTAAAGCACCTTGGGGATGGAGTGTTACCTGTTTACCATTAATGTAGTAAGAACTGGGTTGTCCTGAAGAGAGTACGAAATCACCCTCTTGATAGGCAAGTTGGCAAAATAAATCCAGTAGATTTTGACGTAGAGTGGCAATATCAGCACTAGCCGCCCACATATCCGATTCAGTAAGGGTTTCAGTAGAATACGTCATTACAAAACAGTGAAAGTTATGCTACACCAAAGGGTGAACTCATGAGAGTTCTGAACTTAAGCATAAGTTAAGTTTTGCCCAAAAATTGAGGAGCAAGCAAGATGGGTATCAAATTTAAGTCCATCAGTGGATTATTGGTGATTTTAGCTACTGGTATGGTGATGCCGGCGATCGCTCATGCTGAAGAAGTACCCAATTATGAAAGCACGAGTGATACGTTTGAGCGTGCTTATTTCCGACATGATCGCAACTTCTATCAAAATAACACTCCCAAGCGTCAGTTAGACTCATTATTAGGTATTGGTTCTAGTCCTCGTGACTCCTTTGCAGATAATGAAATCACTAGTGATGCAGAGTTGGTCAACACCCTTTATCGCGATGTCCTCACACAACAAGCTATGAATGACCCTTATCTGCGGACACCTGATTTACCAAATCCTTACAATACATCAATACTGATGTCCCCACGCTTGAATGCCAACAAGTTCAGAACCGGAACAGAATTCCGTTTCGATACTTCCCTATCTCGATAAGATTCACGAATATTTAAAGTTACCCAATAGTTAAGAGTCTCTGGACTTTTGACTATTGAACGCCAGTTGCTTTAAGTCGGCAGAGCCGCCCAACGCACTGGCTCCTGTTGACTATTACATAAATCCAGGGTGCAGGAGTTGAACCTGCCTTGGGCGAATTATGAGTTCGCTGCCTCAACCGCTCGGCCAACCCTGGTTAGAATTAGATTGTATCCTATGTTTGGGTGATCTGTACAATCCTCAACATACTTGTTGACTTTTATATTACACAATTTATTTATGCCACAGGGCAAACTATGATTATTTAAGTTATCTTAAAGTTTTCGGCATATAGGTTTAACACTCTTAATATACTCCAGCTAATATAGACCAGCATGATTTGATAGTAGCTGATTAGCAATGAAAATAAATTCTACTGTAATTCTTACTCTAATTTTGTTAATCCTGATGTTGGGGTCGGGTTCCGTCAGTGCCTTTTTAGGATTTAACTTAGGCAGTTCGGCTCTCAAAGGTGTCACCACGCCAGATGGTCGTCCCACTAGTAAATTTGCCAGTGCTAAGTCCAATAGCTCCCAATCAGGAGAAGTGACCCTTTTAAAAGAGGAAGACATTCTCAAAACCGTCAAAGCACGAATTGAGGGTAAAGCTAAGGCTGCTCAATCGGACAAGTTAGCAGAAGACGACGAAGACATTGACGAAAATAAGCAGCAACAAAAGGAAAAAACCCAGACAGTAGTCGAAGAAAAACCACAACCAGGCTTTCCCAAAACATCTGAAAGTGAAGGTGTAACCTTTGCGGTGCAATCTGCACGCTATTCCGGCGGTGATTTACTCCTGAAAGTGAAAATGCAAAATCAAGGTGCAGATTCTGTGCGCTTTTTGTATAGTTTTCTAGATGTCACTGACGATAAAGGCAGAACCCTCAGTGCTAGTACAGAGGGATTACCCCCAGAATTACCCGCTAATGGCTCATCATTTTCGGGGACTATCAGTATCCCAACAGCTTTACTGGATGATGTGAAGAAAGTATCTCTATCCCTCACAGACTATCCCGATCAGAAATTAAAGTTAGAAGTAGCAAATATTCCAGTCGATAAAAAGGACTAGATGAAGAAGCAGAGGGGCAAGAGGCAGGGGGCAGGGAGCAGGGGGGCAGGGGGGGCACGGGGAGAAAATTCTATGCCCAATGGCCAATGCCCCATTTCCTATTCCCTATTTAGTAAGCGTATGAGCTGTGACGGTGAATGAATTTCCTAATTTGAGCTTGACTGATGTGGGATTGCGGTTATTGTCAGTGTTAGTGCTGATAGTAATTAACGCCTTTTTTGTTACGGCAGAATTTTCTATGGTGACTGTGCGTCGATCGCGAATTCATCAGTTAGTAGAGTCTGGTGATATTCCGGCGATCGCAGTCGAAGCACTACAGCGTAATATTAACCGACTCCTATCAACAACTCAGTTGGGAATTACCCTTTCTAGCCTGGCTTTGGGGTGGATTGGAGAAAGTTCAATTGTGGTGGTGATTGGTTCATGGCTGCAAAATTTGCCCTTAACAAGCAAAATAAGTCATGCGATCGCCCATTCCCTAGCAATTCCTATTGCTTTTTTCTTAATTGCCTATCTGCAAATTGTCTTAGGAGAATTGTGTCCTAAATCAGTAGCAATGCTGCACTCTGAGCAGTTAGCGCGATTTTTGGGGCCTTTAGTCAAAGCGATCATTCGTTTTTTCAGTCCCTTTCTTTGGATTCTCAACCAATCTACTAGTTATCTGTTACGGCTATTTGGCATCAACTATACAGGTCAAGGTTGGCGACCCCCCGTCACACCTGAAGAATTACAGTTAATTATCTCCACAGAACGAGAATCTACTGGCTTAGAAACCACTGAAAGAGAACTACTTAATAATGTGTTTGAATTTGGTGATGTCACAGCCCAAGATGTTATGACTCCCCGTACTAGCATCGTCGCCTTATCTAAAGATGCTACTTTTGAGAACCTGCTGCAAGAGATGATTTCTACCGGACATTCCCGCTATCCCATTCTTGGGGAATCCCTAGATGATATGCGAGGAATTGTTTACTTTCGAGATTTAGCGAAACCCCTAGCCACCGGACAACTCACTTTAGACAGCCATATTCAAGCCTGGATGCGTCCAATTCGGTTTGTACCAGAAATTACACCCCTTAGTGAACTCCTGCCCATGATGCAGGCAGAAAAGCCAGCTATGGTCATAGTTGTAGATGAGTTTGGCGGAACAGTCGGACTTTTGACTATTCAAGATGTAATCGCGGAAATTATTGGTGATGTGGGTGCATCTCCTAGTAGTGACGACTTACTGTTTGAGATGATTGACCCCCAAACATTTTTAGTTCAAGCCCAGGTGAACTTAGAAGACCTCAACGAAGTCTTACAGCTCAACTTACCTCTCGCCAAAGAATATCAGACCCTAGCTGGATTTTTACTTTACCAATTGCAGAAAATGCCCAGCATAGGTGAAACTTGCCGCTATGAAAATCTAGAATTCACAATTGTCTCCGTAGAAGGGCCACGCCTGCATCAGATTCAACTGCGACGTTTGGGGGAGTAGGAAGTTAAGCATAAGGTAATGGGTCTTCTAACCCCAATTCAGCGAAAGCAGCTAATCTCAAACGACAAGAATCACAAACACCACAGGCCACATCACCACCTGCGTAACAAGACCAAGTTAATTCCCAGGGTACTCCTAATTTGTTCCCAAGTAGGATGATTTCGTTTTTTTTCAGTTCTAGTAGAGGAGCAATAATTTTAATCGGTTCTCCTTCCCGCCCTTGTTTAGTTCCCAGTCGAAAAACTTCTTGCATCGCTTGGATATAATCAGGGCGACAGTCAGGATATCCTGAGTAATCTAAGGCATTGACTCCGATATAAACTCGCTGGGCTGCGATGGCCTCTGCATAGGCTAGGGCAAAACTTAAAAAAATCGTATTCCGTGCAGGTACGTAGGTGACAGGAATATTTTCTGACATCTCACTCAAAGAACGGGCTTGAGGTAGAGCGATCGCATCATCAGTTAAGGCTGAACCACCCCACTGTCTTAAATCAAAGTTCACTACCTGATGTTGCACAACTCCGGCATTTTGCGCCACACGTAACGCTGAATTTAATTCACGCCGATGTCGCTGTTGATAATCAAAGGACATCGAGTAACACTCACAGCCATCAGCCTTTGCTTGGTAAAGAATCGTAGAAGAATCTAAGCCCCCAGACAACAAAATTACAGCTTTCATTTTCGTCGTGAATTTTCCTTGTAAATCACCAAATCCTGACCACTCTTAGCAAGTAGATGTACCACTGACCAACTAACCACTCAGATTCAAAGAAACACTTTTTCTTCCCCTATTCCCTGACACCCCTGCACTCCTATATACCGATGTTTCTTTAAAGTATCGTATTTTGAATGAGCATCCGTAAAAATCATTGGTCAAATCTATTTAAGGATGCCAATAATTATGCAAGAGTAATCTGGGTATAAGCGTAGTAGCAATCTTAGAAAAATCTTTTTTTATGTAAGCGTTCCAGTATGATATTGTTATCAATCAATCTGTAATTTTCCTCACAATGGGATCGCTAATCTTTAACTCAGATAATTTATTGTCATATTATCTTTTAAACATTTCCACATAAAACCACCAGATTTTTCTAGGTCATAGAAAGGCTAATTTTAGTTTGTGTAGAGCAGAAACAACCGAACAGTTAAGTAACGTCTATACAAAAGACAGCCAAATTACGGGAACTGATCGTAAACTTTGGAATTCTTCATAAACAAGGCCTCTATGTTACCATCTGGATGGTTTTAGACGGAGCATAATTGGCTGTCAAGTATAAACGCCAACGGCCATAGCGTCTCTAAATTTGGTGGTTGAGGAGAGAACAATAGTGCAAAATAGCATGTCAGTGGCAGAAGCAAATTCATACACACAGCGCAACCAGCCACGACCGATTCGTATAGGTGTAATCGGCGTAGGCAACATGGGACAACATCACGCCCGCACACTCAGTTCCATGAAAGATGTTGAACTAGTAGGCGTGGCAGATATTAATGTCGAACGAGGCTTAGAAACCGCCAGTAAATACAAGGTGCGTTTTTTTGAAGATTACTGTGACCTGCTCCCCCATGTAGAAGCGGTGTGCATAGCTGTTCCCACTCGCTTGCATTATGCTGTGGGCATTAACTGTCTTTTGGCAGGAATTCACGTTTTAATCGAAAAGCCCATTGCTGCTAGTATTTCTGAGGCGGAATCCTTAGTAAATGCGGCGGCTGAGTCTCAATGTATCCTGCAAGTCGGTCATATTGAGCGATTTAATCCGGCTTTCCGTGAACTGCACAAGGTACTGCAAACAGAAGAAGTTCTAGCATTAGAAGCTCACCGCATGAGTCCCTACTCTGACAGAGCTAACGATGTTTCGGTGGTGCTGGATTTGATGATTCACGACATCGATTTATTGTTAGAACTAGCAGGTTCACCAGTGACCAAATTAACTGCTAGCGGTACTCGTGCTTTAGACTCTGGTTATTTAGACTATGTAACTGCTACCTTGGGATTTGCTAACGGTATTGTGGCAACTCTGACAGCCAGTAAGGTCACACACCGCAAAATCCGTCGCATCGTCGCCCACTGTAAAAACTCATTTACTGAAGCAGATTTTCTCAAAAATGAAATTTTAATCCATCGTCAAACACCTGTTAATCCTCACAATGAGCATAAGCAAGTGTTATATAGACAAGATGGTGTAATTGAAAAAGTTTATACAACTAATATTCAGCCTTTGAACGCAGAATTAGAGCATTTTGTCAACTGTGTCCACGGTGGCAATCAGCCTTCTGTGGGTGGAGAACAAGCACTGAAAGCTTTGAGATTAGCTAGTTTAATTGAGCAGATGGCTTTAGAAGACCGAGTGTGGAATCCATTAGATTGGCAATCTGAACCCAGAGTACAATCATTGACTCCCACAGTGTAAAAAGGTAAAAGGCAAAAGATGAGTCAGCGCGGTCTTGGGGGTTTCCCCCATGAGCGACTGACGATCTTCGCAGCGTTAGCGACGCAGGAGCGTCACCCGTTCGCGATAGCGTTGCGTAGCAAAGGGTAAAAGGTAAAAGGTAACAGTCAAAAGCTGACTTTTACCTTTTTTCCATTTTGGAACCCCTACACCCATAAAATGAAATTTAAAATTGGGAAGGCGGACAACATGAAGTTAAACTGGGTAACGAAAACTGTCCAAAGTCATAATCACTAAATTTCATGTCATCGGATTGGATCAAAAATATTATTGAATCCTTGGGCTATTGGGGAATAGGACTGTTGATGTTTGTGGAAAACTTATTTCCGCCTATTCCTTCAGAGTTAATCATGCCGTTGGCAGGATATACCGCCAATTTACCGGGATCGAAGCTGAATATTGCAGGTGTTTTTGTCGCTGGGCTTTTAGGTTCTGTGGTCGGTGCGCTGATCTGGTACTATCCAGGGAAGCTTTTAAGTGAGAAGCGTTTAAGAGATTTAGCCGATAAATACGGTAAGTGGATTACTGTATCTGGCAAAGATATTACTAAAGCTAAACAGTGGTTTGATACTCAGGGAAATAAAGCAGTTTTGATTGGTCGCCTAGTTCCAGGTGTTCGCACATTAATCTCCGTACCTGCTGGTATGAGCAATATGCGGTTGCTACCTTTCCTATTTTATACAACTATAGGTAGTGCGGCTTGGGTAGGTTTGCTAACATACTCAGGATACGCCTTGGGTAGTCAGTATGAGCTGGTGGATAAATATTTAGCCCCTGTATCCAAAATTGTACTTGGAGGTTTGGTTTTAGGATTTGTCTTTTGGGTACTCAAACGTAGACGCAGAAACACCAGAATTTGAAAAACAGTTACCTTTAGTTGGCACTTGGGGGTTACATTTGGTAAAAATTCGCCTACACTATGCCAAATAATGCTGAATAAGCGATCGCCTAAAATTTACTAAAATTTTAAAACTGGGCGTATTTGTAGTTACACTTGACGAAGCCCATAATTTCTGGTATCCCGCATATTTGTACAACAGGCATGGTAACTTTTTACAGTTAAGTAAGGACTAGGAGCTTGTATGACCGACCAACCTTCCGCCGCTACCCCCATGAATGCTGCTGCCATACCTCTAAACAGGGTGTCAGCATCTACCCCCATCAATAGCACTACCCCCCCTAAACCGACTAACGGTGCAGGGAAAGCAATTCTGAGCGTGGATTTGGGCAGAACTTCCACAAAAACTTGTGTGAGTCGTGAACCCAACAGCGTGATGTTCATACCTGCCAACGTTAAAAGAATGTCCATAGAACAAGTACGTGGCGGCGTATTTGAAGCCCGCGCCACTGACCCACTGATGGACTTATGGCTGGAATATCAAGGCAGTGGCTACGCCGTAGGTCAACTAGCAGCAGACTTTGGGGCTAACCTGGGAGTTGGCCAGTCCAAAGTGGAAGATGCACTGATTAAAGTTTTGGCTTGTGCTGGCTACTTTAAACTCAGAGACGAAATTTCCGTAGTTTTAGGCTTACCTTTCCTCTCCTTAGAGCAATTTGAAAAGGAAAAAGCCCAATTAACTAGCCAAGTCACCGGGCCTCATGTCCTCAACTTCCGAGGCGAGGCTGTGTCCTTGAATATCTCCAAAGTTTGGGTAATGCCAGAAGGCTACGGCAGTTTGTTATGGTCAGAAGCACAACCCAAAAAGAGTGGTAGCACCCCAGATTTCACAAAAATCTCTGTGGCGATTGTTGATATCGGACACCAAACTATTGACTTTTTGATGGTAGATAACTTCCGGTTTGCCCGTGGTGCTTCCAAGAGTGAAGATTTCGGGATGAACAAGTTTTATGAATTGGTAGCAGCTGGAATTGAAGGCGCAGATAGTCAATCTCTGGCTTTAATTTCGGCTGTCAATAAACCAAAAGGCGATCGCTTCTACCGTCCTAAAGGTGCTAGCAAACCTACCAACTTAGACGACTTTCTCCCCAACCTCATCGAGCAATTTTCCCGCGAAATTTGCAGCCGCGTTTTAGCCTGGTTGCCAGAACGTGTCACAGACGTAATTCTCACTGGTGGTGGTGGAGAATTCTTCTGGGAAGACGTACAACGTTTACTCAAGGACGCTCAAATTAACGCTCACCTATCAGCTCCTTCTCGACAAGCGAACGCTTTGGGGCAGTATATTTATGGAGAGGCGCAATTATCCGCCAGTCGCTCTTCTAGGGCTTAAAAAGAATGTTCCAATGGTCAAAAAAAGTAGTTAAATCGGTTACGTTCAACCCAGAGGTCGCTGATGAAAGTTTGTTAGCGGTTGTAGAAAACTATCTAGAAAAACAACCGGACAAAACTTTCAGTGACCTCTGCAAAGAAGCCTTGTGGCAAACTTTATGCGTGCCGGAATCTGTAAAACCTGGTCTCAAAACAGCAGCGACAGGCGCGGTTGAACAAAAAATCGATGACCTGCAATGTCAAGTAGCTGACCTTGAGGAACGTTTTTTTGCCAAAGAATCGAACCGCCTGGAGGGACTAGAACGCCAGGTATTGCAATTAACGCAGCAGTTGGCGCATCTGGCAATCATGGTGACAGAAAGACCCGTAGTGTATTCTTCACCTCCACCCGTACCAGCAGTAGAAGCAGTCAATCCCACTGCTACTACTCCTCCTCCCCCTCCCAGCTATCCTGTGAATCCTCCAGAAGAGGCTGACCCTTTAATTAGTCGTTTGAGCCAGTATCTTGATGATTTTTAACAAAAAATCATAAATATTGAGCATGAAATGCTCCTATGAAAGTTCCTTAATAGTTTCGGCTATTAAGGAATATTAGTATTTGGTCAATAGTCAATAGTCAATAGTCAATAGTCATTAGAGAACAGGGAACAGGGAACAGTTGTTCTCATCTCCTACCTTGTCTCCCTTGTCTCCCTTGTCCCCAATCCCCAATCCCCAGTCCCCAATCCCCAATCCCCAGTCCCCAATCCTCAATCCCCAGTCCCTTTTATTACCTGCCCAACTGTGCAAATGCTAGAATCCTCAAGTGTACTCTGAGGATACCTGAATGCCAGTTATAGCTAGTCCAATCAAGTTCGGCACAGATGGCTGGAGAGGCGTAATTGGTGATGAATTCACCTTTGAACGTCTAGCTTTGGTTGCTCCAGTTGCAGCAAAAGTATTATATGATACTTATTTTTCAACGGTGGGTAGCCGCACAATTATTGTGGGTTACGATCGCCGATTTATGGCAGAAGATTTTGCTCGTGTTGTGGCTAATGCTGTCACTGCCGTTGGTTTTGATGTGCTGCTGAGTGATAGCTATGCGCCGACTCCGGCTTTTAGCTGGGCGGCAAAACAACTCAATGCTTTGGGCGCGTTAGTCATTACAGCTAGTCATAATCCAGGGGCTTATTTAGGATTAAAAGTTAAAGGTTATTTTGGTGGTTCAGTATCGCCAGAAGTCACAAAAGATATAGAAGCACTATTACCAGTAGGCGTACCAGCAGCAGCAACTCCAGGTAAATTAGAGAATTTTGACCCTTGGCCAAGTTATATCCAAGGCTTAGAAGCAAAAGTCAATATCACCAAACTCAGAGAAGCGATCGCCTCTGGTAAACTCAGCGTATTCGTTGATGTGATGCACGGTGCAGCCGCTAGCGGTTTGGGCAGATTATTGGGAGAAAAAGTCCAAGAAATCAATAGCAACCGTGATCCTTTATTTGGTGGTGGTGCGCCAGAACCTTTGCCGAAATATCTAAATGAACTATTTGATTTAATTAAAGCTCATCGCGATCGCCATCCATCAGATTTAACTGTGGGTTTGGTGTTTGATGGAGATTGCGATCGCATCGCCGCCGTTGATGGTGGTGCTAATTTCCTCAGTTCCCAAGTCTTAATCCCCATATTAATCGACCACCTCACCCTCAGACGCAACTTCACAGGCGAAATCGTCAAAACTGTCAGTGGTTCAGATTTAATTCCCAAGGTAGCAGAACTACACAACCTCTCAGTATTTGAGACACCTGTAGGATATAAATATATTGCTGATAGGATGTTAGCTGCACCAGTCTTGTTAGGCGGTGAGGAATCAGGCGGTATTGGTTATGGTAGCCATATTCCCGAACGTGATGCCCTCTTATCAGCATTGTATGTTTTAGAGGCGATCGTGGAATCTGGGCAAGATTTAGCAGACTATTATCGCCATCTCCAACAACAAACAGGCTTTAATTCTGCATATGATCGCATCGACTTACCCCTAGCCAGTATGGAAGTCCGGGCGCGGTTACTGCAACAACTAGAAACTCAACCCTTAACAGAAATTGCAGGTAAAGCCGTAATTGATTGTAAAGCGATTGATGGTTACAAATTCCGCCTCGCTGACAATAGCTGGCTCATGATTAGATTCAGTGGTACAGAACCAGTGTTGCGTCTCTACTGCGAAGCCGCCACCATTGAGGAAGTGCATAAAACCTTGGCGTGGGCGAAAGATTGGGCGGAGTGAAATTTAGTCAATAGTCAATAGTCCATAGTCCATAGTTGTATTGACTGTTGACTATTGACTATTGACTGTTGACTAATGACTAATGACTAATGACTAATAACCAATGACAATACTAGTAGTAGCGACGAGTAACCCTGGTAAATTGCGGGAAATGCAAGCTTACCTTAAAGATACTGATTGGGAATTACAACTCAAGCCTGAAGAATTAGAAATAGACGAAACGGGAGAAACCTTTGCAGAGAATGCCTGCTTGAAAGCTTCTGAAGTAGCTAAAGCTACAGGACAATGGGCGATCGCAGATGATTCTGGTTTACAGGTCGATGCCCTTAATGGTTCGCCTGGTGTATATTCTGCTCGTTACGGCAATAGCGACGCTGATAGAATTGCGAGATTATTAAAGGAGTTAGGTAGCGAAGTTAACCGCAAAGCTCAGTTTGTGTGTGTAGTGGCGATCGCTTCTCCCGATGGTAATATTGCTATGCAAGTCGAAGGTCTTTGTCCTGGCGAAATTCTTGATGCACCCCGTGGTGATGGTGGTTTCGGCTATGATCCCATTTTTTACGTTCCAGAGAAGCAATTAACCTTTGCTCAAATGACACCAGAAATCAAAAAATCAGTTAGCCACCGAGGTAAAGCCTTTGCTGTTTTACTTCCTCAACTCAAAACATTGCTGAGTCCTGAGTCCTAAGTGTGGAATTGGAAGAGACGCTTTGAGTAATCATAGTGAAGAAATATCACATTAACATTTCTTCACACCTTCCTTCAGAGCAACTCAAAATTTCACCGGATAACTTTATGAGTCGTGATGCGTAAAACCCCCGTCATTCATGCGGGGGATATAAGTTTCTACTAAGCTCAACTGCCGCGAATGCGCGGGTTTTAACCCGCAGTATCCACACAATTTTAACACTATAAAACCGTAAATAATGAGATAATTAATAATATTAAGGATGTGATTTATTTGTACGGTTGTCAACAAGTTTTGATTGACGTATCTCCAGAGTTGAAAGCAATTTTAGAGTTTATTTGTTCAGAGGCGAATAAACTTTCTAACTGCGCCGTTTACTATGCTCGTCAAATCTGGTTTAAAGCTAAACGCTATATTACTAAATTTGAACTAAATAACGAGTTAAAATCAAATCGTCATTTTCAAGTATTGTACTCTCAAGCAGCACAACAAGTATGCGGTTCTGTCTATGAGTCTTTTGCATCATTTAAACAGCTTAATACTTTGTACAAACGTGGTGAACTAACGGATAAACCTAGACCACCAAAGTACAGAAAGAATGGGTTCAACTTAATTACTTACCCAAAACAAGCGTTAAAACTGAAAGATGGGCAAATCAGGATACCCCTTGGCTCTTTGGTAAAGACATGGTTCAATTTGGATTCATTTACTCTACCGATGCCATCAAATCTGAGATTTGAGGATATTAAAGAGTTAAGGATTCTACCTAGAAACCGTTGCTTTTACGCGGAGTTTGTCTACAAAGTCACTGCCATAAAACCAGACGTGGATAAAAGCAATGTGCTAGGTATTGACCACGGACTAAACAACTGGCTAACCTGTGTTTCTAATGTGGGTACAAGTTTCATTGTTGATGGCAAACACATCAAAAGCTTAAATCGTTGGTACAACAAACAAGTAGCGACAAGTAAAGAGAATAAACCTCAAGGGTTTTGGTCTCACAAGCTTGCTACTATCACCGAGAAACGCAACCGACAAATGAGAGATGCTATCAATAAAGTGGCGCGAATTGTTATTAACCACTGTCTAGATCATCGCATTGGTAGAGTTGTATTTGGTTGGGGGCAAGGCATCAAAAAAGAGATTAATTTGGGCAACAAGCGCAATCAACAATTTGTCCAAATCCCCACCACTAGACTCAAAACTCGAATTGGGCAACTATGCCAACAGTACGGCATTGAGTTTGTAGAAACAGAAGAAGCTAACACCTCAGCAGCATCGTTTGTTGATAGTGACACCCTCCCGAAACACGGTGAAAAACCCGATAGTTGGAAATCTTCTGGACGCAGAGTAAAACGCGGACTGTTTAGAACGGCAATGAATTGGTACATCAATGCGGATTGCAATGGTGCAGCCAATATCATCCGTAAAGTAAGCACAACACTTGGACTTGATTTAAGTGGAGTGTCTAGGGGTGCTTTGACTCACCCCACCCGGATCTATATCTGGGTGACAGCTAAAAAGAAGCGGAGCGATGTGGTTTCAACCCTTCGCGTAGCATCCTTTTAGAATCCCCCGAATTAAATTCGGGGGAGTAGTCAATTCTCTCTCAACTACTTCCACCCAGCACTCAAAACTCAGCACTCAGCACTCAGCACTCACAACTCACAACTCAAACGGCTTCTGTATTCTTTTCGCCAGTCCGAATCCGAACTACTTGCTCTACAGGGGAGATAAAAATCTTACCATCACCGATTTCGCCAGTACGGGCAGCAGCGATGATCTTATCAACCACCATATCAACTTGGTTGTCCTCAACTACGATTTCCACCTTGAGTTTTTGCAAAAACTCAACAGTGTACTCAGAACCGCGATAGCGTTCTGTTTGTCCTTTTTGTCGTCCAAAGCCTCGGACTTCAGAAACTGTCATCCCCACAATTCCCGCATTGACTAAAGCAATTTTCACTTCGTCTAGCTTAAATGGACGGATAATTGCTTCTACCTTTTTCATGTCATCGACTCCTAATTTTTAGTAAGCGCGTTTATATATCTAACCAGATCAAATGTCTCATGTTTTCACAATTCATCTTAGTTTTAAGATGGATGTGAGAATTTGATGTTTTATAACTGCATCTGACCCAGATAAGCATTTATCAGATTAGCAGTAGACACTATAAATTAATTGCTTAGTTCTTAAAATTTTGATATTAAGCTACTGTAGTGAAACACGCTGCAAAATTATGGTTTTAAACCATTAAAACCACATAAATGTCTAATTTGATTAAATATGCTCAAAAATTTCCTAAGTGAGTGGTGAGTCATTAGTTTTTCTTCTTTGCTTCCCCTGCCTCCCCTGCTTCCCCTAGCATCTCCTCTAACGGCTTTGATGTTGAAACAGGGGACGCACAACTAAGTACCCAGCCCCGAAAGCTGTCAACATAATCAGCAGGATGCTGATTGCTAACCACCAACCATTCATTTCTTTAGGCTCTGGCTTGGAGTTAGGATAATAACTTACCTCTTGTTCTTCAATCAAAACTGTTTCTGGTGTGGGAGAGGTGATTTCTACTATAGGTACAGAGAAATCAGTGTGACTGACTTTGCTGGTTGGAGGTTCAGGTATGATGGGTTGGCGTGAACGAGTAGCTTGTGGGCGTGGTTGTTCTTTAGCAGGTGCATCGGTGCTAGGAATATTACTGACTTCAGGGTGAGAAGTGGGGGTATGAGTAAAGTTTGGTGTAGAAGGATAATCTACTAATTTTTGTAGGTGTATAAAAGATTTAACTACTTGAGTAATTTCATAACGCAGACGTTGGTTTTCCTGTGCTAACTGTTGGTTTTTAGTAGTCAGCACATCTAACTTTGCCTGTGTTGCTTTTAATTCCGCAGATAATTCCCGATATACGTATAATGGCACGGAAGTCGGATGATTTTGGGATGTTGCTTTTGGTGGATTGCCTGGAACAGAACCAGTGGTTGTTCGCATTGGTGGTTTGGTATAAAAATGAGTTGAATTTAGAGTATGAGCAATGTTATCAAAAGATAGTTGGCTTGGAAACAGGCAATAGATGATTGGGCATTGGGAATAGGGAATTGGGCATGGGATATTAAATTCGCCAAAGCTGAGTTTGGATTGGGGGTTATCTTGCCTGTATAAATGTCAGTTTGGTAACAAAGGGTAAAAGTGTCCTACCGGGCCTTGACCTCTGCCTATATCTAAGGCGTAAGTGAGTGCATTAGTAACATATTTTTTAGCTTGTTGTACAGATTGCCATAAATCTTCACCTTTGGCTAAATTGGCAGCGATCGCAGCTGATAAAGTACAACCAGTACCATGAGTATTGTGAGTATCTACTTGCTGTGTGGTTAAAGTTTCTAACTTCTGCCCGTCAAACCAAATATCAACACCACGGGCGTTACCTGATATTCCGCCACCTTTCACTAACACGACTTTCGCCTTTAAATGACGATGAATTACTTGTGCTGCTGCCCTCATATCATCTAATGTATTTACCGTTAAACCGCTTAAAATCTGAGCCTCGTAGCGATTGGGTGTAATAATAGCAGCTTGGGGTATGAGTTGTTCTCGGAGCGTTTTCACCGCGTCATCATCAATTAACTGCGCCCCTGTACGTGATACCATCACAGGGTCAACAACTAAATTAGGAATTCCTAAAGCCTCAACTTGTTTAGCCACAGCAGCGATAATTTCTTGATTGAGTAACATTCCCGTTTTCGCCGCTTGTACCCCAATGTCCTCAAATACGGCTTGAATTTGGGCTACAACTGCCTCTGGTGGCATGGCATCAACTCGCGCTACTCCCAACGTATTTTGAGCCGTCACGCAGGTTACAGCACTAGTTCCGTGGACACAATGAAAAGCAAAGGTGCGTAAGTCGGCTTGAATTCCTGCACCACCACCGCTATCTGAACCAGCAATAGTTAATGCAACTGGTATTTTGGATTTTATCTCAGCATTCATAAGCAAAATTTAATTGAAATTACAGCTAATGCAATGGATTTATTTACTGTTAACACACCAATATCACCAGCAGTACCAATAGTTGCTAATATTCCCCATAGTGGGTTAAAAATTCCGGCAAATATAGCTCAACATCTTTCTCAAGCATATCTCCCTAACCAAGATTGGCATTTAGATAAACTGTATGATTTTCTCCCTCAATTGGGAGTAACAGTCATGCAAGCTAATTACAGTCGATATGTGGTTGATTTAAACCGAGAATTAAAAGAACCAATAGCAGGAAACTTTTGGTCATCTGTTGTACCGCTACAAACAGCATTTGGTCAGGCAATTTATCAAGATCATCCTAGTCTAGAAGACATACAAAATCGTATACATAAATATTATCTTCCCTATCATCAAAAATTAGAAAACTTACTGAAAGAAAAAGTGCAGGAGTTCGGAAAAGTCTATTTGCTAGATTTACACAGTTTTGGTGGATTAATTGATGATCAAATATGTTTGGGAAATTCTAACGGAAAAAGCTGTAAGGAATTTTTGATGTTAACAGTCGAATCGAGTTTTACAGCTAGTAGTTACCAAGTGGTAAAAAATAAAGTCTTTACAGGTGGTTATATTACTCGATTTTATAGTCAAATATCAGGAGTTGAAGCAATACAGGTTGAGGTGAAATATCCAGTTTATTTAGATACAAACCAACTAGAAAAACCACAATTACCTGATTGGGATGTACCCCATTTACATCAAGCCAAGGATAAATTTAGAGAGGTCTTTGCTAAAATAACCAGTTCATTAAGATGCTAAATATTATTAATTGAAACAGCATTGAGATTTAAATATTATCTCTTTCCTTTTCCCTATTACTTCGTAATATTTTGCAACGCACCTTGTAAAAACTTACCCCATTCCGCCGCTAAAGAAATTTCTGTGAACGGAACTTTTACTGATTGATTAGCTTCATTAAAGATAAATTCTAGCTCAATTGTCCGACCCTTCTGGGGAAGCGCATTTATATCTGTAACTTTTCCATCTATCAGCAGGTGAATATTTTGAACATCTAACAGTGAGAAAGTTTGCAGTTGGATTAGTCCCTTGGCTGTGGGCTTGCCCCAGGTGATGCTGTTATCCTTTTGACCCAAGACAGCGTAAATATCGTATTTAGCGCGATCAAATTGCTCTGCCCAAGTACGATAAGCTTCGACCTTTTGATACTCCTTTGAGCCTTGCCAAGCCAGCCAGAAAAATATGATTAATAGGGGCAACCAGAAAAGACCACGTTCCATTGTTTAAATGTTCCTCAGTCAAAGATTTAACTAAAAAAGGTGTAACTTAATTGCAAACTCAACCAACTAGGGGTGTAGATAAGTTATCGTAGTGAGCAAACTGGCAAAAAGCGGTGATGAGTTGGTATGAAAAAACTGATAATACTTTGCTTGTTTGTCGTCGGGTTGATATCTGCTGTGTGGGGGTTTCTGAGTTTTCAGGGACTAGCAGCAAAAGGTGAATTCGAGACAATTTTAGTGGATTTTCGGGAAGATATTCCCGCAGATGTGATTCAGAAAGATTTACAAGCGATCGCCCAAAAATACAACGTTACTCCTCAATTAGATAATAAATTCTCAGCGCAAGATAATGTTTATATTATCAAGGGCGATCGCGATCGGCTCAAAGAACTGCGGAAATCTCCCTTTGCTAAAGCTACAGAAATTATTGAACCGAATTACGTCTACAAGCTAATTGAGCCGGCATCTCAAGCAACTTGGTTAGGCGAAATTCTACGACCCCAAGAAGGTGAAGATTTTCAACCTTCATTAACTGCACCCAATGACGAATATTACAGCAAACAGTGGAATCTCCACAAAATCGGCGTGGAAGGTGCATGGAAAGAAACCAAAGGTAGCGGTGTCACCGTCGCAGTCATTGACACAGGCGTTACCAAAGTCCGCGACTTATACGAAACCAAATTTGTTAAAGGTTACGATTTCGTCAACGACAAAGAAGATGCTAGCGATGATAACGGACATGGTACTCACGTTGCTGGTACTGTTGCCCAAGCTACCAATAATAAATATGGTGTAGCGGGAATTGCTTACGAAGCCAAACTCATGCCCCTAAAAGTGCTGAGTGCTTACGGTGGTGGGACTGTAGCTGATATTGCCGAAGCCATTAAATTTGCAGCCGACAAAGGCGCAGATGTCATTAATATGAGCTTGGGGGGTGGTGGAGAAAGTCAACTCCTCAAACAAGCCATTGAATATGCCCATAGAAAAGGTGTAGTCATCATCGCCGCCGCCGGTAACGAAAACGACAATTCCGCCTCATACCCTGCCCGTTATCCCCATGTCATCGGGGTGTCAGCATTCGGCCCTGATGGTGAAAAAGCCCCCTATTCTAACTTTGGTGCAGGTATTGATATTTCTGCCCCTGGTGGAACTGATGCTGGTGCAATTCTCCAAGAAACCATCAATGAACAAGGACAAGGCGTATTCTTGGGACTCCAAGGTACAAGTATGGCTTCTCCCCACGTTGCGGGTGTAGCAGCCTTAATTAAAGCCAAAGGTGTTCAAGATCCAGAGGAAATTTTAAAAGTCCTCCAACAGTCAGCACGGGTAATTAAAGAAGATAGTTTAAACTACTACGGTGCTGGACAACTCAACGCGGAAGCAGCAGTTAAACTCGCCACCCAAGGACAAATCAGCTTCCAAGATTTCTTCCGGTGGTTACGGGATAATGGCTATCTCAACCCTGGTTTTTGGATAGATGGCGGTGCAGTTGCCCTATTGCCAAAAGTCCTAATGGTACTAGGTTCCTATCTTTTAGCCTGGTTCTTGCGGGTTTACTTCCCCTTTGCTTGGAGTTGGTCATTATCTAGCGGTCTAATTTTTGGTAGTTCTGGGTTATTCTTCCTCAAAGGAATCTATATCTTCGACCTACCCCAGTGGCCTTTCCGCGTTTTGGGCAGTTCCATTCCCGAATTAGGCAACAGCATACAAGGTACTGACGCTCTCAATCCGATTTTTGCTAGCGTCTTAATTCCGGTAGTGCTAGTAGCATTATTACTAGGTCATCCTAGCTGGAAATGGTTTGCTATTGGTTCCACTCTAGGTGTAGCCGCTTGTTTAGCAGTCAGTGCAGTTTTAGACCCAGTAGTTTGGGGTTTTAGTAACGATAACTTAGCTAGAATCTTCCTCTTTACTAACGCCTTACTCTGTTATGGACTAGCTAGATTAGCATTGAAAAACGAAGGACAAACAGCGTAAATGGGAATGGGGCATTGGGCATTGGGCATTGGGCATGGGAGTAAAATTTATCTTGTCTCCCAGTCCCCAGTCCCCAGCAGTCCCCATTCCCCATTCCCCATTCCCCATTCCCTAAATCTTATGAGCATCACAGTTACAGGAACAATCGAACGCCGTCAACTCGGTATGGGTTCATGGGCGTTGGTTAGCGATGAGGGTGTCACCTATGAAATCCTCAAGGGTGCAGACCAAGAATTACTCAAGGCTGGACAAAAAGCTAAAGTTATAGGACAGGTGCGTGATGATATCATGACGATCGCCATGATTGGCCCTGTCCTCGAAGTAAAATCATTTGAGGTACTTAGTTCTAATTAGTGTAGTTACGAGTCATTCTAAATGGTGGCAAGGTCAATTTTTTTTGGAATAAATTGCACCTCCATAAACAGCAAAACCACCATAGACAAAAGCTGGGGTGATCAGAACAATCCACCATTTTCCTAACAGCCACCATTGATTAATCGGCATCTCTGGTTCAATACCTTGAACAATCAGAACACCTAAAGCCGTTGCTAAACCGCCCAGCACATGAATATAAATAGGGCATTTTAAGCCAGATTTCCACCACGCTACTAAAGCAGATATGACGATAAAAGCAACAACAACTGCTCGTATTGGACTCATATTTGGGTATCCACACCTTGAGTATTTCAAGCATCTTCAGCAATTTCAATAGTGAAATGCCTCATTTGCTTGAGTTGATACCCTATTAGTATTCCCAATTTCAATTAACCTGAATTCAGGTTTTTATAGCGATAGCCAAGAGCTTATACCAATTCGCAATTCGCAATTCGCAATTCGCAATTCGCAATTCGCAACGATGCTCTCGCCCCGCTTCTCTACGAGACGCTACCGCGAACGCTAACGCAATTAAAAAACCTAGATGCAGCTAGATTTTCAAGGTTTAAATCTGTATCAGATTTTTCGTGAAATGGTATTATACTTAGAAAATTTACGTGATGTAATGGAAATCGTTCTCCATCAAGCAGTGTCCTAATTACTCTGACTACGGCTATAGTTTCAAAATACCCTGGTCAGCATCAAGGGTGGCGTACATTCCTACGGGAAGAACGGCGTTTTCTGCACCGTGACCAAAAGGTAAGTCTGAAACGATAGGAATATTTAAGTCAGCCAAGCGATCGCGCAATACTTCTTCTACACTAAAACTAGGAACATTCGCCGGGGGTTCACATTTGGTGAAGCTACCCAAAGCGATACCTTTGACTTTAGTTAAAACACCACTTAAACGCCACTGAGTCAGCATTCTGTCAATGCGGTATGGTGCTTCGGTGACATCTTCTAAGGCTAAAATGACACCATTAAAGTCTGGCTGAATGGGTGTGTGTAAAAGATGGGTAGCCACGGTTAAATTTCCTGGTAGTAATAAGCCACCGACTACACCACCACCCCAACCGCAACCCTTAAGAGGTGCAATAGGTCGTCCTTCCACCCAATTAAATAACCGTTCAATTGACCAAGACGGTTCATTAGCTAGGGTGGTCAGTACAGCACCATGTAACCCGGATATACCTGCGTTGTAAAGACTCCACAACAAAGCTGTAATATCAGAAAAGCCAATTAGCCATTTAGGAGTCGATAAATTATTTTCCCAAGACCAGCTTTCTAAGATGCGGGTGCTACCAAAACCACCCCTAGCGCAGAGAATACCCCGGCATTCTGGGTCATGCCAAGCCTCTGCTAATTGATGACGGCGATTTTCGTCTTTATGGGCAAGATATCCCCAATTGTAGTCAATATTATCGCACACTTCGACGCGATAACCACGCGATCGCCAAATTTCTATACTTGCTTGTAAAGCATCAAACTCCCGCAATGCACCACTAGGGGTAATAACTTTTAGTAAATCTCCAGGTTTGAGAGGCGCAGGTAATATTTTAGAGTTCATTAATTATTATGCAGTCATCTAAATATTAATTCTCGATTTTAAATGTACACAGTTGACTGTGCTTCCCATACAAAGGATTTTCCTCTGGATAGGGTAATGTTAGTAGCAGTTCTACATTATGTACATTAAAAGGTGGTTGGTCTAAAAACACTGCCGAGTTTTTCTCTAACCTAATTTCTGCACCTGTAGATATATCGATGTTAGGGACAGTATCTTCTAGATTTTCAGGATAACTTTCCGTCACAAATACATAGTTGTATTGAGAGATTTTAGCTAAGATATTGTTAATATGTTCGTTAGATAAATGCTGTAATACTTGGCGAATTAAACAGATATCTCCAGGAGGTAAATCTGATTCTATGGCATCAATACATAAGAATTCTACCTGAGCATTAGCAAATTTCTGACGATGGGTTTCTATTAATTGGGGTACTATATCTATCCCTGTATATTGATATTTAATTTGCACATTCTCTAAAGCTTGTAAAAGCTGCTGCCCTACACGAAAATCACCACAGCCTAAATCAACAATTTTGATAGGATTTAACTGTTTTTCAACAATAAAATTAGCAATTAATTGACTGTAGGGAATAGCAAAAATTTCATTTGAGCCTTTACCAGAAAAAAACTCTCCTGCATTGCCACCCCAAACATTATTCACATAGATATTAGCGAAAACATCACTAGTAGATGTTTGACTATCTTGCACCATATAAAGTAATAAATACTCAGTGAATAACCTAAAATTTACACTGAGTATTTAACTTTGTCTAGTTATTTGCCAATTAAATCCAGCCTTGCTTGCGCCTCTTTTAAACTGGCTTCTGGGGGTGCGCCTAGCATTGTAGCTTCAATAGCGCGTCCCAGGCTATCAGACAAGCGACTGTAACCAGGAATAATGGGTCTTGTATTTGATACAAACAATTGCTCTAAAAAGGTTTTCATCACTGGTTTTTGTTTGATGTATTCCTGATAGGCTTGACTTTGGGCAGACTTTAAATTGATGGGTAAAAAACCGGAACCAATACTCCATTCAGTTTGGAATGGTTCGCTAATGACGTATTCTAAAAACTTCCAAGCAGCTTTTTCTCGTTCAGGGGTAGTTTTCATGATGAACATATTGCCACTAGCAAGTACAGTTGCAGGGTGTATATTCATCGGGATGGGCATGACATCAAAATCAACTTGACTTTTCATGATGAATGTCCAAGGCCCTGTTAACTGCATTGCTACACGACCAGCAATAAAATCATCTTCTTCATATCCCCGTTCTGGTGCAGAGAATTTAGTTGAGCCGTCTTTAATTAAATCTTGCCAGAATTTTAAAGCAGCGATCGCACTATCATTTACTAAATCAGGTCGTCCATCTTTAACTACTGTGCCATCACTACTAAATAGAAAGGGAAACCAAATAGAAACCGTCCACTCGCCTTTCCCTAAAGGCATCGATAGACCATACTGATCAGGACGTTGATCACCATTGCGGTCTATAGTAAGCTTTTTGGCGACTTCTCGCAATTCTGACCAAGTTTTTGGAACTTCACTAATTCCCGCCGCTTGAAACAAATCTGGTCTGTAAAAAAGTCCCACATTCCCGACAAACAGAGGAACTGACCAAATATGACCATCTAACTGCATCTCGCCAAAGCAGTTAGGCACAATTTCTGATTTTAGGGGTGATTTGTCTAGCCATTCATCTAAAGGTCGAATAGCCCCGATTTCCACAAACTGACCTGTAATTTGGGGATAAAAGAATAAGATATCTGGTGGGACATTACCAGCAACGGCTGTCAACACCTTGGGTAATTGCTGGTCTAGTTGACCTGCATAGAGTGATTCTATCTGAATATCGGGATGGGTTTGGTTGAAACGGTCTACGAGTTTTTGAAACACATCTCGGTTAGGAGGTGGGTTGACGGCGTGCCAAAGGGTAAGATGAATGACATTATTGTTAGTTGGCGGGACTGTTTGACAACCACCGATAGTCAATAAACATAGACTCAATAAAATACTCAAAGCAGCAGAAATAACTTTCATAGTTTAGCCAGCAATTAATCTCAGAAATTAAGCCAAAAGCTAATTAATCTTTCCCCATTCCCCATGCCCTATTCCCCATTCCCCATTCCCTATTCCCTATTCCCCATTCCCCACTTTCACGATTTTGGTCAACAAATGACTGAAATTTTGCGCCACAATAGGAGCAGCAAATTCTGCCACCTTAGCACGTCCAGCTTGACCCATCGCTGCGGCTTTAGCTGGGGATAAAAGTAATTCACACAGTTGACTTGCTAAATCTTCTGCATCTAAAGGAGTCGCTAGCAACCCTTGCACACCATGTTCAATCACTTCTGGTGTGGAGGAAGCACGACTCGCGACGATGGGTTTAGCAGTAGCCATTGCTTCGGCAAATACTATACCAAATCCTTCTTGCAAACTGGGTAAACAAAAGACTTGACAGCGAATATATTCACGCACCAAATCCTCGCGGGATACATAGCCCAAAAATGTCACGTTTTCCTGTAAATCTAATTCTTCAGCCAATTGACGCAAGTTTTCCCACTCTGGCCCTTTGCTAGCAATTCGTACTTCCACATTAGGGATTTGACGGCGAACTATGGCGGTGGCGCGAATGAGAGTAGCTACATTTTTTCGCGGATACTGTACCCCCACACACAACACCGTCGGACGTTCACTGACTGTGTTTTCTCCGGTTTTGCAGATATCCGCCACGGCTGTATCCCATTGCTGTAAATCTATGGGTGGTGGTACAGGGTGAATTTGGCCGTTATATTGATAAAGTTGAGCGAGTCTATTAACAGAGTATTGGCTAGTTGTCACCACCATCTGGGCGCGATGCACACTCACACGTTCTGCTTTTGACATTAACTCTAAAGATTGACGCACCAAACCCTGCTCAAATTTAGCCTCGTCGGCGATAATACCGTGAATATAAGCGACAAAAGGCGGTTTGACACGGTGGGCGATAGTGTAACCATCCATATCTAGTCCCACGACGATATCATAGTTATCGAAGCTAGAGGGGTTAAGTTGCCAATTCCACCAGAAACGATGCGCCACATAGCTGAAAGTCCCCTTAGACATCTGTGCTGGGGCAAAAATATCAACTGTGTGACCTTGCGATCGCAAATTATTCACAAGGTGAATATTACCAACAAAAGTACCACTGCCTAGTTTGACATTCTGGGGTGTGGCTGTAATAAACGCTAGCTTCATCTTGTACCGTGGGCGAATCATCTTGCTGCACTACAAGATTATCTCTCACCAGATGCCTTCTCTACTCCTCTAGGAATCCAATTTAATTTGGCTCCCTGCTCTCCTGTTTTCTAATTATGCTGTATCAATCTGTTTTTGAGCAGTAAATTTGAAATTCACTACTACCTTTTAACAGCAAACAATTATGATCGACACTATTGATGTTTATTAAATTATTATAGGTAATATTAGATAATATTTTGAAAAACAAGCAGATTGATATAGTAATAGATATCATGAAGCTGGCCTTGATAACTGTATGATGAGCATATCTTTGCCGATTCTCCATAGATTTTGACTGCATACACACAGTTTTAGGCAACCAGAAATGATTATCAAAGTCATAGTAACTCATGGGAACTTATCCATTAACTCAGCAAATCCCAGCCTGGGAGATGGCAAAATTAATAAAAATAGGGAAAGAGTTAACTTTCCCTTAATTAGTAAATAGCTTTTAGCTATATTCAATTGCCACCCAATACGATTAAAACTCTATATGTAAAATTATACTTCCTACAAAAGTCACAAATTTATCCATGACTAAAGTCATGATGTCACATTTTACTCCCTTAATTCCCCTGGGAGGGTTAGAGTGTGGCTGACTACCAATATCTATAAATTTCAAAAACCTATACTCAAGCTGACTTTCTTAAATTGTGATTATTTAGCAATAATCCGTAAGTTGTGGATAGTGGAGAATTGGCATTACTTGATCTATCCATTTTGTTCAGTTATTCACTTAGTCTGGGGTACTATTATTCATAAATGATGCAAAATGGCTACATTTGGGAACACTAAACCTGGAAGTCATCAAGATTTTATGAATATGTTCAATATTCCGGGATATCATATCAGCGAACAAATCTATAATGGTTCTAAAACCTTGGTTTATCGAGGTGAAAGGACAACTGACTCATTACCCGTAGTTATTAAACTTCTAAAAAATCCTTATCCGACTTTTAGCGAACTGGTACAATTTCGCAATCAATATACCATTGCTAATAATCTTTGCTCACCTTTAATTGTCGATAATTATAGTCTAGAGCCATACCAGAACAGTTACGCTCTGGTAATGGAGGATTTTGGCGGTATTTCGTTGAAAGAATATTTCAAGAGTGTAGGGAAGTTAGATGTCAAGTCTCTACAGGAGTTTTTGGAAATTGCGATCGCCTTGTGTGATGCCTTAAGTATAGTCTATCAAAATCATATTATTCATAAAGATATTAAACCTAGCAATATTTTAATTAATCCTGTAACTAAACAAGTAAAATTAATTGACTTTAGCATTGCATCTTTGTTACCACGAGAAACTCAAACACTGGTTAATCCCAATGTGTTAGAAGGAACACTAGCTTACATTTCTCCTGAACAGACAGGGAGAATGAATCGCTGTGTTGATTACCGGACTGATTTTTATTCTTTAGGTGTCACATTCTATGAATTGCTGACAGGTAATTTACCGTTTACAGCAAATGATCCGATTGAATTAGTGCATTGTCATATTGCGAAAACACCACCTGATTTCAAGCATCTGGAAAATATTCCTTCGGTGTTGTCGGATATCGTGATGAAATTAATGGCAAAAAATGCCGAGGAACGTTATCAAAGTACAACGGGGCTGAAATTTGATTTAGAAAATTGTTTAACTCAACTATCAACAACTGGTGGGATAGAAAGCTTTGTAATTGCACAACGGGATATAAGCGATCGCTTCCTCATCTCTGATAAACTCTATGGTAGAGAAACCGAAGTCGCCACACTCTTAGAAGCCTTTGATAGAGTTAGCCTTGGGGCGACAGAAATGATGTTAGTGGCTGGCTTTTCTGGAATTGGCAAAACGGCTGTAGTCAATGAAGTCCATAAGCCCATTGTCAGGCAACGAGGTTATTTTATTCGAGGTAAGTTTGATCAATTTCAACGGAATATTCCTTTAAGTGCCTTTGTTCAATCCTTCAGGGATTTAATGGGACAATTACTAACAGAAAGTGACTCGCAAATCCAAGCATGGCAAAGCAAAATCTTAGCAGCTTTGGGAGAAAATAGCCAAGTCATTATCGAAGTTATTCCCGAATTAGAAAAAATCATCGGACAGCAGCCACCAGTACCCCAGTTATCAGGAACTGCGGCTCAAAATCGGTTTAATCTGCTGTTTCAGAAATTTACTCAAGTTTTTACCAGTGTTAATCATCCACTAGTGATATTTTTAGATGACTTGCAGTGGGCTGATTCTGCATCTTTAAAATTAATGCAGTTATTAATGGCTGATACAGGTCATCTATTCATCATTGGTGCATATCGTGATCATGAAGTCAACCCAGCGCATCCATTGATGTTGACTGTCAACGAAATTGCCCAAACCGCAGCAACTATTAATAGAATTAATTTAGCACCACTCAATTCCGACCAAATTAACGATTTAGTGGCTGATACCCTAAAATGTCAAAAGAATGTAGCCAGTCATCTTTCTGAACTTATATTTAGAAAAACTCAGGGTAATCCATTTTTTACTAGTCAATTTCTCCAAGCATTACATCAAGACGGATTGATTTATTTCAACTATCAATCTGGCTGTTGGGAATGTGACATTACACAAGTGACGCAGCAATCTATTACAGATGATATTGTGGATTTTATGGCATTGCAGTTAAAAAAACTGCCAACATCCACCCAAAATATCTTGCGATTAGCAGCTTGTATTGGTAATCAGTTTGATTTAGCTACCTTGGCAATTGTGGCAGAAAAATCAGAATTAACAACATCCCATGATTTATGGCCAGCCCTACAGGCAGGTTTAATTTTACCTCAGAGTGATGTCTATAAATTTGCCATAGGTGATCATCATCTCTTGTTGAATAACAAAGATTATACAATTTTTACCTATAAATTTTTACATGACCGTGTGCAGCAAGCTGCCTATTCTTTGATTCCTCCAGAACAACGAGAAATCACACATTTATTAATTGGCAGACTTTTACGACACAATACACAAAATATTGCTATAGAAGACAAGATTTTTGCTATTGTTAATCAATTAAATGTGGGCAAAAAACTCATTACTGAACCGGGGGAAATTCATCAACTCATTGAGTTAAATTTCCAGGCAGGTATGAAAGCAAAAACAGCAACTGCTTATACAACAGCAGTTGATTATTTAACTATAGGTTTACAACTTTTACCTACAGACAGTTGGCAAAATCAATATGATTTAACTTTAGCACTATACGAAGCAATTACAGAAGCTTGTTATTTGAGTGGCAATTTTCAAGACATGGAATTATATGCAGGTATTGTCATTCAAAATGCGATAAATTTTCTCGAACACATACCTGTTTATAATACTAAAATTCAGGCTTGTATGGCACAAAGTCGCCATTTAGAAGCATTAAAACTAGCCTTGATGGTGTTGCGATCGCTGGGGATAGAATTACCAGAACAGCCTGAACAAAAAGATATTACACAAGCTATAGAACAAGCAAATTCACTCCTCCAACAGCAACCTATAGCTAACCTCTTACAACTGCCAACCATGCAAGATGCGAAAATGTTGGCAGCAATGCAAATTTTATCTAATATTATTTCTGCTGCTTATCAAGCTGCACCCAGCTTCTTCAAGTTAATTGTGATTAAGCAAGTAGAATTATCAATTCTCTATGGTAACGCCCCAGAATCAACCTATGCCTACGCTACTTACGGACTCCTTACCTGTACTCTCTTAGGAGATATTAATTTAGGTTACGCATTAGGAAAAGTTGCGTTAGACTTAACCGATAAATTAAATGCTAAAAAGTTAAAATCCAAAACATTATTTGCCTTTAATTGTTTTGTCCGCCACTGGAAAGAGCATTTGCGAACAACCTTAACTTCCCTAGTAGAAGCCTACACTTGCGGGTTAGAAAATGGTGATATTGAATATGCGGCGATGTCTGCTTATGTTTTTGGCAGATATGCTTATTTAAGTGGTCAAGAATTAGATAAGTTAGAAAAAACCATATCTAACTATGGACAAGTGATTTCTCAACTCAAACAAACTACCTACACCAACTTTAATAATGTTTATCATCAATCGGTCTTAAACCTACTAGGTGATAACGATGATCCTTGTTGTTTAAGTGGGGTAAAATATGACGAAACAAAAATGTTACCTTTACATTATGCAGCCAATCAAGTTAGCATCATTTGTCAAGTACATTTTTGTAAGTTACTGCTATGTAATTTGTTTGCTAATTACCAACAAGCACTAGAAAACGCTGCCATAGTAGAAAAATATTTAGCCAGTATCAATGGCTTAATCTTGATACCAAATTTTTACTTTTATGATTCTTTAACTCGTTTGGCTTTATATCCCCATGTGTCGTCATCCGAACAACAAGACTTTATAGCCAAAGTCACAGAAAATCAGACGAAACTTCAATCTTGGGCAGAGTTTGCACCAACGAATCATGAGCATAAGTTTACTTTGGTAGCGGCACAATACCACAAAATCTTAGGACAGAAAAGTGAAGCTATAGAAATGTACGATCGCGCCATTTCTCTAGCTAAAGAACAAGGCTATCTGCAAGAAGAAGCACTTGCTAATGAACTAGCTGCTAAATTCTATCTAGATTGGGGAAAACAACGCGTCGCGGAAGAATACATGACAGAGGCTTACTATAGCTATGCGCGTTGGGGTGCAAAAGCCAAAGTTGCTGATTTAGAACAACATTATCCCCAACTTTTGACAAAAATTCTCCAACAGACAACCACAAAACTCTCATCATCGGAAACTGTCAGAGCCAAAGAAAATTTCTTAACACATAAAACCTTTTCATCGGGAAACAGCAGTACCATCTCTGTCACCCTCGACTTGAATGCAGTTTTGAAAGCTTCTCATAATCTTTCTAGTGAAATACAACTTGATAAATTACTGATTGCGCTTTTAGAAATTGTCACCACTACAGCCGGTGCAGATAAATGTGTATTGATGTTACTTGATGAAGACCAACTCAAAGTCGAGGCTGTCAGTAATGTCACACAATACTCCATCGTTTTACAGTCCCAGCCGTTATCAGAAAGTGAAGAAGTACCTATCAGTTTAATCAATGTTGTCAAACGGACTTTACAGCCCAGTGTAGTCATAGATGCTAGTTCACATCCCTCATTTTTAGCCGATCCCTATGTTTTAAAACATCAACCCAAGAGTTTGCTGTGTATGCCAATTTTGCATCAAGGTAAATTGTTGGGTGTGTTGTATTTGGAAAACAACTTAGCTACAGGCGCGTTTACCAGCGATCGCGTCGAACTATTGAACCTATTATGTACGCAAGCGGCTATTTCTTTACAAAATGCCCGACTTTATCAAAATTACCAAAATTATGCCCAACAACTGTCAAATTCTCTGGCCCAATTGCAAGCCAATGAAACCCGCTTCCAAAATTTAGCCAATAATATTCCGGGGATGGTGTATCAATTTCGTTTGGGTGCAGACGGTTCAGTCTCAACACCCTACGTGAGTTCTGGCTGTCTAGATTTATATGGTGTCGAGCCAGAATTAGTGATGACAGGAAAGTTTAATCTTTACGCTTTACACCATCCTGATGATCACCCAGTTATTGAACAAGCAATTCTCCATTCTGCTCAAACACTCACACCATTTGAGCGAGAATGGCGTATTGTCCTCCCTTCAGGAACTGTCAAATGGATTCAATCTGCGGCTCGGCCAGAAAAACAACCCGATGGCGCGATTCTTTGGGATGGGGTAGTAATTGATATTAGCGATCGCAAACAAGTACAAGCCTCTTTAGCCAAAGAACGAGAATTTTTAAATGCGATCATTGATAATATTACTGATGGTATTGTTGTCTGTGATGCTAGTGGTAAGTTAATTCTCTTTAATAAAGCAACTCGTGAGTTTCATGGCTTACCGGTAGAAGCCATCACACCAGAACAATGGGCTGAACATTTTGATCTTTATCAGGCAGATGGTAAAACCAAACTATCAACCTCAGAAATCCCTTTATTTCGCGCATTTAAAGGAGAAATAGTCGAAAACGCCGAAATGGTGATTGCACCAAAGCATGGTTTGCAGAGAATCCTGTTAGCTAGTGGACAAGCCATCATTGATGCTGCGGGTAACAAAATTGGTGCGGTAGCTGTAATGCGAGATATTAGCGATCGCAAACAAGCCGAACTGGCTTTACAACAAAAATCTCAAGATTTAGAGCAAGCCCTGGCTAATTTGCAAAACGCCCAATTACAAATGATCCAAAGTGAAAAAATGTCTGCTTTGGGTAATTTAGTTGCTGGTGTGGCTCACGAAATGAATAATCCCTTGGGTTTTATTGCTGCCACGCTGAAACAAGCCCAACCTACAATTGCTGATCTGATTGAACATTTGAGATTATATCAAGAAAATCTCACTGAGGAAAATGCAGAAATTCTCGATCATGCTGAAGCAATTGACTTGGAATATAGCTTGGAAGATTTACCCAAAATGATTGATTCCATGACAATGGCTTGCGATCGCCTGAAAAATATCAGCACCAGTCTTCGCACATTCTCCCGTGCTGATAGAGATTACAAAGTACCATTTGATATTCATCAAGGCATTGATAGCACCGTTTTAATTTTGAAACATCGTCTCAAAGCTAATGATCAGCGTCCAGCCATTGACGTTATGACTGAATATGGAGAATTACCACGAATTGAATGTTTTCCTGGTCAGTTGAATCAGGTATTTATGAATATTTTAGCTAATGCTATTGATGCTTTAGAAGAATCTAATCAGCAACGCACCCAAGAGGAAATTAAAGCTAATCCCAACCGGATTGTCATTAAAACTGCTGTAGAAAATAAATCTGTGAAAATTGCCATTTCAGATAACGGCATAGGGATGAGTGAATCAGTCAAACAGAAAATATTTGACCATCTATTTACGACCAAATCCGTAGGCAAAGGTACAGGTTTAGGATTAGCGATCGCTCGTCAAATTATCGTAGAAAAGCACAATGGCACTCTGAATGTAAATTCTACTTTAGGGGCAGGAACAGAATTTATCATTACCTTACCTCTTAAATGAAATAAACACTTTTCTCCCCTACACCCTTGTGATGCTTCAGATTCAAACTTTTGTATAAGATGCCTGTTGCTGATAAACCAAAATTGATGAAAAATGATGATTTTTTGTCTGTTGTAAAAGGGGCATTTCCTGCCAACATTGACGACAAAAAAAATAAACTGCATGGCTACGAACATGGCGTAAAAGCCTGTGAGAGCAGCAAGGGCAAGTATTCATGATTTTTTAAATTTATTAAAATGTAATTGCAAAACCCATATTCTATAGTTATGTAACACTTCTATTAGTTCCATAACTGTTTTTATAATTATTGTTTTCTTAAGTAATTTCTTCAGTGTAAACACTTAAAAATAGCATGAAGTTATATGAAGCCAATAATTTATTAAGTAGAGTTCCTTATATAAATAGCTGAGGGATCAAAATTAGCAGATTGAAGATCAGAAAAAACCTCAAATCATTTTACAGCCTAACTATCAGCATCGTGCTGGCATAAGTATGATTGCTGATAGTAAGCCTCAGCACCAGCTATTTTCTGAAAATGCAGCGATCGCACCAAAATAGTGTCAGCATTCTGAAGTATCTTGATTTTGAAGGACAAATCAACAATTCCAGAAACTACTGCTGATCAATGTGTCAATTATTAGGAATGAATTGCAATGTGCCGACGGATATCTGCTTTTCTTTTGAAGGCTTTTCGGCACGAGGAGGAAAAACGGATGATCATAGTGATGGTTGGGGGATTGCTTTCTTTGAGGGAAAAGGATGTCGGATATTTTTAGATGCTAAACCTTCGATTAATTCGCCAATCGCAGATTTGGTGAGACGCTATCCCATCCACTCTACCCATGTAATTGCTCATATTCGCAAGGCTACCCAAGGAGAAGTCGCTTTACAAAACTGTCATCCATTTCGCCGGGAACTGTGGGGGAGATATTGGGTGTTTGCTCACAATGGCAATTTGCCTGATTTTGAGCCTGAACCGCAAGGTTTTTATCAAGCTGTAGGTAATACTGACAGTGAAAAAGCTTTTTGTGTAATTCTCGAAACTATCAGACAAAGTTTTCCTCAAGGTAAACCCCCTCTAGGAAAACTATATCCTGTGCTGCAATCAGTCACAGCCGAATTAGCAGCTAAAGGTATTTTTAATTACTTACTCTCAGACGGAGAACATTTTTTTACGCACTGTTCTACAAAACTGAGTTACATAGTCCGTCAAGCACCTTTTGCAGCAGCTCACTTGATAGACCAAGATATGACAGTAGATTTTCGGGAATTAACTACACCCAGCGATCGCGTCGCCGTCATCGCCACTACTCCCCTAACTGATAACGAAGTCTGGACACCAATTCAACCAGGAGAATTGTTAGTGTTTCAAGACGGTTTACCCCTGAAAATATCGTAGGGAACAAAGAACGAAAAATTGCATAGATAGTAATTAATGATACTTATTTTCTGAGCCACTCAGGTACGCTGGCAATATCCACGCTCACTTGATTCAATTTTCCCTCTTTCTAAAACTATCCATCCACCCATAACCAACACAGCACCCAAAGCTAAAAACCCCAAGTCCCAGGCTAATTGATTTGTCCCCGGTTTCACATGATGAATACCCAAAATTTGATGATCAATTACCCCTTCGACTAAATTAAACAACCCAGCACCAATCAGTAAAGAACCCCCAAAAGTATATGATGACCAAACAACATCAGCTCGTCCTCCCGCACGCCATAATAAGCCTACACCTATGACAGTTAATACCCAATCTAGTGCGTGAAACAACCCATCCCACACCATGTTTAAATCAAAATTAGGATTAGTAGTCAAAGGGCGAACACTACTTAACATATGATGCCACTGGAGTATCTGATGTAACAGAATACCGTCAACAAAGCCACCCAAGCCCAAACCTAGAACAATTCCTGCCCAGATCAGGGGTAGACGCTTAGGGAAAATTTGACTATTGGTTGCCATTTTCAATTCCACATACCTTTCCCCCACAATATAATTACGCAGTCTGCGATCGCTTCTATCGTTAGGCAAATAATAGCTTTCAGTCTCAAGTAGATCACTGACAGTTGACATATGAAGGCATTATAGAAATTGATATCTGATATAAAAGAAAAATTTTCAAATGACCATTTACTTTTATAAAGTTTGGCAACCTTTTGGTTGTTTTTCTAACTTTTCTACCCACGGTATTGAAATTCAAGGCACTTACTGGTCAACAGTAGAGCATTACTATCAAGCACAAAAGTTTGTCGGGAGTGTGGATGCGGTGATTATTCCCGTCATCCGTGCGGCTAAAACTCCAGAAGAAGCCGCAGCTTTAGGACGATGTACTAGCCGCAGACTGCGTTCCGACTGGGATTTAGTCAAAATCTCAGTCATGCGAGAAGCTATATTGAAAAAATTTCTCACCCATCTTGACATTCAAGCCACTCTTTTGAGTACAGGGAATGAAATCTTAGTAGAAAATTCCCCCACTGATTATTTTTGGGGTTGTGGTGTAGATAAAACTGGTCAAAACCATCTAGGTAAAGTTCTCATGAGTGTCAGGGAAGAAATTCGCCATCTCCAACTAAGTAATGTCATATCTCCAACAAGTTATCCTCAAGAGTACAAAGTTTAAAATCAAAGCGGCCCCCATTGATGGCGATTAATTCAATGTACAGCAGCTAATTACTAAGTAAATAGCCCTTGATATTTTGCGACTAATTCACTTTTGGTCATGGCTTTGGCTGGAATTTTATCTAACTTCATTAACTTAATGATTGCTAGTGATGATACCAGTGAAAGTAAAAATCAATAACTAATAAGCTGTTGGACATTTAAATAGCCTTATATGGGTGGTCAAAATTCTGAAAACACAATAGTTACGAGCATTAATTATATGCAAAACAGAGGTGATTTAACTTAGTACAATCCTGATATTTTCAGGGTTAAATGATTAACCTACACTAAATTGAAACTGCTCACCTTTTACCTCAATTCTTATATCCTCCTGGTTTTGTATTTGTGACAATCACCTAGTGAGGATATAACAAATTAAAGTCAATTTTTTGTCAAGATTCGCAACTTTTGAAAAAAGTATAATGTCTGGTGTGTTTAAAACAAATATTCATACAAAAATTCATATAATTATACGCGAAAGTAAAATTTCTATCCTGGGAAATGAATAAAGTGTGAGGATTGTATTAACTCGATATTTCGATTTGTCTGCTAAAGTTTAAATTTTGGTAATCAACAAGATTTGAGTTCATCTAAATTAGATATTTTCACCGAATTCATTAAAGTCATCAACGAGTAAAATTAGGAGGATTATTAATAAGTTATTTGTCATTAGTCTCCATACAGAAGCATGGGTAAAAATCTCCTAGTTTTAAATGGGGAAAATTGTTTCTCAAGGTTAATCTTGTTTAGGTGTAACATTTAATGGAATTTACGGATAAACCCCATAGTTTGCCGCCAATTTTTGATCAAGAAAGTTTACTGCATAGGATTACTAACCGCATTAGGCGATCGCTAGAACTTAACGAAATCTCAAGGGCTACCGTTGACGAAATCCGCGAGTTGTTAGGTACAGACCGAGTTATGGTCTATCAATTTGATGCTGATGGTAGTGGTGAAGTCATAGCAGAATCTTTATTGTCCCGAAATTTACCATCTCTATTGGGTTTACATTTTCCGGCTGATGATATTCCTCAAGAAGCCAGACAGATGTTTCTCTGGGCAAGACAACGCACAATTGTAGATGTTTCCACTGGCAAAATTGGGTTATCATTACTCAACTCACCAGACCAATCGCAAACTTTACTAGGTGAAAATATCTACTACCGCTCAGTAGACCAATGCCATATAAAATACTTGCAAGCGATGGGTGTGCAGTCTTCTTTAGTCATCCCGATTGTTTTATCTGATCTGCAAGAACCATCTAAACAACAGAAACTCTGGGGATTGCTAGTATCCCATCACAGTCAACCGCGTCATATTTCTGTTCAGGAATTGAAATTAGTTCAGCAAATTATTGACCAAGTAGGGATTTCCATCGCCCAAAGCCTACTTCTGGCTGCAACTCGCGCCCAGCAACACCGAGAAGCAGTCATTAACCATATCAATAACCTCTTACACAAGCAGCCCAAAATCCAATTGCAAGCAGCCCTAGAAGCCACTATTAAGGCTTTAGGTGGTATTGGTGGCAGACTTTATCTCGAAAACAGTAAAGAACTATATACTTACGGGGCGCAACCAAATCTACCCAAGGAATTAAACAACTATTTGATTGAACAGCATCCGATGTGGATTACCTGGATGGCTGAGTCGAAACCGGATCATGTTTGGGCAATTTCTGATCTCTACAAAGAAACAAAATTACCAATTCTAGCTTTTGCGTTTCAGTCTACTACTATTCGCGGTCTATTGGTCATCCCACTCCACTATCGCCAAAGATTTATCGGAGTCATCAGTATTTTTCGCCCCGAATGGGATACGGAAATTCTCTGGGCGGGAAGGTGTGAACAAAATCAACGTCAAAAACTACCACAGCTATCTTTTGAAGTTTGGCGTGAATTGAGAAAAGGCCAAGCACCCCAATGGAGTGCGGCTGAAATTGCTTTAGGAAAAAGTTTGGCTTCAGATTTTGCGGTGGCGATTCAACAACTACACACTCACCAACAACTAGAGTTATTGAACTTGGATTTAGAATGTCGGGTTCAAGAACAAACGGCTGAGTTAGAGAAATCTTTTCTGATCACCAAAGCGATTAAGCAAGTTACAGAACAAATTCGCCGCAGTTTGGATTTATCCACTACCCTACAGACTATAGTTTCAGAAGTGCGTTTCCTCCTCAACTCAGACCGAGTATTAATCTACCAACTGATGGGAGAATCAAATGGCGAAGTGATTGTAGAGGAAGTTCATGGTAGTTGGGATTCGGTTTTAGGGATGAAAATGCCATCGGGATGTTTTCCTGATGAATATGCGCGTCTTTTTTTTCGTGGTAGGGTCAGAGTCATCAATAATGTAGCTACAGATTCTTTAAGTGATTGTCACCGCGAGTTCTTACAGAGTTTGCAGGTCAAGTCAAACTTGATTGTTCCTATTAATATGAGTCAACAGCCTTGGGGATTACTCATTGCTCATCAATGTGATGCACCAAGATATTGGCAAGAAGCAGAAATAAATTTATTACAACAGCTAGCAGATCAAGCAGCGATCGCCATTTCTCAAGCCCAACTCTACCACAAAACTTGTCAAGCCGAAGCCGAAGCCAAAGCGCAAGCCACGTATTTAGAAAAAGCTTTATTTGACCTACAAGATACCCAAACAAAATTAATTCAACATGAGAAAATGTCCAGCTTAGGACAGTTAGTAGCAGGTATTGCTCATGAAATTAACAATCCTATCAACTTTATTCACGGCAACCTCTGCCATGCTAGCGACTACACGCAACAATTACTAGAACTGATCAACCTTTATCAAAAATACCATCCCCAGCCCCACAGCCAAATTACCCAATCCCTAGAAGACATAGATTTAGATTTTTTAGTAGAAGATTTACCCAAAATTCTAGCTTCTATGCAATCGGGCGCAGATCGCATCCGTTCCATCATTTTATCTTTACGTAATTTCTCTCGTCTAGATGAAGCAGAGCGTAAGTTAGTTGATATTCATGAAGGGATCAATAGCACTTTATTAATCTTACAGCATCGACTGAAATCGCATTTGTATAACTCTGAAATTGAAGTTATTAAAGATTATGGCGATTTACCACTAGTAGAATGCTATGCCGGTCAGATGAATCAAGTATTCATGAATATATTTGCTAATGCCATTGATGCACTAGAAGAATATGCAGCAAAGCATCTAGACACACCTAGAATTTATGTTTGCACCCAAATTTCTCCAGATAAATCTCATGTTCTCATTCGCATTGCTGATAATGGGCCAGGCATGAAGCTAGAGGTAAAAAACTGTATTTTTGACCCATTTTTTACTACTAAATCTGTAGGCAAAGGCACAGGCTTAGGATTGGCAATTAGTTATCAGATAGTGGTCAAAAATCATGGCGGAGTGATGGAATGTGTATCCGAAATCGACAAAGGTACAGAATTCTGGATTGAGATTCCTGTCAAGCTCAAGACCAAAATAGAGACTGATTTAAATCCCATTCGCACTACTCCACAGGAATTATGATCTGGCTAATTCGCTTGTAGTCAGGGCTTTAGCCCTGTTTTTATCTAGCCTCAACCGTAAAAATATCCTTTACAAAACTTCAATTAATAACAAGTGTTTACTAATCCGAAGAAATATGACGCTTGATATCTTCAATGGAGATATCAGAAAGCTTTCTAGTCTCCCAGACCTGATTCAATTAACAGCAAGCGTAAAGTTTGTTTGCGGTTAGTTCCATCCTATTGTAGAAGTGCTAATCTATTAATTGAAGCTACAAAGCTTCCCTGGCAGATTTAACAGCTAGAGTGTAGTTAGTAAAAGAGGTAAAAACGCTGTTTAATTTCATATCTGTCTCGTTAACAACCGACAACACCCAACGCGAAAGTTGATATTTCCTCAATTATTCACCAATGGGGGCAATTTAACTGATTTCATGCTTGATTAAAAAGATGAAACAGATTATATCCCTGGTTAAGATTAGCAATGAGAGGAAGTAGTTAGAACAAGTAGATGGTTGGGTGTTGTTGTGTTGAAATAGTATTTAGTTATGGACAATAATTTGGTCAGAAATAACCATCAAATAAATAGTAAAGTTTAATAACATAAATATTCTAGATAATTTATTCATGCTAATTTATTAATTGAAGCTACAAAGCTTCCCTGGCAGATTTAACAGCTAGAGTAGAGTTAGTAAAAGAGGTAAAAACGCTGTTGATTTTTATATCTGTCTCGTCAATAACCGACAACACCCAACGCGAAAGTTAATACTTCCCCAATTATCCAAAAAGGGGGCAATGTAACTGATTTTCACCTCTCGTTGAGAAAAGTGAAACGGTCTATATCCCCACCTAAGTTCAACCAGGAGAGGAAGTAATTAGAACTAGTAGATGTTGGGTGTTGTTGTGTTGAGAAATTATTTTAGAGGATGTTTGAAAACTGGTTAGCTATAAGTAGTTGATATATTACCAGGGACTTTTCAAACAGGATACTTAGATCCGTGGGGTGCGTTAGGCTGTCGCTAACACACCCCCCAAAGCGTTCAGTGTGTTATGGCTTACGCCTAACACACCTATATATACTATAGAAATCTACTTGATTTTTGCGAAGCTAGGTACACTTTTATCCCTTCTAACCTGTTCCCTATTCCCTGTTCCCTGTTCCCTGTTCCCTTACTACGCAAATGATTTCAGGAATCAAAGCGGATTCCTATACTATATTACTTTTGATAGATGAAGTATATTTAATTACTATCTGTCTAGCGATGGATGTTTAATTTCCAAAAATAATTAGAAAATACCGATAGTTTCTACGAATCTAGAAGTAGATATATTTCTACTTTTTTTACATATAAATTTGCAACTCACTATGGTAAAAACACCACCATCACTATATTCCGCCGAACAATATCAAGTAGAAAATGCTAACGCAGAGGTACAAGCTTTAGTAGAAGCACCCGCATCAGAAATTAATTTAGAATTTTTGTATACCAGGGATATTGAATTTCGCCAAGAAACGATTTATTTTGTTGTGGTAGACCGCTTTTATGATGGCGATCGCGAAAATAGTGAAGGTCATAACCCTGAACTTTACGATCCTCAAGGAGAAGATTGGGGTAAGTATTGGGGAGGCGACTTACAAGGAGTTATCGATAAATTAGATTATTTAAAAGATATGGGAGTGAGTGCAATTTGGCTGACTCCCTTGTTTGAACAAGTCGAGGAATTATTTGTTGGTAACGCCGCTATGCACGGCTACTGGACAAAAGATTTTAAAAGAATTAATCCCCGCTACATTGGTAAAGGCGAAAACCCCTCTTTAAATAATACGCAATCTACAAAAGATACCACCTTTGACCGCTTAATTGCAGAACTGCACAAGCGGAAAATGAAGCTGATTTTAGATATTGTTTGTAACCACAGTAGCCCTGACACCCAAGGTAGTAAAGGGGAATTATATGATGATGGCATCAAAATTGCTGACTTTCATAACGATGTCAATCACTGGTATCACCACTACGGTGAAGTGCAGAACTGGGAAGATGAATGGCAAGTACAAAACTGTGAATTAGCTGGTTTAGCGACATTTAACGAAAACAATGTCGAGTATCGTAACTATATCAAGCTAGCAATTAAGCAATGGCTAGACCGGGGTGTGGATGCACTGCGGGTAGATACCGTCAAACATATGCCGATTTGGTTCTGGCAAGAATTTACTAGTGATATGTATAATCACAAACCAGAAGTATTCATTTTTGGTGAGTGGATTTACAGTCATCCTAGTGACGATCGCTCTGTGGAATTTGCCAACCATTCCGGGATGACAATTCTAGATTTTGGCTTGTGTGTAGCCATTCGCGCCGCCCTCGCCCAAGGTGCAGAAGGTGGATTTCACGTAATTCAAGAGATATTCGACCAAGATGATCGCTACAACGGGGCAACAGAATTAGTTACCTTTATCGATAACCATGATATGCCCCGCTTCCAAAGCCTTAACCCTGATCCGGCAATGTTGAAGGTAGCGATCGCCTTAATTATGACATCACGGGGTATTCCTTGCATTTATTACGGTACAGAACAATATCTACACAATGATACCGATGGCGGTAATGACCCCTATAACCGTCCTATGATGGAAAATTGGGATACAGATACAGATATTTATCGATACATCAGATTACTCTCAGGCGTGCGGCGATTAAATCCCGCCGTATCTATGGGTAGCCATTGGGCAAAATACCTCACTCCTGATGTGTATTGTTACGTCCGTCGTTATCGTTCTTCCATTTGCTTTGTCGCCTTAAATCGGGGTGAAGATGTCACAATACCAGAAGTCCCAACCGACTTACCAGATGGTGAACATACTTGTGTAGTGACTCGCAATAAATACGAAGTCCAAGACGGTAAGATTTACAATCTGCAACTAGAAGCACGGGGAGTCATTGTTTTAAGTCATGTAGGCGAAAGAGTCAAAGCCCAAACCATCATTCGCGCCCAACTCAACGGGGTGCATACTCAACCTGGTGAAACCATTGTTGTTGTCGGTGACTGTCCAGAATTAGGGAATTGGGATATTAGTAAAGGCTATCCTTTGGAGTACATCAACTCTAATACATGGTTTGGTGAGATTCCCTTCAATGAAAGCGCAGGTAAACTCATCAGTTACAAATATGCCATGTGGCGCGAAGGGCAATCCCCCCTGCGAGAAAACACCCTCAATCGTCGCTGGGTAGTCGCCAAAGAAGGCACAGTCAAATGGCGTGACACCTGGGCATCGGGGAGGGAGTCTTAAAGGGGATGGGGCATAGGGCATAGGGCATTGGGCAGAGGAAGAAGTAATGAGTAATGAGTAATGAGTAATGAGTAATGAGTGCTGAGTAATGACTAATGATAGTTGACTGTTGTGAGACACCGTGTAAAATTATACGCAAAGAAATAAACATAGACAGTTAAGAAGCGTCCTATGTCAATCATTGCGCTGAGAGCATGGTATCTCCAAGACTATGAACCGATTTCAGAACTGGAAAAACGTCCGCCGGACATTCGCTTGAGTAAGAAAAGTCTGCTGATATCCGCTTTACGTGCAGATTTTTTGGAAGATAGTGACGAGGTGAAAAAATCTACTTGGTTTGGACGCTATCTGGAAGGGGAAAATATCGAATTCTATATTGAAGGTAGCGGCGGTTATTGTGTCGCCAACATTGACTTGATTAGTCATGAAATTTATTTTACTAAGCAGGCGGTGTTGGCACAGTTAGAACCGACGATTTTTTTCTCTTATCAAGTTGAGTATGCTGCTTCTGGTGATGTTCTCAAGGAAGGATTACAACAAAGTTTAGCAAATTTAAATTCGCGATCGCGTCTGCCTCTAACTTTAGTCGAATCATATCGTCCTAGTAATGCACCCATCCGCCTCAACCGCACCGTGATGCGGAAAATTCGCAGAAGTTTGTTATTTATTGCTGACACTACGCCCATCGCTAGCATTGATACAGAAGCAACTCAGCAAGTAGTTCCTAGTCCAAATGTATGTGTGGAACTTGGCTATGCAATTCAAAGTAAGCGTACAGAACAGATATTATTAGCACAAATGCAACGCCAAGATATGGAAGGACAATTTCCTTTTGAATTACCTACTCAGCAAATTCTACAATTTAAGGATGCCAAAGAGCTAAATAAAATTCTGACTAAATCAATTGAAATGCAATTAGCCAGATTTAAGTTGTTTTTTTGAATAAATGTACGGGTTTATTTTGCAGTTCTGTGGCAATTAATTGCACGCGTCCAACTACATCTATCATGTATTGATAATCGGGGATTTGTCCATTGGGAACATAGCCAACTTCTTGTGCTGAAACCCCAGGAAATTCACCCATGACTTTGCGAATTAATGCTTGGCGATCGCTTCCCACCCCAGGACTAATTAACACTGCACCAGGAGGGACGTAGTGAGGATCTGTGTACAGTATTTTGAGTCCGGCTTGAGTGCTGGGTGAACTGTAGAGGCTATATTCAGCGAGTGAAATTGCACCTGCTGCTACTTTTCCCTCTGTTACCCACTCTAATAAGGTTTTGGGAGTAGGGGCAAATAAGATTTCTGCTAAGGTCAGTCCATACAGATTATATAACGGGAAATAATATCCGGTCGCTGAACCTGGTTGACCCAAAGCCACAGATTTACCTTGTAACTGCTTTAAATCAGTGATGGGGCTATCTTTGGGAACTACGAAGACTGAGCGTAAATTATTCACTCCCAGCAAGGGGAAAATCGGCACATACTGAGAGCGTGCGATCGCGACTGCGGCTAATCCTGGCGGCGCAAACACCAAAGACCAAGCCTGAGCCTGCAAACGCTCAATCGCTTTATTTTCGTTAAATGTCGGCTCTAGTTGAATACTGGCTTTCGTTTTTTCTGCTAGGTAACGCTTAAACTTCGCATATCTATTAATAACTTCTGCATCACCATCATAATCAATCACGCCAATGGTTAATCTACCTTGGTAAGTCGAGTTAGAAGAGCATCTAGCAACTGCCAACCCTAGAAGATTTAAAAGTAAAAAACGACGGGAAAATCGCCACATTATCGCTATTTTAGGCTTAATTTTATCTAAACTAAAATCATACCTAAACTTAGGACATAGGACAATTTTAACATTTATTTACTTCCAATAACCATTTCAATGTCTTAAATCTGATAATATATTCTATTATTTTTGAAAGTTTTTTATTATAAAATATGTTAAATAACTTAAAAATAGGGACTAAATTTAACTTACTTTTATTATTAGTATTTATCATTAGTATTGCTGTAAGCGGTGTTATTTTATCAAGCGTTTTACAACAAAGGGCGCAAAGAGAAGTCAGTTCTCAAGCCTTGTTATTAATGAAAACCATGAACTCAGTGAGAACATACACACAAGAACGCATTAATCCTTTATTAGCACCACAATTAGAAACTGCAACAGCCTTTATCCCAGAGACAGTCCCGGCTTTTTCCGCCACAGAAGTATTTGAAAACTTTCGCCAAACAGAAGGAAACGAAAATTTTCTCTATAAAGAAGCCACACTAAATCCTACTAATTTGAGAGATAAAGCTGATGATTTTGAAATCCAATTAGTAGAACAATTTCGCAAAGATCCCAAGCTTCCCCAACTTGTAGGATTGCGTTCTTTACCTGAAGGTGAAGTATTTTATATTGCTAGACCACTTGCAATTACCAAAGAATCTTGTTTAAGGTGTCATTCCACACCAGAACTAGCACCCAAGAGTCAGTTAACCACCTACGGACAAAAAAATGGTTTTGGCTGGAAACTCAATGAAATTGTAGCTGCTCAAATTATTTCTGTTCCTTCCAAAGAGATTTTTAATCACGCCCGTAGTAGTTTGTCATTGATTATGGGTTTATTAATTGCTATTTTCGCAGTGGTGCTACTGTTAATTAATTTTTTGATCAAAAAAACTGTGATTCAACGCATTAAAAAGATAGAAAAAATCGCCCAAAAAGTCAGCACGGGTGATATGAGTGCTGATTTTGATGAAACAGCAAAAGATGAAATCGGCGGTTTAGCCGCAGCATTTAATCGGATGAAATCCAGCCTGAAAATAGCAATGGATATGCTTAATCAGCAAGGGTATTGACGAAAAATCTATTTTCTATGTAGCAGAAAGGTAACTTTTCCGGGAAGATAGGCAAGTTTTTCCGTTTATTGTGGTTATTGTGGAAATACGTTCCAAATCTTAATAGTGCCATCCTGACTCCCACTAGCAAGTGTTTTGCCATTTGGATTGAATGCAATAGACCACACTTGTTCTCTATGCGCCGTGAAAGTGCTGATCAGTTCGCCAGTAACAGTATTCCACAGTGTGACACTGCCATCTTGACTTCCACTGGCAAGTAGCTTGCCATCTGGACTGAAAGCAACTGCTTTGACTTCACCCTGACGACTAGTCAAAGTGTGAATGAGTTTGCTATCACTAACATTCCACAGCTTAATAGCATTGTCATGAATGCCAGTAGCTAAAGTTTTTCCGTCTGGGCTAATAGCAACAGTGTTAATTGACGATTTAGCATCAAAACTGCCTGTTAGTTCACCAGTCTTCACATTCCAAGATTGAATTACAGCAGCAGAATCATCTCTAGCAAATAAAGTCTGAGCATCTGGGCTAAAAGTAATGGGTCGAGACTTAAAGTTAGAAAATCCCGTTTTCACAGCGTTAGGATCATCCTTGATGCGGATGATTTCGCCAGTACGCCAATTCCATAGCCTGATGTTAGACCCTAAATCAAGACCACTAGCAAGAGTCTGTCCATCTGGACTAAAGACTATATCAATCACAGGTTCTGAATGCTTGAGGCTACGGATGAGTTTTCCTGTGTTGGCATCCCACAAATTCAGGCTACCATCTTGAGAACCACTAGCAAGAATCTGACCATCTGGACTAAAGCTGACAGCCCAAGCTTGTCCTGATAAAGTTAGCAATAGTTGTCCGTTGTCAGGATTCCAGATTTTTACGCTTTTAGCACCAGCACTAGCCAGAGTCGTTTCAACAGGGCTGTTTGTCTGTGATCTTGCTGGAGAATAAGCAACTGAATAACCTGAATCAGACTTCGTTGAGAGGGTGCGGAGTGGTTGGCTATTTTGAGTTAACACAGTGCAACCGTAAACAGATATAGTTAGTATCGTTAAAGTAGATACTGTGTAATAATTTCCCAAGATTTGTTTCCAAGTCATTGTCGGGTAGTATTTCTAACCTGATATCTGACTCGACTGATTCAAATACACACTGTTCCGCAAGATTCTAATTTATTTAACTTCAAAAGATTGAATCATTTTTTCTGCTAATGGTAAGAACTTATCATAATCATCTATCGCTGCTGTGTAGGTAATCATGTAGGTTTGCTCGTCTTGCAGAGTCCAAATTTGCAGGTTTTTTACAGTGGTATCTCCGTTTTTACCTGTAAACACCAATTGATATGCTCTTTTATTGGAAAGGGTAGCCGGACTTATACTGACAATATTAGCTTCTGAAACAGTGTTTTTAATCTCTTTAGTGAATAAGTCTTTAGATTCATCTAATGTTCCGGCAAATTTACCTACATTAACTGTTAATTTATCTTGGAATATATCAGCATCACTTTCTTTAGGTGATAAGAATGTTACTAGTTCTTGAGTGAGAATATTTCCTAAATCTTGTCTTTCCCAAGTTTGAGGGTATTTTATCTTAATGCCTTCGTTATTATTTTCATAATTGAGGAAATTGTCTTTGGGAATTACCGTTTGTAATATGAATAAAATCGCTGGTATAATAGCAGCAATAATTCCTATACCAACTAAAACTTTTATCGGTAAAGATTTAGATGATATTTTTTTAATCGCTTGTAAGGCTTCATCTGCTGAACGGTAACGTTGACGGAAATCATAACGCACCATTTTGTTCAGGAAATTAGCTAATTTATGGCTAATTTTTGCTTTTGTTTGCCACTCAATTTCACCCGTTTCCGGGTGTCTTGGTAGTCCTTGACTACTAGCATTAGGAAAATCTATCCCTCCCAAAGCTTGAATCCCAATAATACCCACTGCATAAATATCACTGCTCAATTTAGGTACTTGATTAGCTTGTTCACTGGGCATATAACCAGGTGTACCAATAGCAACAGTAACATTTGTTTGTCCATCAACAGTGGTTTTCTGTACACTAACTTGTTTGACTGCACCAAAGTCAATTAATACTATCTTCCCATCTGAAGTTCGGCGACGAATATTGGCTGGTTTGATATCACGATGAATGACATTTTGCTGATGTACAAATACTAAAACTTCTAGAATCTCCTGTAAAAGTTTGATGACTTCAGCCTCAGTTAATGGTGGTTTAACAGGGGGTAATTCTTCACAAAGGTCGTGTCCAGGAATGAATTCTTGAACTAAAAAAAATTCTTGATTCTCTTGAAAGTGAGCCAATAACTGGGGAATTTGGTCATGTTTTCCCAATTTTTCTAAAGTGACTGCTTCTAGCTCAAATAAACGTTTAGCTTCTTGTAAGGTGTATGGATCATTTGATAGTGGCTTAAACTGTTTAACAACACATTGAGGATTTCCGGGACGTTGGATATCCTGAGCAATAAAAGTTGTACTAAAACCGCCACCCCCCAACTGTGTGAGAATTTGGTAGCGTCCACCTACTGTTTTACCCAGCATTAAATTTACCATTTCCCCTAGAAGTAATCACTTAACTAACGCTTTAATCTTGATTTTTACACATAGCTTGTAAGTTCTTGTTCTCATAGCAATTATTTTGAATTTTTTTTGGAGAAAGTTTAAATAAGGATTTAATTTTAGGTGACAATTCATTAATTAATGGTTTAATTATATCTATTTGTGTTGAAGTTAAGATTTCACGAAACTTAACTCTATTCCTATATAAGTAAATAATCTAACAATGAGCTTATGAGTCTGAGCCTGTGCATGATTGTGAAAAACGAAGCAACCACGCTGTCCAAATGCTTGAGCAGCGTGAAAGATGTTGTGGATGAAATGGTAGTGTTGGATACAGGCTCTATAGATCGCACCCCTAATATTGCTCAAGAATTCGGTGCGAAAGTACATTATTTTGCATGGTGTAATGATTTTAGTGCAGCTCGCAACGCAGCTTTAAAATATGTGACTGGTGATTGGGTTTTAGTCTTGGACGCAGATGAAACTCTCACACCCAAGATTGTGCCACAGATCAAAGAAGCGATCGCCAGAGATGAATATCTGTTAATTAACCTAGTACGTCACGAAGTCGAAGCAGAACAATCTCCCTATTCTCTGGTGTCCCGTCTATTCCGCAACCATCCTGATATTCGGTTTGACCGTCCCTATCACGCCTTAGTTGATGATAGCGTAGCAGAAATTATCAAAACTCAACCCCAATGGGAAATCGGTTATTTACCAGGTGTCGCCATTCTCCACTCAGGTTATCAAAAAACAGCGATCGCCCAAAATGACAAGTACACCAAAGCCCAAACCACAATGGAAGGCTTCTTGGCAAAGCACCCCAATGATCCCTATGTTTGCAGTAAATTGGGTGCTTTATACGTAGAAATGGGGAAAATTAACCAAGGAATGGAGTTATTAAAACGAGGTATCGCAGCCTGCAAAGAAAACTATGAGATTTTATACGAATTAAATTACCACTTAGGCATTGCCTACAATCGTTTAAACAATTCCCCACAGGCGATGTCTCACTATCAAGCAGCCATTAAATTGCCCATTTACCCCATGCTCAAATTAGGTGCATACAACAACTTAGGTAACTTACTCAAAGCCGCCGGAGACATTAACGGCGCGAAAAAAGCTTACGAAACATCCTTAAAAATTGACCCCAACTTTGCCACCGGACATTACAACGTAGGGATGATCTATAAAAGTTTAGGGATGTTTACAGATGCGATCGCATCTTATCAAAGAGCGATTCGCCTCCAACCCAAATATGCCGAAGCTTATCAAAATTTAGGCGTAGTGCTGCTCAAAGTTGGTAACGTGCAAGCAAGTATCACCGCCTTCAAAAACGCCATCCTCTTACACGAACAAAACAACCCCGACGAAGCAAAAAGATTACGCCAGGGATTAAGAGAAATGGGATTAGTTTAATTCTTTATCAACTAATTTGCAATTGGTTTAGTTAGCTTTAAAAAGCTTGAAAAGCTCATGATCCTATGCAATCACGTTGATATTAGTATTGCTCAGGACTACTTTATTAGAGAGTTGAGCAATCTGGACTTGTGTATTTCCACCCAAGCCATCAGTATCAAAGAATAAATTACCTGTAGCTTGATCATAGATGAAGCGATCGCTCGCCGTGGTTGCACTAGTTCCCAAACGAAACGCACTCGCATTCAGCACACCCAAGCCTTGAGTTAAACCAAACTCTGCTTTGGAGAGGAGAATCTTGTCATCAGTAATACTGAAATCGGTAATGGTATCAAAATCATCAACCACAGGCAGACTTAATTGAAAACTATCTCTGCCAGCATCTCCAGTCAAAGAATCATTTCCCCTACCACCGATGAGTAAATCGTTACCTTTACCACCATTGAGGATGTCATTACCATTGTTCCCATTGAGGGTGTCATTACCTGCCAATCCAAATAGCCAATCATTGCCATCCCCACCTGAGAGAACGTTAGCTGCCGAGTTACCCGTGAGGACATTATTGCGACTATTACCAGTGCCATTAATAGATGCACTACTTGTCAAAACTAAGTTTTCTAAATTGTCTCCCAACTGCCAGCTAATGGCGGCTTGCACTAAATCTTTACCTGCATTGGCTTCTTCAACGATGATATCGCCAAGATTATCTACGTAGTAAATATCGTTTTCTGTGCCACCAACTAAAGTATCAGCACCAAGACCACCATTAAGGGTATCATGACCAGCACCACCAGACAAAATATCATTGCCAGCTTTGCCTAGTAGTTTATCATTGCCATTTAAGCCATAAATGACATCGTTGCTATCAGTACCGTTGAGCGTTTCGGAAGCGGAAGTACCTGTGATGGTATCAGAATTCAGGTCTAATGCCCATAGTTCACTACCATTGGCGAAGTAAAGCTTGCCATTAAGGTATGCCAAGTCATAAACATTAGAAGACTGAGTTCCAGGACTGATAGCATCTGTGAGTATTCTTAACTGATTAGAACTTTCATCAAATTCCCACAATTCCCTACCGTAGATAGCGTTATCTGCACTAAAGTAAAGCTTGCCATTGATGAAAGTGGGAATGCTCACATTGCTTAAACCAGACTCCGGTAAGGTGTCTACAAATCGCACTGCTTTGCCAGTGTTGTCAATCTTCCATACTTGATTGTCGATGAATTGACTTTTCCCATAGGCGTAGAAGTAAAGCGTGCCATTAACATTAGTGAGGTTGTTGGGATTAGCAGAACCAAAACCTGGATTGATATCTGTGAGCCTTACCACATCACCCGTAATGGGGTCTATCTTCCATAACTCTCTGCCAGTAATTCCATCGTCAGCAGAGAAGTAAAAGGTATCATTGAGGGTGAACTGTTGACTAATGACAATAGAACCAGCACCAGGATTGATATCTTTAACTTGCACTGCTTTGCCTGTGATGTTATCTATCTTCCACCACTCCTCTCCTGTAGTGCCGTCATTCGCAATGAAGTACAGGGTATTATTGACATTGACAAAATTTTTGGGTGAAGCAGAACCAGCACCAGGATTGATATCTTTAACTTGCACTGCTTTGCCTGTGATGTTATCTATCTTCCACCACTCCTCTCCTGTAGTGCCGTCATTTGCAATGAAGTACAGGGTATTATTGACATTGACAAAATTTTTGGGTGAAGCAGAACCAGCACCAGGATTGATATCTGTCACTCGCTGAGGGTTGCCAGAAGAATCTAATTTCCATAACTCAGTGCCGTAGTTGCTGTCACTAGCAACAAAGTACAATACACTATTCAAGTTGAACAATGTACCTACTGTGTAGTCATCATTAGATCCTGTATTAATATCAGTTATTAACACTTCGTTGCCTGTGGAGTTATCAATCTTCCACAATAACTTTAATGAACTGTCAGTATTTCCAGTGGTAAAGTAAACAGTGTCATTAAATTCTACATAATCATCAATATATGTAGGAAAATCAGTGACGACAAGTTCGACAAAATTACCTGTACTATTGTCAATTTTCCACAATGACAGGCTATCGTTGTCATACCTATCGTTATAACTAAAAAAGTAGTATGTGTCGTTAATTTTAGTTGGCTGACTCGTAGGTCTTATGTCGTCAATTTCTTGTTCGATGACTAAACGTCCCGTAGAAACATCTACTTTAGCAATGCCATAACCTTCTAAACGGTAAAAAATGGTTGCGTAAAGTCTATCATTGAGAACAATAAATCCTAATCGATTGTCCGCGAAGCTGTCACTTATAACAGATATTTCACCAGTATTGTTGTTAAGTTTAGAAACCCAAGTATTACGATGGTAATTTAGTGTTAAATATAGGGTGTCCTTGAAGACGGTTAAGTCAAGACCCTGAAAAGAGTAATCGTCATTCAAATCTCTAATAAAATATGGCTTACTAATATTAACATCAACCGTCGCTGTGCTGATACCTCCTTGACCATCACTAACGGTGTAGGTAAAACTATCAAAACCACGGTAATTACTATCGGGGATGTAAGTATAGGTACCATCATTGTTGTTGACTAAGTTGCCATAACTCGGTTGACTTAAGTTAGTCACCAACAAATTACCACCATCTACGTCTTGATCATTGGCGAGAAGATTGGCCAAACTAATAACTATGGGTGTGTTGACAGTGGTAATGAAGCGATCGCTTTCTGCGATAGGATTGCGATTAGGCAACTCAGAAACAGCTAAACCCCACAACCCAAAACCATAATCAGGGCTATAGGCATTAAAGTAGAGCGTACCATTAGCGTAGACTAAATCGGAGGGAGAGGAATCTCCAGCACCAGGATTGATATCAGTGAGACGTACAGGCTGACCTGTAGTAATATCTAGACGATATAACTCAGAGCCATAGGTGGGATCATATGCTCTAAAATAGAGTGTGCCATTGATGTTAGCCAAGTTTTGCGGATCAGAAGAACCCGCACCAGGATTTATATCTGCGACAAGTAAGGCATTTCCTGTAGTATCATCTATCCGATACAACTCAGAGCCATAGGTGGGATCATATGCACGAAAGTAGAGTTGGTCATCGGTTTTGGTTAGTTGGAAGACATTGGAAATAACACTAGAATTGATGCCAGGAACAATTACAGCATTTCCTGTAGCGTTATCTATACGGTACAAGTTATAGCCGGAGGAGGAAATATATGCCGTAAAGTAGAGTGTGCCATTGAATTCGGTAAAGTTAAATCCACTACCAGAATTGATGCCAGGAACAATTACAGCATTTCCTGTAGCGTTATCTATGCGATACAACTGTCTGCTATATTCTTCAGTAAAGTAAAGTGTGTCATTAAATTTGGTAAAACTAGAAAACCAGGAACTGTCAGCACCAGGATTAATATCATTGACGCGCACAGACTTGCCTGTAGTGGTGTCTAACCGATATAACTCTCTACCAGAGGTGGGTTCGTATGCAACAAAGTAGAGCGTGCTATTAATGTTAATTAGGTTGCTGGGTGAGGAATCGCCTCTGCCAGGATTGATATCTGTGACACGCACAGACTCACCTGTGGTAGTATCTAGCTGGTAAAACTCTGCCCCATAGGTAGGAGTATATGCACTGAAGTAGAGTGTGTCATCGATGTTAACCAGGTAGTTAGAGTAGGTAGACACGTAAGGAGACACAGAACCAAGATTAATATCAGTGAGGCGTACAGCCTCACCTGTAATGTTATCTATGCGATACAACTGTCTGCTATAATAGGTGTGGTCAGTTGCGATGAAGTACAATGTGCCATTGATGTTAACTAGGTAGTCGGGGTAGGAATACTTCTCTCCAGGATTGATCTCATTAATACGTACAGGTTTACCTGTAGCGTTATCTATCCGATATAACTCAGAACCATAGGTAGAGGTATATGCTCTAAAGTAGAGTACACCGTTAACATTGACTAGTGGATTAATGTAATAAGATAAATTAATATCTCTGCTTTCTAAGACAAACTCTGAACCACCATTAGACTGATTTATTCTCCATAATTGCTGAGTAAAAAAGTTAGTTTCTTTAGTAAAGTACAGTGTGCCATTAAAGTTAGTTAAGTTTTCAGCGTTAACGTCTACTAAATATGGCTGAGAGGCTGTTTGAACAGAGTTTGTTAGGGAAAAGTTAATTGTAGACATAGTATTTGGTGTTGAGTGAAAAATAAATTGACGTACTAAACCTTCGACAAAGGGTATCTAACATAACGGATTGCTTATGTCATAAAAAGGCGATCGCCTGCTGCACTACAGACATAAACTATCTCTGCCTCAAGCTATGCGATTATTGTGATGTGAGTATTACTCAGCAATGGTTTAGTTGTCAGTTGAGCAATCTGGACTTGTGTATTTCCACTCAAGCCATCAGTATCAAAGAATAAATTACCTGTAGCTTGGTCATAGATCAAGCGATCGCTCGCCGTGGTTGCACTAGTTCCCAAACGAAACGCACTCGCATTCAGCACACCCAAGCCTTGAGTTAAACCAAACTCTGCTTTGGAGAGGAGAATCTTGTCATCAGTAATACTGAAATCGGTAATGGTATCAAAATCATCAACCACAGGCAGACTTAATTGAAAACTATCTCTGCCAGCATCTCCAGTCAAAGAATCATTTCCTCTACCACCGATGAGTAAATCATTACCTTTACCACCATTGAGGATGTCATTACCATTGTTCCCGTTGAGGGTGTCATGACCAGCCAACCCAAATAGCCAATCATTGCCATCCCCACCTGAGAGAACGTTAGCTGCCGAGTTACCCGTGAGGACGTTATTGCGACTATTACCAGTGCCATCAATAGAGGTAGTATCAGTCAACACTAAGTTTTCTAAATGATCTCCCAACTGCCAGCTAATGGCGGCTTGCACTAAATCTGTACCTGCATTGGCTTCTTCAACGATGACATCGCCAAGATTATCTACGTAGTAGATATCGTTACCTTTACCACCATTGAGGATGTCATTACCATTGTTCCCGTTGAGGGTGTCATGACCAGCCAACCCAAATAGCCAATCATTGCCATCCCCACCTGAGAGAACGTTAGCTGCCGAGTTACCCGTGAGGACGTTATTGCGACTATTGCCAGTGCCATTAATAGAGGTAGTACCAGTCAACACTAAGTTTTCTAAATGATCTCCCAACTGCCAGCTAATGGCGGCTTGCACTAAATCTGTACCTGCATTGGCTTCTTCAACGATGACATCGCCAAGATTATCTACGTAGTAAATATCGTTTCCTGTGCCACCAACTAAAGTATCAGCACCAAGACCTCCGTCGAGGGTATCATGACCAGCACCACCAGACAAAATATCATTGCCAGCTTTGCCTAGTAGTTGATCATTGCCATTTAAGCCATAAATGACATCGTTGCTATCAGTACCGTTGACCGTTTCGGAAGCAGAAGTACCTGTAATGGCATCAGAATTCAGGTCTAATGCCCATAGTTGACCATCATTGTCGAAGTAAAGCTTGCCATTAAGGTATGCCAATCCGAAAATATTAGAAGACTGAGTTCCAGGACTGATAGCATCTGTGAGTATTCTTAACTGATTAGAACTTTCATCAAATTCCCACCATTCAAAGCCGTAGGTAGCGTTATATGCCCTAAAGTAAAGCTTGCCATTAATAACAGTAGGAATTCCAATATTGCTTAACCCAGACTCCGGTAAGGTGTCCACAAATCGCACTGCTTTGCCAGTGTTATCAATCTTCCATAATCCATTATTGATAGATTCAGGGTTGGCATAGGCGTAGAAGTAAAGCGTGCCATTAACATTAGTGAGGTTGTAAAGATTAGCAGAACCAGAACCAGGATTAATATCTGTGAGCCTTACTGCATCATCCGTAATGGGGTCTATCTTCCATAACTCTATACCAGTAATTCCATCGTCAGCAGAGAAGTAAAACGCGTCATTGAGGGTGAATTGTTGATCAATGGCAATAGAACCAGCACCAGGATTGATGTCTTCAACCTGCACAGCTTTGCCTGTGGTGTTATCTATCTTCCACCACTCCTCTCCTGTAGTGCCGTCATTCGCAATGAAGTACAGGGTATTATTAAAACTGACAAAATTTTTGGGTGAAGCAGAACCAGCACCAGGATTGATATCTGTCACTCGCTGAGGGTTATCTGAAGAATCTAATTTCCATAACTCAGTGCCGTAGTTGCTGTCACTAGCAACAAAGTACAATACACCATTCAAGTTGAACAATGTACCTACTGTGTAGTCATCATTAGATCCTGTATTAATATCAGTTATTAACACTTCGTTGCCTGTGGAGTTGTCAATTTTCCACAATGACTTTAATGAACTGTCAGTATTTCCAGTGGTAAAGTACACAGTGTCATTAAATTCTACATAATCGTCAATAAAACTAGGATAATCATCGCTAGGATAATTACGGACGAGAAGTTCGACAAAATTCCCTGTATTATTGTCAATTTTCCACACTGATATAGTATCGTTACTATAGTTAAAACTTTGAAAGTAGTATGTGCCGTTAGTTTCATTCAGAAAAGGAGAAGTTATAAAGTCAATTCTTTGCTCAATGACTAAACGACTTGTAGAAATATTTACTTTACCAATTCCAGTATAACCCCCAAAAGGGTATGAAATGAGACCGTAAAGTCTCTCATTGAGAACAATAAATCTTAATTGATTGCCCTCGATGCCTCCTACAGCAGATATTTCACCAGTATCGTTGTTAATTTGATAAATCGAAGCACCACCTACTATATTTTCTATTAAATACAGGGTGTCCTTGAAGGCGGTTAAACTTAAGCCACTTTGATTAAAATCTCTAATAAGATATGGCTTAGAGGCTGTTTGAATAGAGTTTGTTAGGGAAAATTTGATTGTAGACATAGTATTTAGTATTGAGTGAAAAAATGGATTTACGTACTAACTTTTTGCCAAAAAGTATCTAAAACAACAACTATTGTTGTCATCAAAAGGTGATCACCTGCTGCATCGCAGACAGAAAACATCTCTGCCTCAAGCTATGCAAAGACAGTGATACAACTATTGTTCAGCAATGCTTTAGTTGTCAGTTAGGCAATTTGCATTTATGTATTACCATCCAATCCATTAGTATCAAAGAGCAAATTAGCAGTGGCTTGATCATAGATGAAGCGATCGCTGGTTTTACTAATTTCTACCGGCAGCACACTAGCATTCGACATACTTATACCGTGACTCATAAAAAACTTCCAGTCACTAACTAAAACAGCACTTCCAGCCAAATCATTAAATGTAGCGACTATCGCATTGCTTAATTTACTCAATCTAGGTAAAGCATTTTTACCTGCAAGACAACTCTTGGCATTGTCTTGAATTTCTAGCTGAGAATTAATTGTGTACATAATAGGAAACAAAATGCTTTAATTCAGGGTTTGCGTAATCATAATTTTCAAGGTAATTGATTAGGTAAATTTCGTTCTTATAGGCTTTTTCTAGAATTAAATTGACTCTATTTGCATAGTAATTTAATTGTAAATCCACCTATAGACTGAAAAATTTACCTCATCAATCACCTTCAGTAAATTACAAAACACAGAGAAATTATTGAGTAAAATTGGTTAAAAATCTCATAACTTAATATTTTGTTTACTTTTAAAGATTAAATGAAGATTTTCTCCAAAAATATCACATTTAAAAGCTTGATTGATGAACGATAAATATCTGAATTAATGTATTTAAACGCGATTTGTCATGTTTTTACGAAAACATTTTCTATTGATATAGACCGTTTATATTGAACGCTATTCATTCCCATGTGAAGTGAAGCGGAATCTGGGGATGAATAGCAATGAAAAAGGATTTACATTAGTTACAAAATAGAAATTTTTTCTAAATTGTATCTATCATTCCAAAGTCAACATTTTCGCGCCAATATCAGCAGGTTTGCCAAAATAGGGAAAGCTGGTAACTAGTAAATCAACTCCTGTGCTGGCGTAATCTTGAACGTTGTCTAAGTTAATTCCCCCAGCGACAGCTAGTTTAATCTGGGGATACTGATTTTTGAATGACGGTACTACAGGCTTGAGTTCAGCGCAGGAAACCTTATCAAACTGAATCATATCAACTCCGGTTTGTGCGATCGCCCACGCATCAGTGATAGTTTCTACTTCCATCGCAATTTTGTGTTCCTGAAAGCGTTGTTTGAGTTCCGGTAAGCGTTCCAAAAGTCCCGGCATTCCACCCAAATAAGTCAAATGTTCCTTGAAAATCAAAATCGTCTCAGACAACCCCAAGCGGTGAGGAATTGCGCCACCCGCTAAGATAGCCTTGACAGATAGCGCACGCGTACCGGGAAATACTTTCCGCGTTCCCACAACTCCCACTGATGGATTGACTTTTTGTGCTGCTTTCACCAAATTATTGGTACGAGTAGCAATACCGGAAGCGTATTCCATCAAATTTAGGGCAATTCTCCAGCCAATGTGCAGAGCTTCTGCTGTACCTGTGGCTTTGAAGATGAGTTGTTTGTCTGCCAAGGTAGTGCTGCTTTCCACCAGACAAAGAACCTTAGCACCACACGCCTCAAACACTTTAGCGGCTTCCTCCGTGGCACAGACTACCATTGGATGACGGGAATAGAACTCGATTTCACCCGGTTGCTTGCCAATACCGAGTCCCAATGTTGTCAAATCAAAATAGGGAACGTCCTCTTCAATGAGTTTAGCGATCGCTGCGTCTGAAAGTACATTCCTCATCACTCAAATATATTCCTTGTTGTAGTTTTAATTACTGCTTTCGTGCGGCTGTTGGCAAGCAATTCGGGATGAATATCAGGATGGTTGATTAGGGGAGTTATTTTCGCTCATTTGCCGTTCCATCGTAGCAATTGCTGCATTGACAGCAGCTAACCGAGTTTCCAGGCTATCCCGCATCCATTTCAAGAATTCTAATTGATGCTGGCGGTAGGATTTTTGAGTAGTCGATTCAGAATGACAGCAGGGGTTCATCCAAAATGGAAACATGAGTGATTCTCCTTGAAAGTAAAGCCCACTTACTAAAGTAGCGTACTTCCTCAATTCTGATATTTACCAAATCCGAATTCCTCGCGCTAAAACCGCCGCCAATAAGGGAATCAACGCAAACCCGACTAATTCCCCCCTAATTAGCCAAGTTAGTCGTTGTAGTTGGGGTAATTCCGTTTTAGGGGGTTGATTATCTAGTAAATTCTTAATCCACGACAGAAATGAAAAAGTGGGATATAAAGACAACAAACTCACCAGAATAAAAAGACTGACTTTAATGTAAAAGACTGGATTGCTCAGATAATAATCACTGCCTTTACCAAAATAAATCACCCTCAATATACCCGTAATCAGAATTGTGACAGCCGATAGACCATAAATAGCATCTGCTATTACCACTCTCCACGCTTCTTTGAGGCTGATATCTTTCTTCAAATTCTGACTTTCAACCACCAACGCCCCGAAAGCCAGCATGAAGCCCAGATAATGTAAATATGCCGTAATAGCACTTTCCCACATTAGTTTACCTGTAATCTATTGTCTATACTCTGACTGGAGAGTGATGAGTGCTGAGTGCTGTTAGCGGAAGCGGGGCGTTTAGCCTGTGCTAAGTTCTGAGTGAGGTTTTTCCTCCCCCGCTTTCCCAGCCTTTCAATTTTGGATTGTGGATTGGATTCAATCTAAAATCCAAAATCCAAAATCTAAAATTCTCAGTCCCCAATTATTAGAATGCAGCTATTTCAGCAGTCTCTTTCAAGGTAGAGCAGATTTTTTTTGATGACTGTATTTTTTATAACTAAATAACTATATAATTGAAACAAGAATGGGCAATAAGGTATGGGGCATGGAAAAAAGCTTCTTTCAAATTCATACCCTCACACCCCTAAACCCTTACACCCCTCAACCCCTCAACCCCTCAACCCCTACACCCCTAAAACCTGAATGTAGTCCTTACAACACCTGTATAAATGGTATCGTTATTACTGTTATGTTCGGGATTAAAGATGACAATTAACCCTGGTGTAATTGAGATATTACTATTAACTTGATAGCGATACAGAGCTTCCACATGGAAAGATGTATCTGTATCTTCACGGCGGTTACTAGTAGGAGTTAAGACAGCAGGGCCGAAATCATTACTGGTAACTTTCGGTGGCTGTCCAAAAATTAAACCGCCCAAATTCCCCTTTTTACCCAAATCAGGAAAGGCGAAAGTCACAGCCCAATTCCAAATATCTGCCTGATCACCACGATTAACGTTTGCACCGGAACTGACTTCAGCTATAGCTTGAGTATATCCCACCCATCCAGAGACAATAAATTGGGGATTTAAAGTATAACTACTTTGCAAACTGTAGTGATTGGCAGAAGTCGCCACCCCAGCCCCAAAGGGAGTATTTGCAAAGGCACTACCATAAGCACCAGAAACTGTGACATCTCCAGCACCACCGCTTAGGTAAGAGTGGGCATAGCTCAAACCGAGAGTAAAGTCTTTATTGGGTTTAAATTCTAACTGCGCCAATGCTCCATAACTACCATCAAATAGGCCTCTCCCTGGTGTCGGTTCACTACCCCGTCTAGCAATATATCCCGCCGACAAGGTGACAGCATCATTTAACTGGAAAATTGCACTAATTCCCGAACCTGTATTACTCGCAGAGCCAGTGTTACTAGACCGGTAAATCGGGGAGAAACGACCAAAGCGTGAGATTGCACCAGTGGGAGCTGATGCTAAAAGAGGGTTAACGGTGTTGAAGTTATCGTAAAACTCGCCGCCAATGGCATCAATAATCACGTTGAGGCGATCGCCCACAGGAAAACGATAAAATAACTTACCTAACTGCACGCTGTTATCTAGGTTATTAGTTGCGTCCCACCCCAGACGACTCATATTAGTTCCTGTGACTGGAGCATTAAAAGCTGTGGTGTTATTAGCTTCTAGACGAGCGAACAAGCGGTCTTTACCGGTGAAGCTAGAGACTAGATTTAAACGAACGCGATCGCTCAAAATAGCATTATCTTGTAAATCTCTACCTGCACTACCATAGGCATTATTCTTCGCCGCTTCTCGCCTTGCACCAGCAGGTTGAGCATTAATAGTTCGCCATTGGTCAGAGTTTAAGGCTCTATCTTCACCAAAAACACCACCAAAGGTCAAAATTATCTCTGCATTCAACTTGGTAGTGGCAGAAAATTGTTGACTTTCTAGGATGGCTGTACGTCCTTCTAAACCATCGACTCTCCCCCGCAGTTCTGCGAGTCCTTCTGCAAACTCTTCTTGCAGTTTTTGTAAAGTTGCTAAGTCTTCTTTTGTGACTAAATCCGCCGTACTTGTCCCAATCAGTTCATTAATCCGATTTAAACAAGCATTTAAACCAGCCGCAAACTCATAACGAGTCATGGCGCGCTCACCCCGAAAGGTGCTGTTGGGATATCCCGCAATACAACCGTAACGCTCAACTAGAGATTGCAATGCTTGAAAAGCCCAATCTGTCGGTTGCACATCTGATAGTTGTGAAACCGATGTTACCTGACTCATCGCTGCGTTATGACTAACATCTTCTTGTGCTTCCACCTCCTGTGTAGTGTCTTCTGGTGATGCTGCTGCAACTTGAGTTATGAGCAAATTCACTCCCAGCACCATAGGAGCTATGTACAAAGACTTCCAAACGATATTTGACATTGACCTCACACCTGAAAAACGCGCTACCAATTATATTGGTATTAAGATAAATTAGTATACATTTTTTGTCTTTGCAAGTAGTTTTTGCTACTTAATTTATCTCAATATATTTTTGGGCGATCGCTAAATTGTTATAATTTCCTAACTTTACCGATTGATTTATACCAACCTAATTGGTAAAGTATTCGCATCTATTCAATAACTAGTGTTCCTTAAAATAAAAGGCTTTTAAGCTCAGTCAAGCTACCATTTGAGTCGGAATTACCAAATACTCAACTGGTAGTATGAACGTCGCATCACCATAACACCAACCATGAAAAAGCAGTTTCTTGCCTTTTCATTGATAGCTTGTGCTGTCAATGTTACATTACCAACTCCAGTATTTGCCGTTACCCTATATGGGGCTGGTAGTTTGCGAAATAGTTTAACAGAGGTAGCACAAGCCTTTACAACGGAGTACGGTATCACTGTAGATACTTACTTTGGCCCTTCCGGTTTAACAAGAGCCAAAATAGAAGATGAACTATCAAGAAATTTGTCAACCGCAGATGTCTTTGCCAGTGCTGATTTAGGAAATCCCCAACAACTATTCCAACAAGGGTTGAGTCATCCCGTCCAGAACTTCACTAGCAATCGTATGGTTGCTATTGTCAGACCAGGGTTAACTGGTGTCACATCAGATAATATATTAGACTTCTTACTCGATTCAAACATTAAAGTAGGCACATCAACACCACTAGCTGATCCTTCTGGAGACTACGCCTGGCAGATATTTGATAAGGCCGATGCCATTAAACCAGGTAGCTCGCAAATTCTCAAAACCAAAGCCTTGCAATTAGTAGGTGGGAATCCCTCTGCACCGCCAGTTCCTACCGGAGAAAATAATCTCATCTATTTCCTCAAAACCAATCCCCTAGCAGATATCTTTTTAGCTTATTACACCAGTGGTAATTCTGCTCAACAACTAGAAGCAGGTAAAGATTTACAAATAATAGAGTTACCGAATTATTTAGCGACAAAGGCTGATTATGGTTTAACTGTCATCAAAAATGCTGATCCAGATGGGGAAAAATTAGCTGCATATATTCTTTCTCCAAAAGGACAAGCAATTTTAACAAAGTATGGATTTGGTAATCCTTCTACCTCTATTCCAGAACATCAGGGCGCATCTGCTAGTTTACTAGCTTTGACTGTAGCTTTTGCAGTGCAGAGGAATTTATCTCGTAGGAGAAAATCAATGGCTAATACCAAAGTTTAACTATCGCTTTTATAGAGAAACTATCAACTTCACAAAAAGCAACATTGAATCCAATTATCTTGCCAAAAATCTCACAAAATATGCACAAAATAAGTTTTTCTTTAATAGCCGGATTAGCATCTAGTATTTTACTTTCTCAGTCTACTCACGCTGCCACACTAGGTCAAAATTTAATTGTTAATGGTGATGCAGAACAGGGATTAGGAGACTCCATCGGTAATGCAGTAGGTGCTGACATTCCCTTGATTCCAGGTTGGACTACAACTGGTGAATTCAGTGTTATTAAATATGGTGCCACAGGATTTAATTTTGTTAATGGCTTGGGTAATTTAGTCAGCGTTACCTTACCTGCGGTTGATGTTCCAGGGCCAAGTAATAGGGGTGAAAATCTCTTTTTTGGTGGTGCGGGTAGAGCCTCTGCTAGTGCTTTCCAATTTATTGATGTAAATAGTCTAGCCTCCGTGATTGATACTGGGAGAGCAGCTTTTGATTTGAGTGCTTGGTTAGGTGGTTATGCTACCGATAATGATATTGCCGCACTCAATATTACCTTTTTAGATCAAAACAGCCAATCTCTAGGTGTAGCCAGCATTTCTGCACCCAGTGCAGCAGATAGAAACAATACTACAGGGTTGTTTTTACAATCAACTAATGGCTTTGTACCCGTTGGAACACGTCAAATCAATGTAATTTTGAATGCGAATTATTCTAGAGGTCGAGTCAATGATGCTTACGCTGACAACCTCTCATTAGTAATTACTCAAGTACCAGAACCGACAATTTCAGGTTTATCTTTACTAGTTGCATCCAGCTTTATGATTTGGAAATCCCGGAAAAACCGTCCCCAATTTGATTAATTGTGGCAATTGAGTTTTTTTTGTACATAAGCACTTTATGCCAATTCTATTTAAAACTGCATCTAACCCTCCCCTTAAAAAAGGGGACTTTGATTTAATATCATGACTACTGCCAAGCAAGCCAAATTTTTTGAAGCTCTGTTAATGCTAATTACAACAGACAGAGTCTCGCTAATTTTTTGCTAGGCAGAAGATGAGAGTTAAAAACGCACTGAAACTGAACCAATTACAGTAAAAGGTTCGCCGGGATAAATACCGCTATTTCTGCCAAAAGGTACACCACTGATGTAGTCAACATCAAAGATATTCTTGAAGTTGAGAGCAAAACGCCAGTTATCTCGGCGGTAAAAAATGCCAGCATTAGTTAGAAAATAACTATCTAGTTCAAAGCTGTTGTCTAGGTCGCCTTGACGCTCTCCCACATAGTTAAAGCCCACACCAAAGCCTAAACCTTGCCAATTACCACGTTGAATTTCATAGGTTGTCCATAAACTAGCACTATATTTCGGAACTCCTGCCAGTCTATTTCCGATGGGAATAGTATTGTCTGCTGTGACTTCTGCATCTGTATAGGCATAAGCGGCGATAACATTCCATCCTGGAAGAATTTCTCCGCTAACATCGAATTCAAAACCTCGGCTACGTTGTTCACCTGTAGCGATAGAAATACCCAAACCTGGAAAATTCAAATCCGTTGTTGCAACGTTTTGTTTAGTAATGTCAAAGTACGAAATAGTTGCTGAAAGTTTACCTTCTAGTAACTCAGTTTTGACACCAACTTCGTACCCTTCACCTCTTTCTGGTTCTAGAGGATTACCATTTACATCGAACTGATCAACATTCGGATTAAATGATTGGGAGTAGCTGGCATAAAGCGATACTTCTTTTAATGGTTGATACACAATCCCGATACGGGGAGTGAAAGCATCATTGAATTGACTGGTATCACCGCCTGGATAAAACAGTGATGGTTGATTTGTGATGTCTTGCTTGACAGTTTCGTAGCGTATCCCAGCTAGTAATTTGAGACTATCAAAGAAGGCTATTTCATCTTGGAGATAAATACCTAATCTATCTGTGACAGATTTTCTATCTAGCAGCAAAATATCTAAACCTGTTCGGGGTGTAGCTCTGTAGACAGGATTGAAGATATTCAATTGTGAGGGAGTAAAGAAATTAGAGGTGGCAAAGCTACTGGAGTTAGTGCGATTCAAATCCAGACCAAACAAGAGGGTATGTTTGATGCTACCTGTAGAGAATTTACCTATAACATTTGACTGTAAAGAATAATCGTCAGAATAGAAATCATCCAGGGCATAAACACGATCTACAATACCTGTGGTTTCATCAAAGTTAGTAGTAATCGTCAAGCGATCGCTATAAACTTTACTTGTGGAGTAGCGAAATCCATTGCGAAATGTCCAGTTATCACTAAAACGATGCTCTAGTGAGTATCCAGTGCTAATAAATGTCCGCTCAATATAGTCGTCTGGTTCATTGATGATGCGATCGCGTGGAACATCAATCACACCTCTTCCAGAAGCTACTAAACCAGCATCAAATGGCCGTCTACGGTTAGAATACTGTGCTTCCAGGGTAAAATCTGTATTTTCGCCTAATTTCCAAGCTAATACGGGTGCAACGAAATATTGCTGAAAGTTCTCGTCAAAACCTCGGAAACTTTCATTATTCAGATAAGAAAGGTTCAGTCTATACAGCAGGCTGGGATCATCATTCAAAGAGCCAGAAATATCAATGCGTGGTCTAATCAAACCATAGTTACCAAACTGGACTTCTGCTTCGTAAAAAGGCTCTGCTAGAGGTTTTTTGGTGACAGCGTTAATGATCCCACCGGGTTGAATCTGTCCATATAAAATAGAGGCTGGGCCTTTGAGGATTTCGACGCGTTCTAAATTGGCTGTTTCTGGCACCTCTGGAAAAGCAAATTGTCTAAATCCATCTATCAATACTGGCGCGTTATCAAATCCCCGAATTGTATATCTTGCTTCTGAGAATGTATCAAACCCACCAGCAATAACATTACTGACGTTGTTGAGAGTTTCATCCAATCTGATGACTTGTTGATCTTCAATCACCCGGCGCGGAATCACCTGAATCGATTGTGGTATGTCTCGCAGTGGGGTATCGGTTCTTGTCCCAGTAGTAGCGTTTAATGTGTTGTAGCCAGCATCGCGATCGCCTGTTACCACTAGTTCTATTGGTTCATTCGACTCTGCTGATGGTGGTTGGACTGGGGTTTCCGTTTCTGGTGTAGGCGTGGGTGCTACTTCTGTTTCTGGCTGTTTTTCTGGTGGTGGGGTTGCAGATGCAGTAGTTATCAAACCCAAAATCAAGCCTTCGTCACTATCAAACAATTCGACTTGCGGTAAGCTTGTTTCGCCTCTGACTGTGACTAATATAGTATTAGGATTTTGGTTGTTAACCGTAATTTCTGCAATTCCTGCTACTGGGTTTTCTTGGCGAAATGTCTCACCACTAGATAAACGCAGTTGAGCATTATTGATCTCTGCAATGTATGTATTACCTTCACTTCTAGGCTTAACTTGTAACTGATCACCTAAAGTAGTCTGTAAAATTATCTCCACACCCTGAGCAGTGGAATTCACTTGGACTCCAGTCACTGGAATAACTTGTTGCGAACCCCCTTGAGTCAGTAGAGATGGTTGGTTGATTTGCAAAATATCCCGTTTCTGTCGCAGTTCTGATTGCTGGTTCGTCTTTGTTCCTTGGGCTGGATTGGCCATGAACACACCAACTGAGACTGCCAACAACAAGCTTTGCAAGATTTGCTCTGGTTTCATTACTTCCCTCATCATTCATCGTGTCATGTGATTTTTGTTAATGACACGAACCTCTTAAGTTATTGAAATTGATTCTTAGCTATTTTGCAAGTTAGTCAATTTAATTGCAAATCAATTTTACATGAACTATTGATAATTTGTTGCAGTGTTAATTTCGCTTAATAATTTTTTTGCGGCTAATACTTAAGCCAAAAATAATAAGCGAGTTAAATAAAACACTCTAAAAATACTTAATATATACCTAAAAGCTTATTTTAAAAGTATTTACAAGCTCAAGACTTAATTTAAATAATACTAAGTAAGTTAAATACTTTAACCTCAGCAGAGAAAATAGACAGCTTTGGGTTCACTGAGATTAGGCTCAGTCTATGAAAATCATAAGTTAAAGCCTTTTTTTTTCAATGAGATTATAATTTTTTTATATATATTGCCCCTTGCTAAATGCAATAACTTCCTATTAAATAATTTTGAGGCTAGCTAAAAATTATTTGCAATAAGCTCTATCTAACCTCCGAGTTGTTCGATATCAAGCAACACCAAAGTTTATTCTCATCCAAGAATAAAGTTAACAACAGCACATCGACTTGATTTAGAAGTCAAGCAAGCTGGTGAAGCTGAACAAATTCGCGTGTGCATCTCAGTTCCCAAGGTGTAATATGTGTCAATCTATAGACAACCGACAAGAAAATTCCTCTAGTGTTTCTCCAGTTACCTCTGGTGAACAGAATACTTGCAGTGTCATGGATACTTTAAAATCGATCCTTCTAAATCTCGGTATTCCAGAAGAGTCAATTAGTGAAGACACCTTATTGCAAAGAGATTTACAACTTGATTCTGTAGAGGCAGTAGAGATCGCCTTGGGATTAAAACGCACGCTAGGTGTGAGTGTGAAACTAGAGTCTCGGCAGGACATGACATTAGCTCAAGTCTGCAATCAAGTCCAAGACGCGATCGCCCAAAATCATACCAATCATGTTACACCAACAGATTAAAGGGTTGGGTTTAGATATCATACCCATTCAGAGAATTGCCAGAATCGTTGATCGATATGATAGTGAAACCTTAAATCTGATCTTTACTGCTAAGGAAATCGAACGCTGTCAATCAGCTAATGACTCTCATCAATATTATGCAATTTGCTTTGCCACAAAAGAAGCTGTAAGTAAAGCTCTAGGTACTGGGTTGGTTGACATTGATTGGAATGACATTGAAGCTGAAATCACACCTCAGAGCCTAATTATTCATCTATACAATCAAGCAAGTTATCAGGCAAAAAAACGTGACATTCAAAATTGGTCGGCAAATTGGTGCAATTGGAATCAACATATATTAGTTCAAGTCATTGCTTTATGAAAGGGAACGGGGAACAAGGAACAGGGAACGGGTAACAGGGAAAACAAAGCCACCCACAAGGGGGAGGTACGCTATGGGCTTTGTAAAGGAGCGCGGGAAAGTCAGGGAGTAGAGGAAAAGCTAATGACTATGATTTCTGAACAGTTACCAGATATATTTAACGTTGCAGCTTACTTCCTAGACAGAAACTTGGCACAGGGAAGCAGCGAGAAAATAGCTTTTTATTATCAAAATGAAACATATAACTATGCACAAGTTAACAGCCTCGTCAGACGTAGTGCGAGATTACTTGCCAATCTTGGTATAGAGCAAGAAAACCGCATCGCAATTTTATTACCCGATTCTCCAGAGTTTGTCTTTGGCTTTTGGGGTGCAATTTGGCTAGGAGCCATACCAGTTCCCATTAATACGACTTGTAGCCTCAATGAGATTCAATATGTTCTGCAAGATTCTCGCGCCCAACTTTTATTAACTACTCAAGAGTGGCAAGAAAAACTCGCTCCTATCCAATCAAAATATTTACGTCATGTACTCTTGAAAGATGCTTATCTTTCTCTGCTAACTCAACAAGATGAATTATTACCTTGTGCGGAAACGTCACCCGATGAACCAGCTTTCTGGCTCTATACATCTGGTAGTACAGGCAATCCTAAAGGCGTAATTCACCTGCATCAAAGTATGGTGGTGTGTGCAGAAAGATATGGTAAAGCAACTCTAGGTTTGTGTCAGGATGATATTACCTATTCAGTGGCAAAAATGCCTTTTGCCTATGGGTTGGGTAATAGCTTATATATGCCAATGGCGGTAGGTGCAGCTAGTGTGCTATCTGATGCTAGTAACGCCTTCGACATAATTGCAGATATCCACCGTTATCGACCGACAATTTTGTTTGGCATACCGAGTGTTTATGCAGGTATTTTGGCTCTCTGGGAAATCGCACCTTTGGATGTGTCTTCCTTAAGACTGTGTGCATCGGCGGCGGAACAATTACCCAAAAGCATTTGGCAGCAATGGCGAGAAAAATACAACCATGAAATTTGCGAAGGTATTGGTACGACTGAGTTTTTACATATATTTCTCTCTAATCAAATAGGAAGGTGCAAACCAGGAAGTTCTGGTTGTCCCATTCCTGGTTATGATGTGCAAATTCTGGATGACGATGGTGTACCTTGTTCTCCTGGTGAAATTGGTAATCTCCAAGTTAGAGGAGAAAGCCTGATGTGGGGTTATTGGAAGCGGTTACAACAAACGCGCCAAGCGATTTATGGCGACACCATGAAGACTGGAGATAAATATTTGCGGGATGCTGATGGTTATTTTTACTTTATGGGACGCAATGATGATTTATTTAAAGTCAATGGCCAGTGGATCTCACCAATGGAAATTGAGGATATATTACATCAACATCCCCAAATTCTAGAGGTTGCTGTTGTCCCTGAGTCTAATGATGAAGAACAGTTAACGCAGATTGTGGCTTATATCAGTCTCAAGTCGGGACAAACCGCTTCACCACAAATAGAAATGGATATTCGGCAGTTTGCTAGACAAAATCTGCCAAATTTTAAGGCTCCTAAAAAGGTTTACTTTGTAGAAAAATTACCGCGCACTGCTACCGGAAAAATTCACCGCAGATTATTAAGTAATAATTCCAGTTTACTTGCTGGTACAAGTTTGTAAATAATTTCCCAACAGAGGCATAATGATGGTATTAGAGTTTCAGACAGCAATCAAATACAAGCGTAAATTTATTTCTGGTCGGAGGAATCATCTTGTAGCTTTGCAAAATTTCCTAAAAGCTGGGATTTTTGAGAATTATGTTTTGTATGAGGGCAAAAATGAAATCAGGATTGCTGGTAATGAATTAGCAAAAGTATCAGTTTCGCAAGATTTAGTTTCTGTGAAAGGTGTAGGTAAATCTTTGTCAGAGCCTGCAACTGAGCCATTTAAGCAAGTCGAGAAAATGTTGGCGAAATTGCCGATTGAAGATTGGACAGCTTATGGCTATGTTGCTTTTGATATGGCTCGATTTTATTCAGATTATGCTAAATCAATAGAGCAAGATAACCTATATTTTCTAATTCCAGAAATTGAACTGATATTCACTGAAGAAGGAGTGTGTATCAAAAGTACAAAATCTCTTGAACAAGTTGAAGAAATTTTACTTTTAGATGCTCAATTGCCAGATTATCAAGCTGCTGATTTGAGATTAGATTTTAGCGATCGCACAAATTATCAGCAAAAGATTAGCGAGTTAATTACAGCCATCCAAAAGGACGAACTACAGAAAGCAATTATTTCTCGCTCTGTGAAAATTCCTGGTAATTTAGATGTATTGGGAACCTATATAGTTGGAGCAAAAGTTAATAATGCCGCGCGTTCCTACTGTTTGAATATTGGAGATGTCCGCGCAGTTGGCTTTAGCCCAGAAACTTTAATCGAAGTTTATGACGATGGTTTCATTGTGACTAATCCTCTAGCTGGAACCAGACCGAGAAGCGAAAATCAAACAGAAGATACACAACTCACACACGAACTATTTATTGATGCCAAAGAAGTCAAAGAACACGCTCTTTCTATTTGGTTAGCGCAAAGTGAAATTGCTTCCCTGTGTTTAGCAGGTAGTATTCAAGTGTTCAACTTCATGGAAGTAAAAAAATATCGTTGTGTGCAGCATTTATCATCGAGAGTTGGCGGACAACTACAACCAGGAAAAACCCTGTGGGATGCTTTGACGGTTTTGTTTCCAGGGATTACCGTTTCGGGAATTGATAAACAACAAGCACTCAAATGGATTGACCGTTTAGAAGACGAACCCAGAGGAATTTATGCTGGGGGTATTGGCTGGGTGAATAGTAGTGGTACAGGAGATTTAGCGATCGCAATTCGTTCTGTTTATCAGTACGGTAATCATATTTACTTAAATGCTGGTGCTGGTATCGTTGCTGAATCTGTACCAGAAAAAGAGTATATCGAGTCTGTCAACAAGATGAATACTATGTTGACGAACGTAGTGTTGGAGTCTGAAGCCAGATGAAACCAATACTGACTGTACCTGATACACCGTATATCATTGGGTATGGCATAGAAATAGTTGCGACTGCTGAGATTAAAACCCTCACAGAACAAACCCAGAGAAATTTTGCTATGCAGTATTTCACAGCCAGTGAACGGAGTATTATGTCTGGGGTTCAACAGCTTGCGGGTCGTTTTTGTGCCAAAAAAGCAATTCTCAAAGCCTTGGGAGTGGAATTGAATCAAAAGATTTTTTGGCTGGATATAGAAGTACAGCGACTACTCACAGGTGAACCATCAGTAGTATTGCATGGTCAATATCGGGAACTGGCTAACCGTTTAGGGATTGCTAAGTGGTTGGTGAGCATTACTCATGTAGCTGATTACGCCGCAGCTAGTGCGATCGCTCTCAATAGTATTTGAGGTTTTTAAACGCAGAGGAACGCTGAGTTAGGCGCAGAGGAACGCAAAGTATTTAGAATTATCATGAATGATGCAATCGGTATTCGCTCACTTGCTGTTAGTTTTGGGAGCATTATTCGGACAAATGAGTATTGGCTGGAGAAGTTTCCGGAGTTAATTCTACAGGAAAAGCCAAGAAGGGTAAGGCTGTCTGGTTTTAGGGAATCAATTTCTACTCCTAATGTTCTGGATATTTGGTCACAAGCTGTCACACCATATTTAGCAGATCCTTTTAGGGGTAATGTTGAACGTCGGGTGGTTGATATCGATGAATCTTCCTTAACCCTGGAATATCGGGCGGCTAAAGACGCTCTCAATGCTGCACAACTATCTCCCCATGAGGTGGATTTGATGATTGTGGCTTCTGTATTTCCGGAACAGGTGGGACATGGTAATGCTATTTACCTGGCGCAGAAATTAGGGTTGCACTGTCCGGCTTGGAATTTAGAGTCAACTTGTTCTAGTGCTTTGGTAGCTTTACAAAATGCCCATGCACTTATTCAAACGGGAGCATATCGCAATGCTTTGGTTGTTGTCTCTCACATCGGTTCTCAAACAGTAGACGAAACTGATAGCCTCTCATGGTCTATGGGCGATGGTGCTGGAGCCTTTTTAGTAGATAGACTCAAACCAAATCAAGGAATCTTAGCTAGTAAAATTGTCAGCACAACTGCAACCTGTGGTGCTTATGTGCATGAATTGGTAACAGATGCTCAAGGACAGCCTCAAATCAGGACTCGCACAGGTACGAATGTCAGTACACTCGCTGAAACCTCTGTAGATTTTGTGCGTACTTGCTGCGAAGGTGCGGCGGCGGCGGCTGGGTTAACTTTGCCTGACATCGATTTCTTTGCGTTTAATACTCCTACTGCTTGGTATACCAATGTTTGTACACAAGCATTAGGTATTAGTGCAGCAAAGACTATCAATCTCTATCCAAGATATGCAAATATTGGCCCGGTAATGGCGATCGCTAATTTATATCATGCTGCCCATGAGTGTAAAATTAGCGAAAATAGCTTGGTTTTAGTTTACACGAAAGGTGCATCAGCTACGGCAGCCGCCACAATCATGCGCTGGGGTGATGTCGCACTTGGTTGTGTTCCTAACCCTCCTTTAAGCCTGACTCAAGAACCAGAAAAAATTTATCTGACAGAAATACAAAAAAGCAGCATTTCTAGAGAGCAACTTTTGGCTGTTTCTTTACAACAACAACGGCAAATGCTGGAAACCTATTTGTTGGAATGGTTGAGTCATTCATTACAACTACCTGTCTCACAAATTGAACAACAGCAACCTTTAACTTTATTGCTTGGTTCCTTGATGGGTTTTTTATTCAAAACTCAAATCGAAAATGACTTGAAAGTGCAAGTTCCTATAGAGAAATTATTTGGTGAAAATAATCTCAACCATTTAATTGAGTGGTTACTCAACCAGTTAGCTGTAATTCAACTTTTCACATCAGAATCAACAGTAATTTCTGACAGCGAAGAAAGAGAAAAATTGACTCTTTAAAATTTAACTCTCAAACCCTCCTTCCTCCGCGCCTCTGCGTCTCTGCGTGAAAAAAATTAAAACATAAATCCCTATGAACTTACATTCACTTTTAACTGACCTGTCCCATCGAGGCGTAAAATTATCTGCTAATGGTAACTCTCTAGATATTGATGCACCAAAGGGAGTCATTACCCCAGAATTGCGCGATTCATTAGCGAAATATAAAACCGAATTACTAACATTACTCCAACAAAACGGCACAAGTACCACCTCTCTACCCAAAATTGTGCCAGCACCAGAGTTGCGTTATGAGCCTTTTCCTCTGACTGATATGCAGTACGCCTTTTGGGTAGGACGCAGTGGTGTACTAGAGTTGGGAAATGTAGCTAATCATGGTTATTACGAAATTGAATGTAAATATCTACACATAGAAAATCTGAATCTTGCGCTGCAAAAGGTCATAGAACGCCACGATATGCTAAGGGCAATAGTCTTGCCAAACGGACAGCAGCAAGTTTTAAAACAAGTACCCTTTTATACGCTAGAAGTTTTAGATTTAAGAGACAAAACAGAAGACATTGCCAATGCAGAACTAGATGCAGTGCGTCAGCGAATGTCTCATCAAGTGATTCCGAGCGATCGCTGGCCTTTATTTGAGTTTAGAGTCACACGTTTAGCAGAAGAAAGTTTTCGGTTACACGTTAGTTTTGACTTGCAAATATTTGATGCTTGGAGTCTGTTTCGCCTATTTGATGAATGGTTTCAACTTTATCAGCATCCAGAGGAGCCATTACCACCCTTAGAAATTTCCTTCCGCGATTATGTTTTAGCAGAACAAAAACTGCAAGAGACAGAATTATACAAGCGATCGCAAGCCTATTGGTTTAATCGTCTCGACGAGTTACCACCAGCCCCAGATTTACCACTGGCTAAAAGTCCCAAACAAATCAAACACCACCAAAACAAGCGTTATGAAGGGCGGTTAGAACCAACACAATGGCAGCAGTTAAAGCAACGTGCGGCAAATGCGGGTTTAACTCCTTCTGGGGTTTTACTAGCTGCTTTTGCGGAAATATTGACTCTTTGGAGTAAAAACCCGCGATTTACCTTAAATTTAGCTTTATTTAATCGCTTACCGTTGCATCCCCAAGTTAACGATATTTTAGGGGACTTTACCTCTGTCACCTTATTAGCTGTAGATAATTCTAGGCCAGAAGCATTTAGAGAGCGATCGCGCCGTCTGCAACAACAACTATTGCAAGATTTAGAACATCGCTACATCAGTGGTGTGCGCGTCACACGAGAATTAGCCCGCAGACAAGGTACAGCACCCAGTGCTATGCCCATTGTCTTTACTAGCACCCTCGGCTTTAGTTCCCTGGGACAAGAAACCTTAACTTTTAGCCACTTTGGTGAGTTAGTTTACGGAATTAGTCAAGCTTCTCAGGCTTGGATGGATATTCAAGTTTGGGAAGAAAAGGAAACTTTAACTTGTAACTGGGATGTAGTGGAAGAACTCTTCCCACAAGGCTTAATTAGCGATATGTTTGAGGCTTATTTTGGTTTACTCAGACAACTAGCTAATTCTGAATCAGCTTGGTTAGAAACTAATAAACAACTAATTCCTCCTCCACAATTAGCACAGCGCGATCGCATCAACGCCACAACCGCACCCACTCCCGACGCAATGCTGCACACAATGTTTGCGACTCAAGCACAGCAGCGTGGAACAGCACCAGCAGTCATTTCCTCTCAGCGCACCTTAACTTACCAAGAGTTATACACACTTTCTAACCAACTAGGTCATAAACTACGGCGATTGGGGGCTATTCCTAACCAATTGATAGGGGTAGTTATGGATAAGGGCTGGGAGCAAATTGTCGCTGTTATGGGGATTTTATCCTCTGGTGCGGCGTATGTGCCGATAGATCCAAACTTGCCACAACAACGCCGAGATTATCTGTTAGCCAACAGTGAAGTCAAAATTGTTCTGACTCAATCTTGGTTAGATGAGAAACTAGATTGGCCTTCAGGCATTGACCGTCTGTGCATAGATACTCAAGAACTAGCTAAAGAAAGTCACGAACCGCTACAACCAGCACAAACACCTGATGATTTAGCCTACGTTATTTACACCTCTGGTTCTACAGGCTTACCCAAAGGGGTAATGATTAGCCATCGCAACGTTGTTAACGTCGTTGTCCACACTAACCAACGCTTCAATATTGGTTGTCAAGATAGAATTTTGGCGGTGACGGCGTTAAACCATGACTTGTCTGTGTATGACATTTTTGGTTTGTTGTGTGCAGGTGGGGCAATTGTGATCCCTGATGCTTGTGGTGTTAAAGACCCAGCGCACTGGGCTGAGTTGATGGTGCGGGAGAAAGTGACGCTGTGGAATTCTGTCCCCGCTATGATGCAGATGTTGGTGGAATATGCCGAGAGTCAATCTGTAATTATCCCGGCAAGCTTGCGTTTGGTAATTATGGGTGGTGATTGGTTGCCGGTGTCTCTCCCTGACAGCATCAAAGCTTTAGTACCAGATGTCCAAATATTGAGTATTGGTGGCCCTACAGAAACTACCATTTGGAATATTGGTTATTTAATTACAGAGATTGACCCGAATTGGCAGAGTATTCCTTATGGGAAACCGATGGCTAATGCCAAATACTATATTTTGAATGAAGCCTTAGAAGATTGCCCCGTTTGGGTTCCTGGTCAAATGTATTGTGCTGGCGTGCAGGTGGCGCAAGGTTATTGGCGTGATGCCGAAAAAACGGCAGATAAATTCATTACCCATCCCCGCACCCAAGAACGGATTTACAGCACAGGCGACCTTGGTCGTTATTTACCCGATGGTAATATTGAATTTTTAGGAAGAGCAGATTTTCAGGTCAAAATCAGGGGTTATCGCATCGAATTAGGTGAGATTGAAGCCGCTATCAAACAGCATCCAGGAGTAAAAGATGCGATCGCTGTTACAATTCCAGGAGTCGAACAATCTCATCAACAAATTATTGCCTGTATAGTGCCACAACAGCAAGCAGAGACGCTGTTTGAAACAGAAATGGCAGATAGTGGCGAAACAAAACATTTATGGCAGAATTTGGTCGAAAAGGGAACAAGCATCGCTCAACAAAACTTAGATGCTGTGAAACCAGAAGTATTTGCAGCTTTTTGGCAACAACATCTAGACCCACTTTATACCTACGCTGTGAGTATCGCCTTTCATCAGTTTGGCGTTTATACCCAACTCCATGAGGCGTACTCTTTAGATGAATTGATGCAGCGAGGTCAGATTAAACCCCGCTATCGCAAATGGCTGAATCGTGCTTTATCTTTCTTGGTAGATTTAGGATGGTTGCAAATAGATGGTGACAAGTTTGTTAATACTCGACTTCTGCCTCATAGCTTCCCCACAGAATTGTTAGCCAAGATTTTAGCAGAAGCCACGCCCATCCTCGACTACAACCAAAATACAGTGGAATTGTTGGTGAATTCCGCCAAAAATCTGGCAGCAATTCTCACCGAAAATATTCACTCGGCTCAGATTATTGCTACAGATGAAATTCCCGCCCTTTATCGCAAAGAATTTCAAGCAGGTAGTTTAGTCATTCGAGAAATTTTACATCACCTTGCCCAGTCTTGGCAGCCAACAACTAACCTGCGAATTTTAGAAATTGGGGCGGGAACTGGGGCTGTGACTAGGGAAGTGTTACCAGTTTTACCACCGGAAAAAACTACATATGTTTATACAGATATCTCTCAGTATTTCTTGCAGTTAGGAAAGCAAGATTTTGGTCACTATCCTTTCTTAGAAACTGCTCTATTTAACTTGGAACAGTCGCCCCAAGAACAAGGCTATGAACTCCACAGTTTTGATGTGATTATTGCTGGTGGTGTAATTCATGCTACGCGCAATATCCAAGAATCTTTGGAGAATATGCGATCGCTCTTAGCCCCGAATGGTTTGTTGCTGTTTGTAGAACCAACAAAACTGCATCCCTTCTGGGAATTATTTATGGGATTGCAACAAGGTTTTGACCGCTTTGAAGATACTGCATTACGGTCTAATCCTCTCCTATCGCCAAAACAGTGGCAAGAAGTTTTACTGGCACAAGGATTTACAGATTGCACAGTATTTAATAAACCAGGCTCGATAGCTGACTTTTTGGCTGTGTATACGTTTATGGCACGGGGATCTGCATCTGTACAGAAGTTTAAAAAGCAAGAAATCAAGAGCTTTTTACAACAAAAATTGCCTGATTACATGATTCCTAGCGAATTTATGCTTCTAGATGCTCTACCACTGACAGCGAATGGTAAAGTTAATCGTCAAGCTTTACCGCAGTTACAAAATTTGCGGACACAATTCAAAACAAACTACATCAAACCGCAAACGGAAACAGAGCAAATCATTGCCAATATTTGGCAAGAGGTTTTGCGAGTTGAGAAAGTGGGGATTAACGATAACTTCTTTGAATTAGGGGGAGATTCCTTACAAGCAACGCAGGTTATTGCTCGAATGCGCGAAAAATTTCAAGTTAATTTACCTGTGCAGAATTTACTGCAAGCACCAACTTTATCTAGCTTGGCGAAGTCAATTGATGAGATTCAGCAAACAACGCAAAAACTCCAAGCCCCGATTAATGAAGTATTAGATAATCGCGTGGAGGTGGAACTATGAAATTAATTGCAGAGTTTTTGTCTGAATTGAGTAATTTAGATATCAGGCTATGGTTAGATGGAGAACGCCTGCGCTGTAACGCCCCCAAAGATGTACTCACAGCCGAATTACAAGCCGAGATAGCTGCACGTAAAGCAGAAATTATCCAGTTTCTCAATACTAGTTCTACTCAAGAAACAATCAAACCAGTTCCCCGCAATCAACATTTACCTTTGTCTTTTGGGCAACAAGGACTATGGTTTATTGATGAATTAGAAGGCGGTAGTACGGCTTACAATCAATTATTTGCGATTAAGTTGGAAGGTGTATTACAAGTAGCTATTCTTGAGCAAGCACTGACGGAAATAATTAGACGACACGAAATTCTGCGGACTACATTTAGAACTATCAATGGGCAAGCGTTTCAAGCAATAGCCACTGAAGCAACTTTCACACTGGCGGTAGAAACCTTAGAATGGCAAGAACTCCAGCAGTTTGCTGTGGCTCAATCCCAACGTAATTTTAATTTGGCAGAGGGGCCATTACTGCGAGTTACTTTAGTGAAACTTGCGCCGACAGAATATGTATTATTGTTTGTCATTCATCATGCGATCGCGGATGCTTGGTCAAGTACAATTTTCATCCAAGAACTAGCAGCAATCTATGAGGCTTTCTCTCTCGGTAAGCCGTCACCTCTACCAGAGTTACCTATCCAGTATGCGGATTTTGCTTATTGGCAGCATCACAAGCTGCAACAATTATTACCAGAACAACTCCGCTACTGGGAACAGAAACTGAGTGATACACCACCTGTATTACAATTACCAAGCGATCGCCCAAGATTAGCGGTGCAAAGTTTTCGGGGAGATATCATCACCTTAGAACTCAACCAAGATTTAACTACCAAGCTGAAACACCTCAGTCAGCAGTCAGGGGTAACTTTATTTATGACCCTGCTGGCAGCATTTAATACACTCCTGTATCGTTATACCAACCAAGATGATATTTGTGTCGGTACTACTATTGCTAATCGCCACAGCCGGGAATTGGAATCGCTAATTGGTTATTTTCTTAACACTCTGGTAATGCGTATCGACTTATCGGGGAATCCGACTTTTCGAGAGTTGTTGCAGCGAGTCAGAGATGTGGCTTGGGAAGCATACAATCACCAAGATTTACCATTTGATCAGTTGGTAGCAAAATTACAGCCAACGCGGGATTTATCTCACACACCATTGTTTCAGGTGATGTTTGTCTTGGAAAATGCACCCAAACAAGAGGTACAGCTTTCCGAACTTACCCTCAGCTTTTTAGAAATACCATTAGCTTCGGCTCATTTTGATCTCAGCCTGTCAATGCGAGAAATAGAGACAGGGCTACTGGCGAAGTTTGAATACAATACAGACTTGTTTGATGCAGACACAATTACCCGAATGATGGGACATTTCCAGACTTTACTTTGGGGAATTGTGAATAATCAAGAGCAGTCTATTTCAGAATTACCCTTGTTGACTGAAGCAGAACGCCATCAGTTACTAGTAGAGTGGAACCAGACTCAAGCTGAGTATCCAAAAACTTGTCTGCATCAATTGTTTGAAGTGCAAGTAGAACAGATACCTGATGCTGTTGCAGTAGTATTTGGCGAGCAGAAACTAACTTACAAAGAGTTAAACACCCGTGCTAATCAACTAGCGCATTATTTACAGACATTGGGTGTGAAACCGGATGTACCAGTGGCTATCTGTTTTGAGCGTTCTTTAGAAATGATTGTGGGGTTATTGGGAATTCTCAAGGCTGGTGGTGCATACATACCACTTGACCCCACTTACCCAAAAGAGCGTTTAACTCAGATGTTATCTGATTCTCAGACATCGCTATTGTTGACAACAGAAAATTTAGCGATCGCTTTACCTGAGCATCAATTAAATGTAGTTTATTTAAACACAAACTGGTCAACTATTAGCCAACAAAGTCCAGAAAATCCGGTGACAGATGCAACACCAAAAAATCTGGCCTATGTTATCTACACATCTGGTTCCACAGGTCAACCCAAAGGCGTGGGTTGTACACATCAAGGCGTAACTAATTTACTAACAGATTTTCAAATTAAACAACCGCTTGCTCAAGGTAATAAATGTAGTTTATGGACGAGCATTAGTTTTGATGTCTCGGTTTATGAAATTTTTTCAGCTTTATTGGTAGGGGGAGAATTACATCTAACTACCGAAAGTATGCGCTATGAGGCAATCACATTGTTTGAGTGGTTAGAGTCGCAGCAAATTCATAGTGCTTACATTCCGCCTTTCATTCTGAAAGATTTAACTGATTGGTTACAGGAAAAATCTCACAAACTGACTTTAAAAAGATTACTTGTAGGGGTGGAACCCATTGCTGAACAATTACTGCAATCTATTAGTAAATTAATTCCTGGTTTGCAAATTATCAATGGTTATGGGCCATCAGAAACTACGATTTGCGCTACTTTATATACTGTTTCTACTGAATCGACTTGTCACCAAAATACACCTATAGGCAGACCAGTACAAAATACAGAAATTTATTTGCTAGATGCTAATCTCCAACCTGTGCCATTAAATGTACCAGGTGAATTGTATATTGGCGGTGTTGGTTTAGCACCAGGCTACCTTAAGAACTCATTATTGACTGCTCAAAAGTTTATATCCAACCCCTTTAAAAGAGGGCAGGGGGCAGGGGACAGGGGGGAATGGGATCTCCTCTACAAAACTGGGGACTTAGGACGTTATTTAAGTGATGGTAACATTGAGTTTCTGGGGCGAATTGATAATCAGATAAAACTGCGTGGCTTCCGCATTGAATTAGGCGAAATTGAAGCAGTTTTGAGTAAACATCCCCAAGTGCGACAAGTAGTAGTTATCTTGCGTGATGATACAGGTTTTCAACGTTTGGTAGCTTATATTGTGCCGCACAAACAGGAGCAAAATTTCACTAATGAACTACGAAACTTCCTCACAGAAAATTTGCCTAATTACATGGTGCCATCGGCTTTTGTGATGCTAGAGGCACTGCCGCTTTTGCCTAATGGTAAAGTCAATAAGCAAAGTTTACCAGCACCCGACACCAGTAGACCAGAGTTAGACAAAGCATTTGTTGCACCGTGCAGTTTTGCCGAAATTACCCTTTGTGAAATCTGGGCAGAATTTCTCAATGTGTCACAAGTGGGGATTCATGATAACTTTTTTGAGTTGGGCGGCGATTCAATTATTGCTATTCAAATTATTGCTAAAGCTAACCAAGCAGGTCTGAAGCTGACAACTAAACAATTATTTCAGCATCAAACTATTGCTCAGTTAGCAAATGTAGCAGTTTTGAAACCAGCAATCCAGATTGAACAGGGACTGGTCACAGGTACAGTATTCCTAACACCTATTCAACATTGGTTTTTTGAGCAGAATTTCTTAAATCCCCATCACTGGAATCAGACAATTGTGCTGGAAATGCCACAAGCTCTGGACTTAGACTTATTAGAACAGGCATTACAACAGTTACTATTACATCATGATGCTTTGCGGCTACGGTTTGAAAAAACAGAGTTGGGTTTGCAGCAGGTTCTTGTTGATATTCATACACCTATTTTGTTGCAGCGTTTTGACTTTTCAAGACTGACAAAGACAGAACAAGAACAAGCTTTTCAGACATCTGTGGCTGAATTACAAACCAATATTGATTTATCAGTGGGAACACTAATAAGATTTGCTGTCTACAACTTTGGCATACAACAGCCAAGCCGCTTGTTACTCATTATTCATCATTTAGCTGTAGATACTTTCTCTTGGCGAGTTTTACTAGAAGATTTGCAAACAGCTTATCAACAGCTAAACCAAGGCAAAAAAGTACAGTTACCAGCGAAAACAACTTCTTTTAAATATTGGTCAGAACGTCTGCATGAGTATGCCCAATCTGTTACCCTGCAAAAAGAGAGAGATTATTGGTTAACCCAGTGTCAGCAGCAGAGATTACCGGTGGATTTTATTGATGGTGAGAATATAGTAACGTCTGAGAGAAATGTTGCGATCGCTCTCACTGTCGAACAAACCCAAGCCTTACTCCAAGAAGTACCACAAGCTTATAACACCCAAATCAATGATGTGTTACTCACAGCGTTGGTACAAGCTTTTTCTCAATGGACAGGTACACGCTCTTTATTAGTAGCACTAGAAAGTCATGGACGAGAAGAAATTTCTGAGGATTTAGATTTATCGCGTACTGTTGGCTGGTTTACATCTATCTTCCCCGCACTTTTGGATTTAGGAAAAGCATCTCATCCTGGGGAAGCATTAAAAACAATTAAAGAGCAACTACGAGCTATTCCTCATCGCGGAATTGGTTACGGTATTCTGCGTTATTTGAAGCAGGATCATGAATTACAAAACTATCCAGAACCGGAAGTAGTCTTCAATTATTTAGGACAGTTTGACCAGACATTTTCTAACTCATCGCTATTCCGATTTGTGGAGAACTCCAGTGGATTAATGAGCAGTCCGCGCAATCAAAGAACTGCCTTACTAGAAATCAACGGCTTGGTAGTTAATAATCAACTGCGATTTGATTGGACATTTAGCGAAAACATCCATCGTTATTCCACTATCAAAAATTTAGCCCAAGAGTTTGTCAAAGTCTTAACAAACATTATTACTCATTGCCAATCTACTCAAGAAAAAAATTACACCCCTTCTGATTTCCCAGAACTAGATTTAAGCCAAAAAGGTCTAGATCAGTTCTTGGAAAAACTCAATCGTAAAGGTAAATCAAAAGTAATATGAATACAGAAAATATTGAAGATATTTACGAACTGTCGCCCCTACAGCATGGTATTCTATTTCACTGTGTCTATGGTTCAGAAGTCACACTTTATTTTTCGCAATTAGGCTTTACGTTTAAGGTGCGAAATAGTTTAAATTTTGCTGCTTTTGAACGTGCTTGGCAAGAAGTCGTAGCTAGACACACCATGTTACGTACTGGTTTCTATTGGGAAGATATCGACAAACCTCTACAAGTTGTGTATCGCCATGTCGAATTACCCATAAAACAACTAGATTGGCGAGGAATAGAAACAACAGAACAGCAAAAACGTTTGGATGATTTTTTAGTCCGAGATAGAGAGCAAGGCTTTGATTTATCCCAAGCCCCTTTAATGCGAGTAACTTTAATTCGCTTTGATGATCATACTTACCAATTTATTTGGAGTTCACACATGATTATTGTGGACGGTTGGTCATCGCCGTTAGTCATTAAAGAAGTTATTGAGTTATACATAGCTTATAGTCAAGGTCAAAATATTGACTTAGGAAAAGGTAGTGTTTTTCGAGAATATATTGCTTGGTTGCGACGACAAGATTCATCACAGGCGGAAGAGTTTTGGCGACGGATGCTAAAAGGATTAAAAGCACCTACGCCGTTAAAAAATTTGTATGTAGATAACTTATATAACCCAGAAGCACGATATGATGAACCACAAATAAAACTCTCAAAAGCAACTACAGCTAAATTACAATCTATAGCACGACAGCATCGTTTGACTATTAACGTAATTGCTCAAGCTGTTTGGGTTTTGCTTCTTAGTCGCTACACTTGTAAAACTGAAATTGTCTATGGTTGTACTGTTTCTGGTCGTCCCGTAGATTTAAAAGGCTCTGAGTCAATGGTAGGGATGTTAATTAATACCTTACCTGTCAGAGTTAAAGTAGACCCAAATCAGTATTTATTACCTTGGTTGCAACAATTTCAAGAGCAATTAGTAGAAATTAGGCAGTATGAATATACTTCACTCGTAGATATTCAACGTTGGAGCGAATTACCTCCAGGTGCGCCTTTATTTGATAGTATTTTTGTATTTGAAAATCAACCAGTAGATGATATTCTCCAAGAATCGCAAGAGCGAGAACAAAGTATAGAATTGAGTTTAAATCTTTACAAAACCAACTATTCTATTAACTTAGTTGGGTATCCTGGCTCACAGTTACGCATTGGCATTAGTTACGATTTTCGCAGTTTTGATAGTGCCACAATTAATGGCATACTTAGGCATTTTGAGATATTACTGGAAAATATTGCCACAAATCCTGAAGTGCAGTTGAAAGATTTATCGTTACTGACAGAACAAACACGACATATCAGCTTGATGTTGGAGAAAGAAGCAACATTTAATTTTGAATTGGCTGTGTGTAATTAAGGTGTTAATCTCACGCAGAGACGCAGCGAAAAGTCGGAGCGGAGGTTTCCTCCGATCTGAACTTTTCAAGACAGAGGCGCAGAGTTAGAGAGTTAATAAAATAGCAAAAATCTATGTTGACTATTGATTTAGAAATTGACCGTCGTTATCAGCTTTCAGGTGATGATTTTTTATCAGAGTATGTCAATAAATCTCGACCAGTGGTTATTTCTGGTGTAATTCAAAATTGGGATGGTTTTACTAAATGGTCGTTGCCATATTTTCAATCACTTGCCCCTGAGTTGAAAATATATGCTAAACATTTTAACAAGGGTAAAATTGAAATAGAAAATTTTACTTTTCAAGAATATGCAGATGTTTTAGATAAATATGAACAGGGAGAGCAGCAAACTCTACCTCCTTATTGTCATGACTTACCTTTATTTAGTTTAATTCCTGAACTTGTTAAAGATGTTGAACCATTTGTTTTAGAATACTTGCCAAAATGGTATAGTTATAAGTGGTGGCGTTATTGCCAATTTTTTATCGGCCCATCTCGGAGTTTGACACCGCTACATTTTGACTGTCTGCTCACAAATAATCTGTTTTTTCAAATTTCTGGGCGTAAACAATTTACTCTGTTTCTCAAGGAAGATGCTCAATATTGTTATCGCTATAATTGGCGTTGGTTTAAGGTTGATCCCGAAAAACCAGATTTAGCGCAGTACCCACTTTATCGAAATGCCAAACCTATTCAAGTAATTGTGAATCCTGGAGATATTTTATATATGCCTCCTGGTACGCTGCACCATGTAAGAAGTTGGGATAAATCCATTTCTTTTAATATTGATTGGCACACACAATCTAGTGTATTGCAAGGTCTAGCTGCTAGTGCTAAAGGTATGCCATTAAAGAATATTTATTACAACTTTTTATTGGCTCTAGGATTAATTTTTAAAGTTCCGCCACAAGTAATATTTAAGTTTTATAAAACTTATCTAAATTACGTTTCGTAATTCACAACAGTGCATCTAATTACGCAAGCAGGAAAAGTAAATGAATATCTTTGAAACAAGAGAATCTAATGTCAGAAGTTATTGCAGAAGCTTTCCAACTTTATTTCACAGAGCCAAAGGTGCTTTTATCTATTCAGCATCAGGAGAAGCTTATATTGATTTTTTAGCAGGTGCGGGGGCGTTAAATTATGGGCATAATAACGACTATATTAAACAGAAGGTGATATCATATTTAAATGCAGACGCGATCGCACATGGTTTAGACTTGCATACATCTGCCAAAGAACAGTTTATCTCTAAGTTCACTGAAACAGTATTAACCCCCAAAAATTTAGACTACCGACTTCAGTTTTGCGGCCCTACAGGGACAAATGCTGTGGAAGCTGCATTAAAGTTAGCCAGAAAGGTAAAAAAAAGACCAGGGATATTTTCATTCATGGGCGGCTATCATGGTATGACCTTGGGTAGCTTGTCTATTAGTGGAAATCGTGATATTAAAGCTGGGGCTTATGGTACATCAAGTAATGTTGCATTTATGCCCTATCCCTTCGGTTTTATGGAAAGCTTTGACACGATAGAATTTATCGAGTCAGTTCTCAATGATGTCAATTCTGGAGTTGAAAAACCAGCCGCTATTATCTTTGAAACAGTGCAAGCAGAAGGCGGTGTAATTGTAGCACCAATAGAATGGATGCAAAGACTGAGAAATTTGTGCGATCGCCATGATATTTTATTAATCTGTGATGATATTCAAGTAGGCTGCGGTAGAACTGGGCCGTTCTTTTCTTTTGAAAGAGCCAATATTATTCCCGATATGGTAGTCTTATCAAAATCTATCGGTGGTTATGGCTTCCCGATGTCGTTATTATTATTTAAACCAGAGTTAGATATTTGGGAACCTGGCGAACATAATGGCACTTTTCGAGGTAATCAATTAGCCTTTGTTGGTGGTACTGCTGCACTAGAATATCGAGAAATTGTCAATCTAGAAAAAGAAGTTAAAATCAAAGAATCTTTCTTAAATAATTTTTTAATTGAGCAAATAGCCTCAATTAGTGAGAAAATAAAAATCAGAGGAATGGGCTTAATTTGGGGCATTGATATTTCCCATTTGGGCGATGCTAATTTAGCTAAAAAAATCACCTCTCGCTGTTTTGAACTAGGATTAATAATTGAAAAAGCAGGCAGAAATAACACTGTCATTAAAATCTTGCCACCTTTAACAATTGAAATGCCCATATTAGAGCAAGGGTGTTCCATTATCAAACAGGCATTTGATGATTGCCTAGCTTAAATAAAACTCTCATCCTCTCTGCGACTCTGCGTGATATATCCCATCAAGTATTTTGTAACAAGGTAACAGATAATGGTTACGATTCAAAGTAAACCTACAATTACATCTGAAGATTTATTTACACAAAAAATTTATTGGTTAAATCAATTATCTGATGAATTACCAGAGACAAATCTAATTACAGACTATGTTAGACCTGCCATTTACACTGGTAAGCATAAATCAGTGAGTTTCCAATTATCTGCTTACCTGTCAAAAGCTATTCTCTCACTCAGCAATAATTCTTATTTATCAACTTATTTAATTTTGTTGTCTGCATTCACTGTATTAATGCAGAAATACACTGGCAATACTGATAATATTATTGGTTCTCCAGCTTACCGCTTTACAGAAATTGATAGCAATTTAACTCAAGTTTTACCCTTACGGATTAACGTTGATAAAAATCAAACATTTAAAGATTTACTGCTCCAAGTTAAAGCCACAACCATCAATGCCTATTGCCATCAAAATTATCCCATTGATGAATTAACGCAACTCTTAAATTTACCCAATCAGCAAAATCGTTATCCATTCTGTGACATTGTTGTTCTCTTAGAAAATATTCATCAACAAAATAACCTTATAGATATAAGCAATGATGTCACCTTATCATTCAAACTTATAGATAATTTATTATTATGTAGAATAGATTACAATGAGCATCTGTTTCGAGAAGATGCTATTAAATGGTTGCTTAAATCTTATTTAAATGTGCTTGAGTGTGTGGTTAGCAATTATCACACTAAAATCACCGATATATCTTTCTTAAGCATAGAGGAACAGCACCAGCTAGTAGAAAAATTCAATTATAAAACCAAACAATATCCCATCACGCAAACAATCGATCAATTATTTGCCCAGCAAGCCCAAGCCACACCCAATCGAATTGCTGTTGAGGATGCAAATAGCCATTTAACCTATCAACAATTAAATGCCAAAGCTAACCAATTAGCTAAATTACTCCAACATATAGGCATCAAAAAAGGTGAAATTGTTGGCATCCTCAAAGAGCGAGACATTAATTTTTTAATCGGGATACTTGCTATTTATAAAGCTGGTGGGGCATATCTACCAATTGATAGTCAGTATCCACCTGATAGAATTAAATATATGGTATCTAACAGTGCAGTAAATATCATTTTGACAGATTCCTCCTGTTTAGATATATTTACGGAATTAGTAGGAAATAACCTGCATTTAAAATCTCTAGTTTGTTTAGACAACGCAGAAAATACTATAAATTCTACTGCATTAACCGATATCAATATATATAATCAACTGCATTTTCAGCATTTATCTACTGAGGATTTCATTACCAGCAATACAGGTACAGATGCAGCTTATATGCTATACACATCTGGTTCAACTGGATTGCCAAAAGGCGCAATAGTTAGACATGACGGGGCTATTAATCATATATATGCTCAGTTTGATGAACTAGAGTTAACAGCAGATTTTGCTTTTTTACAAAGCGCACCTTCTTCTACTGATATTTCTGTCTGGCAATTTTTAGCTCCACTTTTGATTGGTGGTAAGACAGTTATAGTAGATATTGAATCAGGTTTTATTCCCGAAAAATTATTTAAAGTTCTCCAAGAAAAAAGTATTACTGTTGTGGAATTAGTTCCCGCAGTGTTTGGAGGATTAATAGATTATATTTACCAACTCCCAGAAGAACAAAGACAGTTACCTGATTTAAATTGGATGATGGTAGTTGGTGAACCTGTTTCTGTAAAACGAGTTAATCAATGGTTGAGTTTGTATCCCTCAATTAGCATAGCTGATGCTTATGGCCCTACCGAAGCGGCGGACGATATTACTCAATTTATTATTGATCAACCTTTAGCACAAAACCAACGTACTGTTTCTATCGGTCAGCCCTTAACTAACTTAAATATCTATATTCTTGACCGAGAAATGCGGTTAGTTCCCATCGGATTTCCAGGAGAAATATGTGTATCAGGAATTGGTGTAGGAGATGGTTACTGGCAAAATCCAGAGAAAACAAAATCAAGTTTTATTCCTAACCCTTTCCCCAGTTCTACAAAAAAATTACCAGAAGGTAATCCAGATTTAATGTATAAAACTGGAGATTTAGGTAGATGGCTACCTGATGGTAATATCGAGTTTTTGGGACGCATAGATAATCAAGTCAAGATTCGCGGTTTTCGGGTGGAGCTGGAAGAAATAGAAGCAATGCTGCGTCAGCATTCTTCTGTACGAGAAACTGTAGTTATCGTGCGAGAAGATAATGGTGATAAACGTTTGGTAGCTTATGTAGTTCCTCAAGCTGAAAGTTCAGCAGATTTAGTGTCAGAACTGCGGCAAATACTCAAACAAAGATTGCCACAACACATGATGCCATCAGCCTTGATGTTGTTGGACGATTTACCATTAGCTCCCAGTGGTAAAATAGACCGCCGCGCCTTACCTGCACCTGAATTTACGCAACTTCAGAGCGAAAATACTTTTGTTGCGGCTTCTACTCCTATTCAAGAAATACTGACGGGAATTTGGGCGGAAGTTTTAAGTTTAGAAAAAGTAGGTATTCACGACAACTTCTTTGAATTAGGGGGACATTCCCTATTAGCGACTCGTGTGATTTCTAAAGTGCGACAGGCCTTTGAGGTAGAATTGCCTCTGCGTCGCTTATTTGAGCAACCAACAATTGCCGGTTTAGCAACAGTTATTGACAGAATTATTAAGGCGGGAATTGGTTTAGATGCTCCTCCCATTGAGCGTGTTTCTAGAGATGGGGAATTAATCTTATCTTTTGCTCAACAACGGTTGTGGTTCCTGACTCAACTGCAACCAAATAGTCCCTTTAATAATTTATGTGCGGCTTTTCGCTTGCAAGGTGAACTGAACGTACAAGCACTACAGCAAAGCTTCCATGAAATTGTGCGTCGTCATGAAGTTTTACGCACCAATTTTCAGACAGTGGCGGGAAAACCAGTACAAATAATTGCATCAGAAACCAATTTTTCTTTGCCAATAATTGATTTGAGTAATTTAGCGGCTGATTTACAAGCAGTTCAAATTGAACAACTGACACAAACAGAAGCACAACAGCCTTTTAATCTCCAAACAGACTTGATGCTACGGGTGAAGTTATTACGCCTGGGTGAACAAGAATATTTACTATTATTGACTGTGCATCATATTGCTTCTGATGGTTGGTCAATAGGTGTATTTGTGCAGGAACTTTCTACACTTTATCAAGCTTTTTGTAGTGGAAAAATCCCCAATTTATCAGCACTGCCAATTCAGTATGCAGACTTTGCTGCTTGGCAACGACGCTGGTTATTAGGGGATGTTTTAGCGTCGCAACTTGCGTACTGGCGACAGCATTTAGAAGGCGCGCCTGCACTGCTTGAATTACCTACAGACTATACACGACCTGCTGTGCAAACTTTTCGGGGTGCTTACTGTAATTTTGAAATTTCTGCTGAACAAACTGCTGCATTAAAAAGTTTCAGCCAGGAACAGGGATGCACTTTGTTTATGACGTTGCTGGCAGCTTTTAAAACTTTGCTATATCGCTACACAGGTAATGAAGATATTGTGGTGGGTTCCCCTATCGCTAACCGCAACCGTGCGGAGATAGAAGGATTAATTGGCTTTTTTGTTAATACTTTAGTGTTGCGATCGCAGTTTGCAGGTAATCTGACATTTGAGGAATTATTGGGACGAGTGCGTGAGGTGGCTTTAGGGGCTTATTCTCACCAAGATTTACCCTTTGATTTGCTGGTGGAAGAATTACAACCACAGCGTTCTTTGAGTTATGCGCCCCTATTTCAAGTGATGTTTGTGCTGCAAAATGCACCGATGTCAGAGATAGAATTATCTGGTTTGAATTTGAGTTTGCTAGAAAATGACAACGGTACTGCTAAGTTTGATTTGACGTTGTTCATGGAAGAAACGGCTGCGGGAATTGTCGGGACTTTTGAATACAGCACTGATTTGTTTGAGGCTGATACGATACAGCGAATGGCACAGCATTTGCAAATATTACTAGCAGGAATTGTCAGCGATCCTCAGCAGCAAATTTGGGAATTGCCTTTGTTAAGTGAAGCGGAAAAAACGCTGTTGGCAAAATGGAATGATACTCAAGTTGCATATCCCCACGAGTGCATTCATGAGTTATTTGCAGCGCAAGTAGAACGTACACCGGATGCTGTAGCTGTGGTTTGCGGTGCAGAAAAGTTAACTTACAAAGAGTTAAATCAGCGTGCGAATCAACTGGCGCATTATTTGCAAAAGTTGGGTGTAGGAAAAGAAGTCTTGGTGGGAATATGTGTGGAACGTTCCCTAGATATGATAGTTGGGCTGTTGGGGATTCTCAAGGCTGGTGGTGCATATTTACCGTTAGACCCAGTGTACCCACAGCAACGACTAGCTTTGATGTTGGCGGATGCGGGGGTGTCATTTGTTATTAGTCATGAGTCATTTGTTGATAGATTTGACCAAAAAACTGTTGTCTGCATAGACCGAGATTGGGATAGTATTGCCCAAGCTAGTCAAGAGAATCCTTTGTGTGATACTACAGCCGAGAATTTGGCTTATGTGATTTACACTTCTGGTTCTACTGGTAAACCTAAAGGAGTTCTGGGTTTACACAAAGGTTCTGTTAATCGTTTTCATTGGATGTGGGAGACTTATCCGTTTACAGAGGGAGAAGTTTGTTGTCAGAAAACATCCTTAAACTTTGTTGATTCAGTTTGGGAGATTTTTGGGCCTTTACTGCAAGGGGTGAAGACGGTAATTATAGGCGATCGCACTGTCAAAGATCCACAGCAATTTATTGCAACCCTGGCTCAACATGATGTCACCCGACTGGTGCTAGTTCCTTCGTTGTTACGGGTGCTCTTAGATAGCAGCAATTTGCAAGCAAGATTACCAAAATTGAAGTTGTGGGTAACGAGTGGTGAGGCGTTATCAATTGATTTGTTACAGCAGTTTCGCCAGACATTACCAGATAGTACCCTGTTAAATCTTTACGGTTCTTCCGAAGTTTCGGCAGACGTTACTTGTTACAGTGTAACTCCTCCAGAGCCACTGCCTGAACAAGTGGCAATTGGGAGGGCGATCGCTAATACCCAAATTCATGTATTAGATAAATATCTCCAACCTGTTCCTATTGGCGTAACTGGCGAACTATATGTCAGTGGTGCAGGCTTGGCTAGAGGTTATATTAATCAACCAGAACTTACTGCAAATAGATTTATCTCAAAAGCCGGAATAACGCTTTATAAAACAGGAGATTTAGCACGTTATTTAGCTGATGGTAACTTGGAGTTTTTAGGACGAATCGACAACCAAGTTAAGCTGCGGGGTTTTCGTGTAGAGCTAGGAGAAGTTGCCGCAATATTACGCCAATCTCCTAAAATTAAAGAAGCTGTTGTGGTAGTAAAAGAAGAACAACAGCAGTTAATTGCTTATGTAGTTTCTGAAGATAAAGAAGTAATTATTAGCGAGTTACAGCATTTACTAAAAGAGAAGTTACCAGAATATATGCTGCCTTCGGTTTTTGTGAGTTTAGAAACTTTACCACTCCTACCCAATGGTAAAGTAGACTATCAATCGCTGCCAATTCCAGAAGGTGTGCGTCCGCAGTTAGAACAACAATTACAACTTCCGCAAACTGAGGCGGAAAAAACTATTGCTGATATTTGGCAAGAAGTTTTGCAGTTAGATGAGGTGGGTATACATGATAATTTCTTTGAACTTGGTGGACATTCTTTACTTTTGATTCGAGTTCATAGCAAGCTGCAAGAAGTATTTCAACGGGATTTTGCTTTGGTTGAAATGTTTCAATATCCAACTATTAGTCAGTTAGCTCGGTTTTTTAGTCGGGAGCAGGGTTCAGAATTATCTGTGGGAATCAGTAGGTCATCTATACAGCGACGTAAGGAAATTAGAAGGAAGGCTCACGCAGAGGCGCGGAGGCGCAGAGAGGAGGAATAGGAGTTATTTTCGATGGAGTAATAAGTATTTAGGAATATAAGAAGATAAGAATAATATTTGATTTCTGTTGGTGTAGCTTGCGCTATTTATAAACAATCAATACACTTCCATTCTCTTATTTCCTGTTCCCTGTTCCCTGTTCCCTGTTCCCTGTCCACGCAGATAATTTCAATAATCAAAGCGGATTCCTATATGACATTAAGTAAACCAGAAATGCCAAAACAAAGTTACTTGTTTGAGACTGAGCAAAGATTGCATTCTGATGTTGAAGAACAAATTATGCAATTATTTAGCATAGCTAAGGCGAATGTTGAAAATATAGATGAGTATATTGAGGAACTCTCTGATCATTTTGTCGGTGGAGATGATGCTAGTAGTGATATTGATTTAGATTCATTGGTGACAAAGTTTTGTGATAGTAAAGTACCGAGTCATCCTGCTGATTTTACTAGCTATTTGGAATATTTAGCTGAGAATGTTATTGCCCATTCAATTCATACGGCTTCACCAAGATTTATTGGTCACATGACATCGGCACTGCCATATTTTGTGCAACCTTTAGCCAAGTTGATGACGGCAATGAATCAAAATTCTGTGAAAATTGAGACGGCAAAATCTCTTAGTTTTTACGAGCGTCAAGCTTTAGCAATGTTGCATCGGCAAATATATAATTTATCTGATAATTTTTACGCTGAACATATTCAAAATAGTCAAAGTACACTGGGAATTTTAACATCTGGTGGAACAACAGCAAACATTACTGCCATGTGGTGCGCTCGAAATGCTGCTTTGGGTGCGAAAGATGATTTTTTAGGTGTAGAAAAAGAAGGTTTAACCGCAGCATTAAATTTTTATGGCTATAAAGGTGCAGCAATAATTGGCTCGGAATTAATGCACTTTTCCTTTGATAAAGCAGCAGATTTGCTAGGTATTGGAAATCGGGGTTTAATTAAAATTCCGGTTGATAGTAACAATCGAGTGAGAGTGCGATCGCTACGTCAAGCTGTGGCTAAATGTCGTGAGCAAAACTTGTGTATAATTGCCATTATTGGTATTGCTGGTACTACAGATTCTGGTGGTGTAGATTCACTCTTAGATATTGCCGAAATTGCCCAAGAAGCTAATGTTCATTTTCATATAGATGCTGCTTGGGGAGGGCCTTTAGTTTTTTCTCAAAAACATCGCTATAAACTTGCAGGTATTGAACAAGCTAATTCCGTCACCATTGATGGACATAAACAACTTTATCTACCAATGGGAATTGGTATGCTATTTCTGCGTGAACCGCAAATGGCACAATCAATTGAAAAACAAGCTAGCTATACCATGCGTAAGGGATCTTTCGATTTAGGTAAACGCGCTTTGGAAGGTTCTCGTCCTGGTATGGCGTTATTCTTACACGCTGGACTGAATTTAATTGGTAGTAAAGGATATGAATTTTTAATTGATGAAGGTATTAGAAAAACTCAATATATGGCTAATCAAATTCGTTCAATGCCTGAGTTTGAGTTACTAGCAGAACCTGATACTAATTTGCTGCTTTATCGCTATATTCCCGAATCTTTAAGAGAACTTGTGGCTAAAAAACAATTGACGGAAATTGACAATTTATTTATTAATAAATTTAATGAACGTCTGCAAAAAACTCAACGCCAAGCGGGACGTACTTTTATCTCGCGGACAATGAAAACGAGCAATTGCTTTAGTCAAGAAATTTCCATTGTGGCACTACGGGCAGTATTAGCAAATCCATTGACAACTGAAGATGATATTGATGCAGTTTTGCATGACCAGATACAAATTGCCTCAGAAATTTCCATGTCAATATCTGCTGAAAATGTCGCGTAGAAGATTTCCAAAACTAGCAAATTGAACACAATTACCTTGGAGCAATTTTTATGTATTTAGCGAATCCACCTCTGCAAGAAAATGCCCTAAATCTTTATAATAATTGGGCTTTTGCTTACCCACAAGATAATAGTAGCGAACTTTGGCTGGAATTTTTGGGCAAACATATATTAGAAAACTTGCCTGAAGATGCTCGTATTTTAGATGTTGGTTGCGGTCAGGGTCAATTAGTCAATAAACTGATTGCTAAAGGTTATCAAGTAACTGGGGTTGATTTATCAGACGAAATGTTGCGTTACGCTCGTAAGAATGCACCCAATGGTGAATTTATTCAGAGTGATATACGCTCTTTTGAAATGCCACCTACCTTTCATGCAGTTGTTTCATCGAGTACAGTATTCAACTATATGTTGAGTATTGAAGATTTGACAAAAGCTTTTCAACAAGTGTATTCCTCACTATTACCAAATGGATGGTTTGGGTTCGATTTGAGTGAAGGAGAAATCGTGAGAGAAGATAAAAATCTAGTTGAGGAATGTAGTGGTGATTTTGGCGATGACTATACATGGCTACAACGTTCAATTTACGACCCAAAAAGTAAGTTATGGCAAAGTCATTATGTGACATTTCAATTGCTCAATGGCGACTGGCAGCGAAAGGATGTAAATTGTACAGCCAAAGCTTATTCTCGGACAGAGGTACAGTCTGTTCTAGAAAAAGTGGGCTTTACAAAAGTTTTGGTCAATGATGTTACACAAGATGCTGAAATATCTGGTTTAGCAGATTCAAGAATAATATACGTTTTTCGTAAAAGTATATTCTAAGAACTAGCTTAAGAAGGTCGCCATTTTTCATTGGTAAGGTTTTAAGTTTTGTAGTTTTGTAGGGTGCGTTATGAACAATAGTCCTAACGCACCGCCAGAAATTTACGATGCGTGACGCTGGCGTGATAACTGTTTACAGACTTCTCTAAAATTTACTTCGATGAATCCTGAAAATAAATTTCCTAGCATCGATGATGATGCAATAGCAATAATTGGCATGGCTGGGCGTTTTCCCGGTGCAAATAATGTTGATATTTTTTGGCAAAATTTACGAGATGGTGTAGAGTCAATTACTTTCTTTAGTGATGAGGAATTGCTATCAGTCGGTATCAAGCCAAAATCACTGAATGACCCTAATTATGTCAAAGCATTTGGTGTATTAGAAGATATCGAATTATTTGATGCTAATTTTTTTGGTTTCACTCCCAAAGAAGCAGAATTAATAGATCCGCAACATCGGTTATTTATAGAATGTGTTTGGGAAGCATTAGAAAATGCTGGCTACAATTCTGAAACTTATCCTGGTCAAATAGGATTGTTTGCTGGTGCTGCTTTAAGTTCTTATTTATTAAATAATTTATTTTCTAATTTTTATCCCCATTGGGATGCGTTAAACTCAGTCGAATCATTTCAAATGTTTGTCGGGAATGATAAAGACCATTTACCTACACAAATTTCTTATAAATTAAATTTAAAGGGGCCAAGTGTTAATGTTCAAACTGCTTGTTCGACATCATTAGTCGCGGTGCATTTTGCTTGTCAAAGTTTGCTCAACGGCGAAAGTGATATGGCTTTGGCTGGTGGTGTATCTATACACTTGCCCCAAACAGCAGGTTACTACTATGAACAAGGGGGAATTTTATCAAACGATGGTCACTGTCGCGCCTTTGATGCTCATGCTAGTGGTACTATTTTCGGTAACGGGTTGGGTGTAGTTGTTCTGAAGCGATTAGAAGATGCTGTGCGCGATCGCGATTATATTCATGCCATAATTAAGGCTTCAGCAATTAATAATGATGGCTCGTTAAAAGTAGGTTATACAGCACCAAGTGTAGAAGGTCAAACAGCAGTAATTTTAGAAGCATTAGCTTTAGCTGATGTGGAATCAGAAACGATTTCTTATATTGAAACTCATGGAACAGGCACTGTATTAGGAGATCCAATTGAAATAAAGTCTCTCACACAGGCTTTTCGTGATAGCACTGATAAAAAATGTTTTTGTGCTGTTGCTTCCACAAAAACCAATATTGGACACCTGAATACGGCTGCGGGTGTGGCTGGTTTAATTAAAACTGTTCAAGCCCTTAAACATCAACAAATACCTCCCAATTTACATTTTCAAACACCCAATCCCCAAATAGATTTTGCTAACAGTCCCTTTTATGTCAACACCACACTTTCCCAATGGCAGAGTAACGGTACACCGCGCCGGGCTGGGGTTAGTTCCTTCGGTATTGGTGGAACTAATGCTCATGTGATTTTGGAGGAGGCACCCTTGTTAGGGCAGGGGGCAGGGGGCAAGGAGCAGGGGAGAGATTATCAACTATTATGTTTATCGGCTAAAAGTGAGCAGGCACTTGAGAAAATAACAATTAATCTGGCTACACATTTACAGCAACATTCTGAATTAAATTTGGCTGACGTGTCTTATACCCTCAGTGTTGGGCGGCGGGCTTTTGACTATCGGCGGATGGTTGTTTGTCGTGATATTGAAGATGCAATCGAAGTATTAACAAATTTAGACCCAGAACGAGTTTTCAGCTACTACCAGAAACCGAGCAAACGTCCCGTTATATTTATGTTCTCAGGACAGGGAACGCAATATGTAAATATGGCGCGAGAACTGTATGAATTTGAGCCAATTTTTCAAGAACAAGTAGATATTTGTGCAGATATTCTTCAACCACATTTGGGGTTAGATATACGTCAAATAATATATCCTAGCGAACAACAAATACAAACAGCTTCAGCCCAACTCCAACAAACATCTCTTGCTCAACCTGCATTATTCACCATCGAATACGCCTTAGCCAAGTTATGGATGTCTTGGGGTGTGCGTCCCACGGCTATGATTGGTCATAGTATTGGTGAGTATGTAGCCGCTACTTTAGCTGGTGTATTTTGTTTAGAAGATGCTTTGGCTTTAGTTGCTGCGAGAGGAAAAATGATGCAGCAACAGCCACCTGGAAGTATGCTGGCTGTACCGCTAGCAGAAGCAGATGTAAAACAATTTTTAGGTGAGGAACTTTCTCTAGCTGCAATTAATAGTCCATCTGCTTGTGTTGTTTCTGGAAAGACAGAAGTTGTTGAGACTTTGCAAAACTATTTAGCTTCTAAAAATATCAATTGTCGTCTGTTGCATACATCTCACGCCTTCCATTCGCAAATGATGGAGCCAGTTTTAGCGGTGTTTACTGAACAATTTAAAAAAGCTAACCCACAACCGCCAAAAATTCCTTTTATTTCTAATCTTACTGGTACTTGGATTCAAGCCAATGAAGCTATAAATCCCCATTATTGGAGTCAACATCTACGTGATTGTGTGAGATTTTCTCCGGGAATTTCTGAGTTATTGAAACAATCAGAAGGTATTTTCATCGAAGTAGGAGCAGGTCGGACGTTAAGCACATTAACAAGGCAGCATTTGACAAATAATGCTCAACAATTAGTTCTAACTTCTCTACGCCATCCCCAAGAACAACAAACAGATATTGCTTTTATATTAAATACATTAGGTCAGCTATGGCTAGCAGGAATAGACATAAATTGGTCAGAATTTTATAGCCATGCACAACCCTATCGTGTTCCCTTACCTACTTATCCTTTTGAGCGTCAACGTTATTGGATTGAAGCAAAAATACCATCATTTGTATCACAAGAAGAAAATCAAGTTTTTTCTCAATCAGCAAACTTAACAGAAACGAAAGTACAGGAATCAAATATATCTTATTCCCGACCTAATATTGGCAATACTTACATTGCTCCCACTAACGACTTAGAAGAACAAATTGCCAAAATATGGCAAGAAGTTTTAGGAATTCAACAAGTAGGCATTTATGATAACTTCTTTGAATTGGGTGGAGATTCTTTAATTGCTACTCAACTTGCTTCTCGTCTACAAGCAAATTTCCCTGTAGAATTACCACTCCGCGAACTGTTATTACAAGCCTTAACTATCGCCAAGCAAGCAGAAATAATTGAAGAACTGCTTCTAGAAAAACTCGCTGAATTATCAGAAGAAGAAGTTCAACTTATCCTCAAAACTTAACCACTCTTACTCCGCGTACCTCTGCGCCCCTCTGCGTTTTAAATAAAAACTATGGACAACTCCACCCTATCCCCAGCCAAAAAAGCCCTATTAGAAAAATGGAAGAAAGGTAAATTTAAAACCGAAGCCATTCCCAAACGCCAAAACTCTCAACCCATACCATTATCTTTTTCACAACAAAGACTATGGTTTATTGACCAACTTTATCACGGTAGTTCTTTCTATCACGTCACCAGTGCTTTGCATTTAACTGGCTTATTGAATGTATCAGCACTTCAGCACAGCCTCAACGAAATTCTCAGACGACATGAAGCATGGCGAACAATCTTTATATCAGCAGAGGAACAGCCAATACAGATAGTTTTACCTCAATTAACTTGGGAACTATCTATTATTAATATTGAGCATTTAGCAAATCAAAATTGGGAAACAGAAGTTAAACAAATTGCTATCAAAGAAGCGCAAAAACCTTTTAATTTAGCTCATACACCATTAGTCAGAGCAAGTTTACTGCGCTTGAGTGAAATTGAAAATATATTACTTTTAACCATACATCATATAATTACAGATGGCTGGTCTATGGGTGTGTTCGCCCAAGAATTAGCAACGCTATATGCGGCTTTTTCTGAAGGTAAACCCTCTCCTTTAGCAGAACTGCCAATTCAATATGCAGATTTTAGCATTTGGCAACGCGATCGCCTGCAAGGAGAACGGCTAAACACTCAGCTTAATTACTGGAAGCAACAATTAGCTGGTAAACTGCCAATACTCCAGTTACCTACAGATTATCCCCGTCCGGCGGTTGCTACGTTTCAAGGTGCGAAACAATACTTTACTTTATCAAGAGAATTAACCGCAGCATTAACCGAATTAAGCCAGCAAGCAGGCTGTACTTTATTTATGACGCTCCTAGCGGCGTTTAATACCTTACTATATCGCTACACTTCCCAAGAAGATATTTTAGTAGGTTCTGCTATTGCTAATCGTAACCGCGCCGAATTAGAAGGGTTACTTGGTTTATTTGTCAATAATTTAGTTTTGCGGAATAACTTAAGCGGTAATCCTACTTTCCGAGAACTTTTAACAAGAGTAAAAGATGTAACTCTCAATGCTTATGCACATCAAGATTTACCTTTTGAAAAGTTAGTCGAAGAATTACAACCTGAGCGAGATTTAAGCCGGAATCCTTTGTTTCAGGTAATGTTTATTCTCCAAAATGCACCAACACCTGTGGAAGAAGTTGCTGGTTTAACTTTACGTAATTTAGAAATTGATCACGGTACATCAGAATTTGATATTACTGTTTCAATTTCAGAATCAGAACAAGGATTAACTGGATTTTGGGAATACAATACAGATTTATTTGATACAGTTACAATTCAAAGATTGATTGATAATTTCCAAAATTTACTCATAAGTATTATTATCAACCCCAATCAAAGTATTTCCGAATTACCATTACTGACAACTCCAGAGAAAAAGCAATTATTAGAGTGGAATTATACCCAAGCTGATTATCCACATCACGCAACTTTACATCAGTTATTTGAGCAGCACGTCGAGTATTTTCCCGATGGTTTAGCATTAATTAGTCAGTCAGAACAGCTAACTTATCAACAACTCAACCAAAAAGTAAATCAACTTGCTCATTATTTAATCAAATTAGGAGTCACAACCGAAACTCTAGTGGCTATATGTCTAGAACGCTCTGTAGATATGATAGTAGCGATTCTAGCGATTGTAAAAGCTGGCGGTGCTTATTTACCCCTAGACCCTAATTATCCAGTAGAACGCCTTCAGTTTATGTTGGCTGATTCTCAAGCGGCGTTGATGATTAGTCACACATCATTAAAGAATTGTTGGGGAGAAGTAAAAGCAATCGCATTAGATACAGACTGGGATACTATTCAACAAGAAAGTTCAGAAAATCCCCGCAGCGCATCTGAAGCAAATAACCTGGCTTATGTGATTTACACCTCTGGTTCGACGGGAACGCCTAAAGGTGTGCTGGGAAGTCATCGTGGTACAGTCAACGGCTTACACTGGCTATGGAAAACTTATCCTTTCACAACTGGGGAAATTTGTTGTCAGAAAACAGCGATTAGTTTTGTCGATTCAGTTTGGGAAATTTTTGCACCCTTATTGCAAGGTATTCCTACTGTGATTATCCCCGATGCGATCGCCAAAGACCCGCAACTTTTCCTCGAAACCTTGGCTAACTACCAAGTTTCGCGCCTCGTGCTTGTCCCTTCATTATTGCGCCTACTCCTAGATAATTACCCACATCTCACACAAAATTTATCTCATCTCCAACTTTGGATTACAAGTGGAGAAGCACTAACTATTGATTTAGTCAAAACTTTTCACCAGTTGTTACCAAATGCCAACTTAATTAATCTTTATGGTTCTTCAGAAGTATCTGCAAATGTCACTTATTACGACACAAGTTTATTGAGTGAAATATATTCCACAGTTCCTATCGGTAAACCTATAGATAATATACAAACATATATCTTAGATAACAATTTACAATTTGTTCCCATCGGTGTAGTTGGAGAATTATATATTGGTGGTGATGGACTAGCTAAAAGTTATTTACATCGCCCAGAATTGACACAAGAGAGATTTATTGATAACCCATTTTTACCAGGAAATAAACTTTTCAAAACTGGTGACTTAGTACGCTATCAAAATAACGGTCAATTAGAATATCTTGGTCGTAATGATGACCAAATTAAAATTCGGGGTTTTCGCATAGAGTTAGGCGAAATTGCCACTGCGATCGCTCAATATCCGTCTGTAAAAAATGCTGTTGTTATCCCTTATGATGATGCTCAAGGCGATAAATATTTAATTGCTTACATAGCCACCCAACAAAAAGATATTATCCCGAAATTACAAGCATATTTACAGCAGAAACTACCAAGTTTCATGCTACCATCAACTTTTATCTTATTGGATGAAATTCCCCTAACACCTAATGGTAAAGTAGACAAGCAAGCACTCCTATCTTATGATGTAATTCCCACAACAGTTAATAAATCTTTCGTTGCAGCTAAAACTTTTACAGAATTAGCCCTAGTCAAAATTTGGGAACAGTTGCTCAATACTAGTCCCATTGGAATTACAGATAACTTTTTTGAACTAGGAGGACATTCATTTTTAGCTGTGCGCTTAATTTCCCAAATTTATGAGCTATTTGGACATAACCTCAGCCTATCTACCCTCTTTGAAAATACCACAATTGAAAAACTCGCCAAAATTGTCAGTCAACCAGCAAGCTTAGGCGCAAAATCTCCTTTAGTAGCGATTCAATCTGCTGGTGAATATCGTCCTTTCTTTTGTGTCCACGCAGCCGGGGGAGATGTCAACAACTACCTGATTCTCTCCAAAAAACTAGGTAGAGAACAACCATTTTATGCTCTAGAACAAACCCCTCATCAACAAGAATTTAATCCTCTTTCTGTAGAAGAAACCGCAGCTTATTACCTCAAAGAAGTTCGTAAAGTCCAGCCTCACGGCCCTTATCTTTTAGGAGGTTGGTGTTACGGTGGTATCATTGCCTTTGAAATGGCACAACAACTACAAAGACAACATGAAACAGTTGATTTACTGGTAGTAATTGACGCAATCTTACCCAAAACTATCATCCAGCCAGACAAAGATGATGATGCTAAATTAGTGCTGCGTTTAGCTGAAGTAATCAAAAACTGGTTCAATATAGAATTTGCCGTTTCCTATAATGAACTACGAGATTTACCACTAGATGAACAATTTCATTTCTTATTCGGCAAAGCTAACCTCAAAATTAGCGATACAGAAATGGCACAACATCTGCAAAGTTATCAGCTATTCAAAACCCATATCCAAGCCATGCGGAATTATATTCCCCAGATTTATCCCCAAGAAATTACATTATTCAAAGCGAGCGAAATCATTACCCACGACTTTGAAAGTCATGAATTCCATACAGATGATCCCTTATTAGGTTGGGGTAAATATTCTTCCCAACCCATAAACATGATTGAAATTCCCGGCAATCATTTTTCTATATTTAATGAGCCTTACATCCAAGAATTAGCCAATAAATTAAAAACATCTCTCCTCCATACTCAAAAACTCTAAACAATTCTCTCAGCGTCTCTGCGCCTCTGCGTGAGCTTAAACATGAAAATACCCGAAGTAAATATCCCTCTCTGGCTAAACATTATTAAAATAGCCAACAACCCCCTCAATCATCTTGATGCTATCTCCAAAAAATATGGCAACATTTTCATCATTAACTTTGGCGAAACACCCATAGTATTTGTGAGCGATCCCCAAGCCATTAAACAAATTTTTACGAATACAAAAGATATTAAAACACCCGGTGAATTAAACGCAGAAGCAGCATTAATTACCGGCAATCAAGGTATATTACAACTCGATGGACTACGCCACAAACATCGACGTAAATTAATGATGCCAGCTTTTCATGGTGTAAAAATGCAGGCTCAAGGAAAGCTAATTTGCAACCTGACAAAGCAAGTCATGGATGAATATTTAGCCAGCAAAACCTTCATCGCCTATCCCACCATTGAAGAGATTACCTTGCAAATCAGCATGAAAGTTGTCTTGGGTTTACAAGAGGGAGAACGTTACGAAAAACTCAAATACTTACTTCCCACCATACTTAAGAGTATGCGATCGCCCATCATGCAAACTACCTCTTTTCTACCTTTTCTGCAAAAAGATTTAGGAAAGTGGAGTCCTTGGGGATATCTCTTACACCTCCGTCAAGAAATTTTTGATCTGCTTTACGCCGAAGTTCAAGAACGCCGTCAACAAACAGACACCACCCGCAGCGATATCCTATCCGAGTTAATATTTGCTCGTGATGAGATGGGTGAACTGATGACAGATGAAGAAGTCCGCGATTTGTTACTCTCACCCCTATTTGCTGCTCAAGATGCTTCCGCAGTCGCTATCACTTGGTTATTGTATTGGGTTTATCGCCAACCTCAAGTTCGTGAACAACTGCTACAAGAACTGGCTACCCTTGGCAACTCACCCGATCCCATGAGCATCGCCCAACTGCCCTATCTCAGTGCTGTTTGTAACGAAGTCCTACGTATTTATCCGGCGCAATTATTCACATTTCCCCGCCGCGTCGAATCACCTATTGAACTGATGGGTTATGACTTAGCCCCAGGAACCCTCATCATGGGTTGTATTTATCTCACACATCAACATCCAGATTTATACCCAAATCCCCAACAATTCCAACCAGAACGTTTCCTAGAAAAACAATACACCCCTTACGAATTTTTCCCCTTTGGTGGCGGGGCGCGTAGCTGTATTGGTGCAGCCTTAGCCATCTTTGAAATGAAGCTAATCCTAGCAACTATCCTCTCCAACTATGAACTCACCCTAGTCAAAAAACAACCAGAGCAACCCAAATTTGAAGGTTTAATGTGCTACCCAGCCAGTGGTGTCAAAATGCACATCTCTACCAAAACTCCGCGCCCCTCTGCGGAAACCTCCGCACCCCTCTGCGTTTAAAAACACAACCTATTATGAATCTCCCTCAAGGCCCAAAACTCCCCGCTTGGTGGCTGAGAATGCAATTTACAGCCGATCCTCTGCGTTTTCTCGATCAAATGAATCTGCGTTATGGTGACATTTTCACCATTATGTCTGAATCTACACCCCTAATCTTTGTCGGTAATCCCCAGGGGATGAAGCAGGTTTTCACCAATACAACGGAAATCATCGCTGCTGGAGAGTTGAACGCAGAATCAGCCCCATTGGTGGGGAAAAACGGACTACTTCTACTTGACGGTATACGCCATAGATCCAGACGCAAATTGCTGATGTCTCCTTTGCACGGTAACAAGATAAGAGCCTACGGACAGCAAATTTGTGATGTCACCGAAAAAGTCATGAATCAGCTACCCTTGGGCAAATCTTTTTTAGCCTACCCCACCATGCAAAAAATTACTCTAGAGGTAATTTTAAATACTTTATTCGGCTTACATACAGGCGATCGCTACGAGCAACTTAAACACCTGCTAAATAATCTCATGAACTATGCGCGATCGCCCTTTGTCGAAATCCCCTTATCCTTCCCCTTTTTACAACAAGACTTAGGGCGGTGGAGTCCTTGGGGTTACTTTCGTTATCTGTGGCGACAATTTGATCAACTGATTTATGCGGAAATTAGCGATCGTCGTCAGCAACCAAACCCCAATGCTAATGATGTCCTCTCTGAGTTAATATTTGCCCGCAACGAAACAGGCGAATTATTAACAAATGAAGAAATACGCGATTTATTTCCTTCATTATTATTCGGTGGTCGAGATGCTTCCGCAACTGCAATAACTTGGGCATTATATTGGCTCCACCGTGAACCACAAATCCGCGAAAAATTGCGCCAAGAAATCAATAATTTGGGTGAATCTCCCAACCCCATGAGCATTGTTGAACTCCCTTATCTCAATGCTGTCTGTAATGAAATCTTACGAATTTATCCCACTCAATTCGTCACATTTCCCAGGATAGTAGAATCAGCAACTAATCTCATGGGCTATAACCTAAGTCCAGGAGCAATCATTATCGGTTGTATATATTTAACACACCAAAATCCAGAATTATATCCACAACCACAGCAATTTCGACCAGACCGTTTTCTAGAAAAACAATACTCTCCCTACGAATTTATGCCCTTTGGTGGCGGTACTAGGCGTTGTCCTGGAGAAGCTTTAGCTATGTTTGAAATGAAACTAGTATTAGCAAAAATCATTTCTCGTTATCAATTATCCCTAACCCATACACAACGAGAAAAACCCCAACCCCAAGGTGCAAACTATCCCCCAGCCAGTAAATTAAAGATGGTATTATGCAACATTCAGCAACATCAACCGACACAAGAGGCTGTGAGTTGTTAGTGAAATCTAGTACCTAATTTATGCAATTCTACAAATTACAAATACCTGATTTTTTTTATAAATACAAAAAATACCCTGTCTTCCAGAGTAATTTATCCATTAGCGGCTAATTATGACACAATACGGTTCAGTTAAGGTTAAAAACTAAAACTGCCGTAGGTTGGGTTGAGGAACGAAACCCAACATTATCAAGGCTTTGTTGGGTTTCGCTGTCGCTCAACCCAACCTACTATTCTTCTTAACTGAACTGTATTGAATTATGACTACAGAAACACAATCACCAGTTACTCATGAAATACTCAATGATAATCTCATTTCATTGATGATAAAATTTACCATTCCTGGCATTTTAGGAATGTTATTGCTTGGCTTTAATAGCTTCTTAGATGCCTTATTTGCCGGACAACTAATTGGTGAAACAGCATTAGCCGCCATATCTTTAGCCGTACCACTTACTTCTCTAGTGATTGGTTGCGCTCATTTAGTAGGAGTAGGTTCAGCCTCAGTTCTCAGCCGGGCGATTGGTTCAGAAGATACCAAAACTAAGTCGAGAATTTTTGGCACTTTAGTTATTATGAGCGTGATTATTGCTGTTTTTATCACCCTTTTAGGTTACTTTTTTAGCGATAAATTAATTGCCTTTATGGGAGGAGAGGGAGAAGTAGCCGCAGCCGGAGCAGAGTATTTTAGAATCTACACATCAGGTTCAGTATTTTATATTTTAGCAGTTGCCTCCAGCCAGTTGATTAAATCCGAAGGCAAAATTCGCCTGGCTATGATTTTCGCGGGAATATTTGCTATTCTTGACGCTATTTTAAATCCTATATTTATTAGTGTTTTTAATTTAGGAATTGGGGGAGTAGCCTTTTCCACAGTTATTTCTATGGTAGTTTATAGTATTTTAAATATTAGCTATTTCCTTTCTAATAAAAGTTCGATTCCGGTTAATCCTAAAAATTTTACTTTAGCAATAGATTTACTACCAGCAATTTTATCTGTAGGATTTACCGCCCTATTAATGGAAATTATTAGCTTAGTAGAACAGTCTGTAATTTATAAATCTATTGCTCAATATGGCACTGCACACGATATTGCTGTTGCTGGGGCAACCCTGAGAATATATGCGTTAGCATTTATCCCCGTAGAAGGATTTGTGCAAGCCTTACAGCCTATAATTGGCATAAATCACGGAGCTAAAAACTATCACCGCCTCAAGCAAGCATTTTTCACATTTAGTATTGGTGCAACACTGTGCTTAGGATTAATTTGGTTGCCTTTACAATTATTCCCAGCAACATTCCTGAGAATTTTATTACCAACTATTAGTTTTAGCGGTGATGATTTATTTAACTTTCAAATTGTCAACTTTCTACTGCTGATTTTACCATTAGGATTTTGCAGTGTCACGTTATTTCAATCCATTGGCAATGGCAAAGCAGCAGGTTTCTTGATTCTCTCTAAAACTCTTTTCTTCCTGATTCCATTTGTATTGATATTGTCTTCATATTTTGGTGTTAGAGGTGTATATTATGGAATGTTATTAACAGATTCCTTAGTAGTATCAATTGCTTTATTAATCACTGGATTAGAGTTTAAAAAACTTAGCATTCAGAAATTGTAGGGTGCGTTAAAGCAACGCGCAACGCACCGCATGATCATGGTGCGTTACGGCAATTTATACTGTCGCTTATACCCCAATCCTCACAATGTAGTAACACACCCTACTATTTACTATTTACTTGATAAATAGACTTTCAACCCCGCAGATAATAACTAGAAAAATCGATGAATCAAAAAAGTAAAGGTGCCGTAGTAATTACAGGAGCATCTACAGGAGTTGGGCGAGCAACTGCGCTTTTATTAGATAAACAAGGCTATCAAGTATTTGCCGGAGTTCGTCAACCAAAAGATGCGGAATTGCTCAAGTTAAATTCATCTGGTAATTTAACTCCAGTAATTCTTGATGTCACCAAAAAAGAACAGATTAAAGCTGCCACAGAAATTGTGACATCATCCATTGGTGAAAAAGGATTAATGGGATTAGTAAATAACGCCGGTATATTAGTAGATGGCCCATTAGAATATTTAGACATCGATGAACTAAGATGGCAATTTGAAGTTAATGTTATTGGACAAGTAGCTGTTACCCAAGCCTTTTTACCAATGATTCGCCAAGCCAAGGGCAGAATTATTAATATTGGCTCAGTTTCTGGCAAAATCTCGTCACCATTTTTTTCAGCTTTGTGTGCTTCTAAGTTTGCCTTAGAAGCATTAAATGATTCTTTAAGAATGGAATTACATCCTTGGGGAATTGAAGTAATTTTAATTGAACCAGGCTCAATTGCTTCCACCGCACCAGATAAAGTAGAAGCAAGTTTACAAAAAAAATTAGCTAATATGTCACCTACTGCTAAAGCTATGTACGGTGATATTTACAAGTTTTCTTTGGAGCAGTTAATCAAATCAAACCGTATGGGAGTACCACCGGAAGAAGTCGCAAATGTGATTCAAACAGCCTTAGAAGTCAAGAAACCGAAAACTCGCTATTTTGTATCTAACGAAAAATTAATGCTAGATTTTCTCATGCTTTTGGCGAAGATTCTCCCAGACAGGGTTTGTGATGCTATTCAACTCCAAGAATTGGAATTAAAAAATTAGTATAGAGGTTAATCATGACTGTATCAGAATCTATCTATGCACCCAGCAATACACCATTTCAAATGACAGCAATGGAATGGATACACGCCTACTGGATGTCGCGGTGTGTTTACGTAGTGGCTAAACTTGGCATTGCAGATTTACTTAGTGAAAGTCCTCAACACTGTGATACGTTGGCAAAAGCGACTGACACCCGTAGTGATGCCTTATATCGCATCTTGCGAGCCTTAGCTAGTGTGGGCATTTTTGCAGAGATTAAACCGCGTTATTTTGGGTTAACTCCATTAGCAGATAATTTGCAAACTAACCACCCTGAATCAGTGCGAGCTATGGCAATTTTACGGGGTGAGGAGCATTATTACAAAGCTTGGGGCGATTTGATGTACAGTTTACAAACTGGAGAAAGTGCCTTTGAGCGTTTGTATGGCATGGATTTGTTTGAGTATAATGACCGAGATTCTACCCAAGGTGAAATTTTCGATCGCGCAATGGCAGAGTCTGAAGAGGAAAATTCTCTAGTATTAGAGGCTTATGATTTTTCCTCTATTGATAAGTTAGCTGATATTGGTGGTGGTAAAGGTCTTTCCCTAGCGACAATTCTCCAAGCCTACCCCAGTATGACAGGAATACTATTTGACCGTCCAGATGTAGTTGAGCGGGCTAAAAATTCCTGGGATTTAGCTTTGAGGAATCGCTGCGAGTTTATTGGCGGCAGTTTCTTTGAGGAGATTCCCACAGCAGCAGATGCGTATATTCTCAAGCATATTATCCAAGATTGGGACGATGAGCGATCGCTCACCATTCTCCAACGCTGTCATCAAGCCATGAAACCACAAAGCAGATTGTTGGTAATAGACTTTGTAATTCCTCCAGGTAATGAATTTTACGGCAGTAAGTTTATAGACGTAAATATGTTAGTCATGTGTCCTGGCGGACGCATCCGTACTGAAGAAGAATTTCACAAGCTATTTCAAGCCGCAGGATTCAAAATTACACAAATTATCCCAACGGAATCCGAGGTGAGCATTATTGAGGCAATTAAAATTTCTTGACATCGGCAAAATAAACTCCGCGTTTCCAGCACACCCATTCTCGGATTGAGAGAAATTCACCGAAGCCAGCATCTAAGGTAGGTATTCAATATACACCTTGGATGTTGGCTTTTCGTTGCATATTATGTCCGCTTATACCGTTTCTTGATGAGGCGCAAGTAAACTAGCAATTTGTATATTAATCTTGACATATGAATCATCAAAAAAACAAAAGGCTGTTAGATAATAGATGAAAGACGGGTAAATTCGCCACGGCTTTGTGTAAAAGTAAAAAGAAATAGCCAATGAAGCAGGATAGCGGCCTCCTCAATAACTTAAAGTCCATTAGAACGCGCTTAGGGATGAGCCAGCAAGATTTAGCCAACATTGCTGGTGTGACGCGGCAGACAATTAGTGGTGTAGAGTCAGGACAATATGCTCCTTCAGTAGCGATCGCACTTCGTGTAGCTAAGGCACTCGGTTGTCAAGTGGAGGATCTATTCTGGTTAGACCAAGATTTACCGCAAATTGAAGCCATACTTGCAAAACCCGTACCCAAAAATCAATCTCTCCGCCTCAGTTTAGCCAGGGTAGGAGGACAATGGATAGCTTACCCCTTATTAGGTAAAGATGCCTTTCGCCAAGATATGATTCCGGCTGATGCAGAGGGCATCTGCCAAACAGGTAGCGGCAAAGTAGTTCTAAGGCTGTTAGATGATAACTTAGCAACACTGCACAACACAGTTGTCATCGCTGGTTGCTCCCCTGTAATTGCACTCTGGGCAAGAGCTACGGAACGCTGGCATCCACAGTTAAGAGTACATTTTACCTTTGCCAACAGCATAGATGCCCTGCAAAGTCTATGTAGAGGTGAAGCACACATTGCGGGAATGCACCTATATGATCCCAAAACAGGGGAACATAATGTACCGTTTGCCCGTGAAGTCTTGGCAGGAAGGGAAGCGGTTTTAATTACTCTGGGTTTATGGGAAGAAGGGTTGATAGTACCATCGGGTAATCCCAAGGGTTTTAAAACCCTCAGTGATGTAGTAGCGGCAAAAGCAACTATAGTTAATCGTGAAATTGGTGCTGGTAGTCGAATGCTCCTAGAACAACAACTACAACAAGAACAGATACCATTTACTGCCGTGAAAGGATTTGAGCAGATTGCTACTAGCCATCAAGATGTTGCTCAAGCTGTGGCGTTAGGGTTGGTAGATGCAGGTATTAGTACAGCATCTGTAGCGACAACTTTTGGTTTAGGATTTGTGCCTTTACATCAATCAAGATACGATTTAGTCATTCTCAAGGAGTATTTAGAAGAAGCACCCATACAACAGTTGTTGAGTACCTTGGGTCATCGGATGGTTCACTCACAATTAGAAATTCTGGGTGGCTACGATATTACAAAAATTGGGGAAGTTGTGGCAACGGTTTAGAGTCATGTCGCTTTACTCCTAATTCCAAATTCCAAATAAAAAAGGTTGAAAGCTAAAACTTTCAACCTAGATTTCTCAGTCAACAAATAGAAAATGAGAAATGATTAACTAAATCCGAGAAAGCACAAACTTTTCTAACCTATCCATGCCCTTTTCAATGGTGTTTAAATCCGTAGCATAGGAAAGGCGAATGTTGTTATCAGCACCAAAAGCAATTCCAGGAATTACAGCTACTTGATGGGCTTCAATCAGCGCATCACAGAATTCCAGGGATTTTAAACCAGTTTTGCTGATGTCGGGGAACAGGTAAAACGCGCCGTCTGGTGTGGGACAACTCAAGCCGGGAATGGCGTTGAGTCTGTCTAACATCACTTGTCTTCGTTTGGCGAAGGCTTGAAGCATTTCTGCGACACAATCTTGGGAACTTTCTAAAGCGGCGATTGCCCCATATTGAGCAAAGGTACATACATTTGATGTACTATGCCCTTGGATGGTGCTAGCGGCTTTGATAATTTCCACTGGCCCCGCTAAATAACCCAGTCGCCAACCAGTCATGGAGTAAGCTTTGGCAAATCCATTACTAATTAAGGTGCGCTGAAAAATTTCCTCACCTAAAGAACCGATGCTGATATGTTCTGCACCATCGTAGAGAATTTTTTCATAAATCTCATCAGATACCACATATATATCTGCATCAACTATTACCTTTGCTAAAGCTTTGATTTCCTCTGGTGTATACACCATCCCTGTGGGGTTAGAAGGGGAATTGAGGATAAATAGCTTTGTTTTGGAGGTAATAGCTTGTTTTAATTGCTCAGGGGTAATTTTATAGCCTGTAGCAGCATCTGTTTGGATAATTACAGGTTTCCCGCCTACTAATGTCACCATTTCTGGGTAACTGAGCCAGTAGGGTGCAGGGATAATTACCTCATCACCAGGGTCAATTAATGCTGCCATGAGGTTATAAAGAGAATGTTTACCGCCATTGGTGACAATCACATTCTCGGCTTTGTAGTTGAGACCATTATCCGATTGCAGCTTGTGAGCGATCGCTTCTCTTAACTTTGGTTCACCTGCGGCTGGGCCATACTTGGTTTTACCTGATTCCAAAGCTTGAGCTGCTGCTGCTTTAATGTGCGCTGGGGTATCAAAATCCGGTTCACCAGCACTAAAACTACAAACGTCTATACCCTCTGCCTTCATCGCCTTAGCTTTCGCGGCGATCGCTAAGGTGAGTGAAGGTGTTACCTGACTTACTCTTGCTGCCAGCTTCATTCTTACTCTATTTGGCAAATCTTTCACTTCTCTTAGGATATCCCAGAATTTGTCTCAAAAATAGAGACTAGTAAAAAAAGATCAAGTTTCCGATTTCGCGCCTGTTACTGAATGTCGGAGAATTGATAGTAGCAACAAAAGACAAAAGGAGATAACTTTCACTGCATTATTGTAAGATTTGGTACATTCTTTTCTAGTAATTTTATCGGCTAGACATAGAATGTTTTTGTTGTTTAATCCTGCCTAATTCTAGAGGATTAACTTCTCGGCTTGGCTTACCATTCTCAAGATAATCATCGCTGCTTCTGGTGATGTGTTTTCTGTTTTTGGCTTTGTAGTAGGGGCTAGTAGGCTCTGTATATCCTATGCGGCGTTGTTGATGGGTGTAATAAGGTGTAGCTAATTCTGCTTTGTGGTCTCTAACTGAATAGTAACCAGCAGCATCAACAGAGTTTGTAGGTAAACCCAGCAGCCAAATTAACCCAATTAGCATTCCTAAGATGATATTACATTGCCACTGATTGAGTTTATTTTTGATTATCAACATTGAAAAAATCCCCATTCTGTTCTTACACAAAGTTAGATAATTTTCAATCTTACTAACGTCTTTCTTGGGACAGGGATTGGGATGCCTTTTACCTTTAATCACGCTATTGTGATCTCTGGCGATAAATAAACATCCTGAATAGCGTGAAAAAGTTTCACACCTTCTTCAAAAGGTCTTTGAAAAGTCTTTCTTCCTGAAATTAAACCTGTACCTCCAGCACGTTTATTAATTACGGCTGTACGCACAGCTTCAGCAAAATCGTTTTTCCCGGAAGCACCACCAGAGTTAATTAAACCTGCGCGTCCACAGTAGCAATTTAATACTTGATAACGGGTTAAATCGATGGGATGGTCACTGGTTAATTCTGTGTATACTCGCTGGTCGATTTTGCCGTAACTTTGACCTGTGGCTTTAGCTACTGCTTCATAACCATGATTATTTTCTGGCAGTTTCTGTTTAATGATGTCAGCTTCAATGGTCACACCTAAATGATTAGCTTGTCCTGTCAGGTCAGCTGCAACGTGATAATCTTTATCTTGTTTAAAAGCATTATTTCGCAAATAACACCAGAGTATAGTTACCATCCCCAATTCATGGGCATATTTAAAAGCTTGACTGATTTCTTGAATTTGTCTAGTTGATTGTTCGGAACCAAAGTAAATAGTTGCACCAATGGCGACTGCACCTAAATTCCAAGCTTGTTCGACATCAGCAAATAATACTTGGTCGAATTGATTCGGAACCGTCAACAATTCGTTATGGTTAATTTTGGCGATGAAAGGAATTTTGTGAGCATATTTACGCGATACACTCCCTAATACTCCTAAAGTTGTAGCTACAGCATTACAACCTGCGGCGATCGCTAATTTGATAATATTTTCTGGGTCAAAATAAATAGGATTGGCTGCAAAAGAAGCACCGGCTGAGTGTTCAATCCCTTGGTCTACTGGCAAAATTGAGAGATAACCTGTATTCGCTAACCGCCCACTAGCATAAAACTGCTGGAGATTACGCAAGACTTGGGGATGGCGATCGCTATTTAACCAAACTCGGTCTATAAAGTCAGGCCCCGGTAAATGCAGTAAATCTTTAGAGACTTTGGCTGTATAGTTGAGCAAATTTTCGGCTTCATTCCCCAATAATGACTCAAGAGAATTACTTTCTATGAGTGTGGCAGTCATAGCATTTTCCTCTCATGTGAGCAAATGACTTTGCCCTTAAGATAGCACTTTGCTATTAGCAATCATCTGGTAATTATATTTATCGATTTATCTCTAAATATGTATTTATCTGACAATACTATACAAAAATATACTAATAAATTTATTTTAGTTGATAGAGCAAATGGCATATCTTGATTTTTTGATAAATCAGGATTTTGATGATTAATTAATCTATCTTGAGGAGGAATTCGTCTGCACTGGACGGGCAATCAGCCCATCCTACAGGACATGAATAATGTAATATTTCAGACTAGCCATGCCACTCCGTATACTATATACGCTGAGATTTTTTCTCTAAATCAGATGCAGAAGTTAATTGAGTTTTTTCATAAATGAATTAGTAGCCTATTGAATAGGGAATTTTGTAGCAACATCCCGTAGGGTATGCGTGAATTTTTTGTTTCCCAAAGGGGTTGATATGAGCCGAGATAGCCTGTTGCCGAGAATTTTGTTAATTAACTCTAACCCTGTAGAGAGTGATTGGATAATCACAGCACTCTCCCAAAAATTGCCGGGATGTGAAATTGAGGAAATTTTGAATGTAGAAGATTTAGCTCAGGCGATCGCTAATGGTAACTTTGATTTAGTCATCACTGATGAAAATTTACCCTGGACAACCGGAATCGATGTGCTAAAAACTATAAAAGAGCATCGTCAGGCTTGTCCTGTGATTATGTTTGCAGATTGTGATCATGTCGAGACTATAGTGGCAGCCATGAAAGCAGGGTTAGATGATTATGTGATCAAATCTCCCCATCAAATTGACAAATTATTACAAGCAATTGAGCAGGCTAGACAGAAAATTTCTCTGGATGATTCCCCAGCTACAACAACAGCCTGGCAAAAATCACAACAACCGTATCAAACCTTAGTAGAAAATTCCCCTGACATTATTGTACGCTTCGATACACAACTACGGCATCTTTATGTTAGTCCGTCTGCGACAAAAATTACCGGGATGCCAACAAGGGCTTTTTTGGGTAAAACTTGCGGTGAGTTAGGCATATCAGCAGCAATTGTGCAAGCTTGGGAAAAAGCCGCCCAAACCTTGCTCACAACTGGGGAAAAACAGACTATTGAATTTGAATTTGAGACACTTAACGGCATACGTAACTTTGAAGCAGCGATCGCTCCAGAGTTGAGCCATGACAACATGATTGAATCAATATTATGTATTTCACGGGATGTCACAGATCGCAAAGTAGCAGCACAAGCCTTAAAGCGTCAAGTACAGCAAGCACAAGCTTTAAATCGAGTAGTGCAAATTATTCGCAGTTCCCTAGATTTACAGACGATTTTTTCCACAGCTACAGCAGAAGTCACACAATTATTAGCAGTCAATCGAACTTCCATTATTCAGTATTTACCAGAACAGCAAATTTGGAAAGTTCTAGCAGTGCATCGCTTAGATGAATCTATACCAGATACCATAGGTATAGAAGTTCCTGATCAGGGAAACATATATACAGCCCAACTCAAACAGCAGCAAGTAGTGCGAATTAATGGCGTAGATGAAATTAATGATCCCATCCACAAACAACTAGCCCAGAAATTTACTCAGGTGTGGCTATTAACACCCATTAGCGTTAACGGTAAAGTTTGGGGTAGCCTATCACTCACCAAACCAGAAAGTGAAAGTCCCTGGAAAGATGAAGAAGTAGAACTATCAAGGAAAGTTGCTGATCAATTGGCGATCGCAGTTCAGCAAGCACAACTCTATCAACAGGTGCAGCAAGAACTCAGGGAACGTCAACAAGCCGAAGCCGCCTTACAAAAACTCAACCAAGAACTCGAACAACGAGTTGCAGAACGCACGCAACAACTCCAGCAAGCCGAAGCCAGATTCGAGCAAATTTTTCACGCCTCACCCTATCCCATCGTGATTACGTCTTTGCTAGATCAACGCTTTATTGAAGTCAATGAAGCATTTTGTCAGCTTTTCGGCTATTCCCGTGAAGAATTAATCACCCAACCTCCAGAGAAATTCACTTTTTTTGCTGATCCAGTCTATGGGGGAATGATTCGTCAGCAAATATTAGCTAAGGGTAGTGTACGTGATTTTGAATGTACCATCTGCACTAAAACTGGAGAGATACGCACTTTTTTAGCATCAGCAGAATGTATTTATGTAGACGGAATTCCCTGTTTTCTCACCACCGGTAACGATATTACAGAACGCAAACAAGCAGAAGCCGCTAGACAACAACAAGCCAGAAAAGAAAGGTTATTGAGGCTAATTACCCAAGAAATTCGCCAATTTTTAGATTTAGATGCCATTCTCACCACTACTGTCACCGAAGTGAGGCATACATTGAGTGTCAATCGGGCGGCTGTTTATCGTTTTCATCCCGATTGGAGTGGGAGTTTTATCGTTGAGTCCGTTAGTAAGGGGTGGAAAAAGCTTGTAGGTGCAGATTTTCAAGAGGTTTGGGAAGATAGTTATTTACAACAAACCCAAGGAGGCAGGTATAAAAATCATGAAACCTTTGCTGTGAGTGATATTTACACCGTGGGACATCAAGATTGTCACATCGCACTTCTAGAACAATTTCAAGCCAGGGCTTACGCGATCGCTCCCATTATTTGCGGAGATTGTCTGTGGGGCTTGTTAGCAATTTACCAAAATACTGCCCCCCGTAATTGGGAAGCCTGGGAAATTGAATTACTAGAACAGATAGGGAATCAATTAGCAATTGCAATTCAACAATCAGAACTTTATGGACAACTGCAAACAGAACTACAAGAACGCAAAGAAATTGAGGAAAAAATTCGTACTTCTTTAAAAGAAAAGGAGGTGTTGTTGCGGGAAGTGTATCACCGAGTCAAAAATAATATGCAGATGGTTTCTAGCTTATTAAGCCTACAGACCAATAGCATCAAAGACCCAGCTGTACTGAAGTTACTCACCGAAAGTCAGCGTCGAGTCAAAACAATGGCATTAATTCATGAACGACTTTATCGTTCTAAAAATCTATCGCGCATTAATTTTGCTTTTTATGTTCCAGAACTAGTGGGAAATTTAGTGCAATCCTACACTACTGTTGATTCAGAGATCCAGGTCACATTAGAAGTAGCCAATTTAGAACTAGACTTAGATACAGCTGTTCCCTGTGGCTTAATCATCAATGAATTAGTATCTAATGCCCTCAAGTATGCTTTTCCCCAGCAAAAAGGTGAAATCACCCTACAATTCTGGCTAGAGGATGAGACTGACTATTATTGCTTGGTAGTAAAAGATGACGGTATTGGCATTCCTGCCGATTTTGATTTTCAGTGTACTACATCACTAGGAATGCAACTAGTATATGGACTAACAGAACAAATTGGTGGTGAAATTCAGTTAAATCGGCAACGAGGCAGTGAATTTAAGATTCGCTTTCAAAGAAGGTCGTAGTATGGCACAGACAGTTTCCAATTCTAGTATTTTGATTGTTGAAGATGAATGGGTGATTGCCCTAGATATCAAACAACATCTTCAAAGATTAGGTTACAGAATCGCTGGAACTGCCAATTCGGCACACAAAGCTTTAGAACTGGTGACGATCAATCAACCAGATTTGGTGTTAATGGATATTTATTTGCAAGGTAACACCACAGGGATTGTCGCAGCCCATCAGATATTACAACAATTCAACATACCTGTGGTGTTTCTCACCGCTCATGCTGATGAGTCTACATTAAAAGAGGCGATCGCAGTCCATCCTTATGGTTACATTGTCAAACCATTCGAGGAGCAGGATTTAAGTATTGCCATCCAGGTGGCTCTAGCTAATCATCGCGCCGAACAAGCCATCCAGCAAGCCTTAGCTCAAGAAAAACGCCTCAATGAACTCAAATCACAATTTGTTTCCATTGTGTCCCATGAATTTCGCAACCCCTTAAGTTCTTTACTGATGAGTTTAGAACTTTTGGAAGAGCCAAGTTCCCTCACTCCTGAACAGAAACTAGCTCACATTGGACGGAGTAAACAAGCTATCAAGCATATGGCAAAACTGATCACAGATGTTTTAGTTGTCGGTCAATTAGAGCAAGAACAGTTTCATTGTCAACCCACACTGATAGATATTCACTATTTTTGTTCTAGTCTCATAGCAGATTTAGAGTCTTACTCACCCACCGCCAATAGAATGGTATTGAGAGTGGAGGGTGGGACAACAAGTATGATGTACAGTGCTGACCCCCATTTATTGCAACACATCCTGACGAATTTGCTCGAAAATGCCATCAAGTATTCACCAGCAGACAGCACTGTCACCTTGGCCTTACAATGTCAGCCAAACCACATCGAATTTCAAATTATTGACCAGGGTATTGGGTTAACATCTCAAGATATGGCTAAATTATTCACACCGTTCTACCGAGGACTTAATGTTGGTAAAACTCCAGGGACGGGTTTAGGTTTATCTATTGTCAAAAAGTGCGTCGATGTTCACGGCGGCGAGATTACAGTCTCTAGTGAAATCAATGTGGGAACAACATTTACAGTCATTATTCCGGCTGTCAGGGAGGAAGCTAATACCAATGCAAAAAGCCCTGCTGATTCGCATCATGTCTCAGAGAAAAGGCTTGCACCTACAAAGTTCAGAATTCAGAATTAAAAAATATACTATCACGTTGATGGCGGGGGGCAGGGGGAAAACAATTGTTTTGCAGGAGATAAATTTGGATAGTTTATTTTCTGGAAGTTCCATAACGACGAACCAGGACTTTGCGGAATGCAACTTTAATTGAAAGATGGTGATAAAGTAATTCTCAACCATCAATTAGGTGAGTTGTCAGAACGAATTTATACTGGAGCAATTCCATATAAAGCCTGATTCTGACTGGAAAAACTCGCTTAATATTACAATACAGTTAGGGATTATGCTGGGTGCGATCGCTGGTGATATTATTGGTTCAGTCTATGAAGGTTATGGTCTAAAAACTAAAGATTTTCCTTTATTTGGTAGACAGTCCCGCTTTACAGATGACACGGTGTTGACTGTGGCGGTTGCAGATATGATTCTGCACACTGACCAATTTCCCTCCAGTAGTTTGTATATTGACCAACTTCATTGGTATTACAATCGTTACCAATATGCAGGCTACGGTCGCAACTTCAGCAATTGGGCTAAGTCTCACAGTCGCCAACCATACAACAGTTTTGGTAATGGTGCAGCTATGCGTGTTAGTCCTATTGGTTTTGCTTTCGACGATTTAGAGACTGTGTTAAGGGAAGCTAAACACAGTGCAGAAGTCACCCATAATCATCCTGAAGGGATTAAAGGCGCGCAAGCTACCGCCGCCGCGATTTTTTTGGCGCGTCAGGGTTATCATCAAACGGTGATTAAATCCTACATTCAGGCTAACTTTGGTTACAACCTCGAAGCCACCCTAGACCAAATTCGCCCTACATATCAATATGATGCTAGTTGTCCAGGTTCTGTCCCCCAAGCCATTATCGCCTTTCTAGAATCCACTAGTTTTGAAGATGCGATTCGCAATGCAGTTTCTCTGGGTGGCGATAGTGACACCATTGCTTGCATTACAGGTGGTATTGCTCAAGCTTACTATGGTGGTGTCCCACAAGCGATCGCGCAACAAACCTTAGCCCATCTTGATGAGTATCTCTGCACCATTACAGAAAAGTTTATTGATAAATATTGTGGGGGTAACTAATTCAAGGTTTGTAGAGAGAACTAAAGTTCTCTCTACGAGATACTCCGTGAACAAAAAAGGACTAAAGTCCTTACTACGAACTGAATCAATTTGTTTCATCGGCGTTTATCTGCGTTTATCTGCGTTTTTTATCTAAATCTCATACACTACTTTAGGCTTGACACGCTACTACAGTCGATTTTTAGTCGGTATGACAATCATCGCAAAATAAGGCACTTCTGCCGGATTAACCTCATCTAAGGGGACAATCCTTTGCTGGGTCATTGTGGCGCGTTCAATATACAATGCCCTTGATGCCAGTCCTAATTGATGCAGAATATCCCGCACTTTAGGAAAATGGCGGCCGAGTTTCATAATAGCTGCGGCATCGGTGGTCAGCAATCGTGAGGTGAGTTCTTCAGCTGGGAGAGGTGCAGGTAAAACAGTGAGGACATCGTTGTAATAGGTGAACGGTACACCCAATGACACCGGACAGGCCATTAATGAAGAAACTCCAGGTACTACTTCCGTTTGGTACTGTTCTGATAAGCGTGTAAATACATACATAAATGAACCGTAAAAAAACGGGTCGCCTTCACACAACACTACAACATCCCGTCCGGCGGCTAAGTGTTCAGCGATGGGTGCAATTTCTTGGTCGTAGATGTCTTTGGCTGTTTCTGGTTCTAAGGCGCGGGGGAGATGATAGGCGACTTCGATTTGTTCGCCTGTGAGATACTGGGCAACAATTCCCCTGGCTATACTTTCTTTATCTGTGGCTGATTGATAGGCGACTACGGGGGCTGCACGTAATAATCGCAATGCTTTCAGGGTCAATAATTCGGGATCTCCTGGCCCTACACCAACCCCATACAGACGACCTTTGGCTGTCATATTATTCTTCCTCCGTTGCCAGGGCGTTAACGGCGGCGGCGGCGATCGCACTCCCTCCGCGCCGACCATGTAAAGTTAAAAATGGTACATTGCGGCTATCTGCGGCTAATGCGGCTTTGGATTCGGCTGCACCCACAAACCCCACTGGGAAACCCAAAATTACCGCCGGTTTGGGGTATCCTGCGTCTAACATTTCTAGTAATCTAAATAATGCTGTGGGTGCGTTACCAATGGCGACGACTGACCCTTCTAGGTAAGGTTTCCAGAGTTCCAACGCCGCCGCCGACCTAGTATTTCCCAATTTCTTCGCTAATTCTGGGACTTCTGGCTCGTTGAGGGTGCAAATTACCTCGTTATTAGCTGGTAAGCGTTTTCTCGTCACCCCGTCAGCTACCATCCGACAATCACACAAAATCGGTGCGCCTGCTGCTAGTGCTTTCCTAGCTGAGTTTACTGCCGTGGTGGAATATCCTATATCTGTAACTATATCCGTCATCCCACAGGCATGAATCAGCCGCACTGCCACTTTTGCTACATCTGGCGGCAGGATATCTAAATTGGCTTCTGCCCGAATGATGGCGAAGGAATTACGGTAGATTTCATTAGCATCGCGGATGTAGTCGGGCATGGAAGGACGAGAAAGTAATTGTTGGAGTTGGTTGGGTGTGTGGCGGTTGGCAAATTCCCCAAAGGATTCGGTGGAATTTAGACGTTTGTTTTTATACAAATTTAAAATCTTCTCCATCAAGGCGGGTAGGTCGGTAAAACTCACATCCTGATAGAGTTCGCGTCCGAATTTTTGGTTGTTTTCACCTGTTCCCACATACACTTGATAGCGTTCCTCACTCACACCAAGTAAAGCAATATCACTTTGAGTGTGCTGGGCGCAGGATTTGTCACAGCCGCTAAAGTGGATATTAACAGGATTTTCTAAGGTGATGCGAGATTGTAGATATTCTGCTACAGCTAAGGCGTGAGTTTTGGTATCTGTGGCTGCTGATGCACATCCCTGATTACCAGAACAAGCTACCAAGGCACTTTTAATGTTAGTGGGTGAGGCATCTAATTTTAAATCAGTAATTTCTGTTTGTACATCAGTAAGTTGGTGTTGTGGGATGTCTGTTAATAGTACATTCTGCCAAGGGGTGAGGCGGAGTGTTCCGTCACCATATTTTGCAGATAATTTGGCTAAACCCCGCAGTTGTCGAGTTTCTAGGCGACCTAGAGGTAAGACTAGTCCGATGTAATATAACCCTGGTTGGCGTTGGGGATGGATACCGATGTGGTGATAGGGGGTTTTTGACCTCTCCCCCGACCCCTCTCCTACGAGGAGAGGGGAGAAATACTTCTCTTGCTCCCCCTTCCCTAGTAGGGAAGGGGGTAGGGGGGTTAGGTCAATTCTCTGCAATGGAAATGGTAATTTTTGTTCAACTTCTCGGAGATAGTTATCTAAGCCTATATGGTTGATGATTTGTCTGAGTCTGGGTTTGCGTTGCGTATGGGGGTGGGTTTTCTCGCACAGAGACGCAGAGGAGGACACTTGCGTGGGCGAGTCTCCCGACTTGAGCAAAGTGTCCGTCACGCAGAGAGAAATATATATATCTGTTAAGGCGGCTAGAAGTGTTAAGACTTGCGCTGGTTGGACTAAGATGTCGGTCTTGGTGGGGGGTTGACCTTTTGCGCCGGCTGTGATGTGGAGGCGGAAGTAAGTTTTGCTGTCTATAGTGATGGCGACTAATGTGATATCGTTGGGGCGATCGCACACTGAAACTAAGCCACCACCATCGAAACAAACGCTGAATTTGGGGGATAGTTCTGATAAGGTGGGGTGTGCTGTAATGTATTTGTCCCAGCTTTCGATGAAGGGACGAGTGTCAATGAGTTCTTGGGGATCAATCCCGGCTGTGGGACTGGTCATAATATTGCGGATTTGGTCTACATTGGTATTGTGAGAACCAATTCCTAATTGCTGGAGTTTTTCTAGGGTTTGTGCGTCTATTCCTTGATGGATTTCTCTAATTTGGAGGTTGGCGCGGTTGGTAACATCCACATAACCACCACCATATTTGTCCGCGATATCTGCGATCGCCTGACATTGTTTACTGTTAATTATCCCACCTGGTATTCTGATTCTAGATAAAATTCCATCTTGGGCTGGTGTGGCATAAAATAACCCAGGACAAGGCGTACTTCCGGCTAACAAGACTCCAACTCCTTCCCTGTGCGACGCAGGGAGTAGATACTAAACTCTTGGTTTTGGCATTCTGACTCAAAAATTCAAAAACTAAAAAGCTAAAAGTCAATATTCTTTCTTTTGCCCTTTACCTTTTTACTTTTGCCTTTTCATTACAGCTGCGGCACAGTCCCGGAATTTCACCAGAGTTTCCCAATCCCAAGTCTCGCTAGTTTAGCATGATATGATGGGAAGTTTTTAACGCAAAGAGCGCAAAGGTAAACGCAAAGGGGCGCAAAGAATTAGGTTATGAGGAAATGGCTTGGTGTTGTGGGTGTTGGGGAGGATGGTTTAGGGGGATTAGGTGCGATCGCTCGTTCTATTGTCGCTCAAGCTGAGATAATTGTGGGAGGCGATCGTCATTTGGCAATGTTACCAACTGATGACCAACGTCAGAAAATCTCTTGGTCTTCGCCTATTAGTCGTTCTATAGACACCATTATCCAGCATCGGGGTAAGTCGGTATGTGTGTTAGCTAGTGGTGATCCTCTGTGTTATGGAATTGGTGTTACTCTCTTGCGTCACATTCCTATTGCAGAAATGACAATTATTCCAGCACCATCAGCTTTTAGTCTCGCTTGCGCCAGATTAGGATGGTCTTTAACGGATGTAGAAACTTTGAGTTTATGCGGTCGTCCTCCGGCTATGCTGCAATCTTATATTTATCCTGGGGCGCGGTTGTTAATTTTAAGCGCAGGGAAAAGTACACCAGAAATTGTGGCGCAAATCTTGACACAGCGAGGTTTCGGTCAAAGTCAGATGACTGTTTTAGAACGAATGGGGGGTGTCCAAGAAAGAATAATTACAGGTACAGTAGCTACTTGGCAGGAAAATGAAATTGCAGATTTAAATGCGATCGCTGTTAATTGTATTGCTGATGCCGGAATTATCCCTCTATCTAGACTACCAGGTTTACCGGACGATGCTTATCACCATGACGGGCAGTTAACAAAACGAGAAGTCAGGGCAGTTACTCTTTCTACCCTTGCACCCACGCCAGGACAATTACTTTGGGATGTAGGCGCAGGTTGTGGTTCAATATCTATAGAATGGATGCGGACTCATCCTCGGTGTCAGGCGATCGCCATTGAACAAAATGCCACTAGACTACAATATATTGCCGATAACGCCGCCGCTTTAGGTACTCCCAATTTACAAATTATTTCTGGGAAAGCACCATCAGCTTTAAAAGACTTACCTACACCGGATACTATCTTCATTGGTGGTGGAGTCACAGCCGCAGGTTTATTTGACATTTGTTGGCAAGCCTTACGTCCAGGCGGAGTTTTAGTTGCTAACGTCGTCACTTTAGAAGGAGAGCAAACTTTATATCAATGGTATGAAAAAGTAGGTGGCAATTTCACTCGCATAGCCATTCAAAGGGCTGAACCCATCGGTAAATTCTTAGGTTGGCGTGGAATGGCGATGGTAACGCAGTTTGTGGTTAGGAAATAGTTGATAGTCATTAGTCATTAGTCATTAGTTATTAGTCATTAGTTATTAGTCATTGGCTTATTTTTTATATTTCCTATTCCCTATTCCCTATTCCCTATTCCCTATTCCCTATTCCCTATTTCCTTGTTTTACACTTTCAACACTTGATCTAACAAGTTTCTGGCGGCTTGTGCTTTTGTGAGTGCGGTTTGATGGTCGCTGTAAGCACGAACTAGGCGAGATAAACTGTTAACACCGGATTTTAATTGTTCTAGTTCTTCGCCAGTAATTATTTCTCCGTCTAGCATCCGCCCAATTAGGGGTTTGATGTCTCCTACGTCTTGTCTGACTTTTTGTAGTTTTTCTAAAGCACTCAGTAAGCTTTTGAGGGAGTTCAAGATGTCATCAATATCTTGTGCATCTTCTACTGATGCTGATGTATCTTCAGTTGTTACTACTTCTTCAGTCTCAGAAACAACAGATGATTCTGGTGCGGCTGTTTCTGTTTCATTTTTAACCCCAGTTGCTTTTGCCATTTGCGCTTCCTCAATTTTCCTTAGTCTATCAAGAATTCAGGAATATTCGCTTCATACCCATTGGGTATGAAGTTGCTGAATATTCCGAAGAAATACAGGAGATAGGCAACGGTGAACGGGGAATAGGGAATAAGATTAAGTCACAAGAGTTTTAAAGGGTTTCTGAAAATATGACTGATTCACTTTTTATTAAGAATATTTTACTTTCATTTCAGGTAAGTTTTCAAGAGCATAGAACAGACCTGTCAGCAGTCATCATGACTGACAAAAAATATCTGTGGTTTGGTTCTGATGAAACTACAACAATTGAGCGTTTGTCTTTAGTTGAAGCAGATAAATTTGCGGAACATAAACAGTTTCGTGTGGGTGAGTTTATAACTTTACCTAGACCAGAAGACGAGGAAATTGATATTGAAGGTTTAGCTTGTGATGGTCATTATTTATGGTTTACTGGCTCACATAGCTATAAACGGAAGAAAACTAAACCTGAAAATAGTGACTCAAAGAATATTTCTAGATTGGCAAAGATTGAATCAGAACAAAATCGTTATATTTTAGGGAGAATTCCTTTAGTAGATGGTCAGTTATTAAAATCTTGCCCACATCCAAACAAACCAGAATTACAGTTAATTCCAGCAAAGTTAGAGCTAACAAAAGATACAAATGTGTTAATGGCGGCTTTGGCTGATGACCCGCATTTGGGTGCTTTTATCCAAGCCCAAATTCCCGGAAAAGATAATGGTTTTGATATTGAAGGTTTAGCTGTTAATCAAGGAAGAGTTTTTTTAGGTTTGCGTGGCCCTGTGTTGCGGGGTTGGGCAATAATTTTAGAACTTGAGTTGGAAGAGTCTTTACCTGGTCTTTTAAAATTACGTAAGATTGGCGCGGAGAAACAAAAATACAAAAAGCATTTTGTGTGGTTGAATGGTTTGGGAATTAGAGATTTGTGTTGGGATGGTGAGGACTTGTTAATTTTAGCCGGGCCAACTATGGATTTAGATGGAATTGTGCAAGTTTATCGGCTAAAAAATGGCGTGAATTTGCAGGAAAATGTGATGAATAATCCTGAGTTTGTGCAAGAAATTCCGCATGGAAATCGCACTGATAAGGCTGAAGGAATTACTTTATTTTCAGAAATTACTAATGAACCTTCTTTATTAGTAGTTTATGATTCTCCCGCCGAAAACCGCTTAGTAGATGACAGTGGTGTGTTAGCCGATGTGTTGCGTCTGGGTTAAAGATTAGTAGAAATTGCCTGGACGGGACAAGTGGGAATACACTGTTCACAGACAATACAACGCGATCGCGTGAATGTCAGTTTATAGGTTTCTGGGTTCAGGGTGAGGGCTTCTGTAGGACAAACCCCAGTACACAAACCACAGTGAACACAGACATCCTCATCGATGATAATCTCCCCCAAGGTAGAGGAAACACTGATATGGCGCGATCGCATCCACTCAATTGCAGCGTCTAATTGATCAATATCTCCCAATAACTCAACCACTAACTTACCAATTTGATTCGGAGCCACCTGAGCGCGGATAATATTAGCAGCTACATTAAAATCTTTCGCCAGTACGTAAGTTACTGGCATTTGGATGGCGCGTTTAGGAAATGTCAGAGTAACTCGCTTTTTCACAGATTTACCAGAGATGCGTTTTTTTGATGGTAACGTGAATATTCGTAGTTGGGGGAGAATTAAAGTCTAGATTCAACTAACCAAAACGGCCACTGATATAGTCTTCCGCTTCTTTGGTTTGGGGAGAACTGAACATCTGCACTGTGGGACTAAATTCGACTAATTTTCCTCGGCGTTTGCTGTGTTCGTCAATTTCTGTGTTGAAGAAGGCTGTAAAATCTGCGACTCTGGAAGCCTGCTGCATATTGTGAGTAACCATGATAATGGTGTATTGCTGTTTGAGTTCTAAACAGAGTTCTTCTACTTGACGACTGGAAATAGGATCAAGCGCGGAGCATGGTTCATCCATTAATAATACATCTGGCTTCATAGCGATCGCTCTAGCAATGCAGAGTCGTTGTTGTTGTCCGCCTGATAAGGCTGTACCTTTTTCTTTGAGTTTGTCTTTGACTTCATCCCAAATGGCGGCGCGTCTGAGGGAATCTTCTACCAAGTCATCTATGTTCCCTTTATAACCATTAGCACGCGGCCCAAAGGCTATATTTTCGTAGATTGATTTGGGGAAAGGATTCGGTCTTTGAAATACCATTCCCACTTGGCGACGTAATTTGACAGAATTAATCTTAGGATCGTAAATATTGCGATCGCGATAATTTAATCTCCCCTCTACTCTAGCTCCTGGAATCAAATCATTCATGCGGTTGAAGCAACGTAGCAGAGTACTTTTACCACATCCAGAAGGGCCAATAAATGCAATAATTTGTTTTTCTGGAATTTGTAAATAGACATCTAGTAATGCTAAAAATCCTCCATAATATACTTTCACACCTTCAACCTGAAACACATAATTATCCGGTTGATTGATGGTGGCTGTATCTAATGGATTTCTATTGTTGCTACATAACATTTTGTGTATTCTCCCAATAAATCTAAATACCTAACAATACCTTGATGAACTAATTGATTGTGAAGCGTTGTCTAATATAAATTGCCACACCATTTAAAGTTAAAATCAAGACTAATAATGCAATAATTGTTGCTGCTGCTGCATTGGCAAAACCTGGTTCTGGACGGGTAATGTAACTATAAATTTGGATAGGTAAAGCCATAAATCTCTGGAATAAACCAGGATTAAATGTGAGAAAACCCACCGCACCCACAACAATTAAAGAGGCTGCATCACCAATGGCGCGAGATATAGAAATAATCACCCCTGTCAAAATTCCAGGAACAGCATAGGGTATAACATGACTCCGAATCGTTCGCCATTTAGTAATCCCCAATCCATAAGACGCATATCGCAAGGAATTAGGAACGGCGCGAATCGCTTCTCTAGATGTCACAATAATCACTGGTAAAGATAGTAAAGATAAAGTCAAAGCACCAGAAATTAAAGCAGGGCCAAAACCTAATAAATAGTTAAAAACACCTAAACCCAAAAGTCCATAGACAATGGAAGGGACTCCCGCCAAATTACTGATATTAATCTCAATAATTGCTGTCCACCAATTTCTAGGCGCGTACTCTTCTAGATATAAAGCTGCTCCGACACCGATGGGAACTGTTACCACAATTACAACAATTCCTAACAAAATACTGCTGATAATCGCCGGACGTATACCACCTTGGTCGGGGAAGCGCGAGGGAGTTTCAGTTAAAAACCCAGGGGAAAGAAATCTGGCCAGTCCATCTTGGAAAATATCAAAAAGTAGCAATGCTAAAATAAATATCCCAATTAACAATCCCAATAAAAACAGGATTTCAAAGACTTTGCCTAATGTTTCTCGCTGCTCAATATTATCAGTAAATTCTGGTGTTGAATCTAGATAATCATCTGGTTTATAAGTAATAGTCATAATCTCTTAGTCGTATTTTTCTTTAAAACGGTTAGCAACCCAATAACTGACAATATTTAAAGCTAGGGTAATTAAAAACAACAGCGCGCCTACGGCATATAATGTTTTGAAATTTAAACTTCCCCGTGGACTATCTCCGCCAGAAATCTGCGCCATGTAAGCTGTCATAGTTTCTACTGACTCTGCAAAGTTAATAGTCAGTCTTGGCTGTTGTCCAGCTGCAATCACAACAGTCATTGTCTCACCGACTGCGCGAGAAATTCCGAGAATGATTGAAGCGATGATTCCAGAAAGTGCGGCTGGAAGTACAACTTTAAAAATAGCTTCTAGTTTGGTGATACCTAAAGCATAAGCACCTTCTCGTAAAGAAATTGGCACAGCTTTAATCGCATCTAAGCTAATAGAACCGACAGTAGGAGTAATCATCACTCCCATCATTAAGCCTGCACTTAAGGCGTTAAATAGTTCTAGCGGAATGACATTTCTGAGTAAGGGTGTGATGAATAAAAGGGCAAAATAACCATAAACTACTGTTGGTATTCCCGCTAAAAGTTCTACGGCTGGGCGCAAAATTGCAGCAACTTTTGGTTGAGCATATTCGCTTAAATAAATTGCGGAAGATAAACCCAAAGGAATTGCCACAGCCATTGCGATCGCTGTCGTTAAAAATGTACCATTAATTAACGGCCAAACCCCAAAATGTCTATCAGCAAATAGCGGTGTCCATTTAGTATCTAGGAAAAATTGTGCTAGAGAAACTTCTTGGAAAAATCCCCATGTTTCTTGGAAGATAATTACAACAATCCCCGTAGTAGTTAAAACAGAGACTAAAGCACAAGCAAACAAAATCGCTGCTACAATTTTTTCTGAGATATCTTCTGAGGCATTTTTCTCTAAAGAACGTCTCAATCGTTGGTAGGAATCATCTGGAAGATTTGTATTTTGCATAAACAATCTCAGTTATCAAGATTTTAGTTAAATAAAATTAGTAATTGGTTGGCCGGGTTTAGCTTTTTTAAATTTTGTTCCCGTTTCACCACTAGCAAATTTCTGTTTGACTTTGATGTAAGCTTCATCAGGTAAAGCTACATAACCAACGCTATCTACCCATTTCCAAGAATTTTCTAGATAAAATTCGACAAATTCTTTCACTGCTGGTTTAGTATCTAAGGATTTTTTACTGACGTAGATGAATAAAGGACGAGATAAAGGCGTGTAGACATTTTTAATGACATTATCCACAGGAATGGGTTTTTCACATTTTCCACTCGGACTTTCTACCGCTACTAAATTCAGCTTATCTTGGTTTTGAATGTAGTAAGATATGCCTACATAACCTAGAGATGTTACATCACCTGCTACCCCTTGTACAAGTAGGTTTTGATTATGGCTAGGGGTGTAATCTGTCCGACCATTTTTAGCTTTACCAGTTACAGCTTGAGTGAGATAATCAAACGTTCCAGTATCGGAAGCTGGAGCATATAGCTTGAGTTTTTCATTAGGAAACTTGGGATTAACTTGATTCCAAGTCAAAATTTTTCCGTCTGATTTAGCACTCCAAATTTTGTCTAATTCCTTAATTGTGAGACATTTAGCAAAGTTGTTTTGCCGGTTAGCAATCACAGCAATACCGTCTAAACCGATAGGTAATTCAATAAAGTCAATCTTCTTACTTTGACATTTTTTAATTTCTTCATCTCTAATAGTACGAGAAGCCCCAACTATATCAATATCACCATTACAAAACTTACTGATACCACCACCAGTCCCACTGGAAGCCACACTCACTTGTGCATCAGGTTTAACTTTACTATACTCTTCTGCAACTGCTAAGGAAATGGGAAAACCTACGGCTGCACCATCAATACTAACTTGATTTTGTAATTCTTTTCCACTGTTACAACCTGTGATGCTGCTGACAATGAGCATCAAAGTTGCAGGATAAATACTATTCTTCAAGAGGCGATAAAAGCTCATATAGGAATCCGAATTGATTATTGAAATTGCTGGTGCAGTTAGGGAACAGAAGCATAATTAGATTCACAGAAATCAAATATGATTCTGATAAAATCTCTAATGATTGCCAATTAACTGGAAATTAATTATGACTTTTTGGCAGCCTGTACCTGATCGAAAACCCCCCCGTTAGCGAAAAACTTCTGCTGAATCAGTTCCCAACCTCCTAAATCTTGAGATGTAAATAGAGTATTAACCGGAGGAAATTGAGATACTACTTCTTGAGTTACAGTTGGGTTAACGGGACGATATTGTAACTTAGCAAACTCCCGTTGTGCTTCTGTGGAATACAAGAAATCAACAAATGCTTCTGCAACTTTTCTGGTTCTATGTTGATCAACATTTTTATCAACTATGGCAACAGGATTGTCAATAGAAACATTAACAGATGGTACTATGTAAGGAAGTTTTGAGCCGCTTTTTTCTGCCAAAGCTATTTCATTTTCGTAGTTGATTAAAACATCACCTTGATTTTGTTGAAAAAATAAATCACTAGCTTCACGAGCATCTTTAGTGAGAATTGGGGTGTTTTTATAGACTTTTGTGATGTAATCCAATGCTGTTGTTTCATCGCCACCTGTGAGAGTCACTGATCCCCACAAGGCTAAAAATTCCCAGATAGCAATACCAGAAGTTTTGGGGTTAGCTGCAATTAATGTTACGTCGTTCTTTGCTAAGTCCGCCCAATTTTTAATCCCTTTGGGGTTGCCTTCACGAGTTACAATCGCCGCTACAGATTTACTCACAATACCATTTCTCGGCGATCTGTTTTCCCAACCCGATTTAATTAAGCCTGCTTGTTGAATTTTATTGACATCCAAAGGCAAAGCTAAGTGTACGATATCTGCTGCTTGTTTACCTGCAATCACATCAGCAGTTTGTGTCCCAGAACCCCCATAACTCTGCTCAAAAATGACGTTTTGATTGTGTTCTTGCTTCCACTTGGCAACGAATTTAGGAATAATTTGATCATGAGCAGCTTTTGTCACAGAGAAAGAGACGAGTCTCAGCTTAATATCAGCAGGCTGACTAAAAGCTTGATTTCCAGAACAGGATGCGATCGCTATACTGAAAATAGCTCCAACTACAACAAGTCCGATAAAGCTACGGAGCCTGCTAACCTTTAACCACCTAACTATATGTTGGGAAGATATCTGCAAAATCTGCAAAACTCGCACAACATAAATCTGCGTTTTCACAATTAAGTCATGGCTTAATTGCGCTCGATGCTGCGACTTGCTCATCCGTATTACTCCTTTTTTACGGTATCTTGAGCGGGATACCGTTATTTAAAAGAATTATAGGTATCATAGAGTGAAAGTTCAATCAAGCTTTATTTTTTGTTACTGAGTCAGTAAATTCTCATCCCATTGAAAAACCCCTCCTGAACAGGAAGGGTAATGTATGATTTGGTATGGTTGGAAGTTAGCGATCGCTAATTATTTGGTGAATCTACTTTTCCTGTTCCCTGTTCCCTATCTACGCCAATAATTTCAATAATCAAGTCAGATTCCTATATGTTTAAATCACTTGATCAAGACCAAAATATAGTGCCATATATTGAATGATGGCTTCTTCATAACCTTGAAGTTCAGGAAGATAAACCGCGATCGCGTTCCGCACCGCATCCGCAAAAGTCACATAATCCTGAGTTTTGGTTTGAACAAAGGGTTCAAGCTTCTTAATCAACTCCCAATTACTCTCAATATTGGCAGCCCTAATTGCTTTTTCTAAGGGAGGCGCATTTTGGGCAGCTATCTCTGGTAGGATGCGACTGACAAAAGTAACACGGTGAAACACTCGCCAACAGGAGGGCTTTTTATCGCCTTGATTGGCTTGGCGTAGTGCGATCGCATTAGGATCGCTACTTTGTTCCAACCAAATTGGATCGACCACCTTACCGAAAAAGTCTTCAAAGTTTTCGGTTGTCGGTTCAAGATAGAACGTCATAAAGCGGTAAGCATCCACTTTCCCAGGCTGTTTTACTGGTTTGCCATTTTGGTCATAAACGCCCCCTTCGCGGATATTATAAAGTCCCTCATATTTAGCTTTCAGCACATCTGTAGTGGCATAGAGTTGGATATCTCGTTCCCCTTCGACTTCAACTTCCAGAGTAAAAGATTTCTCTGTTTCTCGTCCTTTTGTTTTCGTAGTCGCCAAATGTCCTCCAAATAAAGCATCCAATTCAAAAGCAGTTATTAACCCTGCCACTCCCATTTTTAATTTCAGGTCTACAGATAAACCCGCCATTCCTTTAAAAGAATAAAAACCCGTTGTTGTTTCGCTTGTTGCTTCCAGCACATCCGTAGACTCGGAGAAAAACCCACCATCCGCAGTCCAAACATAGGTATTTGCTAAATTCCGAGTTGCCATCTGTTTCCCGCGCATATCGTCCAAAGAACCAGTTGCTTGATAACTCACATTCTGGAAGGTCGAATACTGATCGTAATAGGTTGCTAACTCTTGCCGTTCTCGTTCAATGCGTTTTTTTATACCATAGGCTTCAATGGGTTTAAAGTAACTCCACTGCCCATAGGTTGCAGCATTGGGATAGTGAGGATCAGGTTGAACACTGCCATCTTCTTTTAAACCAACCTTTCCATCCAGAGTTCCCTGCTTAGTATAAGTGGGATTAATGGGGAAAGTAATAATATTCCAATCTTTAGCAATATCTGGATTAGGTAAAAATCGATAAGACACTAAGGCATTATTGTGGGCTAACCGCAGGGCAAACACATCCATTGTGTCAGACTGGACTAAGGCTAACCCAACATTGGCGGGAATATAACGACGACCCACATAGGAGTTAATTTCTGAGCCAATTTTCTCCCAATTTCCCCAAGCTTGCAGGCGACTAATCTTAGTGGTGTTGTAGCCATAACTAGCACTAGCTTCATGAATACTGCCTTGGGAGGACTCAAAAGTCGCCTTCGCTCCAATTAACGATGTTACGTCCGCAATCTCTGTTGCTAAACCTAGCCCAAAGTTGGACTTTTGCCCAAATCCCAGACTAAGTTTCATATCCACCAACATATCAAAGCCACTCTCTTTAGAAGATGAGTAGATATATTTGACCGTATCAGATTCAACCAACTGAATCGCACTAGCGTTGTAGTGACTTAGTACCCCTGGGTCAAGTGCCATACTTGTTCCCGTAAGGTTTTCACTAGGTACAGGAGGCGCACCCTCAATATAGCCAATAATTTGGGGAGCAGCTTGTACTTGTCCAATCCATTCGGTAATTAAGTTGCCGACTTTATAGCCTGTCAACAAGTGCCATTGGCCATTTTTGATATAGCCATAACAGCGTTTTTGGATACCGATTAAATTACCTTCGATGTCGTACTGCAAATCGGAATACTCTTGTACCCCAGGACTGCTATGAATCGTATCGTGAAACTGAGTTTTCACCCCTGCTAGAGCAGAACGAATAATGGCTGTGTCTTCACTAATGGGAGCCGTGGACAAAACAGATGTTGGTTTAGCATCCTTTAAACCCAAAGTTAAATGATTACCAATCAGAGATTGATCTAAAAGGTCAGTCTGACTTTCTAAATCAAAAGTGTAATTGGCAATCAGGTCTTGTTTTTCTCCTTTAATGCGACTAAACAAATTGTCTTGAATTTGTTCTTGGGTGCGGGCGACTTTCCAGATGCGAACTTCTTCCATAATTCCGGCAAAAGGTTCTAAGGGAAGCCCTGTATTGTGATAAATTCCCCCTAATGTGAATTGTTTTTCGCCCCAACTGCTTTGAGGTGTGAAAGTTTCTACAGGTACAGGAATGCCATTTTGGTAAAGAATTAAGCTAGAGCCTTGAGGATCTGGATTTTTCACCCATTGGGCTGCAATAATCACCGCATGACTTTCTCCTTTCGAGTCGGAGGCAATATTACCTTCATTCTCTTCTAAACGCCACCAAGCCACTAGCCCTTTTTCTTGGCCATTAATCTTGATTCCCAAATTGGCTATATCCACCACACTATTCCAGAGGCGAATTTCACTAATTATTCCTTGCAAGTAATTCGGTTGTGAGCCTTGATAGGTTTTCCCAATTTCCAACTTTTGGGAATTACGGTCTAAGTCCGCGCCTTTATAAATTTCATAACCTGCGGCTTTTTGGTTGACATAAAAGCGAATATCAGCCCATTGATTGACGATGACATTGGGAAGATCAGCAGTTCCTTGATTCTTGACTTCTGTTTGATGTTGGCGGGTAACTGCAATTTTGTAAAACTGACCCGTTCGTAGCACTTCAGTAGATTTATAGATATAGCTTTTTCCCTGTTTGTCTTCAAAGGCAAAAGCAATTTTGCCATCGGTGTCAATATAAAGGGAATAAGGCACATTCTGATCAGTTCCATCTCCCAGTTTTCCTTTAGTCAACAACCCTTGACGTTGACTCAATGTATTCACTTGCAAAAAGATTTCTAGTGTCAAGTCTCGGTCTAAATCTAAGGTGGGGTTGTGGTCACATTCTAAGAAGCCATTGCCCTGAAATTGCAAGGCGTAAGATTGGTTATATACGGCGGATAAATGATGCCACTGTGCCATAGGAACGGCTGCTTTAGATTTTTGGAACAGGTTGCCAACGCCTGCAAAGCTGTAAATTTGGCTTTCTTGAATTACGGAAGCCACCAGGGAAGGTTGCCCATATATCTTGCCGTTATATCCATTAGGAGAATAATCTTTGGCGATGCCGTCTGTAAATTGCCAATAGGCCACTAAACCTGCTTCATTACCCGTCAGTCGGCGATTCATGCCGGTCTGAATCTCAACTTCAGAGCGAGCTTTATTCCAAACTTGAACTTGATCTATTTGACCGGGGAATCTGAAATTTGGATTTCCTTCTGTAGCTCCCGCACCAATGCGTAACGGGCGGGCAGTGTTAAGGCTATAGCTACTTACTGTCTTCTCTGCTTCAAGTTTGCCGTTAACGTATAACTTAAGTTGATTTCCTTTGAGGGTACCTGCTATGTGAGTCCAAGTATTGAGAACAACTTTAGAACCGGTAATACCATCCCAACCTGCACCCTTTCCGACCAAAAACTCCCAGTTATTATCGGGATTGACATAAAACATATATCCTCGTTGTGGGAAATCATCTCGGTTAGTTAGAGGTGAGCGATGTCCTCCTCCTCCCCCTACTTTGACCCAAAAAGAAGTTGTAAATTCATTGGTATTAAGTGCTGACGAATAGGGAACTTCTACATAATCACTTGTTCCATTAAATTGGAGAGCAGATATAAAATTAGTGGTTTGGGATTGAATCCCTATTGTGTATTGGGATTGAGCAGAATTGTGATGAATTATGCGAGAGTTTGCTGCTAATTGTGCAGGACGAACCCATGTTTCTAAGGTTAAATCGCCTTTAGCATCGAATTGAGAGAGTTTATTGGTGTCTCCAAGTCCTACATAGTCATCTTTACCATCAAAAGTTAAGGCTCGGCCTGGGGATTCTGCTACCCATTGACAGGAACGGGTAGTATCGCTGTCATTGACAATGCCATTCTGGATGTTTTTGCTACTACTACCCGCCTGGAAAATGAATTGCAGAGAACCGCTACGGAGGGGGTTACTGGTGCGGTTGTTGGTAGCCCATGCGTCGTAGTCGTAGCGGATGAAATAGATGGGTGTGTCTGCGGGTACCTTGAGAGTAGTAGGAATGATGGGAATGATATCTTTTGTGGCACTCGTTTCTGCACTGACAACGACTTGCTGATTCCCTAGTGAAAGGAGCGAACCTTGGGGGAGGGTTTGTTTGACTTTTTGGCTTAACGTTAAACTACTAATACCTTTACCAACGGTTGGTTGCGCCAGTTTGCCGATAAAGATGGGTTGACTAGCACCGCCATTGAGGATGTTACAAAATTGTTCTACTTCTCGTGGGAGATTGTTCCAAGTTTCTTCGATGCCTGTAACTTGGTTGGTAATGGTCAAAGTGCAGGTTTCAGGCGTTGAACTGTCGGCAATGATGAAGGTAGCGCGATCGCACTCTCGTTCTGCTGAACGTGCCGTTGCACTCACTTTACCAATTTCTGCGTCTAATAAATACCTGGCTTTGGTGGTATTGGTATCGTAATAGGTCACAAAAAATTGATCATCCAAACCTCGGAAATACAAAGCCAATTTCCCAGTTGCACTATTAACTAGTAAGGGTGTGTCTTTGGTATAAGCAAAGTTAAGTAATCCCCCAGCTACGGTCAGTCCACAAGTGTCTGTATGCAGTAAGGACATAGGTATAGCTATTTCCCCTTGAATGCCAGACCGCAAGAACTCTAACTCGGTTTCTTTATTTTCTAGTTGCACTTTTTGCAGTGCTAACTGACTTTCTTTGATTTTGATTTGTTCTCGATCAATGTAGAGTTTATTTAACTCATTAATAGTGTTTGTTAATTCAGTTTGTTTACTACGTATGGCGTTTTCTAAATCTGTAATGACGGAAGTGGCGCGATCAGTTTTGGTAAAGGTGAAGACTCCTTTTTGCATAGGACTGCTTAGGTCAGCCTGAATCGAGAAATTATAGTCATTGCCACTACTCTTTGTCAGCGACAACATACCCGCTACTCTTTCCCACCAATTATCAACCTTGAAAGAACCATCATAAATTAGACCTCGTGACCGATCTTTAAGAATAACTAACCAAACATTGTCTAGTGGCCTTGTGGTTAAATGATTCAATGGGCAAAGTCTTCTCGAACCCTGGTAGCCACCTAAAACAGTCCAATATTGACCATCATCATTATCATTTCTCGGCTTGTGCGATAAACTGCCATTGCTGTCTGCTGTCCAATAGTTTTGATTACCGTTCACCTGAATTCGACAGAAATAATTAAAGATGTCCAACTTCTTATTATTTAAGTCGTTGGTTAAGGAATCAATTTCTGATTGTAATCTGGCTTTTTGCGCCTCTAAAGAAGCAATTCTTGGCGTTGATGCTTTTAAGGCAGCAATCTCAATTTCCAACTGATTAATACTGGCTTTTAAATTGGCAATTTCTTCCTGTAAACGGCTAACTGCATCTAAATCTTGGTTCACTGCATTACCAGTCTGGAGACTAGGTAGAACTAAATTATCGGGAATTTGGGCAATTTTACCTTCCCTGGAAACGGCAAAATCTATAGCAGCAATGAAATTATTATCTTGATTAGATGCGGGATTTGCGCTACTGGTGGCAACAGTCAACATCACTCTGGCATTGCGTTTGACGGGTTTTTCCTGTTGCTCGTAACCTGTCGCGACTTTCTCCTGTTGGTGATAGAGTATAGCCGATAACCCGGATACAATTTGCCGTTTTTCTGAGGCGGATTGTAGTTGAAAACTGGTGCGCTGAATCCCTGGATGATCCCCAATAGGAGCATCAGATTTGACCCAAGTTGGGCCTTTGATGCTACCATGAATAGCGTTTTGGGTTTGGTCATAAAGGCGATCGCCAAATCCTTCATCAAAACGCCAATAAGCCCAAAGTCCTGGTTCATCTCCGACTAAACGATGGTGCATCTCTGCCTGAATTTCGGCTTGGCTACGGCAACGATTCCAAATCCTGACTTCGTCCATTTTGCCATCTAAGAAAGCATCGTTGGGCCAGTTACTCCTTCCTAAATAGTTCCGATTCCGAATTAATGTCTTGGGGAGATGAAGTTTTTTGTTGCCGATTAACAGACCATCTTTATACACAGTGACATTTCCGGTCTGATCCATTGTGACGGATAAATGAATCCACTTATCTGTTTCTAGAGTATTGGCAATCTCAATAAATTGTGAAGTATCCCCCTGATAAATCTCAAACTTTAGATTGTTTGTCTGACTCGTATTTGTTAAAATAATGTTATCTGAAGCACTACCATTGCCAAAGTCAAAGATGCGGCTATAATTTGCAAAACGACGGTAGTAAACCCAACTTTCAAGGGTGAAATTTTCAAATAACTTTTCGGGAAATGAAGGCAATTCTACATAATCATCTTGAGCATCAAAATTGAGTGCAGATTCTGCATAACCAGATTTACTTACTATGGGAATTAATGGTGAACCAGTAAAGGAATCTGTCCCTGGTTGACGTTCTAATACGGAGCTTTGATATTGGGGATCTGGGCTGGTATAAAGCTGCGTTCCTTTGGTATTAAATAACCCATCCTTAGAACGTTCAACATTGAAGGAATCTATAAGTCCGGTTTTATTATTATGAATAAATATTTGCCACCGTTCGAGTTCAGCAATTTGGGTAGGCAAAAGTAAGACATTAAACCGTCCGTCTTTTAAGTTACGAACAAAATCTAGTTCTTGAGTGGGTTCAAGAAAGGGATTTTTTTCTAAATCCTTTGCACCTAAGCCATCTTTATTAGTTTGAGGGTTATATTTGTGGCGACTGCGTTGATAACGCACTTCCATTTTCAGCTTTAATTCTGTCCCTGTTAAAATATAGCGATCTACAAGCAAAGTTTCGTTGACTAAGGGAATTTTTTGTTGTGCCTGATCTAAAACAAAGTTGCCAGCTTTGTCTTGTTTATAAATCATATCGCTATGGTTTTTATCAATAGCCTGACGGAATAAATAGATATATTGTCCGTCTGATAAAACTTGGAAGGGGGCTTGAGCAGTAAAACGAGCAGTGGTTGATAAAAAGGGGTCTACTTCTTCAGAACGTAATGTTCCTGCTTTAGCTTCTACTCTTGTGCCTTTTTTCACTAAAGGCATTTTGATATTTGGCAAAATAGCGTAACCTACTTGCACAAGTTCATTAGGAAAACTGATTTCTTTAGGATTATCCAACCAATAATTAACATCGAGTGAACTTTTATTTTTTAGTTGAGTATTTTCCAGGTCTAAAACGGAATAATAAATGCGTCTTAATTCATCCATGGCAAAGGCAACAACTATACCTTTGTGGTTAACTTGTGCAGTATATTTATAGGTTTTATCTGTATATGTTTTGACAAAATTTTGGAGGATATTCATATGCAATTACATGGATAAACAATAAAAAACAGAAAGATACAAAACATCTCCTTGGGTTCCACTAAGCTAATCATTAAGCTGCATAAAGCTAGGGCTTCAGCCCTGACTACAGGCGAATCAGTTGGAAAAATGAATGACAATTAGCTGATCAACATCCGCAGATTACACCTTAAGTGCTTGAGGTGCAGACATATTGGTGGCTGTGGAACCAACCGCCGTTTTCCTCAATGACTTCTGTTACCTAAAGTACATAGACACTTCAGCCAAGGTATATAGGAATCCGACTGGATTATTGAAATTACTTACGTAGGAAGGGAACAGGGAAAAGGGTAAGTAGGAATAAAAATGTACTGATTTTCTTTTAGGAATCAAATATGAGTCCTATATACGCTTAAAATAATGCTAAAACGCGTTTAGTTAATATTAGACGAAAGTCTAATATATTTCTGAAAAGATGTTCTACACGGAATGATGACCTGTGTCGAAGCACCAGAAAAAACCAGACCATCGATACCAATAGTGAAGATATTAGTAGAGACGAGCGTCTACACCTACGACCAAACAGCCCAGAATCATAGCAAAGATATCTAAAAGCACGGATTTTCGCAAAAATCCACTGGCGCAGGTATTATTGACAGAGCGATCGCCAAATTTTTCAGTCTACTGAACGTTATTTAACTGGGGTTGGCAACAATCAATTAGTGGTTGACTTGCTATTTCTCCCAAGCCAACTGAAGACAGTAAAGTTGTCCATTGTGTCAATAAATTCTGATTTTGAGGATATTTCAGGCGTAATTCTGCTAAATTCATGATGGCATCGTACCAAACACCATTTTCGGCGTAAAGTGTGACTTGTTGTTGAAGTTGTGCTTGTTTGATCTGTGCGTTAAGTGTGGAATTTTGGTTAATTCTTTGTATCCAGCCTTCTGTATAGTCTAGTTTCAAAGGTTGTTGCTGGTCACATTGCAACCTGACTTTTAAAAACCAGTGATACATTGTTCCTATCTGTAATGAGGTTGCACTAGAAGGTAGATTAACCTTAATAATTCCTGGTGATTTTGGAATTGTCAAATTAGTCCGATATAAAGTTTTATTTTTGTTATTGGTTTGTTCTTGTAAAACAAACTCAATGTTTTTTATAGATGAGACATTGTAGGGAACAAAAAAGAAGAATTGAGGATATTCAGCGTTGGTTAAACCCCAAACTTGAGTGATGGGAACAATCGTTTGCTCATCTGAGTTAAGAGTTGTTTGATAGGTGGGAACTAAAGCTGTTACGGTTTGACTATTTGTAGTGCATCCACGACTAGCAGCACCGCTTCTCGAACCGGTTGCACCCCGGTTTGGTGGTGGTGGTGGTGGCACAAATTTTAAGGATGCTAGATGATGATTAACTGGTAAAGCCTGGAGTTTTAAAGGATAGGATATATTGTTTGTAAAGCATATTCCCAAGGCTATGGTTAATTGCAGGATTTTCATAATTTGTAGTTAAGTAAAAATATATTTTTATGCTTCTTGGATAGGCTTAATTACTGTGATGAGCATAACAGCAGTAGTTCCTAAAGCGATCGCCGCAGGTACAAAAGGAATCCAACAACTATATAGTATTAATAATATCAGGGAAATACCGTATAAACTCAGAAACATTCCGCCAACTGCCCAACCTAAATAAGTGGATGGTCGCAGATATGCAGCAAGTAAACTGCCAATTATCGCCCAACCCCAAACCCAAATCACTTCACCCCAAATATTCCAAGTCCACAACAGAGGTCGTCTATCTAAAGCCGCACTCAACAATTGACTTATCATCTGTGCTTGTAAAAAAACTCCGGCTATTTGCTGTGACTCACCTTTTGAGGAAGAGTAGGGCGTAAGTGAATAATCTCGAAAACTTGCGGCGGTTGTACCAATTAAAACTATTTTGTCTTGAACTGCATCAGGTGGGAGTTTACCAGTTAATACTTGTTGTAAGGTGATGCGGGGAGCGATCGCTTCTAAGTCGGGAAAGGAGCGATAATTAAGTAAAATTTGGTGTCCCAAAGCATCAATACCTTGGTAGCCTCCGGTATGGGTTGCGATGGGTGAAAATGTGAGATGGCCTAATTGCCATGCTCCATCAGGAGTGAATTTTAACTGAATGCCTTCCTGATATAAATAACGTAAAACCAACTGCACATTTAAAGCATAGGGTGCAGTACAGGGAGATGAGGGAGGAGGAGCTAACGCCAACAGATGACGACGCACCACATTATCAGGATCAATGGCGGTATCACTAAAACCGAGAGCATGAGGAGGAACTTCTGGCGGTGGTTTAATCCCTGGTTTGCTAGTTTGGGAATTACTCACTTGACATACTGCCACAAAGCGATCGCCATTTTTCATCCGTGCCGCCAACTTGGGATAACCCGGTTGTACAGGATAATCTCGGTATATATCCAAACCAATTACGCGTGGTTTATACGTTTCCAGTTGGGCTAATAACTTATCCAAAGCCTCATCAGCCAAAGACCCGCGCCTATTGTCAGATTGGGCTTGTACATCTTCTTCTGTAATTTCAATTATCAGTATTCGAGAATCTGGTTGTTCCTGGGGACGCAGACGCAGCATATAATCAAATGCCATTAACTCCCATGATTGCAGGAAACCAAAATACCGTACACCCATTAACAATGCTGTGGTAACTATACTTGTCAGTATGACCGCAGATAAAGCTGTCCCAAGCTTAATACCTTTCCTCGTTGGGGTTTCAGGTACGGGTGTTATTTGCTGAATATTGTGGTTGAGGTGTAATTCTCGCCAGAGTAGAGGCGTAGTTGCCGGATTTTGATAAATTACAGGCAACCAAGTCGCACAGGGAAATTGCGTTTCTAACCCTTGCAAACGTTCCCGCGCTTCTCGAACTGCTATGTATAAAGTTTCACCACGAGCAAAAGCTTCTAAAAAATACTTGAGGAACTGTTGCGCCACCCTATCAGGGACGGGTTCTCGCATAACGATGATTTGGGGTATATGCAAATCTGCAAACTCCCGCGCCAAACCCAAACCATCACAAGAGTTAAAAATTGCTAACTGTAAACCTTTCTCTACGGCTTTCCGCAACCCATACTTTAATTGACTAATCGTCAAGCTTTCTGTGTGATTAATATAAATTTTTCCTTGATTACTCGCATCAGTAGCGCTATGTCCCGCGAAAAACAAAATCTGCCAGTCTTGCTCCCATAGCTGGTCAGTCAGGTCTTTGCTGGATGGTTCGACTAGGAAAGTGGTGTTGGCGTGAGGTAATACTGCTAAGATTTGACTATCTGTTTGGATATCAATTCCTTGACTGTTACCCAAAATTGCTAAAACTTTCACCTGTGACTGAGGTGGTGAGTTGCGGTTGACTTGTTCATAACTAGGCGCACTCAACGCAACTTCGGCTTTGGGATAGCGTTCCAAAACATCCCACAAATGCCAAGGCAATTTTTGCAATCTCAAATCATTGGTTTGTAGCAGTACACGGATATGGTCTTCCGGTAGGAGTCTTTCCAGCCATTTTTCCCGAATGGGACGAAAACTAGGGGATGATAGCCAATTATTTAACTGAAATCTCAAATTATCTGCCGCTTTTTGGCAATCTTCTCTAGAAGGGTTTTGTTTTGATTGCTTAGGAATACCGATAGGACGACCAGCAAATTTCAGTTGACGATAAATAGACTGCCATTGATGGTAACAGAGGGGAATTTCTGGGTTCGGTGGGAGTTCCGCAGTAATTTCTAAAATTGGTCGGAAATTTTCATCACTAATTTGCAATGTGACAGGAAATCCCGCCTCAAAATTGCTTGTGCCTAATTTTAAAACGACTAACTTACCCAACGTCAGTACCCCAGATATGGCAATGTAACTTACTCTAGTACGAAAGGTTACACTACAATATGCACTCAATCAGTCGTCAACGTGCTGCTAACCAAGATTGCAAATCAGCAAGACTGGTAAAATCTAACAGTGCTTCAGTCAAATCTTCGAGGACAGGCAAAGGTAAACTAGAAATTAGCGATCGCATTTCTGGAGAAAGTTCACCAAATCGCTTCGTGATCTGTCGGATAATTATATTAACTGTTGCCTCCTCACGTCCTTCCTCACGTCCTTCCTCACGTCCTTCCTCACGTCCTTCTTCTTTAATTTCTCGGTAAACGCGTGTTTCCTTGAGTGTTATTCCCAGCATTGTTTCTACCTCCAATCTACTTAATTGCTCAAACTTGTAAACCATAATTGTCGTGATCATTTCTATTATGGCGCGACTCGTAGGTGATGAGACTTCCTGGCGAGTTCGGTTTAACAAATACCTTGCTGTGTCGGGTGCTTGTTCTTCTCCTACTGTGGTTAATACCATCAGTGCGACCCAAATGGGTAATGTACGAATATCTCCCAATTCATCTAAATACACTCGATGCACTTGTCCGCCATTTAAAAATGAGCGATGGGGATGAATATCACTTTGTTCGAGGCTACGAGATGGGTAAATAATGACTGCTTGCCAATCGTTAAACCTGTCACGGTGGCGGTAGAAATACAGTGAGGACTCAGCTAAGACACGTTCATATAGTCGTTCATCCTTTTGAAACTGGACTTCACAAAAATACACGACTCCTACACCTGCATTTTCCGGTGGGAGAAACACGCCATCAATTTCAAATGTTGGTTCTTTGACTGCTACCGAATCAAATCTATAGGCATCAGCATTTTCTGGGGGATTTGTCAATAATTCAAATAATAAAGTTGGAGATTGTTGAAATAGTTTGTAAAAAATTGAGTCTCGACGCATAAATAATTTAGATTTGACTTAGGAGCAAACGCACTAGCGGCGTTACCAATCGCCACGAATGAAAGAAAAACACTTGTTTCTTCTTCACTGTCAGCTGTCACCTATATTTCTCAGGAGCAAGTACCACTGGATACAGACAAACCACGAGGGGTAATATTTGGCATTTGAGCCACTAGAGATACAGTACCATCTTGATCGACGATCCAGCCTTGCGCCTCAACTATATTCGCTGGAGAAGATGGCAGACTTTCATTACTGACATGAGTATTTTGATCAACTTTGAGAGAATCTAAGGTTATCCATCGTGCTGTAGATACTTCACCTTGAAATGGTTCTATTGGACTGCGGGGAATTCCTCCCCTACCTGTGACAGTAAAGGAACTACGCCGAGCGGGATTACCTGGGTTACAACTAGAAACAATTTGCTTTGACGCATCCGTGAGATTACTGGGTAACTGTACCAAACCCCGACTTGGATCTATCTCAGGTGTATTAATTGTGACTGTGCCTGTTAAACCAAACTGGGAACTAGCATCAATGTCGTTAGTATTATTTAGTGGTATTGATGAGCGTTGTTCTAAATTAAAAATACTCCGAGCATTAATGTTAATATTGCCACCCCGCCCTTGAAAAGCATTAGCAGTGATATCGCTATTTTCATCAGGGACGGCAACAATAAAGCCACTATCAATCAAGATGTTACCACCATCTCCACCAGCCTGATTGATGCCTGCGGTAGTGGAGATTTGACTGTTGCGGCGTAATAGTAAGATTTCGTCGATTTGGAGCGTCAGATTTCCGCCCTGACCTGATGTAGTTGTGGCTGAGAGAACTGCTTGATTATCTAGCAACAGGTTACGAGCTGCCAGTTCTAAATTGCCTGCATCTCCTAATCCCTGATTGTTCACACCAATTGTGGCTTGATCTCGCAGTGTTAACTTATCGGTTTCAATCCTCAAGTTTCCCGCCGTGCCGATACCTTGAGAGGCAGTAAACAAACCACTAGGAAACTGCTGACCGGACTGATCTCTAAAAAACGTCCGATTGGGAATTTGTGGAACTGTACCAGTTAGTTCAATGGAATCAGAAGCGTTGATCAACAGATTTCCACCTTTACCGCTACTAAAAGTCCCAACCCCTATTTGCGCTCCGTTTTGGACGATTAGTCGAGCAGTGTCAATTGTGATTTCGCCTGCGTCGCCCCGACCGTTAGTGATTGCAAACACAATGGTGGGTTCACCAATATCAGAGGTGCCAGTTAATTGGATCTCGGAAGCCTGGATGTTAATGTTTCCCCCCTTGCCTGTACTGTTCGGAAAAACAGCAGCTAAAGTTTGTGCGCCTTTGCTAGCAAGAAACCTTCCCGTATTGACGGTCAAAGTACCGCCGTCTCCAGAACCTTGGGTCTGCACTCTCAACCCACTGCCAAAACCCACTGTCACTAACTCTGAGGCATTAACGAGTATATTGCCTCCCCTACCCCGATTAAATGTTGTGGCAGTTACCCTTGCCCCATCTAGTAGAATTAGGCTGCCTGTGTTAACTATAACAGTACCACCGTTGCCCGTCCCCTGAGTCTGTGCTGTCAAACTGCTGATAAAACTACCATTTCGACCAATAACTTCTACTGACTCCCTTGCATTTACAAGCACCTCACCCCCCCTACCCGCATTGGTAGTTCTGGAGCTTACCAGTCCGCCATCCTGGAGTGTCAACTTCCCTGTATTAATCTCTACTCTGCCGCCGTCGCCGGTACCTTGAGTCCGTACTGCCAAGCTGCTGGCAAAACTGGCATTTTGGGCAATACCAATGCCAATAACTTCTACTGATTCCCTGGCATTGACGAGTATATTGCCTCCACGACCCTGATTCAATGTGGTGGCACTTACTTGTCCACCATTTTGAATTATTAGCTTTCCTGTATCGATCACTACTCTGCCACCGTGGCCGATATCTTGAGTGTCTGCTGCCAAGCTGCTGATAAACCTGCCATTTTGAGCAAAGCCAATCACTTTCACGGACTCTCTAGCATTGACGAGTACATCACCCCCGTTACCTTGACCAAAAGCTGTGGCATTTACCTGTCCGCCATCCAGGAGTATCAGTTTTCCTGTATTAATCTCTACTGTGCCACTTTCACCTGTACTCTCACGGTCAGCAAGTGCAAATAAGCCGCTAGAAGCTATTGGTGCAGTACCAATAGCTTCCACTGACTCTGAAGCGTTAACCAGTAAATTGCCTCCACGCCCCTGACTATAAGTTGAGGCACTTACCTGTCCCCCAGATTGGAGTATCACTCGTTTAGTTGTTATCTCCACTCTGCCGCCATCTCCAGTATTATTGGCAGCAGAAAATAAGCCACTGGTAAAATTTCCATTGGCAGCGATTCCTGTGACTTCGACTAATTCTGAGGCGTTGACAATAATCTTTCCGCCACTGCCTTGGTTAAAAGTGCTAGATGATACTTGCGCCCCATTTTGGAGGATCAACTTTTTAGTGTTAATTTCTATATCACCTGCTTTGCCAATACCTGTTGTTTCAGTTAAAAAGAGGCTAGCCTCGTCATTGGGGGCGGTGCCACTGGCTTTGATAGATTCAGAAGCTCTGATGCTGATAGTTCCTCCACTTCCGTCACCACGGGTCAGGGACAAAATCAATGAACCATCTTGTAGTGCCACTCGCTGTCCCTGCATTTGAATATTGCCACCTCCAACACCACTGGTGTCAATAGCAGCAGTTTGGGAGAGGAGGATGTCTTGGAAGTTCTGCACACCCTGATTACTCAATTCCCAGCCTGGGGTGGTTGGGGTAAGGCCTACTAAACCCTCTCCTTGAACGCTCCAAACTGCAACTCGCCCTGATTCAGCACTCAAACTTCCGCCTTCCAGTACGACTTCACCACCAGCCAGAGCCAAAGTTTGACCGGGGTCAACCTCCAGACCACCAGAGCGATTGAACTCAAGTACCTCACCAGTCTCCTGATTAACTCTCAATTCGTTACCTTGCCCCTGGACGAGAATTCTCCCTGGATTTTGTCCGTATTGCAAGCCAATGGGGACATTGAGCGTTAGAAAAGGAGGAGCAGAGGGGTTAGTAGTGCTAAATTCTATACCATTATTAAATTTGATGCTCTGGGCTGTACTAGCTAAAAACGAACCACGGAGGTCAAGCCTCGCATTAGGCCCAAAAATAATGCCATTGGGATTTAGTAAAAATAGATTGGCTCCACCGTTAACACCAAGCGTCCCCAAAATTGTTGATGGGTTAGTTCCAGTGACTCGGCTGAAAATGTTTTCAATTCCCCCAGGATTAGTGAAAAAGACTCGCTGTCCATCTGCAACATTGAATTCTTGAAAACTGTGAAATATGCTTGTACCTCTTATAGCTCCGCCATCTACTTGAACAGCAGGAAGACCGCCTATACTAACATTTGGAGTCAGCATAGAACTTTCTGCACCTAAGAAGGAATCAGGGGTAATCTGAGCTGTAGCAAAGTCTCCGGATGCAATGTATGCTGTACATATGGCTATGAAACTGGTAATTCTTAATAGCCAGCACCTAGATGAACAGCTAAGACTCATGATTACCATCCTCAAAAATATTAAAACCTTAGTTTTGTACGAACTATGAGATGGGGAAGTTGAAATCAAGAGGTTATGATTTCAAACCTGGTAATTTTGGATAAAAATCCCCTTCTGGTTGTGGTGGTGGTGGCAAAGGTGTGGGCGCGATCGCTGGCCGACCATTAGGATCAGTGTTTTGAGTTGAAGTTAGGCTACCTCCATTACCTCCATTGATTTGTTCTTGCTCACTGGGAGTAAGTTCAATCAACCAATCGATATGCGGCAAGTTTTTTTGTTGGTCTTTCATCTTTACCTTTTTTGTTTCTTCAGTACCTTACAAAATAATCAGACTCTTGTAACAATCTATAGGAATCCGCTTTGATTCCTGAAATTATTTGCGTAGGGAGGGAACAGGGAACAGGGAACGGGAAAGAAGGAATCAAAGTGTACCGAGTTTTTTTCAAAAATCAAATAGGAATCCTATATCAGATCGCATAATTAGTGAAAATGCTTATATTCAATTATTTAGCTTAAGTTTAAACTCTTACGGAAGTTTAAATTTTATTTACAAAAAATCACCTTTGAATTAGTTAGGGAGTAGGAATTATGGAGATGGAAATCATCATTTTTAATAGGAGTTCGGCTTTTTCAAAATCATTTGGAATTTTGAATTACTGATTACAAGTCAGCAATTAACCTGACTTTTCTGAGCAAGAATTTCAAGACTGTTTCTTTGCGAGAAATAATATCAGCTCGTCCCTGCATTCCTGGCTGAATAGTACATTGATGGTTGCGGCTGCCAAAGGACAAGTTTTCTGGAAGTATCGTGACTTCGTAAACCGCACTCGCACTACCTTGGGTGGATTTAATTGTATCTTGAGAAATTTGACCGACAACACCTTTGAGAGTACCGTAATCAGGATAGGGACAAGCTGAAACCCGCATCTGTACTTCTTGACCTGGTGCCAACTTACTGACATCATCGGGGGAAACGGTAGCTTTGATGACTAAGGGCGCATGACTAGGGACAATTTGAGCAATTTCTTCGCCTTGACTGACTGATTGTCCAGGGTTTCGCAAGTTTAATTGGGAGAGAATCCCATCTTCGGTGACTGTAATCTGAGTTTGACTGAGATCCTTGTCTACTTGTTGGAGTTCGCTGGTGTCATGCTGGAGTTGATTTTTAATTTGTAATCGTTGTTGAAATAAAGCTTCCCATTCTCGCTTGAGGGTTGCAAGTGTGGCTTGACCGCTAGCCATTTCTTGGGCAATAGTTTGTTTAGCGATCGCTACTTCTGCATCACTAGGATTCAGCGCAGTTTGAGCGCGGCGTAGTTTGGCTTGTTCGGCGGCTACAGCTTGTTGTTGTTGGGCAATGATTTGCTGTTGCGCCTCAATGGTGGCTTGTCGCACTTCCACCGCTTGCTGTTGTTGAGCCACATCCAACTGTACTTCTTCTAACTGATTCAAAGATAAAGCACCAGCTTGGACTACTTGCTGATAGCGATCGCGTTTGGCTTGGGCTGCATTCATCGCGGCTTTGGTTGATTGCAAGTTAGCATGGGCAGAACGCAATTCTACCTGCGCTTTAGACCATTCGTTGCGCGCTCTATTTAAGTTCGCCTGGGCTGCTTCTACCTCTGTTTGAGCAGCAATTTGCTGATCTCGATAATTGCGTTGGGCGCGATTAAATGCAGCTTTGGCTGAACTCACCACCCGATTTTGGCGATCGCTTTCCGCTTGAATTTGTCGATTCAGGGCTGTAATTTGG